>NZ_JQJR01000034.1:0-1740 GCF_000745615.1 Rahnella sp. WP5 | reverse complement strand
AACCACCTGAGCTACAAGCCTATTAAGGTATTTCTGCTCGTTACTTTCTATCAGACAATCTGTGTGGACACTGCACAATGCGTATCTTGAGGTAAGGAGGTGATCCAACCGCAGGTTCCCCTACGGTTACCTTGTTACGACTTCACCCCAGTCATGAATCACAAAGTGGTAAGCGCCCTCCCGAAGGTTAAGCTACCTACTTCTTTTGCAACCCACTCCCATGGTGTGACGGGCGGTGTGTACAAGGCCCGGGAACGTATTCACCGTAGCATTCTGATCTACGATTACTAGCGATTCCGACTTCATGGAGTCGAGTTGCAGACTCCAATCCGGACTACGACATACTTTATGAGGTCCGCTTGCTCTCGCGAGTTCGCTTCTCTTTGTATATGCCATTGTAGCACGTGTGTAGCCCTACTCGTAAGGGCCATGATGACTTGACGTCATCCCCACCTTCCTCCGGTTTATCACCGGCAGTCTCCTTTGAGTTCCCACCATTACGTGCTGGCAACAAAGGATAAGGGTTGCGCTCGTTGCGGGACTTAACCCAACATTTCACAACACGAGCTGACGACAGCCATGCAGCACCTGTCTCACGGTTCCCTAAGGCACTAAGCCATCTCTGGCGAATTCCGTGGATGTCAAGAGTAGGTAAGGTTCTTCGCGTTGCATCGAATTAAACCACATGCTCCACCGCTTGTGCGGGCCCCCGTCAATTCATTTGAGTTTTAACCTTGCGGCCGTACTCCCCAGGCGGTCGACTTAACGCGTTAGCTCCGGAAGCCACGCCTCAAGGGCACAACCTCCAAGTCGACATCGTTTACAGCGTGGACTACCAGGGTATCTAATCCTGTTTGCTCCCCACGCTTTCGCACCTGAGCGTCAGTCTTTGTCCAGGGGGCCGCCTTCGCCACCGGTATTCCTCCAGATCTCTACGCATTTCACCGCTACACCTGGAATTCTACCCCCCTCTACAAGACTCTAGCTTGCCAGTTTCAAATGCAGTTCCCACGTTAAGCGCGGGGATTTCACATCTGACTTAACAAACCGCCTGCGTGCGCTTTACGCCCAGTAATTCCGATTAACGCTTGCACCCTCCGTATTACCGCGGCTGCTGGCACGGAGTTAGCCGGTGCTTCTTCTGCGAGTAACGTCAATCACCACACGTATTAAGTGTGATGCCTTCCTCCTCGCTGAAAGTGCTTTACAACCCTAAGGCCTTCTTCACACACGCGGCATGGCTGCATCAGGCTTGCGCCCATTGTGCAATATTCCCCACTGCTGCCTCCCGTAGGAGTCTGGACCGTGTCTCAGTTCCAGTGTGGCTGGTCATCCTCTCAGACCAGCTAGGGATCGTCGCCTAGGTGAGCCATTACCTCACCTACTAGCTAATCCCATCTGGGCACATCCGATGGCGTGAGGTCCGAAGATCCCCCACTTTGCTCTTTCGAGGTCATGCGGTATTAGCTACCGTTTCCAGTAGTTATCCCCCTCCATCAGGCAGTTTCCCAGACATTACTCACCCGTCCGCCGCTCGCCGGCAAAGTAGCAAGCTACTTTCCGCTGCCGCTCGACTTGCATGTGTTAGGCCTGCCGCCAGCGTTCAATCTGAGCCATGATCAAACTCTTCAATTAAAAGTTCGATTTGCTTCAACAAGTGAAGCGGTGCTCAGAGATTACTTCGTAATAATTCAACTAAATGAATTACTGCTTGGTCACTCTAAGACTTGATATTTTTTG
>NZ_JQJR01000033.1:0-3079 GCF_000745615.1 Rahnella sp. WP5 | reverse complement strand
GCTTGCACTACGAACCAATCTCGGAACTTCAGCTGAAAATCTACTTCAAGTCTCTAAAAACACCTTTGGTGTTGTAAGGTTAAGCCTCTCGGGTCATTAGTACTGGTTAGCTCAATGCATCGCTGCACTTACACACCCAGCCTATCAACGTCTTAGTCTTAAACGTCCCTTCAGGTGGCTTAAAGCCACAGGGAAGACTCATCTCGAGGCAAGTTTCGCGCTTAGATGCTTTCAGCGCTTATCTTTTCCGCATTTAGCTACCGGGCAATGCCATTGGCATGACAACCCGAACACCAGTGATGCGTCCACTCCGGTCCTCTCGTACTAGGAGCAGCCCCTCTCAATCTTCCAACGCCCACGGCAGATAGGGACCGAACTGTCTCACGACGTTCTAAACCCAGCTCGCGTACCACTTTAAATGGCGAACAGCCATACCCTTGGGACCTACTTCAGCCCCAGGATGTGATGAGCCGACATCGAGGTGCCAAACACCGCCGTCGATATGAACTCTTGGGCGGTATCAGCCTGTTATCCCCGGAGTACCTTTTATCCGTTGAGCGATGGCCCTTCCATTCAGAACCACCGGATCACTATGACCTACTTTCGTACCTGCTCGAGCCGTCACTCTCGCAGTCAAGCTAGCTTATGCCATTGCACTAACCTCACGATGTCCGACCGTGATTAGCTAACCTTCGTGCTCCTCCGTTACTCTTTAGGAGGAGACCGCCCCAGTCAAACTACCCACCAGACACTGTCCTCACCCCGGATCACGGGGCCGAGTTAGAACATCAAACATTAAAGGGTGGTATTTCAAGGTTGGCTCCACGCAGACTGGCGTCCACGCTTCAAAGCCTCCCACCTATCCTACACATCAAGGCTCAATGTTCAGTGTCAAGCTATAGTAAAGGTTCACGGGGTCTTTCCGTCTTGCCGCGGGTACACTGCATCTTCACAGCGAGTTCAATTTCACTGAGTCTCGGGTGGAGACAGCCTGGCCATCATTACGCCATTCGTGCAGGTCGGAACTTACCCGACAAGGAATTTCGCTACCTTAGGACCGTTATAGTTACGGCCGCCGTTTACCGGGGCTTCGATCAAGAGCTTCGCCTTGCGGCTGACCCCATCAATTAACCTTCCGGCACCGGGCAGGCGTCACACCGTATACGTCCACTTTCGTGTTTGCACAGTGCTGTGTTTTTATTAAACAGTTGCAGCCAGCTGGTATCTTCGACTGGCTTCAGCTCCGGGAGCAAGTCCCTTCACCTACGCGCCAGCGTGCCTTCTCCCGAAGTTACGGCACCATTTTGCCTAGTTCCTTCACCCGAGTTCTCTCAAGCGCCTGAGTATTCTCTACCTGACCACCTGTGTCGGTTTGGGGTACGATTTCGTGTTACCTGGAGCTTAGAGGCTTTTCCTGGAAGCATGGCATCAGCTACTTCACCACCGTAGTGGCTCGTTATCACGCCTCAGGGTTGATATGCAACCGGATTTACCAGGTCACACCCCCTACACGCTTGAACCGGGACAACCGTCGCCCGGCCAGCCTAGCCTTCTCCGTCCCCCCTTCGCAGTAACACCAAGTGCAGGAATATTAACCTGCTTCCCATCGACTACGCTTTTCAGCCTCGCCTTAGGGGTCGACTCACCCTGCCCCGATTAACGTTGGACAGGAACCCTTGGTCTTCCGGCGTGCGGGTTTTTCACCCGCATTATCGTTACTTATGTCAGCATTCGCACTTCTGATACCTCCAGCAAACCTCACAGTTCACCTTCGACGGCTTACAGAACGCTCCCCTACCCAACAACACCTAAGTGTCGCTGCCGCAGCTTCGGTGCATGGTTTAGCCCCGTTACATCTTCCGCGCAGGCCGACTCGACCAGTGAGCTATTACGCTTTCTTTAAATGATGGCTGCTTCTAAGCCAACATCCTGGCTGTCTATGCCTTCCCACATCGTTTCCCACTTAACCATGACTTTGGGACCTTAGCTGGCGGTCTGGGTTGTTTCCCTCTTCACGACGGACGTTAGCACCCGCCGTGTGTCTCCCGTGATAACATTCTTCGGTATTCGTAGTTTGCATCGAGTTGGTAAGCCGGGATGGCCCCCTAGTCGAAACAGTGCTCTACCCCCGAAGATGAGTTCACGAGGCGCTACCTAAATAGCTTTCGGGGAGAACCAGCTATCTCCCGGTTTGATTGGCCTTTCACCCCCAGCCACAAGTCATCCGCTAATTTTTCAACATTAGTCGGTTCGGTCCTCCAGTTAGTGTTACCCAACCTTCAACCTGCCCATGGCTAGATCACCGGGTTTCGGGTCTATACCTTGCAACTTGACGCCCAGTTAAGACTCGGTTTCCCTACGGCTCCCCTATTCGGTTAACCTTGCTACAAAATATAAGTCGCTGACCCATTATACAAAAGGTACGCAGTCACCTAACAAGTAGGCTCCCACTGCTTGTACGTACACGGTTTCAGGTTCTATTTCACTCCCCTCGCCGGGGTTCTTTTCGCCTTTCCCTCACGGTACTGGTTCACTATCGGTCAGTCAGGAGTATTTAGCCTTGGAGGATGGTCCCCCCATATTCAGACAGGATGTCACGTGTCCCGCCCTACTCATCGAACTCACAATCTGTGCATTTTTGTGTACGGGACTATCACCCTGTACCGTGCGACTTTCCAGACGCTTCCACTAACACACAAACTGATGCTGGTTCTGGGCTCTTCCCCGTTCGCTCGCCGCTACTGGGGGAATCTCGGTTGATTTCTTTTCCTCGGGGTACTTAGATGTTTCAGTTCCCCCGGTTCGCCTCATTACACTATGTATTCATGTAATGATAATGTGTCGAAACACACTGGGTTTCCCCATTCGGGTATCGTCGGGTATAACGGTTCATATCACCTTACCGACGCTTTTCGCAGATTAGCACGCCCTTCATCGCCTCTGACTGCCTAGGCATCCACCGTGTACGCTTAGTCGCTTAACCTCACAACCCGAAGGTGTTTCCACCATCGCGCTGCGATTATTTGAGAGACTCTGTTACAGACTAATCCACCACTCGGTACTGCTACGGAGAGTGATG
>NZ_JQJR01000032.1:0-1065 GCF_000745615.1 Rahnella sp. WP5 | reverse complement strand
ACTGGAACTCAGCACCAAGACAATGGATATCAACAGTAAACAAGCCGGGAATTATACCGGACATCTGATTGTTAATTTTACACCGCAGCTTTAGGTAACAACAGGTAACAGGAAAAGCCCAAATTAAATTCAGGCTATATTTAATCATAAATCATTGAAACATTTCCGATTACCTACTGAGTTTTTCCAGAGAGCTTTCATTAAAATGAAAAAAATACAGCGTTGCATCACGACAGTATCATTTCTATTCATATCGTTTTTTTTAAGTACCACTCTCTATGCTCAGCCTCCTTCGGGGAGAGATACTACTGTTGAAGTCACTATGGATAAATCTGCACCCACAGACGCCTATATCTGGAATGGTGAAAGTGGGGGTAACGAGTCAGACCCTGCGACCTTTAAAAATAATTGGGTCTGTTTATCAAGTACTTCTCCAAATAATGGTCAATGCCCGACACAGACTGTACAAGAGGGTTCTTCTACCGCAACTTATGGCGCTAAATCCACCATTCCTTTGCTCTTTAAGGAAAAAAGGAGCGGTGCAACCGCTATCATTAATCTGACTGCTTACCGAAAAGTCGGCGGATATGGTCCCTGGATAATCAATGCTGCCGCAGTTGCCGGGAGTTCTGTAAATGAAGCTCTAGCGACTTTTTATGTTCCCAAAGGGGAAATTGCAAAATTCCCTATGGGTGGAGACTGGCAGGCGGAGCTTAAAGTCAGCCTGATACAACATTACCCCAGTGATGCCAAAGCAGCCGATTGGGTTGCCCACATTTCGTTGAAGATTACTGACAATAACAACCAGCAAATTTATTTACCCGAATTTGGCGAAGCCGCACCGCGCGTTGACCTTAACCTGCGTCCATTGCCCGGCACTAAAGGTAATCAAACGCAAATGAACGGCTCGGCTACTATAGATATGTGTCTGTACGATGGATATGGCTCGAACAGCAGCAGTTTCACCCTGAAATTTGACGATCAGCAGCAGGGGACAACCCAGCGCAATAACGGATACTTCTCTATTTATTCTGATCACGGCGACACTAATTTGGATTCAGGACG
>NZ_JQJR01000031.1:0-2516 GCF_000745615.1 Rahnella sp. WP5 | reverse complement strand
GTGTTCTGCGAGGAAATCAGGTTGATGTCGTCTGCCGCGTTCAGCGCCACGTCCAGCCCGGCTTTAATCTGGCTGCCGATGGTCGTGATATCGCCGCCCGTCGCGGTTATTGACAGGTTATCACCCGCCGTCAGCGTGCTGCCCGTGGCGGTATTCTGTCCGCTGTGGCTCTCGGATTTGGACGACTGCGTGCCAACCGAGGCGCTGATACCAAAGGTGGTGGAAGCATCGCCGGTGGTGGCCTGCGCCAGCGCCGTTCCCCCCGTCGAACCGACGGTGCTGAAACTCTGGCTTTTGAGTTGCAACGGCTGCCAGCAAATTGTGCGGTTCTCCACGAAAATAAAGATGGATCATTATTACTTCATAGATATTCTTTCTTCCCCAACATTGTTTTTTTATATTGGCACTCTTTAACGCTTACATAATCTGCTTCTTTCCTTTCAGAAATATCATAGATAACAACATCATTACCTTTTGTTTGGATTTCATAACTATGACCATCTTCTGCCGTAAATGATCTTTCAAAAGTTCTACCAAGATCTATGCCATACATACTTTTTTCATCAAAGTGCCACCATATTTTATATGCTTTCCCACTTTGAATGGTATATTCCAAATATCCCCTATTTGAGAATTGCGTTGACGGAGATGCGATCCCAGTTACTCTTTTTGAATAGCTGGTTTTTATTCCCATCACGGCTACTTTTGATGTAAGTCCATACACACCTTCTGATTTCATACATTCCGCAGCAGGTAACATTTTTTCCAGCCTGAAAAGTGTTGGTTGAAAACTATTGTCGACACGAATAAAAGAAGTATCGTTGCCCTGATAATCAGGCATAGAACTGCTCATATCCACAGTACATCCAGAAAGAAAAATCACGATCATCAAAAAAAACGAATTACTTTTCATATAAATATCCATGTTAAAAATTAATGCCCTGTTTTTCATAAACATTTCTGTCTAATCCGATCCCAGCGTTGTTGGTCAGGATTTACTTACTTGTAATGTCTGTAATGACGATAGTAGATAAACCAGCTACCCGACCCACAAATAGGCCCAGCAAATAGACTAATACGATAAGCTCTTCGGATATCTTCCAGTGAAAAAAGAAAATCCCCACCAAAAGATAACCATACAAATGTTCTAAGCATTAAAAAAATAATCACAGTCATAGAAAGAAGAATTAATATCCATATTATATTGAAAATAAATAAAGAAAATACAGTCTTCGCATTCATTACTTTTTCTCCTTAAGACTATTTATTTGCTCGTTAATAATGGCACCAGTTCCTTCTGTTGCAATTGCTGCTCCTGTATTACCCGCTATGCCAGGAATAGCACTTGGTGGTAATGGTTTTGATATGCCCATTCCCATATCAACCCATTCATAGTTTTTCCAAGTTGGATTAAATATTTTGTTCAGAGGTCCCTGCGCAAACTTACCTATCCCATAACCTAGGCCTGAAGCACCGCCGCTTATAGCCCCTCCAGCCCACGGATCATCTCCCTTCAGATAACTTGATGTCGCACCACCTGCTGCATTCCAACCCACAGTTCCCCACAGTCCCGTATTCGCCGTAAATGCTCCCACATAAGTAGCTATCAACACATCTGTAGGATTGATTTCACCATTCACGCCATACTGGATCGCTGCATTAGCACTGCCGCCAATAGCACCTGTCATCTGCATTCCTCCAGGCAGATAAATCAGCCCTGCGGTCGCCATTGCGCCTGCCACTGCATTTGCCTCATTCTGCGCCTTCTGGCAACTTGCCGAACCCGGTGCATCAGCACAACTTGCCATATCAATACCGTGCTGACGGATAAATGCTTCCTGGCCTGCTTCCGTACCGCCGCCTAACAGGTTGTTGTTCACTGTGGTGTTCCCCGCTATCGCGCCTGTCATACCGTCTGCCGTGCTGTCTCCGGTTAAACCACCCGCCAGACCCGCTGCCAGCGTCGATAAGGCCAGCACTTTTTGTTTTTCCTGCTCCGTCAGTTCGCTGATGGGTTTGCCGTAAGTGTCCAGCGCTATCATACCCGCCAGTTCACCTGCGGCGGCTCCCGCCGCTCCTGCCGCTGCATCTCTGCCCTGCGCCGCTGCAATGGCGGCATTCACCACCGCATGCGCGATGATGTTCGCTTTCTGATTGTCACCCGTCGCTTTTTTCACTACCTCCGCCAGATACGGAGCCGCGCCGCCTGCCAGCGCTGCTGCCATATCACCACCCGCCAGCCCCTGAAGTGCCATCGTCGCTGCGCTGATACCTTGCTGGATATCACTGCCGGTACCGTACTGTTTCTGGGTGTCTTTGTACTCTTTTGTCTCCAGCAGGTCTTTGCCACTCAGTTCCGGATGTGCGGCTTTCGCGGCTTCCAGCCCTTTTATCTCACCCGCCGTCCGCGCAATATCTGCCGCCTGGCTGCCTGCGTCCCCCAGCGCCTGCGCGATTTCCAGCCGCTTCTGCTCTTTCTCCTTGTCGAATATCGGGCTGATGCTGCCGTTGGCATG
>NZ_JQJR01000030.1:0-4616 GCF_000745615.1 Rahnella sp. WP5 | reverse complement strand
GCCAGCTCAGACCCCACCAATATAACGGTGGCTTAACACCCAATGAGTCAGAGCGATTGTTCTGGAAAAACTCTAAAACTGTGGCCAGTTTTTGTTGACCACTTCACCTTAATTTATCAGAACCATACGCAAAAGATTACTTTGCCCTGCCGTCTATCAAATACTGGAAAAAATAATATGGTAAAGAGTATAATAAATTGTCTGTTGAATTACAGGCACGGAAGAATTTTCTTGAAGAGCATTTGATTGCATTGCTCGCTCCCCAGTGGGCATTTTTTATTACAATCGGATAGCTCAACGCAATAGGGATAACATTTGACTAGATGACATCAGACCAACAAGAAGTAACTATCTCTCCAATCCGACGATTTTGTTTTTTTGTTTATAGGCTGGTATATTTCGAACCAGCCTTTATTATTTATGTGATTTTTTTAGATTTTCTAGCATCAGAAATGACAATTAGCGTGTGATTAAGAGTGATGCAGGTACTGGTCGGACAGCATTCTTAGCCATAGATTCTAGCTTATATTAAGCCGTTGAAAGTAAAAACGCTTATTACCAAAAATTATTAGGCAAGTTATCATGGAACATTAGCATTTTTGAGAATTCTCTTCCGAATCCCGACTAATTACAGCCCAATTTTCGTCAACATTTAAAGGGGTCTCACAGTTCTCACATAGAATTTCGTTTACTGATCCACTGTGACGCGAATTAGTTAAAAAGATGAATCTTTCTGAACCACATTTTTCACAAACAATTTCTATCATCATATTTACCTGTTAACCAATGAATGCTTATTATTTCTGATAAAAAATTTAGCCATATTTACGTCAATGACCTTTTTTATCTGCAATGTCGAAGCAAAGAAGTCGCTCTATTGCCAGATACAATGCATCATTCGGCTCACCTGTTATTGTAACTACTGACTCCTGGACCCGTTCTAAACGCCTGGCAACGCGGGTCCGACTAATCTCTTCTCCGTTTTGCGCAAACATTAAACAGCATTCCCCGACCATTCTGCATGCTTCTGCAAAAATAACATTTACACTTTCCATACTCATCTCCAGATAGCCATTAAAATACCGGTTACATGGTAACTCAAGATTTGTTGGATTTTTCTCACATAAGGAAATTTAATAAAATGGAATGAGATTACTCTCCAAAATCCAATCTCTATTTACACAAGGGCAACTGGATTCGCTTGGCTTTCGCCCCTCGATGCTAAGGCCTTTTCCCTTAATGCATCGACTAAATAACTGAGCCTAATATTACGTACGGCATCCAGTTTGAATTATTGTTTGTCAGAAGAGTAAGTCTTCATACAACGCTATGATAAATATACAGTATACTTGGGTGGTAGAAGAGAAAAGCGTCGACGCCAGCCGGCTCACGTCGCAGACGTGCTAATGTCAGCGCGGTGGTGTGGCATGCGTTACGGTGAAGTTCTTGGTGTACTCGGGGTCCGCTTGGTCTATGGTCACTCCCGTTTCTGCGACACCGATTTTGACGACAAGTTGGCTTGCTTGAATCTATCTGGCGTCTGAATGGGATTTTATTCCCGCGCCTCGATGAGTTCCGCGCCTGATGAACCTCCAGAAAATATACGGCTTCAATGAGCCTTTCCGTTTTACAGGTTCCTCAACAGGCCGGTGGGCCGTTAGTATCATCAATATCAGTATTCGCAAAACCAGATCAGTGATTCTTTAAACCGGTGTATTTCTGACGTTATGCTACATAAGTTTGCTGTCATGCCGTTAGAGCCCAGGCTATTCTGGCCAGCTTGTTTGCCAGGGTACAAGTGACGACAAAGTTGCTTTTCCGGCACAGTAAATCCCTGACCCAATCGGCCAATTTGCCAGACTGGTGTTCCAGTTTTTGTATGAATACCCTGGCACATTGAACCAACAAAGTTCGGATCTTTTTGTTACCTCGCTTACTAATTCCCAGCAATGTCGTCCGACCTCCTGTGCTGTGCTGTCGAGGCACTAGCCCTGTTGCCGCCGCAAAGTCACGACTGCTGGCGTACTGCTTCCCGTCGCCAATCTCAGTTGAAATAGTACTCGCTGTCAGTGTTCCGACGCAGGGAATGCTCAGCAAGCGCTGTCCAATCTCATCTTCGTCCAACTTTCGTTTCAACTGGGATTCCAAATCTTTAATCTTCTCAACAAGATAGTGATAATGCTGTTGTAATCTCAGCAATAACTGGCTGAGATAAAGAGGCAAACTACTGTCCTCAAGAAGGGTACTTAGTCGGCTAATAACGGTAGCTCCTCGTGGAACGCTGATGCCAAATTCCAGCAGAAAAGCATGCATCTGATTGGTTGTTTTTACCTTATCCTGAACCAGGGATTCACGGACACGATGTAGAGCCCGCATTGCCTGCTGAGATTCCGTTCTGGGCTGCACAAAACGCATAGACGGACGCGATGCCGCTTCACGAATAGCTTCGGCGTCGACAAAGTCGTTTTTGTTACTTTTAACGAATGGGCGGACAAATTGTGGTGATATGAGCTTTGGGAAATGGCCCAACTCTTCCAACTTGCGTGCCATAAAGTGAGAACCGCCACAGGCTTCCATTGCGATGGTTGTAGCGGGGCATGTCGCCAAAAATTCGATCAACTTTAGTCGGGTAAATTTTTTACGGTAAACAGCCTTCCCGTGACGATCTTGGCAATGAATATGGAAAGAGTTTTTACCCAGATCGATGCCAATGAGCGCAATGTTTTCCATGATAGTTCTCCGAATGAAAGCCTATCCTCAGCGTAGTACCGGGAAGGAGGGAGTGACCATCTCATTAAATATCCTACGTTAAGCCTGTTTTTTAAGCAGGGATGGCAGGCAGCTTTGAGCGAGGAGCGAACGTTCATATTTTATAATCTGCAAATAATTCCACTCAAAAATAAAACACCTCACCATTTCGGTTTTTCGCACTCACTGCTCTGAATTAACCTCTTTCGCCAGCTGTTGCAATACCGACTTCAGCCAGTTAGTCGCCTCTCGCTTACCGCTGCGTATATGCGAATAAATCTTCACTTCAAAGGAGGGTATCTTGAACGGCAGTGCAAAAATCTTGATATTGATTGCCGGGAGCAGTTTCTCTGCTGCGAGGCGGGGAATTGCCATCAGCAGGTCGCTTTCTGCAACAATAAACGGCGCACTCAGCATGGACGGCGTTTTGATCGCTATCTGCCGTATATAACCCATCTGATCAAGTTGTAGATCTAGGACACCTCGCTTCTCATTCCATGGCGTCACAACCAGGTGCCGGGCGGCCAGATAATCTTCCAGCGTAAGCTGTGTTCGGTTTTGGTTGCTGATGACGACATATTCATCTTCGAACCAGGTAATTTCTTCAAGTTCGGGATATCGGGTCTCATCGGGTGTGCTGAATCCAAGCGCCAGATCTACTTCGCCCGCCAGCAGTTCCGTCAGTGCCGGACTATGTGGCAAATAAAGTAACTCAAAGTGCAAACCAGGAGCTTCCTGCTGCAATTTATGCATTAGGGCAGGAAAAACACAAAACGCGGTAAAGTCTGTTATCGCAATCTGAATACGCTCCGTGCTCGTGGAGGTTTCAAACTTCGGCTGTGGACTCAGCTCCTGATTGAGGTAGTTCAGCGCGGAAGCAATAGAAGGCGCGAGCTGGGTGGCATACACGCTGGGACACATACGGTGACCTTCCCGAAAAAATAATGGGTCACCGAGCGTGATGCGTAGCCGTGAAAGCGCATGACTCATCGCCGATGTGCTCATCGCCAGTTCATCCGCAGCCAAGCGAACGGAACGATGGCGATAAATTGCGTCAAAAATGGGCAGAAGGTTTAAATCAAGACGCCTTAGTACTGAATGCATAATATTCATCATTTGGTGATTTCATTGCACTTAATTCCTCTAACAATAACGTTTATTCTGGGCATCCTCAATATCGATACTATCCAGAGATCACAGGAAACTAATGAGCATCACGATTCGCCCAGCCCGCCCGGAAGACGCAACGGCAATTTACGATATGATCTATGAGCTGGCTATGTACGAAAAGGCGCCAGAAGAAGTGGTCACCACACCAGACGAGATCCGGGAAACATTATTTAGCACAGGCAGTAAAACCGAAGCGCTGATCTGTGAAAGTGAAGGTAAAACCATAGGGTATGCCGTTTTCTTCACCAGCTATTCCACGTGGCTTGGACGTAACGGTCTTTACATGGAGGATTTATACATTACCCCTGATTATCGTGGAAAAGGCGCAGGAAAGGCATTGTTGAAAAATATCGCGCAATCCGCAGTCAAACGACAGTGCGGCCGACTGGAATGGAGTGTGCTTGACTGGAACCAGTCAGCGATTGATTTTTACCTTAGTATTGGCGCGTCGCCGCAATCTGAATGGGTACGCTATCGTCTCGATGGTGAAGCACTGCTGAAATTTTCTGAATGAAAATCGCCGTTTTATTGACGAAATCGCGCTGACGCGGGATTTATCTTTAGCTGGCGGACTGGCGAAAAAAATCATTCTCAATGTCCGCCTCACGCCCTGAGACATTCGACAAGTTTTTTACGGCATCAGTAAGGGCGATTTTCGCTCTTCCAGTGCCAGCAAATATTTCGCTTCGTCATAGCGG
>NZ_JQJR01000029.1:0-5479 GCF_000745615.1 Rahnella sp. WP5 | reverse complement strand
GAGTCTGAGGCATAGGGCCGTCAGTTGCAGCAACAACCAGGATAGCGCCGTCCATCTGTGCAGCACCGGTGATCATGTTTTTCACGTAGTCGGCGTGCCCTGGGCAGTCAACGTGCGCGTAGTGACGAGTCGGGGTGTCATATTCAACGTGAGAAGTGTTGATGGTGATACCACGAGCTTTTTCTTCTGGTGCGTTATCGATCTGGTCGAATGCGCGTGCAGAACCGCCGTAGGTTTTAGCCAGAACGGTAGTGATTGCTGCAGTCAGGGTAGTTTTACCGTGGTCAACATGGCCGATAGTACCAACGTTAACGTGCGGTTTGTTACGTTCAAATTTTTCTTTAGACATCGATTGTCCCTCTAAGACACGGTTAAATCGGTGGTATCACCACATCAACCAAGCATTTGCTTGACGAATTAGTTTACAGAAAGAAAATCAGGAGGGAGAATTTGGAAGTGGTGCTGATAGGCAGATTCGAACTGCCGACCTCACCCTTACCAAGGGTGCGCTCTACCAACTGAGCTATATCAGCACATACTTGGAGCGGGCAGTGGGAATCGAACCCACATCATCAGCTTGGAAGGCTGAGGTAATAGCCATTATACGATGCCCGCATCCTGGAACTCGGCTACCTGATTGTTCTGAAGAACTTGAAGACGGGGAAAAGGACGTGAGACACTTAATTCCTCACCTTCACCTGAAGCGACTCTTTCACTTCAAGCTGCCTCATTACTAAGGCTTATATGGTGGTGGGGGAAGGATTCGAACCTTCGAAGTCGATGACGGCAGATTTACAGTCTGCTCCCTTTGGCCGCTCGGGAACCCCACCTAATTGTTAAGTACTTGAATGGTGCCGGCACCAAGAGTCGAACTCGGGACCTACTGATTACAAGTCAGTTGCTCTACCAACTGAGCTATGCCGGCATCAAGTGCTGCGCATTCTATGGAGACTTTACGGGGTATGCAACAAAAAAATTGCATGTTTTGCACTATCGCTCATGTTTTATTCAAAAAGTAAGCTTTTTCCCTTTTTCCGCTGTTTAAGGGGTGAAAATATATCCAAAAGTGCGACTTCTTCATACCTGCCTGAGCAAGATATGAACCACTTTCCTACATTTCATTACTGAAATAAATCCTCCGCAGAGCTTAACCGTCTCATTTATGCACTGAAAATGTGCTTTTGCCTCACAAATGAACATCAAAAGGTATTTCTTTATCAGTTACACCTGATTTCAAGGCCATTTATATTGGCGCAGTTCTTGCATTCTTCATTGCGTACGCACTGTTTTGTTATTTTAAGGAGTGCAGCTATGAAAATTGTCATGCTCAACGCCGCAACATTGCCTGTTTATAGAGATGAACTGGCACAACTTCTCATCGAAGCCAACAGTACAGGCGCTTGCGTGGGGTTCCCGCACGTCACCGGACAAAGAGAGGCGGAAGACTCTTTTCATGATTTACGCCCTGCACTAACTCAAAATGAGCGACTGCTTTGGATCGCCAGAGATGAACAAGGTGTCATTGGGACCGTTCAGCTCGATCTGGCCCATTCTCCGGATTTACCTCATCAGGCCGAAGTGAGTACTTTGCTGGTCTGTGCCCGTGCGAGACGACGCGGCGTCGGTCGTCTGTTAATGCGTGCACTGGAAAATACCGCACAGAACCTGCGTTGCTCCGTTCTGTCTTCAGATATGCAGTCAGGTTCGGACGCCGAAGCTTTCTATCGGGCTCAGGGTTATCGCTGTGCGACACTCAGGCAAGACTCAGCCCGTTACAGCAGAAAAAATGAAGTAGTCTATTACAAACAACTACCGCCCTTCACCTGCGCCTCTCACCCCCTCTTTTAGTCTGTGAAAGTGCGGTGAGTATTTCATCGCACTTTCACAGACTTTCCTCACTTGCATAAGTTTCTCAAAAATTTTTAAACTCAATCAAAGAAATCGATAAGTTATAAGAAAAAGATCTCCCTCAAAAATTAAGGTGTCTATAATATGCTGCTGGTTTACTGTCTGGAGTTGGCGTGATCGCCTTTCCTGACCTGCGCTAACAGGCAGACTTTAACTTATGAAAAAAAGAGACCCATCTTTGGCAACTCCTTATCTGCAGTTTGATCGTACGCAGTGGGCAGCCTTACGTGATTCAGTACCACTCACGCTCAAAGAGGCTGAAGTGGTGAACCTGAAAGGCATAAACGAGGATTTATCCCTCGAGGAAGTCGCGCAGATCTATCTGCCACTTTCACGCCTTCTCAATTTTTACATCAGTTCCAACCTGCGCCGACAAGCCGTGCTTGAGCAGTTCCTCGGTACAGATGGACAGAAAATTCCTTATATCATTGGAATTGCTGGGAGTGTAGCGGTAGGTAAAAGTACGACAGCCCGCGTCCTCCAGGCATTATTAAGCCGTTGGCCAGAGCATCGCTCAGTAGAGCTGATCACCACAGATGGTTTCCTCTATCCCAATAAGACGCTCCAGGAGCGTGGGATCATGAAGAAAAAAGGATTCCCTCAATCTTACGATATGCACCAGCTGGTGAATTTCGTTTCAGAGGTTAAGTCAGGGGCACGACATGTTACCGCGCCAGTCTATTCACATCTGATCTACGATGTGATACCTGATGGCAATAAAGTTATTGAGCAGCCAGATATTTTGATCCTTGAAGGGCTTAATGTCTTACAAAGTGGCATGGATTATCCTCATGATCCACATCGTGTATTTGTTTCCGACTTTGTCGATTTCTCTATATACGTTGACGCACCTGAAAATTTATTGCAGAGCTGGTATATCAATCGTTTCTTGAAATTCCGCCAAGGCGCTTTCTCAGACCCAGATTCTTATTTCCACCATTATGCAAAATTGCCAGAAGAAGAAGCTGTGAATATTGCGACACAGTTATGGAATGAGATTAACGGTTTGAATTTAAAGGAGAACATTCTCCCAACCCGTGAAAGAGCCAGCCTAATCTTGACGAAAAGTGCTAATCACGCTGTTGAAAGTGTTCGGCTGAGAAAATAAATTTACTGTCGTTAACGAATAAAGGAGAGCCTGATACTCTCCTTTATTTTAGTCAGATACCGCGCAGTGAAATCTCACCGCCAATATAAGGTTTAACTACCGCATCCTGTTCCAGCAACAAAGCACCCTGCGGATCAATCCCGCGCTCGATACCATGAATTTCCTGGTCACCGATGAGTAACTTAACCTGACGATCAAGGAAATTATCTAAACCACGCCAGCGGGGAATAAAAGGTGCTAATCCTTCCTGTTCGAAATGCAATAATGCTGACCTTAACTCTTTCAGCAGCATTGCTGTGAGTTCATTGCGGTCAATATTAACACCCGCCTCCTGCAAATTTATCCATCCCTGAGTGATGGCGTCAGAAGCCGGTTCACGCATTTTGAGGTTAATGCCCGCGCCGATAACCAACTGTGCCGCATCGCCGGTTTTACCTGTCAGTTCAACCAGTATCCCAGCCAGCTTACGGTCATTAAGATAAAGATCATTTGGCCATTTCACCCGTACATCTTTAGCTCCAAGGCGCTGAAGCACCTCAGCCATGACAATCCCGATAACCAGGCTTAGCCCCATTGCGGCGGCAGGCCCTTGTTCCAGCTTCCAGTACATAGAAAGATAAAGATTACTGCCAAACGGTGAGAACCATTTTCGCCCGCGACGTCCCCGGCCGGCCTGCTGATATTCCGCAACACATGCGTCGCCAGAGCTTAATTCACCAATTCGGTCTAAAAGATACTGATTGGTTGAATCAATAACGGACAGAACTCTGACCTGACCCGCCGGAAGCAGCTTGAGGATTTTCTCCTCGTCGAGCAGTTGGATAGGATATGGCAGGCTATAACCTTTACCCGGCACTGTAAATATATCAACGCCCCAGTCACGTACCGTCTGGATGTGTTTATTAATTGCTGCACGGCTCATGCCAATGACTGTACCTAACTGCTCACCGGAATGAAATTCACCATCAGCCAAAATGGAGATCAGTTGCAGAGGAACGGTAATATCTTTCATGACAGCGCATCCACGGCGTCCACTTCACCCTTCGCGGCGATAAAACGAACCTCTGGTTCAAGCCAGATACTAAATTTCTCTGCAACAACATCACGTACATATTTAGCCAATGCACGTACATCAGCGCTGCTCGCATGATCTTTATTAATCAGTACTAACGCCTGTTTATCGTGAACTGCTGCGCCGCCAACGGTAAAACCTTTCAAACCAGCCTGTTCAATCAACCATCCGGCAGCAAGTTTAATTTGCCCATTAGCTTGTGGATAAGACGGCATAGAAGGATATTCGTTGCTGATTTTCTCTGCCACAGAAGCGTCAACAGCAGGGTTCTTGTAGAAACTCCCCGCATTGCCGGTAATGGCGGGGTCAGGTAATTTGCTCTGCCGCATCGCGCAAACTAAATCAAAGATCTGACGGGGGCTAACAGTCTCAGGATCTAAGCGAGTCAGCTCCCCATAACTCAATTTCGGCTGCCATTGTTTTCTCAGCTTCAGGCCTACGGCAATAATGGCATACCCTTCTTTATAGGAATGTTTAAATATACTCTCGCGATAACCAAACTGGCATTCGTCGGATTGCACGCGGATGACCTTTTCGCTCTGCAAATCCAAAACATCCACATAACCACAGATACTCTGCAGTTCGACACCATATGCACCTATGTTTTGAATAGGAGCAGAACCTACGCATCCGGGAATTAAAGCAAGATTCTCCAGACCTGGAATATCATGCTCTAATGCATAACAAACCAATTGATGCCAATTCTCACCAGCCCCCACATGCAGCAACCATTCCTCTGCATTTTCATCCAGCTCAATACCTTTGATCCGGTTCAGCACTACTGACCCTGCAAAATTCTCCAGGAAAAGAACATTACTTCCTTCGCCTAAAAGTAAAAAAGGCTGCTCCTTTTCCTTCGCTGATTTCCATGCTGCTATGAGTTGTTCAGTGTTCTGGACATGCGTGATTTCAGCAGCATAAGCCGCCAGAGAAAAAGTATTCAGGGATTGAAGAGAAGTGTCGCCAATCGACATAGCAATATTACTCATGAGTGACTTATTTGTGCTTAGTTTAACCGATCCGATATCCTGATACGCAGAGTTTTATAAGTTGGGGTGGGCCTCAAGACCAATAAACAAAGTCCATGCAGAGCTAAATTTCCCATAGCAAAAAGCCCCGTACTTTCGTACGGGGCTTTCCACTTATTTGATGCCTGGCAGTTCCCTACTCTCGCATGGGGAGACCCCACACTACCATCGGCGCTACGGCGTTTCACTTCTGAGTTCGGCATGGGGTCAGGTGGGACCACCGCGCTACTGCCGCCAGGCAAATTCTGTTTCATTCATACCGCTCACCTTACATCAGGCTTGCACTACGAACCAATCTCGGAACTTCAGCTGAAAATCTACTTCAAGTCTCTAAAAACACCTTTGGTGTTGTAAGGTTAAGCC
>NZ_JQJR01000028.1:0-17936 GCF_000745615.1 Rahnella sp. WP5 | reverse complement strand
GTTGGACTTATCACGGCAAGCCTTTTAGCCACGAAGCTTGGCGATGGAAAAAGTTATGCCAGCAGCAGGGACTTTGCTGCATCGACGGGGTTAGTCCCACGTCAGTACAGCACTGGCGGTAAAAGTACGCTAATGGGCATCAGTAAGCGCGGGGATAAAAATCTGCGACGTCTTCTGGTGCAATGCGCTCGCGCTTTTATGCAACGACTTGAACACAATCAGGGGCGGCTGGCTGACTGGGTGAAGGCCCAGCTCTCGCGGCATCACTCGAACGTAGTGGCCTGCGGGTTAGCCAACAAACTGGCCCGAATAGCCTGGTCGGTGACAACCCCTCGTACAGCTTTTATCCAATAAAAAGAGCCAACAGGGACGAACTGTTAGCTCTTAGGCGTTACGCAGTGACTTTCTGGTTTTGCGACGACTGATTATTGATGACATGAACGGCACAGCGACCTGCGGATGAACCTGACATAAAAAATGGCTCTTTGAAGCCGTCCGCTTTTTAAGGTTTTGCAGGCGCGGACTTCATCATGGCGCGGGCAACGTAAAGTTGCCCATCAGACGCCGTATAGATTTAAGCAAGCCCATCATAAATCAAAATCAACGTTGCAAAAACGGGGGTGACCATAGATTTTATAGCTGGAAGATTTCATATTCACAACATGGACGTTATGGCAAATTCGAGCGATGGAAAACGATAAATAATGAGGGTGATGCACGGATGGAAATTGCGATATGTGGTGTTGCAGATGTGCCGGAACTAGCCAGTCTTTTTGTCGAAATGGAGAATTATTACTTTGGTCACGGCGTTGTCAGCTATGACGATATGAGTACTTATCTTGCAGACAAAGTCTTCTCCACCTACTCAGGCGTGACGGTTGTCGGCGCTCGTAAAAACGGGGTGCTTGTGGGGTTTGCGACTTTTACATTGATGTTCCCTGCGCCGCTTTGCTCAGGCCAGGCGTTTATGAAAGAGCTCTTTACATCAGAGATTGCGCGAGGTCAGGGGGTCGGTAAATCGTTGATTCGGTTTATCGCAAACTTTGCTATTAAACACGGTTGTTCACGCCTCGACTGGACGGCGGAGAAATCCAATCCCAAAGCGGGGGCGTTTTATTTGTCCCTTGGCGCCGCTCTAATTGAGGAAAAACAGTACTTTCGGTTGGAGGGGGAGGGTCTCGAAAAGTTTTCTTCACGTGTTGAGTGATCATCAAAATAGAGCAGATCTGATGGTGACATATGGACATAGGAAAAAGCAAAGTATGCTACGACAACCATGAGGTGCAATTACTTGATTATTATATAATAACAACATTCTTCGTTGCATAAACCTCTGTTACTGCCGTGCAGGCAGCTCAATTTAACCAGGAGGATTTATGTCAGTTACTGTTAATGAATGGATGTTGAAATATGAAGCTATTGTGCTGAACCGGCTTACTGTGGGCGAAATCAAGCCGAAAACATGGGGGGACTATAAACGGCTCATCCATTTTTGTTCTGTGACGTGGGGGGAGAAGCCTCTGGGCGCGCTGTCCATTTCTGAAATAACCGCTGGAATAAAACATAAGGCCGACACCGCGCCTTTTGCCGCCCGGCGGTTAAGGATAAATCTTTCCAATATGTTTTTAGAAGCACAGCGAGAGGGCGTAATTCCACCAGGGCACAATCCTGCATTACTGTCCCGTCCCTTGCTGACCGCTGTTAAGACCGAGCGTCTACTCTTTAACGAGTGGCTTCTGATATTTAAAGCGGCAGGCTATTGTGCGCCTGACTATTTCCAGCGAGCCATGCTGTTAGCCATTATGACCGGTCAGCGGAGAGCGGACATCGCCAAAATACATTCAAGCCATGTCCGGGATGGCTACCTGCATATTGATCAGCAGAAAACGGCGGAGCGCATAGCCCTGCCTCTGACGTTAAAACTGACGTCATTGGGCTGCACGCTGGGTGAAGTCGTGGACATGTGTCCCAGTGACGGCTGGTTGATCCAGCATAAAGGCAAGCCGGTTCACCTGTGGTCTCTGACGCGCTGGTTTCAAAAATGCAGGGAGTCGGCAGGCATAGAAGCCGCTGTCGGCAAAATGCCACCGAGCTTCCGGGAGCAGCGCTCTCTTTCGGAAAGGCTGTATCGCGAACAGGGGGTGGATACGCGAACGTTACTTGGCCACAAATATCAGCAAATGACCGACGGGTATAATGATATTCGCGGTAAAGATTACCGGAGATTGAAAATCTGAACCTGCGCGCATAGGTGGGATCCCCCGCCTATGCTTCTAACAGGATCCATTGCCCCTTCCAATAACCTTACCTCTGACTTTTTCTGCGAAGCCCGAATCACACCAGAGGAGAAGGTATCTTTTGGATCAACTCAGCGCTGTTATTGCGAATATTGCCGACCGATTTGGATACGGGATGCCAGGTGAATTCATCCGCTGATATTGCCCCTTCTGTAAGCAAGGTCAGGGCCGTGAGGAAGTAATATCCGGATTTCACCATTGGTTCGCTTCCGCAGCGCCGAGAACCAGCGGTCGACGATCATGAATATCCACCAGCCCCTCATTGCTCTGCGCGGTGACGATGACAAAACCATCGTCATCTGGTGTTTCTAATGCATCGGGGTGATAGCGCGAGATGGCTGCAAAAAACAACGGCGCGTGTAACCGGTGATAAATGAAATAGGGTTGTTTAATCTCTGGGTCAGAAGGCGATTTTTTCCATTAATACCTGCCGTCAGCCATCACCAGTGCGCGGACATGTTCAAACAAAGGCTTAAACATGCGGCTGGTGGCCACGGTTTCTACCCGCGCATTAATCATCGGCTGTCGCCTGGCTTCTTTTGTCCACGCCGGCTGATATCCCCACCGCACCGGATCGAGATGGAGTTTATCCTCTCGCTGATTAATGAGAAGAACCCGGGAGCCAGGGGCGACGTTATACCGATCGATAGGCACCTCATCGATAGCCAATGCGAGCTCAACGTCGGGATTCAGGACTTCAATATAATGCGAACGAGGTTCGTATTGCGTAAAGCGTCCACACATTTTCGTTCCTCCACCAGAACCTTAAGCTTAGACAGGTAAAATAATGCGCGAGGATCAATTTTCTCTAAAATATTCTCATCCTCCCGCATTGTTGTGCCACCGCCGACATGATTAGTACGCGTTGATGCTGTTCACTCTGACGAATATTGTCTGATCACTGTGATTTCACGAACACAGTTGTCGGGCTAAAGGGCTATTACAACTACGAATATCATTGGCGGGTATAAAAGCCTTTTTACTCTTTTCATTGCAAGATATAAGGATGTCTAAAAATGCCTGGATTTAACTACGGTGGATACGGTGATGGTACTGGTTGGAGCTCAGAAAGCGGCGGCGGCACGACTCCCGGAGGCTCAACCGGCAATAGTGGTAATAATGACAATGGTGGCAACGGCACAGCTAATCCGCAGCAGCAGCAAATTTCAACTATTAGACATGATCCTGCCGTCATTAAAAAATTGTCTTCCTTAATAACTGCAGCACGCAAAATCAATCCTTATGCAAAAGTCACAATTCAAAGCATTACTAAAAATGGTGTATTGAATATTTCAGTGACAGAACTTGACGTAACGCAGGCAGGCCAGATTGGCCTAAGTGGCCTGGTTATGGGGGTGGATATTAATGGTACGAAACTTGCCATTGGCAATCTTGCTACCGGCCACGCCAGAACATCGGATAATAAAAAATATGTTAACAACCCTGTCCCAACCTCAGGTGAGGTATTTTCGTCAGGTGGAACAATATCGTGGTCTTTTGATCCAAAAACGGACTCATATTTAAGCCCTAAACCATTTGCAGACGGAATTACTATAAAAATCATAACGATCACCGGACCTTACACTTACAAATTAGTTTTCGATTTCACGCCTGATAGTTATGTTGTTGTCACCGTAAATAATGGTAATCCTAATAACATCTCGACAAAATTTTATAACTGGAAAGGGCCGGAGAGTGGTTTCCCCAAAATTGCTGTTACTGCCGTAAAAGATTTCATCCAGTCAAAGTTGGCGGAAGAGCGTGATTTACTGATTCAGACAAGCGAGATGATTATTTCTGTAGGGCAAGAGGTCAGCAAAACCCTTGGCGAGAAGTATAAAAGTGTCGCAAATGAAATCGCCGCTGACATTAAAAACTTCCAGGCGAAGGCCATACGTAACCATGCCGATGCGATGGCGGCCCTGAACAGGGTTTTACAAAATCCTGGCATGAAAATTAATGCCGGTGACAAGGACGCGATTGTGAATACCTGGAACCATCCTAATGCGACTGACATGGCGTATAAGCTGGGTTTCCTTGGCAAAACTTTCTCTGCAGCAGACGTGGTGGTTAAAGTGGAAAAAGTCAGACAAAAGACCATCGAAGGCTATCAAACGGGTAACTGGAATCCTCTGATGTTAGGAGTGGAGTCCTGGGCATTAAGCGGTATGGGGACAGGTATCGCACTGGGGATCCTTGCCTATGTAGCACCGGTAGTAGCTGCTACTGTTGGACTCCCGGTAACGGCGGTAACCATCGCGGGTATTATTGGTATAAGCCTGGCTGCGTCACTTATCGATGATAAATTAGTCGACAGGATTAATAACGAGGTCATTCGCCCTGCGCATTAATTATAATGTTTATATATTAATGAATTCGATTTACAAGGAACCCTCTAAATGAGGACTTCATCATTTCAAGTTACATTGTAGGCGGAGCAGTAACTTATCAATGGGCTTTTTTTGTTGAATTAACCGTCTTGCAAAAAGCGTAAATAAAAAATGCATAATAGGTGGTAAGAATAAACCCCACCAAAAATATACTAAGAAAGAGCAGGATGAGAAAATAATCATTAGCAGACATCATCCTGAGCAGTCTTCCAGACTCAGTGAGATCGGCATTATGGAATAATAGTAAGGTTATTATCCCTAAATATAAAACGGTAAATAAAACCAACGTTCTAGTGAGTAATGATATCGACTTGTCCGTTTTTAAATGCAACTCTTTATATGAAAAAAGAACTAGAATTAATGCCCAAACCGGTGCTGTCTTACAATACGCGCTCATTACCGATCTCAGTAAAAAATTATTGACTGAGTGGAGTGTTGGAACGTTATTGATAATGGTGGATATATCATTCAGCATAAAAGATTGTGGGTTGTGAAGGTAAATGGCTAGAAATACCAGCAATGGGGAAGCTGTAATGAATGAAAAAATATACATTTTTTTTGCGATATTACTGTTAGATGTGCGGATGACGTTGTCACTACTCATTTTAACCCCTTGTCTACAAATGATTATCCCCTGAACTGAATAATTGCCCCGCCAGAGACTCAGAACATATTAACCTGGACGAGGGATGACGCCTGAAAAACATGCCATATATTGGGTGATTTATCGTTCTGGCCACCTTCTTCATACCCTCATTTCGATGATATCACCACGGTAACACGTCAGTCATCCGGTGCGACAACACGCCAGCAATTTACCATCACGTTGGCTTATCACTTTGCTAAAACTCACTACCCCTCGCTGGCACGCGCCATTTACCCTTGATTGAGCTTTTACACCTAAAGTGCGCAATTCCTTTAAGGGAGGCTGCAATAGAGTCAGGCTCTAGTCACTCATTTTTACTCCTTCGAGATTCAACATTACCCCGTATAAGTGATTGATAAAGGGTTTATCCAGTTCCTATGGCCAACGGGGTGGGTCTGTCTGCAGTAATCCCAGCGTCCGCATCCCTTTATGCTGTTCGGCTTTCCGCTCGCAGTATTCGTCATCGGTGTATCCCATCGTCTCAATGATCACGCTATGCTCCCGGCCATCTGGCGTTATGGCCTGAATGATAAAATCAGGCAGCACAAAGCCTTTGTCTCCCTCGACGTCCACCTCAATATCAAACAGGGGTTTCACCAGAGTAAGGTCGCCCGCTTTGCCTTTGAGCCATCTGGCCACTTCTGCTATCCCTTCCAGCGTTTGCCGCTCCAGCCCGCTGTCTACCGGTACCGGACAGGTACGCCGAAACAGAACGTGCGCATACCCTTCACTGCATATGATCGTACCCTCAGCCCCGCGCCGGAAGGCCAGGATCACCCAGTAAGGCGGCCTCACGCCTTCCTGCGACTCTCCGTTGATGCTTACACCTTTCTCCGGGGCGAACATTCGTTCACCGCCGTTCCAGGCAAAGGTTGCGTGCTCACGGCTGACCAGGTCCGACATGAATATTTGATAAAAAACCCGGGCTTTGCCAGCAGGCCAGTTTGCGTCCGGGCACTCCAGTGCCAGCATCAGCCTTTCCTGAGCAGCTTCGCCCATCGCCGGCTGAAACCGTATGATTTCCGAAAGCCGGCGGCCGCGGATAAACTCCTGCGCATCCGCCGAGGCTGCAAGGGCGTCAAGCCAGATTCTGGCCGTCTTGTTAGGCAGCGGGCTGACCGGGCTGAAGGTGTTCAGTCCCGCATCCTCGATGAGCGTCAGGAGGAGGCGCGCAAGGCGGGGACGGCGTTTGCGCCGGGTTCGGTCATCGTCTGCCGTCACCGGCTTGCCCGACGCTTTAATGGTCGTTTCCGACTCGTCGGCGTGTAAAAAATCTCGGTAATTGAGGCGTTTGCTGCCGGCGACTTTCCGGGTTCCTGAACGGGTGGCATCCTCATCGCCTTTAAAGACCCGGAACATCGGACAGGACGGATCATGACTGTGACCAAATCCTGACAGGAACAGCGTCTGGGTTTCAGACATCAGCTTGGCACTGTTGAGCGCGGGCGTGTCGCCGGCCACGCAGCTGCACTGCAGCCAGAGTTCACTCTCACGCATTTCAAGGATAACGTGTTCCGCCAATGCACGATCCTGCGCATTGCGCGCCTGCTTGTGGCCGAAGATATTTTTAACAGCAGTTTCTTCTTCCTCAGTTAGCCAGCGTTTCAGGGCACCCCGTGGAGCTTTTTTTCTAATGAGCTTCATGACCATGTTTATCTCCTGTTCCTGCACAACGGCTTTAAAACACACTTTAGCGATGCGGCGTTTTTGGTGATCATCTCTTTTACTGCATAACGAAGCTAGATAAGAGTTCCAGAGGAGAGGAAAGCCTGTACTGGAATTTTTTGAGGAAACCATGGGCGTTGAGCATTATCTAATGGTCGCGATGCGCCTTACGGCTCGTTGAATCACATCCCATGGCTTATTTCATAATACCCTTTGTAATCAATATCCTGCTTTACAATTGCATGCGCCACTCTGGCGACTTTTGTTGCTACAGCCGTCATGGTTTTTCTTTTCTGATCTGGCTTATCTCCATTTTCCCGAATATAACGTTCATATTTGGAGCGGAAGCTGTTTTCTCTCGTTCTTACGGCTACGGTGGCTGCAAGCCAGAAGGCATATCTTAACCGCGCATTTCCACGTTTCGTCAATCTGTAACCACGGTGCTTTTGTCCGCTCTGGCTGGCGGAAAGATTAAAACCGCAAAAGTTGAGGTACTGCCGGTAATGAGCGAAACGTGTCAGATCGCCGCTTTCAGCAATGATCATAAGGGCAATGATAGCGCCAATTCCCGGGATCGTCCGTAAGTGCCTGTAGTCACTCCGTTCCTGTAAATAATTTTCTGCCTGCTTTTCAAGCTGCAATCGTTGGGCCGAAAGCATGACATAACGGTGAAGCTGTAATCTAAACGTGGTCACAGCCAGAGAATCTTCTGACAACGGTAATGCAATGGAATCCGCAGCAACATCATAGAGATGTTCAAGAAACTGCTGTTTATACTGTTTCCGGCCAACAATATCCCATGACTGTTTTACAAAAATATCCCGGTTCAGTGACGTGATACATGACGGCGTAGGGAATTGAAGTAAAAACTGACAGAACCACTCTGCCCGGGACATATGCAGAAATTGCTCAGCCTCGGGAAAATAAAGGGTCAGATAGTGGTTAACCAGGCTGTTCAGGCATCGGGTTCGTGCCAGAGTAACCTGATGATATGCGTTTGATATCTCCTGTATATCGATAATGCCATTAGCCAGAGGATCATAAAATGGTGCAGATACCCCCTGTTCGAGCAAATACATAATGACACTGGCATCTTTGCGATCATTTTTATCCCAAGTCTTAAACAGCATCTCACGAGCTCGCGCACATCTGACAGATGAAACAAGATGGCATTGAATTCCCTGCTTATGTAACCACCATGCGATATTGCGGTGATAATCAGCTGTAGGTTCAAAGGCCGCGATAATATCATCATGGGGTGAAGCGGTGAGCGCAAGCAGTCGGTTGAACCCTTCCAGTGTATTTTCGATATGCAGGTAAGATGTTCGTCCATCCGGGTGCCGGATTTTTGCATCGTGATGTTTTTTTTAGCGATATCTAGGGCAATCAGAGTCCCCGATACACCGATGTTACTAACAAAAGTGTTCATTGATTTTCTCCACTTGTGACAGACACAGACATTACAAGTTGTAGAAAATAGCTGACTTAAACGCTAGCTGGAGTGAGGACAGAAAATGTCTACTGGAACGGGGCACTCAAAATGCACTTGCCAGCTCTGTGACTGGGTTAGTTTCTGCTCGAGCAGTGACAATGGCGTAACGAAACACCTGGTTGCACGCTTGGCGGATTTTGCGAAGCTTATCTAGGGCACCACGTTTTTCGAGTTTATGAAGCGAGCTGAGGATCTCCAGAGGCTTTATCTCTGCAATCGGGCGCTTACCAAATATCAGGGAAAATATCGTTTTCAAAGGCCTCCATGAGATCTCTGGCATAGCCTTTCGACCAGTTTGGGCGTTTTTATTCATGCCATTCATCTGCGCAGTCTTTGACGCGGATCAAGGTTTGACACCCAGATGAAGTGATAATGAGAATAAATGTAATTATCATTAGAAATTTACTATGTCTCTCTGGCAACGGATTTTATTTCTTTGTAGCTGCTTGCTCATCAGTACGCTGACGTTCGGCGCGCCTACTGATTATCAGCAGTGGATCACCGACATTCAGCAACGTCTCGATAAAACCTCAAAGCTCTACCAGCAAAAACAAACGGATGAAGCACGTACGCAAGTGCAGATGGCCTATTTCGAGGTATTCGAAAATCTTGAAGGTCCTATTCGTATCAACATTTCTTCGCAAAAAAGTTACCAAATGGAAGCCACCTTCGGTGAGATCCGTCGAATGATCGGCGAGGGCAAACCGCTTCCTGAGGTGCAGGCGAGAATCGACTGGTTGAAGGGTGAGCTTGATGGTGTCTTGCCGGTACTGGCCGACGGCCATCGCGTCGAAGCGCAACAGCAGCACGGTGCCTACGGCAACAGTAACATTGCGCCTTATTGGCAACAGAGTTTTAAAGTGATTGATGATTTGCTGGCGCAAGCCGTGACGGATTATCAGGACGGTAAGTTTCAGCAGGCCGGGAAAATTGTGCAGCTGGCACACTATGAGGGGTTTAAAAACTCCGAAATGGAAATGTCCGTGCGTGTAAATCGTTCCTCGCAGCAGGCGGCGGCAATTAACCAGCAATTCAGCGCCCTCATCGCTCTCGCATCTACGCCCGATAACATGAGCGACGTTGCCTATAGAGTAACCACGCTGATACAGGATATTGAAGAGCAATTGCCTGGCTTGCCGACTACGCGTGAACAACAACAGACAGTGCCCGATCAGGCCGCAAACGGCCCGGCAGACGGCGGAACTGACGCCGACTGGAAGCATGTCAGCGCACAGATCGAACAGGCGATCTCAGCTGCGCTGGATCACTATAAACAAGGTCAAAGCAAACCCGCGATGATGGCGGTTCAGGATGCCTATTTTGATCTGTTTGAAGCCAGCGGAATGGAAAATAAACTCGGCTCGCGTGATGCCGCGTTTAAGTCCACGTTGGAAGGCTATTTTACCCGCATGGTCAGCATGATCAAAGCCGGGCAACCGCTGGATCAACTGCAAGAACAAGCGTCAGCACTGCAACAGGACCTGGATAAAGCCGTCACCATGTTAGGTGAGGGGAATGAAACCCACTGGAGTCTGCTGATTTACAGCCTGCTGATTATCCTGCGCGAAGGGCTCGAGGCGCTGCTGATTGTGGCGGCCATCGTGGCGTATCTGGTGAAAAACAACCATCAGGACAAACTTCCCCTTATTCGCCAGTCCGTCTATGCCGCGTTGTTGGCAAGCGTGGTGACGGCATTCATCTTCCAGTGGCTGTTTTCCAATTCGGGCGCCAGTCGTGAACTTCTCGAGGGTGTGACCATGCTGATTGCCGTGGTGATGCTGTTCTCGATGAGTTACTGGCTGCTCTCGAAGGTCGAGGCGCGCCATTGGAAAGCGTATCTGGAAGGCAAACTTTCGCATTCACTCAGCAGCGGATCAATGGCTGGCCTTTGGCTCACCAGTTTTCTGGCGGTGTATCGCGAAGGGGCAGAGACGGTGCTGTTCTATTTGGCGCTGATCGGTGATGCCAGCTCGGTGGGGGGGCATTTGTCTATTCTGGGCGGTTTTGCAGCGGGTTGCGTGTTGCTGCTACTGGCCTGGCTGGTGATGCGTTACAGCGTGGTGCGTTTGCCGCTGAAGCCGTTCTTTATGTTTACCGGTGGCTTTATGTATCTGATGGCATTCGTATTCGCCGGGAAAGGTGTATTGGAGTTGATCGAAGGGAAGCTCTTTGAACCGACATTATTACAGGGCGTACCGGAAATCAGTGGGTTAGGGATTTATCCCTATGTAGAAACGCTGTTGCCTCAGGGCGTGTTACTTCTGGCTGCCGTACTGGCGCTGTGGGTGATGCGGCGGCAGTCGCTGAATGCGGATCGTAAAACAAACATTGCATAATCAATATAATAGAGGGATGGGTAACATGACGATGAAGAAAAGTGTGATAGCCAGTGCCATTATTGCCAGCATCTTTGCTGCACCCGCAGCCTTTGCCTTTAAAGAGTTCCCGGCGGGTGAGCCCGTCACAATGAATGAGTTGGAGATTGCTGCTGTTTATCTGCAACCTATCGACATGGAACCGCGTGGTATGGGTCTGCCCGCTGCGAAAGCGGATATCCATCTGGAAGCGGATATTCACGCGACTGAAGGGGGTAAAAATGGTTTCGGTGCAGGTGAATGGATGCCGTACCTGACTATTGCCTATACGTTGGTCAATACTGACACGGGCGACAAGCAGGAAGGCACATTCATGCCAATGGTAGCCAGCGATGGGCCACACTATGGTGCCAACATCAAAATGATGGGTGTGGGTAACTATAAAGTGACATATCACATCGAACCGCCATCCAAAGCCGGTATGCACCGCCACACGGATAACGAAACAGGTGTCAGCCGTTGGTGGAAACCGTTCGATGTCAGTTTTGACTTCAAGTACGTCGGTCTGAATTGATAGCGACTTGCCGCATCAGCGTCAGGCAGATGCGGCGTAGTTTTATATCGCATAGTTTGGATGCGGCGAAGTTTGCCATTCCGCTTTGGCAAACAGGCAGTGGCTGTCGGGCTCAGTTGCCGGGCAGACGTGGTGTTTTCCTCGTCCAGGTGGGCGTGATGAGTTATTTTTTTGTCAATGTTTTGCAGGCTTTTCTCCCCGTTGCACTCCTGATCGGGCTCAGTTGGGTACATCGTCCCCTGCCGGGTATCCGATCTCTGGGATGGGCGACGCTGCTGGCCTGGCTTGCGGGTACGTTAATCGGTGGTCATCTGCCGTCAGGGCAGATTGTACGCCTGTGCCTTACCGTGGCTGAATTGGCCGCGCTCGTGCTGTTTCTTCTCTGCCAATTTTCCCGCCATCAGCGACTCGCTCTCTTCTGGCAATGCCTGCTGATTACTGGCGCTGCGTTGCATTGGGCAGACAATTCGTCGCTGACGGCCTTGACCAGCGCCACGGTAGTCAATACCGATTTTCTGTTGAACATCAGCGCGATTGTATTGGCACTGGCGACCGTCATCCTTTGCGCGGTGTTGACCACGATGCTGTCTCGCACGCTTCCCGCTGCGCGCTGGCCGCTATTGTTGCTACTTTCGCTGCTTCTGGCATTGCCTTTGAGCGGCAATCTGCTGCTGTTACTCATGAAATTACAGGTGTTGGGGCTGACGAAATCGCTGTTGAGCTACGTTGCCCAGGTAACGAATGCCTCAGCCTGGTTAAGTTATTTTCCTGCACTTTTGCTCATTCTGCTGTTGCTACTTCTGCTGCCCGGGCTGTTTGCCTTGCGGAAAATTGTCGGCCAACAGACTGACGATATTTTACGGCGTAAAGCACAGGCTGAATGGCAAAATGCCAGACGTACTGCGCTATGGATGGGGATTGTCGTGGTGATTGTGGTGCTAAGCCAGCTCTACTGGGATCGCATTGCCTCTCAACCGCCGCAACTCTCAGCCGCCGTTCCCGTGACGCTGGCCGAGGACGGGCAGGTTCATATCCCCCTGGATCAGATCCGTGACGGTAAATTGCACCGTTTCGTCTGGGTGTCAGATGACGGTAAGGCTGTACGCTTTTTTGTGATCAACCGCTACCCGGATCTTTTACGCCTCGGTGTGGTGTTCGATGCGTGTTTGCTGTGTGGCGATCAGGGCTATGTCATGGAGGGCAATCAGGTGATCTGCGTCGCCTGTGCTGTCCATATTTTTATCCCCTCAATCGGCAAACCCGGTGGATGTAATCCTATCCCCATCGAAGGCTGGAAAAATGACGATCGGGAACTGGTGATCGGGCGGGATGGGCTGATTACCGGAGTGAATTATTTTACGACCGTCGTGACGCTCGATGTGAAAGATCCGGTTGATGGCAGCCATCTGACTAATATCAGTGCGCAGTATAAATTCCGCTATGGTGGCAAAACCTGGTTCTTCTCTTCCGAAGATAACTACAACCGTTTCCGAGCGCAGCCCCGGCAGTTTGTCGATATCGCGCCGACCGCGGAAGACGGTGAACCGGAGGATTAATAACGATGCTGGCTCTTATGTTACGGCAGTCGTGGCGCAGAAACGTTCGACGCAAGTCGTTGGCCATTATCACCGTGTTTCTCGCGGCGGGGTTGATCTCGGCGCTGTTGGCCGTCTCTATCGATATCGGAGATAAAATGGCGCGGGAGTTGAAGTCCTATGGCGCCAATATTTTGATTGAGCCCGCCGGACAGGCGGCTCTCCCTGTTTTGTTTGGCGAGCGTAGCAATCCGCTGGCTGGGCAGGATTTCCTTGATGAAAATGAGTTGCCGAATATTAAGGATATCTTCTGGCGTAATAACATCGTTGGCTTTGCTCCCCTGCTCAGTGGCAATGTCACTGTCGATAAGCAAAACGCTGCTCAGCAAACCGTCGGCGTGCTCGGAACCTTTTTCTCGCAACCGGTCAATGTGCCGGATGAGGAGGATTACCAAACTGGGCAACGGATCATTAGTCCTTACTGGCAAGTGCAGGGCGAGTGGCCGCAGGAGCCGATGGCTGAAGGTGCTCCGGTGGAGGCTCTGATGGGAAAACAACTGGCGATACAGAACCACTGGTCAGTCGGGGATTCATTCAGAATCAGAGGACCCGCGGCGGCGTTAACCCTGAAGATCACCGGCGTCTTAAGCAGCGGTGGTGATGAGGAACGGCAGTTGGTTATGCCGCTGGCGGCGGTACAGACGCTGATGGGGTTGCCAGGCAAGGTTCAGTCGATTCGTGTTTCCGCGCTGACGGTGCCGGAAAATGATCTGTCACGCAGGGCGCGCGAGAACCTCGAAGGGCTGAATGCTGAGGAATATGATCTCTGGTATTGCACGGCCTATGTTTCGTCGATTGCTCATCAGTTGGAAGAAGCCATCTCGGGGTCTGCGGTGAGGCCAATCTGGCAAGTAGCCGCGTCTGAGGGGGTGGTAATTGGAAAAATTCAACTGTTGTTGGCGGTGGTGACGCTTGCGGCGCTGGTCGCTGCGGCGATGGGGATTGCATCGCTGATGACCAGTACCATTATGGAACGCGCAAAAGAGATTGGCTTAATGAAAGCGTTAGGTGCCAGGCAATGGCAGATCATGCTGCTGTTCTATCTTGAAGCTGCGCTTAGTGGCCTGTTGGGTGGGGTGCTGGGCTGCATAGCCGGGTGGGGATTGGCGAAAGCTATCGGCCTGATGTTGTTCGGTGCACCCCTGAGTTTTGCCTGGATTGTGGCACCTTGCGTACTGGTCGTTTCAGTGTTGATTGCCTTGATTGGCACCTGGTTCCCGGCGCGACGTATTGCACGACTGTATCCTGTGGAGGTGCTGTATGGCCGCTGATCAACCCGCCGGGAGCATGAAAAAAACGGTGCCAGTGAAGAGCATGTTCTGGTTACTGGTTATCCGCGCTCTGCGCCTCAGAATGCAACGCGTGAGCGTGGTTTTTGCTGCATTGACTGTAGGGGCTGCGATAGTGACGGCGATGTCGGCGGTCTATTTTGACATCAATGCCAAGATGAGTCAGGAGCTGCGGACCTTTGGTGCCAATTTCTATATTGGCCCGGCCAGCGACAATACGCTGTCGCAGGCCGATTTCCAGCAGATCTTGACCACCGCGCCTGCGGGGCTAATCAACGCAGGCAGCCCTTACCTGTATGGCATGGCGCGTACCGAACTGGAGAAAGTGGTGGTGATGGGCGTCTGGTTTGATTCACTACAACCGTTGGTGCCTTACTGGCAGGTGAGCGGGCAGTGGATCGGGGTGAATTTTGACGATCGCAATGCGATGATTGGCGTCAAGTTGGCTAATCGACTACAGGTGAAAGTGGGTGACAGTATTACGTTGGTAGGGAATGACGGTCAGCAGCGCCTGCAAATCAAGGGCATCGTTGAGTCCGGCGATGCGACGGATAATGTGTTGATCGTGAGTCTCGAACTGGCGCAAAAGTGGCTGCATCAACCGGGAAAAATCAGTAATGCGCTGTTAAATGTCAATAATGACCTTGGCCAGGTAGACAATTTCGCCAGGGAGTTACGCCAGCAATATCCTCAACTTGAAATCAGGCCGATCCTGAAAGTTTCAGCGTCTGAAGGGCAAGTGCTGGATAAAATCAAAGGGCTGATGGGGGTGGTCTCTGTGGTGATCCTCGTCTTGTCTTCTCTGTGTGTGAACACGACGCTGCTGGCGATGGTGAGTGAGCGCTCGCGCGAATTCGCGTTGCAGAAAGCGCTGGGCGCGGGCGATCGAGACATTATTCGCCAGATGTTAACAGAGACTCTGTTGATCTCTCTGGCGGCGGCATTGACGGGCATCGTCCTGGGCTTTTTGCTGGCGCAGTTGGTTGGGCATACCGTTTTCAATGCGGCGATCGCGCTGCGGGCACCGGTTTTCCCACTCACGTTGCTTTCGTCCGTGTTGGTGGCGACGTTGGCGGCGATTGTGCCAACCCGCTATGCGATAGATGTTCAACCGGCCAGAGTGTTAAAAGGAGAATAAGGTGAAGAGTTCAACAGTCAGGCTGGTCAGTCCGCAACCAGAATCGCAGGCGGTGATTGAGACCCGCCATCTTTTCAAGCGGTTTGGCGAGGTTACCGCCTTGGATGACATCAATATCTGCATTAATCGCGGTGAATTCGTTGCCATTATGGGCGCATCCGGCTCCGGCAAAACCACTCTGATGAATATTTTGACTTGTCTGGATACCGTTACTGAAGGCCAGGTATTGCTGGATGGTACCGATGCGGCTGCGCTTGATGAAGAAGGGCGTCGTCAGTTCCGTGCCGATAAGATCGGCCTGGTCTTTCAGCAGTTCCACCTGATCCCCTTTCTTAGCGCATTGGAGAATATCATGTTGGCGCAGCATTATCACAGCGTGGTGGATGAGGTGGCAGCGCGCAATGTGCTGGAACAGGTTGGGTTGTCGCATCGCGTTAGCCATCTCCCCAGCCAACTGTCTGGCGGAGAGCAGCAACGCGTATGTATTGCCCGTGCATTGGTGAATCAACCCCCGGTTATTTTCGCTGATGAACCGACAGGAAATCTGGATGAAGAGAATGAGCAGCGTGTTTTGGCTCTTCTCAATCAATTGCATCAACAGGGGCGTACTATTGTGATGGTGACACATAACCCAGAATTGGGGCGGGTCGCCGATCGCATTATCCGCCTACAGCACGGTAAGGTTATCAGTACGGGGAGTCAGCAGCATGTTATGGCGTAAGTGTTCATTGATGGTGGCCTTGGTCGCTGTGACGTTGCTTGCAGGCTGCAAACAGGACAACGTGGCGTTGGGAAAAGAGGCGCCCGCACTGGCGGCCTATGACTTACAGGGAGAACAGGCGTCGTTGGATCGTTGGAAAGGTAAAACGGTCTACCTGAATTTCTGGTCGGTAAGCTGCGGGGGCTGTGTCTCTGAAATGGCCACGCTCGAAAAACTCAGTAAAACCTATGGCGATAAGATTGTGGTCGTTGCAGTAAATACGGATGCCGAGCAGGTGGATCTTCGTCCGGTGCTGTCTCAGCGGCAGATCGGTTACCCCGTTGTGCGCGATCAACTTGGAATTACCCAGGAACGTTATGCCGTTATTGGTACACCGACCTCATTTCTCATTGATGCCCAGGGGAAAGTGACCGCAGTGCATCAAGGGGCGCGCAACGATCAGGCGTTAACCATGCTATTTCAGCAGATTGCACTGGGGGCATAATGAAGTGTTCCGTATTCTCCTCATGCCTTCTTTTCTCATGCCTGTCATTGGTTTTGCTGGTGCCTAGGGCGGCTCAGGCGGAGGGGAAAGGGATCTATGAGCAGCGTTGTTCAGGGTGTCACGGTCGGTTGGCTGACAAGAAGGCAATGGATCAAGCGCCAGCGCTGAACACACTCTCTGAAGATGTCATGATCGAAGGACTGAAGGCACGGCGTGATGGCAAAATAGAAGGTAAAGGAAACCGAGCTAAAGCCAACCTTACCGATGAGCAAATTGTTGAGCTAGCGAAGTTCATCAATGGATTACCGAAGTAATTCCCCTAAATAGCGGTTCCAAATAGTAGATTACTTGAAGGGAACTCAGTCCGATTTAAGCGATCTGATCAATCGCTGAATATCCCAAACCAACAACCTGACTGAGTTATGCCGATCATAGCACCGATAACCGACACCGAAAGATGTCTGATGCAAAAAACAATCCATAAAACAGACGACAAAAACCACGCACGCAGACTCACCGCCATATTGATGTTTCTGACCCTGACCCAAAATCCTGCTCCATTCAGAAACAGAATTCCGGCATGATAAATCCCCCCCCTGAGCGGAGGTGGTGCCGATGAAAAAGTCACGATTCACCGAAGAGCAGATTATCTTTGCTCTCAAGCAGGCCGAGCTGGGGACGTCCGTGCCGGATGTCTGCCGTAAGCAGGGTATCTCTGATGCCACTTTTACACGTGGCGCAAGAAGTACGGCGGAATTTCCCCTTCGGAACTCAAACATATGCGGCAGCTGGAAGAGGAAAATCTGCGGCTGAAGAGGCTGGTTGTTGACCTCAGCCTCGATAAGGCCATGTTGCAGGGCGTGCTGGCACAAAAGAGCTGACGCTGGCACGCCTGCGCGAATGGGTCAGGGATTTACAGGCCCGATACGGTGCCAGCGAAAGACAAATCTGTTTTGCGCTGCGACTCAGCCGCAGCTCGTTCAGGTATCGTTCTGTTGCTGCCGATGACAGTGCGCTGCGCCTGCGCATCCGCGAGATCACCGAAACCCGGGTGCATTACGGTTACCGCCGGGTACACGTGATGCTCAGACGGGAAGACTGGCGCGATAACCACAAAAGGATTTACCGGCTTTACAGCGAGCAGGGGCTGTCGCTGCGCCTCAAACGGCCGCACAGCGCCGACAACCGCAGCCGCAGGGTCTGTATCCGAATCACGTCTGGGGCATGGATTTTGTCTCTGATGCGCTGTTTGACGGGCGACGACTGCGCCTGCTGACGGTTATCGACCTGTACACCCGCGAATGCCTGGGGCTCTGCGTGGGGGCAGAAT
>NZ_JQJR01000027.1:0-18710 GCF_000745615.1 Rahnella sp. WP5 | reverse complement strand
TTCATTCGGTGCCATTTTTGATCACGCCAATCCACTTTTCTAAAAGATCACAACATTCTGTCTTTGACTTTAAGATCGTGCGGGCGATTCAGAAATCTTGCTGAACGGAGCGGCCTGGAGACCAAAGGCTCCAGGACCGAGAGAAGGGACCGCAAAGCGGCAAGATTTCCAGCCTGTCGCCGTGATACCTGAAACATAGCCAGCGAGCGGAGCGCGCAGTAAAAGAGCCGGAGATTCTTAAGAGGCGCGGCGATAGGCGCCTCTTAAGGCCAGTTTGGGTGGCAACCCAAGGTGTTGACCTAGACCTAGACCTTAAGGCCAGTTTGGGTGGCAACCCAAGGTGTTAACCTAGACCTAGACCTTAAGGCCAGTTCGGATGGCAAACCCAAAATCAAAGCTTCGGGATTTCCCGATAAAACCCGACTCCGATGAGGCGTCCAAACAGGAAAGGTATAAATTTCCGCCCGCGCAGCCACGCTTCCAGCCGTGAAGGGGCACGCTTCCTTTGTTTCTGTCCTGCTTTACTGATCATAATCTGTAATGCCTGCGTCGCCCACGTCGGGAACGCGCGGCGGCGCTGGATACGTTTTAAGTGTCGCAGCGTCAGGCGTCCGGCCTTCAGCGGTTCAGTGATGATATTCGCTGTCGCCACCGCATCCTGAATCGCCAGATTCACGCCGACGCCGCCAATCGGTGACATTGCATGTGCCGCGTCGCCGATGCACAACAGACCCGGTTTAGCCCATTCTTTGAGACGGTCGATGCGGATCACCAGCAAGCGTACGTTTTCCCAGCTGAGAATATCGTCGGCTAAGCGCTGGCGCTCAAACGGCGACACTTCCGCCAGCAGGTCGAGAAAAGGCGCGATGCCCTGTGCTTTGAGCGCATTCAGGCTGTCTTTCGGGATTGAATACCCACACTGCCAGTAATCACCCCGGTCGATCATGATGAAGTTTTTCTTTGGCCCGCGATGCCCCATCGACCACTGAGGATCATCCGGGCGTTTGGGGATTTTCAGCCATAACACGTCACGTGGCGCGCCATAACGGCGGATTTCCATCCCGGCCTGTTCGCGCACGATGGAATTACGCCCGTCGCAGCCGACGACCAGATCTGCATCAAAATGCTGCGTTTCGCCATTCACTTCAGCAAGAACGCCGGATACCTGGCATTTATCCTCCAGCAATGACAGGACCTGCGCGTTATGAATCAGCCGGAAATTGGGCAGTTGCGCAGCCTTGCTGGCGATGAAGTTGAGAAAATCCCACTGCGGCATAAAAGCGATAAATTTGCACTGCGTCGGCAGATGACTGAAATCCGCCAGCGTGGTTTCCTGGCCGTTGATCTCGCCATAAAGCTTTTCAGCGCGCTGATGCGGCAGGGCGAGGAACTCGTCGAGAAAACCCAGTTGCCAGATGATGTCCAGTGTAGACGGATGAATGGTATCGCCGCGAAAATCGCGTAAAAAATCGCTGTGCTTTTCCAGCACAGTGACGTCAATTCCCTTTCGCGCCAGAAGGTATCCCAGCATTAATCCTGCGGGGCCACCGCCGACGATGCAGCAGGACGCTGCTGCGGAGGATTCAGTGTTCGGTGTCATTCCAACCTGCCTGAGGGGATGAATTTACATGATAACAATTATCATTTGCACGAGTGGGCGTCAATTCATCCCGTGCTACATCACAGAACATTTCCTGCACAGCGTCGTAACAAAACTCCATGTTTTTGCACCACCGCGATCGTGTCGCTGCTTTCCCGTTTGGGATGAAATTTACTCATTGTGTCTGTAAATCATTCGCTTAACGGTTGTTTTTAAAACTGGCAGACAAATTGCAAAGTGGTCCACAGGTTGAGTTGTTGGGCCAATTATGGCCGATGTTTGCACAAGCCAAAGTGCGGAGAAGCCAATGAACGGCGACATAAATTTATTGCATCCGATTGCGCCACAACAAAGCGACACGCTGGTGCTCGATGCACTGACCCGCTATGTGGCGCAGTCCGGCACCCGTATCGGCGAGAAATTGCCGCCTGAGCGCGTGCTGGCCGAAGGGCTGGCGGTGAGCCGTAACACCGTACGCGAGGCGCTGAAACGCTGGGAAGCGCTGGGGATTATCGTGCGCAAAAAAGGCAGCGGCACGTTTTTGCAGTCTGAAATTACCGCTAACGACAGCTTTCTGTCCCTGCGCTTTAAGAATGACTCAGCCACCATGCTTCATGCACTGGAAGTGCGCCGGATCATTGAATGCGAGGCTTCCGCGCTGGCGGCGGTACGTGCGACGGAAAGCGATTTGCTGTTTATCGAACAGAAGCTGGATGTGATGGAAAAAGTCCATCTGAGCGTCGGTTCCGCCGGGGCAGAAGACTGGCAGTTTCACGCGGCAATCTACAGCGCGGCGCACAATCCGCTGCTGCTGCAAATGGTCGGCGGCATTTATGACCTGCTGCATGCCTTTTTTGAATCGCCGCCTGAGCAGGCGCTGTTCAGCGACTCTTTTCCGCTGCATCGCATGTTATTTGAAGCCATTGCGCGCCGTGAACCGGAAAACGCGCGCAGGCTAAGCAACGACATTCTGAACATAACTGAACGTGACATGAAGGAAGTGATCAATGCAGCAAGATGATAAGAGCCAGCCTGTTGAATTAGGGGAAAACACCCGTTTAGTGCACGACGCCCGCCACGATCGCGGAGCGATTTCGCCGCCAATCTATCAGTCTTCGTTATTCAGTTTCACTGATTATGACAGCATGATTGCCCGTTTTCGCGGCGACAGCGACCATGCTTTGTATTCCCGCGTTGATAACCCGACCGTCGTCGAATTGCAGAAAAAAGTGGCGCAACTGGAAGGCGGCGAAGCCTGTCTGGCGTTCGGCAGCGGCATGGCGGCGATCAGTAACGCCATTCTCAGCGTGGCCGGTCCCGGCGATAAAGTGGTGTGCGTGAATCACGTCTACCCGGACACTTACCGCTTTCTGCGCGGTTTTTGCACCCGTTTTCAGATTGAATCACAGTTTGTCGATGGCGGTTCACTGCCCGCGCTGGAAGAGGCGATGCAGGGCGCGAAACTGCTGTATCTCGAAAGCCCGAACAGTTGGGTGATGGGCGAACAAAATCTGCGGGCCATCGCGGAACTGGCGAAAAAATACGGCGTAATAACGATGATCGACAATAGCTGGGCGTCGCCGATTTTCCAGAAGCCACTGGCTGCGGGCATCGATCTGGTCATTCATTCCGCGTCGAAATACATCAGCGGGCACAGCGACGTGGTCGCCGGGCTGGTGATTTCCAGCCAGGAACGCATCAGCGCCATCAGTCGTTATATCAGCCCGTTTTTAGGCGGCAAACTTTCTGCCAATGAAGCCTGGCTGCTGCTGCGCGGCCTGCGCACGCTGCCGCTGCGTATGCGCCAGCATCACGAAAGTGCGCTGGAACTGGCGCGCCGGTTGCAGGGCTATTCGCGCATCACGCAGGTGAATCATCCGGGACTTGACCCGTTGCCGACTTCCACGCTGACCGGCTACAGCGGTTTGTTCTCCTTTGAGCTGAGCGAAGGCATCGATATTCCGACGTTCTGTAACGCGCTGAACCTGTTCCGTATGGGGGTCAGCTGGGGCGGTTTCGAAAGTCTGGTGATGCCAGCCATTTCTGTGCTGAATCAGGCGGGCGAATTCAACTCGGCAATAGATTTCGGTGTGTCGCCCCGCGTGATCCGCATTTCTATCGGGCTGGAAGAGACCGAAGATTTATGGCGTGACCTGAAAAACGCCATCGAAAGCGCCTGTTCCTGAGGCCTTTGTTGAAAGACCGTTCCTGTGTTCCGACTTTTTTCACCGTGGAGAATCAAGATTATGCGACACCCGAAACGTCATGCGCTCAGCCTGCTGGCGCTCAGCGTCAGCCTGTTTTCCTGCGCCAGTTTTGCCGCCACCAAACTGACGCTGGTGGAAGTGATCACCAGCCCGGCGCGTACTGAAATGCTGCAAAAAATGTTAACCGCTTACAAAACGCAGCACCCTGATGTCGAGATCGACGTGGTGTCGCTGCCCTGGGGACAGGCGTTTGAAAAGCTTGGCACCATGATCCAGAGCGGACAATACCCGGATGTGGTGGAAATGCCGGACACCTGGCAAGGGCTGTATGCCAGTAACGGCATGCTGGCTGATCTCGAACCGCGGCTGAAAGGCTGGTCGGGCACGCCGGATCTGACTGACAAAACGCTGACCATGGCGCGTTCTTCCGGCGGCACCGCCACCATGATCCCGTACGGTTTTTATCTGCGGGCCATGTTCTGGAACAAAAAACTCTTCCAGCAGGCGGGTCTGACCGACGCGCCGAAAACCATGGATGAGTTTATGGCGGATGCGAAGAAAATCAGCGCGCTGGGTAACGGCATCAGCGGTTATTGCATGCGCGGCGGCGTCGGCGGCACGAATGCCTGGATGATGTTTATGGCGGCGATGAACGGCTCGCCGGACTTCTTCGATAAAGAGGGCAACAGCACGCTGACCAAACCTGGTGCGATTAAAGGTGCGCAATTCCTGGTGGATATGTACCAGAAGGGTTATGCGCCAAAAGACAGCGTCAACTGGGGCTTTAACGAAATCGTCTCCGGATTCTATTCCGGTAAATGCGCAATGCTCGATCAGGATCCGGACGCGCTGATCGCCATCAAAAACAGCATGAATCCTGACGATTTCTCGGTCGCGCCAATGCCGCTCGGGCCGAACGGCAAAGCCTATCCGACCATCGGTTATACCGGCTGGTCGATGTTCAAACAGGGCAAAAATCAGGATCAAAGCTGGGATCTGATTTCCTTCCTCAGTAACAAAGAAAACAACCTCACCTGGTCGAAATTTGTCGGCACCTTACCGATTTATAAGGGCGCAGAGCAGGATGCGTATTACCACGCGCCGCAGTTTGCAGGCTGGTTTGCCGAGCTGAACAGCCCGGATTACATCCCGCTGACTATGCCAACGCACCTCAAAGGCTGGGGCTATTTCAACTCGGTGATTGTGAAAGACAGTTCGCAGGAAACGCTGCTCGGCCAGAACGACACCGAAAGCATGGTGAAAGACTGGGCGAAATACCTGACCAAAGAACAGAAAGCCTGGCTGGCTGCGCAAAAGTAAACCGGATAACTCCGGCGCGAATCTGCTGCCGGAGTTCGATATTCTTCTCAACGGAGACGCGTCATGATGTTGGAAGTTTCACCGCCAGACACCGCTGCCGTGCCGCGCTTCCCGCGTTTGCGGGCGCTGCTGGAACCCTGGGTTTATCTCAGCCCGACGCTGGTGCTGATCGGCCTGTTTATCTTTGTTCCGATGGCCATCGGCATTTCCTATGCTTTTCAGAACATCCAGTTGCTTAACCCTTTCGATACCGGCTGGGTCGGGCTGGATAACTTCCGCACCATGTTTGATGACCGGCATTTCTATGCTGCGCTGCGCCATACCTTCAACTGGACACTGACTTCACTGGTGTTGCAGTTCGCGCTGGGGCTGGGGTTAGCCTTATTGCTCAACCGTGAGTTTCCCGGCCGCCGCTGGGTGCAGGCGCTGGTGTTTCTGCCGTGGGCGGTTCCGGCGTTTCTCTCCGGCCTGACCTGGGCGTGGTTGCTCAATCCGGTGATTGGTGTACTGCCTTACTGGCTGGCTGACCTGCATATCATTTCCGAGCCGTACAATATTTTGTCTGATCCGCAACTGGCGCTGTACGGCCCGGTGGTGGCCAACGTCTGGTTCGGCATTCCGTTTTTCGCCATAACGTTGCTGGCGGCGTTGCAGTCGATTCCGAAAGATTTGTACGAAGCGGCGGCCATGGACGGGGCGACCGGCTGGCAGCAGTTTCGCAAAGTGACACTGCCGTTTCTGGCACCGATGATTGCCATCACGGTGATGCTGCGCACCATCTGGATTGCGAATTTCGCCGACCTGATTGTGGTGATGACCGACGGCGGCCCGGCCAATTCCACCTCGATTCTGTCGAGTTTCATCTTCACCACTGCGTACCGCAAACTCGACTTTGGTTATGCGTCGGCGATGGCAGTGTTCCTGCTGGTGCTGATGACGCTTTACGCGCTGGTTTTACTGCGCATCCGCCATCAGTTGCTGAAATAAGGAGGCTCATATGAACGCATTGTCATTCAACGCGTGGCTGCGCAAGGGCGGACACCGGCTGGGGATTTTGTTTTACCTGGTGTTCGCGCTGTTCCCGATTTACTGGCTGATCAAAATCTCAGTCACACCGGATAAACTGCTCTACAGCGAAGGCGTGCGGATGTGGCCGGGTGAGATGACGCTGACACATTTTCAGCGGGTGTTTACGGAAAGCCAGTTTCCACTGTATTTCTTCAACAGTCTGATTGTGTCATTCGGCACGGCATTTCTGACCACGATCATTGCTGCCGGCGCAGGCTTTGCGTTTTCCCGTTTCAGTTTTCGCGGCAAAACGGTGATGGCCGCGCTGCTGCTGTTTACGCAGATGTTCCCGCTGGTGATGATCCTCGCGCCAATTTACAAAGTAATGGCACCACTCGGCCTGACCAACAGCCTGCTGGGGCTGGTGCTGATTTACACCGCCTTTAACGTCCCTTTTGCCACGTTCCTGATGCAGTCGTTTTTCGACAGCATTCCGAAGGATCTGGAAGAGTCCGCGATGCTGGAAGGGTGCAGCCGCTTTATGGCGCTGCGCAAAGTCATCATCCCGCTGACGTTACCGGGCATGGCGGCAACGTTAGGTTTCGTGTTTACCGCCGCGTGGAGCGAATTGTTGTTCTCGCTGATGCTCATCAACAAAAACGAGGTGATGACGTTCCCGGTTGGCTTACTCAGTTTTGTGTCGAAATTCGCGGTTTCATGGGGCGACATGATGGCGGCGGCCGTGCTGGCGCTCATTCCTGCCTGTCTGTTCTTTGCGTTCATTCAGCGTTACCTGGTTCAGGGGCTGACTGCGGGTGCGGTTAAAGGATAATTTTATGGCTCAGATTACGATTTCCGATCTTCAAAAACGTTACGAAAATGTCGAAGTGTTGCGACATATCAACCTGACCATTAAAGACGGTGAGTTTGTGGTGCTGGTCGGGCCGTCCGGTTGCGGTAAATCGACCCTGCTGCGTACCATCGCCGGGCTGGAACTGGCGACGGCGGGGGACATTCATATTGGTTCGCGTCTGATGAATCAGGTAGCGCCGAAAGACCGTGACATTTCAATGGTATTCCAGAGTTATGCGTTGTATCCGCACATGACCGTGGCGCGCAATATGGGCTTCAGCCTCGAAGTACAAAAACGCCCGAAAGCGGAGATTGAGGCTGCGGTAAATAAAGCTGCCGATATCCTCGGGCTGACTGCGCTGCTGCATCGCCGCCCGAAAGAGCTTTCCGGCGGGCAGCGTCAGCGGGTGGCAATGGGCAGGGCAATCGTGCGCGAACCGCAGGTGTTTTTGTTCGATGAACCGCTTTCCAACCTGGATGCGCAGTTACGCGGGCAGATGAGGATTGAAATCAAAAGCCTGCATCAGAGAATGAAAAACACCATTGTTTATGTGACGCACGATCAGGTCGAAGCCATGACCCTCGCCGACCGTATCGTGGTGCTTAATCATGGCCTGATCCAGCAGGTCGGCACGCCGCTGGAACTGTACGACACACCGGCCAATAAATTCGTTGCCAGCTTTATCGGGTCGCCTTCAATGAACTTCATCAACGGCACACTGGAACTGGGTGATTCTGCACCGCAGTTACGGATTACGCCGGAATTAACGCTGCCGGTGGATCCTTCAATCATGAATCTGCAAAGTGGTTCAGAGGTGATTTATGGCGTCCGCCCTGAAGCCATTGTGCTGTGCGAAGAGGGTGCGCCGGGCGCCGTGCCGCTGGACATCACGCTGATTGAACCGACCGGTCTGAGCGAACTGATCCACGGTAAATTTGGCCGTGAAAGCCTGAGTGTTTACAGCATGGTGAGATCGGGTGCCGCGCCGGGGGATCGCGTGTGGGTACAGATTGATACTGCGCGAATGCAGTTGTTTGAGGGGGATAGCCAGCGGCGAATGGGGAAATTAGGGGAGTAGATTTTGGGTCTGCTCCTCCCCCTGCGAAGGGTGAGGAGCAAACCAGTTAAACCGCTTTCGCCTCAGATAAGCTCATCAGCTTAAAGCCGAAACCGACACCGGCAATCAGCATCAAACTGATAAACCCGGTAATCCCGTACCAGCCAAATGAGTGCCAGAAGAATCCGCCTGATGTCCCGGCGACGCTCGACCCTGCGTAATAACTGAAAAGGTATAACGAGGAAGCCTGTCCTTTTGCGCGGCGTGCACGACGCCCGATCCAGCCGCTGGCGACGGAGTGGGCGGCGAAGAACCCGCCGGTAACCAGGATCATACCGATGAAAATCAGCCAGACCGGCGAGAAGGCGGTGATCAAAATCCCCAGCAGCATGAGCGCTGTTGCGCCGATCAGCACCGGACCGCGGCCATAAACACCGGTCAGCGCACCGGCTTTCGGCGAGCTGTAGGTGCCCATCAGATAGACCACAGAGATAATGCCGACAATCGCCTGGCTCAGATTGTAGGGCGATGAAAGCAGACGGTAACCGATGTAGTTAAACATGGTCACGAAACTCCCCATCAGCAGGAAACCTTCGGCGAAAAGTAGCGGCAAGCCGCTGTCGCGCCAGTGCAGCTTGAAGTTAATCAGCAGCTTGCGTGGTTTCAGCGAGCTTGCCCGGAAATGTTTTGACGGCGGCAGAATGCGCCAGAACATAATTGCCGCCGCGAGCGCGAAGAAACCAACGACGGCAACGGCGATACGCCAGGAGAAGAAATCCGTCAGCACGCCGCTGACCAAACGTCCGCTCATGCCACCGATAGAATTTCCGCTGATGTATAGGCCCATCGAGAAAGCGACCACGCTCGGGTGGATTTCCTCACTGAGATAAGTCATGGCGACTGCCGCCACGCCGCTCAGCGACAGGCCGATCAGCGCACGCATGATGAGAATGCCATCCCAGCTTTGCATAAAGGAACAGACCAGCGTGCAGCCCGCAGCGAGAAATAACGCCACCACCATCACTGATTTACGCCCGACGGCATCAGAAACTGGCCCGGTGAACAGCAGACCAATCGCCATTAAACCGGTGGACAACGACAACGACAGGCTGCTGGTGGCCGGTGAAACGCCGAAATCATGCGACAACACTGGCAGGATTGGCTGGACGCAATACAGCAGGGCAAACGTCGCCAGACCCGCTGAAAACAGCGCAAGGGTGACGCGGATAAATTGCGGCGTACCACGTTTGATAAAAGGGGTTTTAAGTCCGGAGCGGGCGACGGGGGTTTCAGGATTTAACTCGTCGTCGTTAACTGAATCACTGGCTGGTGCAGCGGAAATCCGCCGGGAGGTTTTCACTGGAAGTCCTTAATACGGGGGCTGTAAAACTTAATTTTAAAATGTATAAGAATTTTAACGCTGCGAGGTTTATTGTCTAATATATTAATCAGTCAAAAACGATATGTTTAAAGTATCAATCGGGTGAATTAATCCACATCATGAACCACATCGAACTGCGTCATCTACGTTATTTCATCGCTGTTGCCGAGGAACTGCATTTTGGCCGGGCAGCGGAACGTCTGCACATTTCCCAGCCGCCGCTGAGCCAGCAAATTCAGGCGCTGGAAACCCATCTCGGCGCCGCGCTGTTTTACCGCAACAACCGCAGCGTGCGGCTGACGCAGGCGGGACAGGCGTTTCTGCCGGAAGCCCGGCAGATTTTGCAGCGTGTCGGTGAGGCGTCCGCTCAGGCGGCACGCATTCATCGCGGCGAGTCAGGCAATCTGACCCTCGGGCTGACCTCTTCGGCACCGTTTTTACGTCGTGTTTCCCGCACCTTGCACCGTTTTCGTCTGACCTATCCGGATGTCAATATTCGCATTGAGCAGCTCAACAGCAAACAGCAGATCGAACCGTTACTGGAGGGAAAACTGGATCTGGGCATTATGCGTAATGGCGAGTTACCGGAGGAGCTGGAACACCATCTTGTGCTGTCCGAGCCGCTGATTGCTGTGGTGCACAAAGACCATCCGCTGAATGCGCTTAAAGAGGGTGAACTGACTTTTCAGCACCTTGCCGATCAGCCTTTTGTGTTTTTCTCCAAAGATGTCGGCACGTCGCTTTACGACGATATACTCGGCCAGCTCAAAGTGCAGGGGATCACGCCGTATATCACTCAGGAAGTCGGCGAACCGCTGACCATTATCGGCCTGGTCGCGGCCGGTCTCGGGGTGTCAATTCTGCCCGCTTCTTATCTGCGTATTCAGGTTGAAGGGGTGAGGTATTTGCGATTTGGCACGCTGCAGGGCACGACAGAGCTTTGGCTGGTGAATCACGCGCGGCGTCCTGCGACTGCCGCAGCCCGGGCATTTATGGATTTGTTGTTACACGAAGAATAAGGAGGCGAAGTCAGAAGATGCTGTATTTCCAGTCAATTCTGAGCGTGTTTTCGCGCAATTTGTGCACCAAATCACATAACGAATCAAATAGTTGACGACATATAACAAAAACTCCAACATAGCCCTAATCTTTATTTTGAAGCGCGAAAATAACAGGAGTTCCTTGAGTGATCCCCGACGGGCAACCAGGACATATAGATCAGATAAAACAAACCAATGTCGGTGCTGTGTACCGCCTGATAGATCAGTTTGGTCCTATTTCGCGCATTGAATTGTCAAAGAAAGCACAACTGGCTCCTGCCAGTATCACCAAGATAGTTCGTGAGTTAATCCAGGCGCATCTGGTGCTGGAAACTGAATTTCAGGATCCCGGTAGCCGCGGGCGTCCGGCCATTGGTTTAGCGCTCGATACGCAGGCCTGGCATTACCTTTCAGCACGTATCAGCCTCGGTTCCATTACCCTGGGTCTGCGTGATCTCAGCAGTAAACTGGTGGTAGAAGAAGTCCTCCCGCTGCCGGAACAGGCGTCGCAACCTCTGCTTAAACGTATTATTTCGGAAATCGATCAGTTTTTTATCCGTCATCAGCGCAAACTCGAACGTCTCACCGCCATCGCCATTACCTTACCGGGCATGATCGACGCACGGCGTGGCATTGTGCACCGCATGCCGTTTTATCATGACGTGTTTGATATGCCGCTGGGCGACACGCTGTCTGAGCACACCGGTTTGCCGGTGTATGTGCAGCACGATATCGGTGCCTGGACGCTGGCCGAGTTGCTATACGGTGCCTCCCGGGGTTGTAAAAATGTGGTACAGGTGGTGATTGATCACAACGTCGGAGCAGGGGTGATCACGGGCGGGCGCGTGTTGCACGCGGGCAGCAGCAGTGTGGCGGAAATCGGCCATACGCAGGTCGATCCTTACGGCAAGCGCTGTTATTGCGGCAATCACGGTTGCCTTGAAACTGTCGCCAGCACTGACAGCATTCTTGATCTGGTTCGTCAGCGGTTAACGGTACCGGTTCCGGCCAGCTTACTGCATGGTGTGTCGCTGACTATCGAGGCCGTGTGTGATGCAGCAAACCGTGGCGATCAGCTAGCGCGTGATGTGATCATTAGCGTCGGACAAAGCGTTGGACGCATTCTGGCGATCATGGTCAATCTGTTTAATCCGGAGAAAGTGCTGATCGGCTCACCGCTGAATTTATCTCAGGATATTCTCCATCCCGCGATAATGTCCTGTATTCAGCAGCAATCGCTTCCCGCCTATAGCGAAAATATCAAACTTGAATCGACACAATTCTATAATCAGGGAACGATGCCCGGCGCGGCGTTAGTGAAAGATGCGTTATATAGCGGATCCCTGTTAATTAAATTACTGCAAGGCTAATATCCTGCAAAATTGAAGTTACTTCTGCATTGGCTGCATTTGTTCGCCCGAATCCTTGATCTTCGTCAGCGCATCGGGACTTTCTTCCTTGCCGCCCTGTCGTAATTTCCATTAATTGGGATATATCATTAACCTGTGTTCGTAAATAAAAAAATATAAGCCCTCCGCATTAACTGCATGGACAGTCAACAAAACATTGCGCTAACGCAAACCGCTCTCATCCCGCATCGCCTAGACTTTCTGTCGTGACTTTGTCTCTGGCGGTGTGTTCTTACCGGAGACTATCTTTCAATAAGACGGAGAGATCCCGGAGCCTGAATTCCATGTTAACGCACTTTTTCGTCACGGGTACGGATGCCCGTGTAGGTAAAACCATTGTCACACGTGCCTTGCTTCAGGCTTTAGCCGCGCAGGATCGCTGCGTTTTAGGCTATAAACCTATTGCAACAGGCAGTCAGGAGCTGGCCGACGGGGTTCGAAATAAAGATGCGGTAACGCTCCAGCAGTCATCTTCAATTTCTTATCCTTTTAATAAAATAACTCCGCTGGCATTAGCTGATGAAGATATTTATGCCAGCCAGGTCCCTGAAAATGTTTTTGAAATAATGACTAACGGTCTTAATTTCATGCGTAAGGAGGCTGACTCCGTTGTAGTTGAAGGGTGCGACGGCTGGAGAACATTGATCACACCGCATCTTTTATATTCGGACTGGGTCCGCCAGCAAAATATGCCGGTAGTATTAGTGGTAGGTATTCAGGAAGGTTGTGTCAGCCATGCGTTATTAACCGCGCAGGCGATTATTGCGGATGGTTTACCACTGCTTGGTTGGGTGGCGAACCGCATTAATCCCTGTCTGGCTCATTACCAGGAAACGATTGATGCGCTCAGCGTCAATATTTCCGCACCGCTGCTCGGTGAAATTCCGTATTTACCTCGTGCGGAAAGCCGCGATATGGCGAAGTTTATCGACCTGTCCAGCTTTAACCTGGAAATGGTGATTAAAGTATGAGGCTGACGGTTTTTTAAAATTTATCATGGATGGAATTAAATGCCTGAAAAAAAGCAATATTCAAAATTGAACAGCATGTTGCTTAAACGCAAAATGATGAAAGTGATCGACCCTAAATGTGTCGATCAGGAACCCGCTAATCCGTTATATGTTTATGAAGTTATCCGTCAGGCGGCGGGAAATTATAAACTTGTTAATATAATGGATCCTCAACGCACCCTTGTACCAAATGGAGGTGGCTGGGTGTTTGCTATCATGGATGATGCTCCGGGGGCTGTTATTTGCGGCAAGGCAGATTATCAAAATGTCCATGGACATACTTCTCTTACGGGTATCTGTGAACATAAAAAAGGGGGAGTGATAATAGAAAGGGAACGCGGAGTTTATTTCGCTGGTGAGCTCGTATTTAGTGCCGGGCGACTGACGCGCTGGACTAATGGTAGTGGACATTTTGCTCCCTCCCGCTCATTGGCTTTTTCCAACTTATTAGCCCCCGTACGCCTCACTTTACCCATCCATTTATTCAGGCCAGAGGACGCATAATCGCTTTCTCAATAAATCATCTTTTTTTAGTCAACACTTATAACTGATGTTGTCATAATTAAACTGTCCTTAACAGGCGCTGTGTGCAAACCCGGCGCCTCTTTTTTGTCTATAATTTGGTATCTGCCTGCGTGCACTCATCAAAACAATGCTAAAGAAAACAAAGAACATGGCCGTCAATCATCCTGAAGTAAAGTCTGCTGTTAAATCTTCTCACCGACCTCTAATCCTTGCCGCCTGCATGTTGTCGATGTTTATGGCCGCCGTAGAAGTGACCATTGTCGCGACGGCGATGCCGACCATTATTGGCGATCTGGGTGGGTTCTCGCTGCTCGGCTGGGTGTTTGCCGTCTATCTGCTGACGCAGGCGATCAGCGTACCCATCTACGGGCGGCTGGCGGATTTGTATGGTTGCCGGAAAATGTTTTTCATCGGCACCACGCTGTTTCTGATCGGCTCTGTCCTGTGCGGATTCGCCCCTTCGCTTGGCTGGATGATCGGCTTTCGTGCCTTACAGGGACTGGGTGCAGGGGCAATCACGCCGATAGCCACCACGCTGATTGCCAATGTGTACGGCCCGCAGGAAAGGGCAAAAGCGCAGGGATATTTGTCCAGCGTATGGGGCGTTTCGGCGATTGTCGGCCCGCTGATGGGAGCGTTTATTGTTTCCCATTTCCCGTGGGCGGTGGTGTTTTGGGTGAACGTGCCTGTCGGCCTGGTGGCGATGGTCATTCTGGTGAAATACCTGCCGCCGGACGGACAGCGTAAACCACATAAGCTGGATCTGGCCGGTACCGGTTATCTGACCCTTTCTGTCGCGGCCTTACTCCTGGCGCTGTTGCAGGCTGAAGTGCTGGGTTACTGGGCGTTGGCACTGATGGCATTAGCCGTTGGCAGCGCATGGCTGCTTATCCGGCAGGAGCGTAAAACGCCGGAGCCTTTGTTCCCGCTGGCGCTGTGGCAAAGCAAAGTGATTATTGCCGGAAATGTTGGCGGGTTGATCATTGGCGCCACCATGATGGGTATCAGCGCATTTTTGCCAACCTATGTGCAGGGCGTACTCGGCGGAACGCCGTTACAGGCGGGCACCACGCTGGCGCTGATGTCGATTGGCTGGCCGCTGGCGAGCATGTTCAGCAGCCGTCTGATGCAGGCGACTTCATATCGTGCAACGGCGGTCATTGGCGGATTATTGCTGGTCGGCGGAAGTCTGGCGCTGTTGCTGCTTTCGCCATCGTCCGGTTTGTGGATGGCGCGTCTGGCGGCATTTTCGATTGGCGCGGGCATGGGGTTGTGTAATACCACCTTTATTGTCTCGGTGCAAAACAGCGTTGAACCGGCTATCCGCGGCATCGCGACGGCCTCAACACTCTTTACCCGTATGCTGGGTTCCGCCATTGGCACCGCGGTGCTTGGCGCAACGTTGAATCTGAATCTGCAATATCGTCTGCCGCAGGTAAACGATCCGGTACAGCAACTGATGGAAAAAGCCACCCGCAGCGCAATGGATAGCCAGCAACTGGGTGCTCTGACCGACAGCGTGGCGGCGTCGCTGCACTGGGTATTTGTGGTGTCTGCAGTGATTTCGGTACTGGCAGTCGCCGCCGGTTTGCTGATCCCCTCCGGTGACCGCCCGCACGCTGAACCGCAGCGGGAAAGCTAAGCCGGGGGCCGTTGTTGCAGCCTGACCGCAATCAACATCAGCGTCAGGCTCAGCAGCACTGCAACCGACGCCATCGCCATCCCGTCGCCCACCGAACCCTGTTCAAACTGACGCCAGACATACACCGATACGGTCTGTACGCCCGCCGGTGAAAGCAGCAGGGACGTCACCAGTTCCCGTGACGCCACGGCAAAAACCATCATCATTGATGCCAGCAGGCTCGGAAATACCAGCGGCAGCAGGATCAGACGCAATGTCTGCGCCGCCGTGGCACCGTGCACCCGTGCGGCGGCGTCCAGATTGCCGCCAATCTGCTTCAACGCGGCGCTGACATAACGCACCGGATAAGGCAGCAACAGGCAGCAGTAAGCCAGCAGCAGAATTCCCCAGGTGTTGTACGGCGTCACCGGCCAGAAACTGCGGTTCCAGGCCAGAATCAGACCGACACCCACCACAATCCCCGGCAATGCCGCCGGTAACAGCGATAAACCGTCGATAACCGCCGCACCGCGAATTTTTCGTGCCACTACCAGCCACGAGGCAAGAAAGCCGGTCGCCCCGGCGATCAGCGCGGTACCCAGCGCCAGACTGAGGCTGGTCGACAGCGCACTCAGCGCGTCGCCGTGCGCGGCAAACAGATTACTGAAGTGGCGGAAGGTCAGATTCTGCCACGACAGCCCGCCGGACAACGTGCGGGAAAACGCCGTGGCCAGCGTGGAGACAATCGGCAGTGCGACGGCAATCACTGCCACCGCTGTAAACAACATCAGCACCGGAATTGTCCAGACTCCCGGCGTTTTTTGTGTCACGTCCGCCGGTTTGCCGGTCACGCTTTCCACATTCTTGCCCGCCAGCACTGCACGCTGAACGCTGTACGCACAAAGCGCAATCGCAACCAGCATCAGCGACAGCACTGCCGCGCCGGGCAGGTCGATCGGCCAGTCGGCAAGGCGCTGTTCGATGCCGGTGGTGAGCATCAGAATGCCGCTGCGCGAACCCAGCGCGCCGGGCACGCCGTATTCTTCAATCGACAGCGTAAACGCCAGTAACAAACTGGAGGCCATTGCCGGTAATGCCATGGGTAAAGTGATGCGCAAAAATGCCCGCCACGGACCCGCACCATGAATACGCGCAACATCTGCCAGACGACTGCCGCTGGCGGCCATGCTGCGCGATACCGCGAAATACACGACCGGAAACACATTCAGCGTCATCACCATCACCATGCCCGGCAGCGAAAACAAAAAATCATTCAGATGCAGCCACGGCAGCAGTTGCTGGACATAACCGTGGGTCTGTAACGCCAGCATCCACGACAGCGCGGCAATATATGGCGGTAAAAGGAAGGGCACCAGAAACAGGATGTCCCACAGCGCGGCGGCGGGTAGCACGAACAGGCCGCGCAAGGCACCTAATGGAATGCCAACCAGGCCACTGCATATCGCCACGCCCAGACCGACTTTTAATGTTGTCGCGAACAGTTCACGTAACTGAGGTTCTTCGAAAACACGATAAAATGCACTGAACGGTGCCGAATAACTGCCGGCATCCAGATGCGGAAAGACCGCCTGTAAAATCACAAAACTGACTGGCACCGCGACCAGCAGTAACAGCGCAATGCCCGTCATGCCCGGCAGGAAAGCATTTCTATTCATTGATTAAATCTCAGAAGCGGGCTGTTTTTTCAAACAGCCCGGGAAGGGATTATTGCTGTCCGAACAGTTTCGCGAAGCGGTCGAGAACGTCTTTACGTGATGCGGAAGCCTGTGATGCTTCCGGTAATAATTTCAGCGATTTAAACAGCGGGCGTTTGGCGTCGATATCCGTACGGGCTGGCATCAGCCAGGCATCGGCGACCAGTTTCTGGCCTTCAGGCGACAGCGCGTAATCGATAAAGGCTTTGGCTTCTTTGGGCTGCTGGCTGGATTTGAGGATCATCATCGGGCGCGGGGCGATAACCGTTCCGCTGCTCGGGAAAATCACTTTGACCGATTCACCGTCCTGCATACTGGCGTAAGACACATAATCGACCGCGCCAAATACCGCAGCTTTCGCGCCCTGTAAGACCGGCGTCAGCGCCTGTGCGTTGGGTCCGGCGATAATCATGCCGTTGGCTTTCAGATCCTCAAACAGTTTCCAGGCCTGTTGCGCGTGGGCATTTTGTAGACCGATCAGCAAATCCAGAGACGCCCCGGAGAGAGACGGATCCGGCGTGGTCACTTTGTCTTTGAATTCCGGTTTGGCTAAATCGCCCCAGTCTTTAGGCTCGGTCGTCCCACTTTTTGTGTTCCAGACGATGCCCAGTGCGGAAATACCCTGGGCGACGTAATAGGGGGTTTTAAACTGCGCGGGAACCTGTGCCGCATTTGGGCTTTGGTATTCAAGCAACCAGCCACGTTGTTCGAGATCGGTTGCGGTATCCCAGGATGCTGAGATAAGTATATCGGCCCGCGGGTTGGCCTGTTCGGCTTCCAGGCGAGCCATCACTTTGCCGGTTGTTGCCTGGAACACATCGACTTTTACGCCGCTTTGTTTTTCATAGCCTGCCGCCAGTTTTTTTGCCAGCGAGCCCGGCCCGGCGGTATAGAGCGTCAGTGCCTGTGCGTTGCCTGCCGCCATTGCGAGAGAAAGAGTCATTGCTGTCATTACGCCTGTTTTGGTACGGGAAAACGTTTTGGAGGTTTTGTTGTGTGTGCGGGTCATCATTTTCATTCCATCAAAGGTTAAGCAACAAAAGGTGAAACAACGGAAGGGTCAATCGGGTCAATGCTGGCGATCGCGCCTTTGTCCATGCGCGCAATGCGGTGAGCGAGTGCGTGAGCCTCGTGCTGATCGTGGGTGACATACACCGCCGTGGTGCCGAGCTGGCGCAACAATGTTGCCATTTCCTCGCACAGGCTTTCCCGCAGGTCGCGGTCAAGATTCGACAGCGGTTCGTCGAACAGCAAAATGCGTGGCTCAGCCACAATGGCGCGGGCGAGGGCCACACGCTGTTGCTGACCGCCGGAAAGTTCGGCAGGGCGGCGGGAGACAAAATTCGCCAGTCCGACGCGCTCCAGCGCCGCCATCACTTTCTCCTGCTGTATCGCACCGCGGATGCCGCGCATCTGCAACGGAAACGCGACGTTCTGGCGCACGGTCATGTGCGGCCACAGGGCATAATCCTGAAAGGCCATCCCGAGATTACGTTTTTCCGGTGGCAGACTGATTTTCCCGCTGGCGACAGTGACACCATCGAAGCTGATTTGTCCTGACGCAGGATGGAGTAATCCTGCCAGCATTTTCAGCAGCGTACTTTTTCCGCAGCCGGAAGGGCCAAGCAGGGCGAGGATCGTGCCTTCCGGCACGGATAAATTGACATGATTGAGTACCGGGTTGCTCCCAAAGAAATGGGACACCTGATGGACAGAGATCGCGGGGGGAGAAGACATGCGCGCAGGCGCATTCCCGCTGGCTGTAGCTGGAATGATCATGGTTGGTACTATCCTCTTTGGGACTTATTAGTGCAGGTGAGGGTAAAGGGGGAATGTGACGGACGGATGACAAAACCTTGGGTTGCCACCCAAACTGGCCTTAAGGTCGTGGGCGTCGGCCCACACCGACCAGAGACCCGGTAACGCGCGGGCCTCTGGACTCCGCGCTTTTTTCACTGCGCGCT
>NZ_JQJR01000026.1:0-21178 GCF_000745615.1 Rahnella sp. WP5 | reverse complement strand
GGCGCATACACTATAACCAGAGTCGTCCCCATTCTGCACTGGGCTGGATGACGCCCTCCGAATTTGCCGAAAAATCTGCCGGTTGCCAGAATATGCAGCCAGAATGAAGCCGGTTATTCCTGATTATGAATGGATCACATACGGGGTCAGGGTCAAAATCAACTCCATCACTTATAGTTACAGACTTGAAACTGGGTGCAAATCAGCGAGGTGGTGTTGGCGTATGGCTTGAATCCGGTACGATGGCTTTTTTTCGGAATTTAAAAATAACGCCAGCATCCTGAATCAGGTAAAGGTAATCAATTAACTCAAAAAATATGCAGGTCGACTCGCCATTTGAAGTAAATTATCCTGTCCACAATCGCACCACTTGACAATACCGAAACGATACTTCATCGTTTCGGTATCTTACATCATTTTATCGTAGATTAGAATTTGGTGGAGCACCGATGTCCAGAAGCAAATCAGAAAGTGTACGAAATGCCTTTTTGTCCGCAGCAAGAGACGTATTCCTTGAGGTCGGATTTGAGCAATCCACCATGGATCAAATAGCATCAAGATCAGGCAGTGCAAAATCTACTTTGTATCGATATTTTGATTCAAAGGAGTCGTTGTTTTCCGCACTGATAATCAAAGCATCACAAGGAAATGACAATGAAATCATCAATTTCTTGTACTGTACTGGAGATGGTCCACAGCCGATTAGTTCATCAGAAAGTGCTGTAGACTCACTTCTTTTCCCAAACCATGAAGAAAATTGTAAAGACGCTCTGACAAAATTTGGACACTACATTCTTTCTAGTTTTCATACACCACGCGCTCTTGCAGCCAGACGTATGATGATTACGGCGTCCGCAAATCCAGACTTAGGTCAATTGTTTTATGAGCAAGGTCCAAACAAAGCCATACAGCATCTAGGACTATACTTTAAACCATTCATTGAACGAGGCTATTTATACGAAGCGGATCCTCATGTTGTTGCTTGTCATTATTTCGGCTTGCTTGAATCTGAGATAAATGAAGCAGGCTTATATAATGTAATAATACAACTCAGTGAACAGCAAATTACAGATATTGTTTCACGCGCAGTTGAAGTTTTCATACGTGCTTATGTTTATAAATCATCTGATTGAGGTTTCATAGCACCCCTTCCCAGGCCTATAGCAAACCTAGTAATAGAATCCCCTCACTCAATATTTTTTATTTTCAGTGAATTTTATTTAAAAAACCATTAAATAATGAGTAAAACGCGGTGCATTTTAAATGCCAATAAACGGTCCCGATGTTCTTCTTATAGACACACAGTTCCTAACCAGGAATAACTGAATGCATCCACTCTTAGCTTGGAATATTATGAGTATACTCTCCAGTAAAAATAGCGGTTGGCACATCGTTTTTAAGAGAGATAACTGCACGTTAGTCATTTTTTGTATGGCCTGAAAATACTATCGAGGTTATTCCATAACTGATATTTTATCGCTCATGATATGAATTTCCATGAGCGATAGATCATTTAGCGCATTAGAAACGGTAAATATAACCAATACTTACCGATGTCTGACTTGAGTTGTCAACTAATGGACTATCTTTAATACCATTCCCAAACCGGGTGGCACTTGCATCAAGGAACAGCGTATGCTGGCGAGCCATGGTATAATCCATACGAATTCCCACCTCCATATTGGTGGTAGAATTCCCCTCATAAAAACTGCGATCTACCCGCACCTCTGATCTTTTTACGCCATAGTAATAATCAACAAATTTGCTATCAACCCATTCGACGGCGAACCTTGGCGTTAAACCGAAAGTCCCGGATGCAAACCGTTTTTCTGCCTGTAATTTTGCTCGAGATCCTTTACTATACCCGGACACTTCACCGAGAATTTCCGCCGAAAGATCGACAATCCCAGTTTTCCACATCATTGCTCCCCCGGCCCATACACCGCCCTTGCGGTCATCCATACCGGTAAGAAATGGAGAGTCATCCGCATCATAACCATCCCCGGCATATTTGGCTCGCAGGCTCAGTGTAAATGACTCGTTAGAGAGAAATTTAAGATCTACTTTAGGAATAGAAGTACTAATCCATCTGTTTTCATACGAAAACAAAGGTAAAGGGAGTACATCAACATCAATATCGCGATATGGTTTTTGAATGGCTGCAACACCGGCACCCAAACCCCACTTCGAGGTTTCATTACTGCTAATAGTTGATGTTTCTGCTATTGCAGCGGGTATCCAGAAAATTGAAATCATAAGAGAAGCCAAAACATTAGGCACAGAACAGCCAACCAACTTACTAGAGTGAGAGCGATGCTTCATTGCATAGTCCTTTTTAACGTGGGGGATACACATCCAAGAGCCATCAATCAGGGATCGAAGCTCATAAGTCTGGAGAAACACATTCATCATCAGTGACATAATGACCAGCCAATATATGTGGCCTTAACCAAGGTGGTACTTTACTGTGTTGGCTTCATACACTTCTGATTCTGCTAATCTGCTGATTTAACTATCTAAAACGTCCTAAGGAACTCATATTGGGCTGATACTCGGTGATCTTCCCAACAACATTTTCTTCACAATCGAAGTCAATCCTCACTAAGGATTTGCTGCAAAACATCTAGGTTGCAGTTTTATCCATTGATGATCTGAGCAATACTAGACTGAGTAAAAAACATTTAAATACATATACTTGTATTTTTTACTGCGCCCACCGCACTGCTATAATCATTAAAACAGCTTCAAACGGCCAACATACTGATGTTTGCGTACAGTATAAAAACAACCCGACAATAACGAAACGATACCGTTTCGTTTCAGTTGTGTCAATCCATAACGATACGAATTCGGTTAACCCCTATCTCCGAGTAACTATGGGGTTACAGTAAACTGATTCAGCATGATGCCGATGGATGGATGCCTCTGTTTAAAAATGCTTTTACATGGTGCTGGAATGTTACGGTTGAAATGAATTGGGATTTATTTACTGCATCCAGAGGATACTATTAGAACTATATTTATTTGCACGTTTCCGCTGTCAGCTAGAAGTTAATTTCATAAGTAGTTTTTTTTCATAGAATAAAAACATCCGCGCCTTAATTATTCATTAAAGAGCATAAGGAACATTACCCTTAAAAAGCTAAAGAACTATTTTTACCATGATGCGATAAATAAACCAATATAATAATTACAATATACACTTCAAATTTATATTTTTACCCTAAGGAACACCCTCTGTAATTTTTGAAAATTTAAACACTCAACAAAGAATCAATAAAAAACATTTCCTTTAATGTTTTTATTTCGAACAATTAAAATCACAAAGTTATTAAGTGCAGACATAAAAGAGTTATGCATTTAATTAATAAAAGGAAATAATACATGAAGAAAAAAATAATATCGCATCAAACCATAGTGTACTCGAATCCACTCTAATAGGTCATGAATATAAATTAACACAACGACTACTTGCTAAATATCTAAACATCCCGACACCAATAATAAGACCTGAATATAGAAATTATGTTATTTTTATTGTTTCCAGAATTATTTACCAAGTATTTGAGACAACGACCTAGAAGGAAAGATTTGAACAACGATTAAGGAGACTACCTAAAGGTACTACAAAGGAAATCAGTGGAATAGTTTCATCCAATCGTATAAGCAAACGCTATAATAAAGAATTTTTTCCGCTCCATTATTTGTCTCAGGAGGCATGCTTTGTCATTCGTCAAACTGAACTCGAAAAATTAATCAATTTACGACTCAAAAATGAAACCATCCCATTGTCTTTGATACGCATAACCACACTATTATAAAGACTATTCTGGCTCTCATGCAAAAACAATGAGTCAATAAGTTCATTAATCAAGCAACCCTATAAACTACTTTCCATCTTTGAGCAATCGGCATCAGTAGAAAGCATGACTGAACGTCTCAGTGGTGACACATTGAAAACTGCGCTTGAACGCAGTTCACCCGCATCATTTTCAGCATCAACGCAATATGAAATTATGATCTTCTACCTAAAAAACCGAATTAAGGATTGTGGTATCCGTGATACGGGCTCTTCAACTTTAACCCTCTCCCTCACTGTGTTTATTTGTCATCTCCGGGCATATGTAATGCTAATCAAACCGGACACAGATTTAGGCACATTGTTGTAGCCGACGTTCATATTCATTCGGCAATATATTTCCCAGCCGGTAATGCCGACGCTTCAGATTATAAAAACTGTCGATATAATCGATAACGTCTGCAATGCCCTGACTTCGGGTTTCATAGCGACAGTAGTTAACTCTCTCAGCTTTCAGGCTGCGGAAGAACCTCTCCGTAACGGCATTATCCAGACAGTTACCCTTGCGACTCATGCTGCCCGTCACATCAAGTTCCTACTGGCAGGACTGGAACTGAGCGCTGGTATACTGCGCACCATGGACACCTTCTAAGAGTCAACTTGTAATTTGAGTTCTGTTGATTAGTCGGTTTTGATTACGTAGCAACATAACGTTTAAGGCAACGCAGCGCTTCTATTTTTGAGTGACCTTCCGCTACCTGCCACATACTTCTATGTTCTCGTGTCTGTGCGTAATCGACCAATGGCGATAATGTGTAATGCACGATCACCACAACTGTTCAGTCAATGACGATTTGTTTTACCAGAAGAGACTGGAACAGGACTGACGCCTCACAGAGCCGCGAAGCCAGACTCAGAGTTCAGCCGCTGAGGATTATCACCAGCCGTGATTAACAGTTGCGAAGCACATTCATATCCCACCGCTTTACACTTGATAAGCTCCGGGGCTCGTTAACCGACTATTGACGTTATCATGATATCCAGAACGGCTATTTCATCATGAAGCTCAATATAGGCCAAATTTGTCTTCGGGCCCGGGGGCACTCAATAAATGCCCCGGAGGAGTTTGTTAAACCCATAGCGATTCACGATCTGCATCAATGCAAGCTCTGCCAAAAGTCACGTTGAACGCGCCCATCTGACTCTTGAGTCATCAGAAACTCCGACTGAGGAGAATTTCTTCTGTAGAAGAAGCCAAGGATTATGCTAATGAGTTGATAGCCGATTACTGCAAACGTTTGCGAAAGCTCGTTATCAACTTTGATGTTCATCGGCAGCTTGAAACTGCTGATTATTTGGCTACATTTTCACATAGTGGAAGCTGCGCTAAAAAACTGAAAGTACAGTATGATAAGGAAATCTATGTGATTGAAGATAGAGAGTTAAGATAATCATCTTACAAGCAAGTCATTGTCCTTACGAGGGGATTAGCACACATCCTTGACTTCGTGCCTGATGGATGCGACATAGGTCGAGGTGATTTCGCATACCGACCAGGTGGCAAACCTCAGCGCAGGAATAATGACATGGTTTGAGAGTGTGAACTTATCGGCGATGGGTGGCATTGTGTCCCATCCTAGTGACAAGAACTGTGTCGCCGGATGATCAGTACAAGTACCATCGTAGCGATGACGGCGATGACGGCGATGACAGATGCCCCAATGTAGGCATTGCGAACCCCAGCAGCAATGTTGCTTTCCCCAGCAATGCGGGTAGAGCCGACCGTCATGAGCGTAACGAGCGTCGCCGTTCCAGCAGCACCGGCGAGCTGTTGTACGGTTGAAAAGGTCGCGCTGCCATGCGAGTAAAGCCCGGCCGGGAGCGAACTGAGGGCCACAGTCATCAGAGGAGTAAAGAGGAAGGCCAAAGCAATGTGCATCACAGTGAACATAATCATTGCCGAAAGCGAGGAATCGTAATTCCCGATCGTCAACACGAAAATGATCTGTGATAACGCCAGTAGAACTGCTCCTGACACGATGAGAGGACCGATCCCGCCTCGGTCGTACAAACGCCCTACGACCGGTGAGAGTACAGCAAGAAGCACACCGCCAGGCAGCAGCAGCAGGCCGGTGGCAAGCGGGCCGATCCCCAGCACTCTCTGCAGGTAGAGTGGGAGTACGGTGAGTGTGCCGAATAAGGTCATTGCCACCAGTCCGGTAACGATGATCGCACACGAGAACTGAGGAGTTTGGAACGTGCGCAAATCCAATAGCGCAAGGTCATGACGAGCGAGATATCGTTGCCTAATGATGAATACCAATAGGAAGGCGGCGCCAATGACGAGGGGAATTAACGGGTTGATGTGCGCCACTCCGTTCGCATACTCACCGATGCTTACAAGTCCGAACAAGATGCCGCCAAACGCCAAAACGGAGAGGATAACCGAGAGCACATCAATACGAATGCGGCGCGTCTGGGTTACATTGCGCAATAAGAAGATGCCAATCAGAAGCGTCGCCATAGCGATAGGTAATACCGTCCAGAACAGAAATGGCCAGTCCAACACGCTTAGTACCGCACCAGACACTGCAGGACCGAGCGCGGGGGCAGCTGCGGTTACAATCGATATAGTGCCCATGACAGAACCCCGTCGTCGTGCTGGCACTGAGTGCATCACTGCAGTCATGAGCAGTGGCATCATGACCGCAGCGCCCACAGCCTGCACGATACGCCCGGTCAGCAACATTGCGAAGCCTGAGGACAAGGCCGCAACTAAGGTGCCGATTGTGAATAGCGACATGGCGGTGATGAACAATTGGCGAACGGTGAAACGCTGAAGAAGGAAACCAGAGACAGGGATCACGACCGCCATCGTGAGCAAGTATGCAGTTGTAAGCCACTGGGCTGTCGCTGCAGAGATGCCGAGGTCAGTAATGAGAGTTGCCAGAGCCACATTCATGATAGTCTCGTTAAGCACTACAACGAACGTCGAGACCACCAGGATCCCCAGAACAAGTTTCGTACCGGGTGCGAGACGATCATCGGTGGTACTGCCTGCTTCAGCCGAGGAGCGCGGTGCCAGAGTGTTCCGTTCGCTGATCATTTGCTCAACGCTCCAATGATAAACCACGTTTTCATCGTTTTTCCCCTCTGAAATCATCATGTCCGTATAACCTTTATACCAGATAACCACTCTACCATACCCAATTGCGCCCAGCTATGCTCAGAGTGGGCACAAGGTCAACGATGATCACCGGTGGGATAAGTTGGTGTGGTAATGGCATGACAGGAACGGTCATAGTTAGTTAACAACTCACTCGGCTTCAAGGTCATCGCGTGGTGAGTACTCCGTCAACTCACATTACACAAATATCCGTTGTTATCGTCTTTCGTTTGTTCCCCCAGCTTTTCTGCGACCGAAACAACCTCAGGCAGATCAACCACGCAGACTAAAGTGGTCAACAAAAACTGGCCACATCTTTAGAGTTTTCCAATATCGATTTTCCGATTCGTTTGGTGGTAACCCACCGTTATATTCGTGCGGTCTGCGCGCGCTATAATATCCAACGATATAGTCTGTTATTGCATGGGCAGCATCACTGATGCTTATGTAACCTGTCACTGGCACCCACTCATTCTTCAGGCTCCTGAAGAAGCTCTCCATCGGGCTATTATCCCAGCAGTTTCCACGTCGACTCATACTCTGTTTGATCCGGTACCGCCACAGTAACTGCCGGAACTGCCTGCTTGAATTTTGCGGCAAGTTTTTAACACCCGCAGAGATTCAATCATGCCATTGAGCGTTTTGGGGGTAACAGTCCTTATACCAGAGAATTCTGCATAAGCAGCACACTCAGCATCAATCGTGTCACTTTTACCTCGTTTGCGTCGCTCCATCCGATCTGGCGCAGTCACTTCAAGGACTTCTACCCAGCATTCTGAAAATAGCGAAGCAGCCCGGAACCATAGGTACCTGTACACTCCACGCCAATTTGCTTTAATGCGCCAAACGAGGTCATCCATGCCGCATCTGCCCGTAACCTTGTTGTGTTGTGGAGAAATACTGGGTCCCCAGAACTTTATTGTTCTGATCGACGACAGCGGCAACGTGCAGATCTTTATGTGTATCCACGCCACCCACAACGGCGGCTTCGGTAACTTTATCAGCCATGACAGAGCTCCTGTGAGGAAACAGAGTTGAATCTCCAGACAGATAACCCGGACAGGACACAAAAGGTCGATCGCTGATGCGGGAAGGTCTTCACTGCATCAGTAATCACACCAATCTGGTTTAACGGCAAACTGAGTGATGATAAAAACTGACACCGGCATTATTACTTTCGCTATGGAATACAACTGGGCCTGTTGGCCGCTATTTATTGACCACCAGTCGTAGTGCCCGGCTAGTCTGGGCACCCTCCGGTTTGTCCGAGAAGGCCCAACTCACTATTTTTCTTGAACATAAGTCCATGACAATAGCCAGATATAACCAGCCCTGAGCTGTGTCAAGATAGGTGGTATCACCTGACCACCAGGTATTCAATGTCTCTGGATTAAACTGTCGATTCAACAGATTCGCCGCAATTACACCCGGTTTACCACCACGTGGATAGCGATAACATCCGGCACGCTTCGCAACCAGCATCAGGGTCTTCATTTTCTGACGGACACGGTATCGGCCAACGTTAACGTAGCTCAAATACACATGCGCCGACTGCCATACGTCGCATCAATTTAAGCATGGAGATGCTTAGCCGCCGCATGAAGCATCAGTACATTTGCTCTGAGAGCTGGCCGCCTGCTCCGGGCGTAAAATACACTGCGCGTGAGCGACAGGCATCAACATACTTGCTGGATGTTTGCCCCAGCCTTCTTCAGCTTCACCGCGACTTTTTGTCGTTGTTCATTTCCATGACGAAGAAGGCTGAAGATTTTTTAACAGGTCATTGTCGCTTTGCAACTGACGTACCTGCTTTTCAAGTATCTGTATTCGTCGTTGTTCAGTCGTAATCGCGGTGGCGATGGGAGTATCGCCCCTGACATCTCTGCGATATTGGCGTAACCAGCGTTGTAATATTGAGGGCCAATATTCATCGTTTCAGCAGCCTGAGTTACCGGGTACTGGTGCTGAAGAACCAAGTTGGCACATTCCTGCTTGAACTCATGGATAAACGTTTTTCTTTGCATTCTCACCTCGTTAGCATTGCTCATTATATCTCTAACAAAGTGTCCGGTTTGATTAGACCATTACACCATATTCCTGTTAGGTTCCCTGTGGGAAATAAGCACAAAACTGACTCTTCATCCTCCTGTAAGAAGAAAATGGTCTGGTCGGGAGGGTTTTGTAGGAACCGGTGTGGAAAAAGGGGATTATCCCGTGCCTGGCGCATTATTCGCTCCGGGTCAAATCCACCGACCACACGTGCTTGACAGTAAGAATAGACTTCTATACCCTCCGCGTCAGACATTTCAGACTCACTGAATTGCGTAAGCGTTAACGTCAACCAACGCATGACTTACGATCGTATCAACGCATCGTATTTACAGGGTTGACTTAATATGTCTGTTATATCAGATAAAACACCTCACGTTAAAAAGTCCCTATTTTCACTGACCTTCATCGGTATCTTGCTTATTGCTTCTAACCTGAGAGCACCAATAACTGCACTGGGGCCGGTTATTCATCAAATCGCGGCTTCGTTTAATCTATCGGGGACCTATACGGGTTTACTTGACGCGTTGCCTTTACTCATTTTTGGCCTTGCTTCTCCTTTTGCACCCGTACTCACCCGCAGAATAGGCCTTGAGAGCTCGCTCTTAGCCGCACTTGTCTTAATTACCGTAGGATGTCTTGTGCGTTCATCTCTGGGAGTCGTTGGGCTGTGGACAGGGACATTCATTATCGGCCTGGGGATAGCTGTTGCGAACGTCCTGGTTGTGCCGTTAATAAAACGGGACTACCCAGTTCATGCCGCGCGCTGCATAGGGTTTTATGCAGCCACCATGGCTCTGACAGCAGCTTTATCAAGCGGCATGGCTTCCCCATTGTCAGCACTCAGTAGCGCGACATGGAGAGTGTCAATGGGTATCTGGGTTATACCTGCAGTCTTTGCTCTTATCGTGTGGATAAAAGTATGTGCCAGAATGGGTAATGAGGTGGGTTCAACCAAGAAACCTGTTATCCAGGGCACAAGCTCCGTCTGGAAAAGCGGCGTGGCCTGGCAGGTTTCAATGTTTATGGCTCTGCAGACGATGGCCTTTTACACGCTTATTGACTGGTATCCTTCAATGGCGAATACACATGGCGTCAGCTCATCTGTGGCAGGTTTCCATTTGTTCATCTATCAGGCCGTTGCCGTCTTAGCCAATCTGTCCACTGCCGTATTCATTGCCCGTCTGAGGGATCAACGGTTGCTGGGGCTGATATGCTCATTATTCATTACCTCAGGCGTTGCTGGCCTGCTTCTGATGCCAGCCGTATCAGTACTCTGGCTCATCCTTGCAGGCATCGGTGCGGGTATGTCCATGGTCACCTGTCTCACCCTCTTTGGGCTCAGAGCCCGTGAGCATCACCAGGCGGGGCAGCTGTCGGGGAAGGCGCAGTGCATCGGCTATCTGATTGGTGCTCTGGGCCCCTGTCTGGCTGGCATATTACATGGCTATACCCACACCTGGAATTCAACCCTCCTCTGTCTGCTCCTTGTTTCATTCGCCCAGGCTTATTTTGCATGGCAGGCAGGCAGAAACAGATTGGTTTAGAGGATATGTGCCTGGTTTGAATCGGGCACATTTTTGGCCATTAACGCAGCTTTACTGAAGTACAACGAGGGAAAAATGTCTTTGAGCCCTCTATGATGTCTGACGCCTGCCTGCATGCCAGACAGTAACGGCATAGACGACCAGCCCGGTAATCCCCAAGAAAACCCCGACATAAGCCGTTGAGATCCAACCGAAGCCTGAAGACACCGCCAGTCCTCCCAGCCAGGCACCCATCGCATTGGCAATATTCAGGGCGGAATGATTCATCGCAGCGGCCAGCGTTTGCGAGTCATTGGCAACATCCATCAGGCGTATTTGTAATGACGGCAGTAAAACGGATGAGGTGCCAATCAGGAATGTGGCAATCATCCCTGTCGCAACATGCGTAGCCAGCAGAGGGAAAGCCGCCATAATTAGAATGTTCCATAGCAACGTCCAGCCTATTACCTTAAGTACCGTCTTCTCCGCCAGGCGTCCGCCAACCAGATTGCCTGAAATCATGCCCAGACCGAAGGCTGTCATGGCCCAGGGGATCAATCCCGCAGGCATCCCAGCCACGTTGATCAGCGTAGGCGCGATATAGCTGAAGACCGCAAACATCCCGCCAAATCCAATGGCTCCCACTAGCAATGTCAGCAGAACCTGGCTGTTCTTCAGGGCTTCCAGTTCACGTAAAGGATGGGCATTACTTTCGTTCGCCGTCATCGGGACAAAGCGCAGTATCAGTACACAGGTCAGAAAGCCGATGGCGCCCACGAAACCGAACACCACGTGCCAGTTAAACACCTGCCCTATCCAGGATCCCAGCGGTACGCCCACCAACGTGGCAATAGTCAGTCCGAGCATTAAAGCGCTCAACGCCCTGCCACGTTTTTCTGGCGTTACCAGCGAGGCCGCAACCAGAGAAGCCACACCGAAGAAGGCACCGTGCGGTAATCCTGTCAGGAAACGGGCACCAATCAATTGATAGTAACTGCCCGAAAATGCACTGACGATGTTGCCAATGAAAAACACCGCCATCAAGCAGAGTAGAAGTTTTTTTCGCGCCATGCGGGCCGCCAGAACCGCAATCACTGGTGCACCGACTACCACGCCCAGCGCATAACTGGCGATTGCGTTACCGGCCTGCGGTTCAGAGATATTAAGTGACTCTGCAACCCCGGGCAGAAGCCCCATGATAATGAACTCACCCGTACCGATGCCAAACCCGCCCAGTGCCAAAGCAAAAATGGCCCAACGTGCTGCGTCGGAACCTAAGACATTGTTCGTCTGATTATGCAAAATCATACCTCTTAAAGAGTGTCTCTCTTTTAGCGTTAAAATGCCTGACTGGGTATAAATCACCCGAATAAGATGAATGCCCTCCCCTATTTGAGGTTCATCACATTTTTGCAAAAGTCAGCACAATTATAAAGTAATCGATTACTTTTTGTCGTAGCTTTGTAATCGATTACTTTTAATCATCCGGAGACCTTATGTTTACTCGAATACTGGCCAGTTCATTGCTGTTTACTTCCGTCGCGCTCACCTCCTGCCCTGTCGCGGCGGCTGAGGTTGATAATGAAATTGCTTTGCAAATGTACACCCTGCGCAACGTGGGTTCGGCGGATAAACAGTTCGCCATGGCGCACGAAGCGGGTTTCAAAAATGTCGAAATTGTCGGCACACACGACCTGAGCGCGAAGCAAATGCAGGAGCTGCTGGCAAAAAATCAGTTAAAGGTGACCTCCGCGCACGTTCAACTGTCCGCCCTTGAGAACTCCTACGCTCAAACCCTTGCTTTCAACAAAGCGGTGGGCAATAAAACCCTCATCGTGCCGTGGATTGAAGCGGAAGACCGCCCGACAAACAGTCAGGGATGGATTGATTATGCCAAACGACTAGATGGGCTCGGTGCAACATTGCGCAAGGACGGCATGCAGTTGGGCTATCACAACCACAACTTTGAGATGAAGAAATACGATGGTGTGACGGCGCTTGAAATCATCATGAACCACACCCAACCCAATAATCTGAAGCTGGAAATGGATGCCGCCTGGGTGTCTCGTGGAGGTCAGGATCCGGTGCGTTTTCTGAAGGAATATCCCAGCAGGATTTATGCCATCCATGCCAAGGATAACGCCGCAATTGGTATCCGCGATGATGAAATGAACTTTGCACCCTTAGGCGAAGGGTTACTGGACTGGCAGACCATTCTGCCGGCGGCGAAAGCCAGCGGCGTGAAATTGTTCATTATCGAGCACGACAAACCGAACGATCCGTGGAGCATTATAACCACGTCTCTGCACAACTTACGGGCGGCACTCAGTCACTGATGACTGACTTATGCGCTGGCGCGTTCAGTTAAGTGCCAGCTCATCATTATCCGCTGCGCGGGTGAATCAGGATGTTCAATTTTATGTAGTAACAGGCTGAACGCCTTACGGCCAATGTCCTTTGACGGCTGCACGATGGTGGTCAGCGGTGGTGAAACCATTTCGGCCAGTTCGCTGCCATCAAAACCGGCCACCGCGATATCTTCAGGCACCCGTAACCCCGCCTGCTGAATGGCTGACATCGCGCCTGCCGCCAGAGTGTCAGATACGGCAAATACCGCATCTGGACGCTCTTCTGCGGCCAGCAATTTTTCCATTGCCAGCTTGCCAGCGCTAAAACTCAGTTCGCTTGCATAGGTTATCGCCTGCCAGGCCTGTTTGCTACTTTCCAACTGACGGGTATAGCCTTTCTGCCGCAGCTGCGCATACTTATAACTGAGATCGTGATTGATCAGCGCAATGCGCTGGCGACCTTTACCGCTCAGATAACGAACCACTTCCTGCGACGCGTCAGCATCATTGATGCCAACGCAGGAAATCTCGCCCGCATCTGCATACTCGGCGCACTGTACCCATGGGGTCTTGCCAATTAAGTGAGTAAGTTCGGGAAGTTTACTGAAGGCGTCCATGGTGATAATGCCATCTACCATTTTTCCCGCCAGCAGTTGGAGGCTTGAGCGTGAACGTTCAATATTGGAGCCGGAGTTGCACAGCAAAATGCGGTAGCCATTTTTTTCGGCCTGCTCTTCAATGCCTTTCACCACATCGGCGCAGAACGGGTTGGATATGTCTGAGACCAGTACCAGAATCATTGAGCTGCGTGAAGTGCGTAACTGTCGCGCCAGCAGGTTGGGCTGGTAATTGCTTTGTTTGATCGCCTCGAGCACTTTCTCGCGATTTTTGTCTTTAACGCTGTCGCTGTTGTTTAACACCCGCGAGACCGTCGCGACAGAAACGCCCGCTAAACGGGCGATTTTTTGGATGGACATGGTAGCAACTCTTGCTCAGTCAGATGACACGCAGGTTACCATAAATCTGTCTGCACAATAAGTTAGCCCGGCCGGCGTCTGCCGACCGAGCCAGGCTTCAGTCGCTGACGCGCACCCATCGCTGCTGCTGATGGCTTTTCAGGATCGCATCGACAATCGCCATCACCTGCGCGCCGTCGCGGAAGGTGGCAAACGACAATCCTGGCGAGGCCGGTTTGCCCTGCTCCACCGCCTGATAGAACTGCTGCATCATATTACGGAAAGCATCTGGCCATCCCTCAATGTGCCCGCCGGGAAAACGTGCCCGTGCCGCCACATCCGGATTCATCAGCGAAGGATCGTCGGACAACAGCTGATTGGCCTTGTGACGATGCCCAAGCCAAAGCTGCTGCGGTATTTCCTGATCCCAAGCTAATGAACTCAGGCTGCCGTTCACCTCGAGACTAAGACGGTTTTTGCGCCCGGCTGAAACCTGCGAAACGCTAAAGCTGCCTTTGCTGCCATCATCGAAGCGGAACAGCACAAAGCCCATATCTTCCGTGGTCACGTCGCGTGATTCGTACTGCATTTCTTCTTGCTGCGCCCCAAAGGTTGCCGACGTATTCAGGCTGGCTTTACGCGTGGGCCAGACGATCGACAAATCGGCCATCACCTCGACGATTTTCCGGCCGGTGACGAACTGAATGGTGTCGCACCAGTGCGAGCCGATATCCGCCACGGCGCGGGAAGCGCCTCCTTTTCCGGCATCAACGCGCCAGTTGTAATCAGTCTCTTCCAGCATCCAGTCCTGCAGATAGCTACCCTGCGCCGAGAACAACCGGCCCAGTTGCTGGTAACGCATCATGCTGGCGGCCTGCTGTACCATGGCGAACTGGCGATAAACAAAGCTGACGCCATGAACCACCCCCGCTTTTTCGGCAAGTTCGACCAGCTCACGGGCTTCCTCCATCGTCATGCACAGCGGCTTCTCAGAAAAGACATGCTTGCCGGCGCGCAGGATCTGCCGGTTAATTTCTGCGTGCAGATGGTTTGGCGTACAGTTGTGCACTGTATCCAACCCTTCATGTTGTAAAAATGCCGCGACGTCGCTGTATGCGTGAGGCACGTTGAGCTCAGCAGCGCGCGTTTCTGCTGCCGTCTGAGTGGAATCACAAATCGCAACGACCTGAATATTGCCAAGGCGACGCAAGGCTTCAATATGCGCCGGACCAATAAATCCGGTGCCAATAATGCCGACATTGATCATCCTAAGCTCCCCTGTCCAGACCAAGCTGCGCGTGTACGCTGGCGTGGTCGCCGTCCTGAGCGGCAAAGTCATCAAACGCGCGATCGGCCACCGGAATAATGTGACGCTGGATAAATTCGGCCCCTTCGCGCGCGCCTGTTTCGCTGTCTTTTAAGCAGCATTCCCACTCCAGTACTGCCCAGCCGCCGTAATCGTACTGTGCCAGCTTGCTGAAGATACCTTTGAAATCGATCTGACCATCGCCCGGTGACCGGAAACGTCCGGCGCGATCAAGCCAGCGCTGATAACCGCCATACACGCCGCTGCGACCGTTTGGCAGATATTCCGCGTCCTTGACGTGGAAGGCCTTGATGCGTGAGTGGTAGATATCGATAAACTGCAGATAATCCATGTGCTGCAGATGCAGATGGCTGGGATCAAACAGGATATTGCAGCGCGGATGATTATTCACCTGCGCCAGAAAACGTTCAAAAGTCACGCCATCATGCAGGTCTTCGCCTGGATGAATTTCGTAGCAGACATCCACGCCGTGACTATCGAATTCATCCAGCACCGGCTGCCAGCGGCGCGCCAGTTCCTCAAACGCTTCCTCCAGCAGCGCAGGATTATGCGGTGGCCACGGATAGAGATACGGCCAGGCCAGTGAACCTGAGAAGGTCGCATGGGCACTGAGCCCCAGCTTCGCCGAAGCCGCGGCGGCCAGCTTTACGGTGTTAATCGCCCAGGCGGTACGTTTTGCATTGTCACCACGCACCTGTGCCGGGGCAAAGCTGTCAAACGCCAGGTCGTGCGCCGGATGCACCGCGATCAGCTGGCCTTCAAGATGGGTGGACAGTTCACTCACCACCAGACCGTAGCTGGCCAGCACCCCTGTCACCTCATCGCAATAGGTCTGGCTGGTTGCAGCGCGTTCAAGGTCGAAAATCAACGGGTGGTTACAGGGTATCTGCAGCGCCTTATAGCCCAGCGCGGATGCCCATTGTGCCAGCCCGTCCAGCGTATTAAAGGGCGTCTGTTGCCCGATAAACTGCGACAGAAAAATCCCGGGTCCTTTTAACGTTTTCACGTTTACCTCCAGTTAATTAAGCCGCTTCATCCCGATATTTAAAGGTGAAGAGGAAAAGTAAAGCGATCGCCGCCGCCGCAACGGCGGGGATCCACCAGAAAATTGCCCAGTTCTGCGCGGTGCCGTGGCCGGCAACCAGACTGTTGTAAAGCACACCTGAGATTTGCGAGCCCAGCAGCATGCCAATGCCATAGGTGAACATCACGATCATGCTCTGCGCCTGGCCTTTGACCTTGTCGCCGGCAATGCGATCGGTATAAATAAAGCCCACGACAAAGAAGAAGTCATAGCAGACACCGTGCAGCAAAATGCCGAGGTAGATCAGCGCGCGGCCTTCGTCGCCCATACCCAACGCAAACAGCGCGTAACGGATAAACCAGGCGCACATCCCGGCCAGCAGCATGTATTTGACGCCAAGGCGGCGGAACAACAGCGGGATCACCAGCATAAAGAAGATTTCGGACATCTGGCCAAACGACATCACGGTACTGACGTTTTCAACGCCCGCATCCGCAAGCCATGAGGCGGTGTAGGCGTAATAGGTGCCAAGCGGAATCGAAATCAGCGTGGCGCACAGCGAAAAGATAAAGAAGTGGCGAATTTTTAGCAGCGCGAAGGCATCGGCGCAGAACAGATCGCGTAGCTGAAATGGCAGACCTTTCGCCGGCGCCGGGGTATGCGGCAGCGTCAGGCTGTAAATCGCCAGTGCCACCGAGCAGACCGCCGCCAGAGAGAAGATGGTGGTGCTGGACGAAATGCCGGTGACGCCAATAAAGATGCCCGCCACAATCCAGCCGATGGTGCCGAACACCCGCACCACCGGGAAACTTTTGTCACTGCTGGCCAGGCTGTGAAACGCGATGTTGTTCGACAGCGCCAGCGTGGGCATAAAGCACAGGGTGTAGCCGAACAGCAGCGCAATCAGCAGTGCGCCATTCTCAGCCTCCAGTGCAGCAGGAACGAACCACAGGATCACCCCACCCAGCAGATTCATCACCGCCATCACTTTTTGTGACGGAAAGAAACGATCGACCAGCATTCCCAGCACGAAAGGAGACAGAATCGAAGCAATAGGCCCCGCTGAAAACGCATCGCCGATCAGCAGCGACATATTGTGCTGAGTCATCACCAGCCCGAGCGTGACCGACCAGCTGCCCCAGATAAAGAATTGCATAAACATCATCAGCGACAGCCGGGGAACCAAAAGCCGGTGCTGCGGAATGACGACGTCAAAACGTTGTGAAGTAGGCATAGGTAAACTTTCTCCAAAGAAAGTAATCGATTACATTTTATCAAAGCAAAATGTAATCGATTACAAAATAACTAACTTTTAGATTGATCACAATTTTGAAGATCCATGTCAGTGCAGTTTCCGCCAAATCCATACAAACGGTGCTTTAGGGAGAGATTACTTAGAATATAAATAGCGGTTCGCGGCCATGAACTTACACAAAATTATCTTTTAATATGTGCGTAGCGGTAGTCGACTAAGAGTAACCGACTGCCCATTTGGTTGATTATATTAATTAAATGTTGACACTCGCATCCCCTCAATTTCTGCGTCCAGAGGCAGTGCAGTTGTTGCGAAGGAGGTTCTCACATGTCGGCCACGCTCTCCGAGTACGGCCGTTAGTAATACTGCTCCCCCGTCAGCAACCTTTTAGTTAACCCAGAAAGATGCACTTGATACGATCAAGAACCGCACGCTGAGAAATTGCTTCACTGCATCAACCGTCCCGTCAGTTACAGACACAACCTGAGCAAGCTGATTAACCACCGCCAGTCTGTTGCCCGCCGGCCGTCCTCAACTTTACCTGGCACATCGAAGATCTATGGTCCATTGTTTATCCGGCTGATCTGTCCGGCGGCATAAATTTTTGTCATTAATCAGTGTCTGAATATAGTGGCCACCGGAATTCGGCGGTATCTCAGGCATCTGAAAGCCTAATTCACGCATGCCCAATATTCACCAAACAGGTGGGTATCACGCGCTTGTCCGAAAGCGACACCGTTTAGCTCTTTCGCTTGATAAAAGAGAAGAGATATCCAGAGGGCTGGTAGCACAAAGTAGCATTAGGGGCATAGCTGAAAATTACCACGAGCTCCCTCAACTATCAGCCGCGAGATCAAGAGACACGGAGGCACAAAACAATACCGTGCAGCACAAGCAGATAAGGGCGCTTGTGACAGTGCCAAGAAACCAAAACCTTGAATCTTCTCTGGAAAGATAGAATTGAATTATTGTCAGACCTAAACATCAGCCAGAATCGTAAGAGCTATTTACGCTGAAAGGATTTCTGTAAAGACCTCCTTGGGAATGTCCAATCTCATCGTGCCCCTGCTATTTTTCCTACTTTCCCTTTGCTGCCTTATCATCCGCTGTTTTGCAGATACGCTGCCATTAAAGCCAGACGCTAGCATATTTTTACGCAAAGGTGGAATATCAACCCGGGCAATGCTTTTATTATTTACAATCGCCTGAGCTGGTACCGGATAAAGACGACGCGGCATTAAATATTTCAACTTATGTACAACAGCAGTTCCGCGCTGAAAAGCCATATCGGTGTAACTGATAAATGCCAATGCATCTACAGACTGGCCATCAATGTGAATATCGACTTTTACCAAGTCAGAACGTCTGTACCCTTCTTGTTGATAGTCAAGCGTAGCATAGCCTTGACTGACAGACTTAAGCTCACTAAAGAATCCCTCGATCATCATTGAAAGTGGCATGCTGTATTCGATACAGACATCGTCACGAGACAGATATGACATGCTGATATACCCACCTCTTTTTCGTTCACACAATTCCAGTACTTTCCCTGCAAAATCCGAGGGTGTATTGATACAGGTATGAACAAAAGGTTCTTCAGCATAAAGCAGTATGTCATGAGAGGGGAAAAGTGCCGGATTATCAACTTCCATTAACGTGTTATTTTTTAGCATACAGCGATAAATGACTGCGGGTGCTGTGATAATAACATGCTGCTGATATTCTCTTTTCAAACGTTCCTCTATTATTTCCCTGTGAAGCATACCAAGAAATCCGCAGCGAAAACCTGCCCCAAGCGACTCTGAGACATGAGGCTCGACCTGGAGCGAAGCGTCATTCAACTGAAGTTTTAGCATTGCGCTACGTAACGCTTCGGCATCACCTTGTGCGTCAGGATAAATACCGCAAAAAACCATGGATTTAATCTCAGTGTACTTTGCAACAAGTTCTTTTGCTGGCAAATGTTGGCTGGTCAATGTGTCACCCACATTTACAGTGCGAATATCCTTGATGGCACCCGTGATATATCCTACTTCCCCCGTGTTCAGGCCGCTTGAGCGGGTCATCTCAGGCATAAAATATCCTGTTTCTAGGACATCAAAAGACTTATCGCCGGACATGAATTTAAGTTTGTCACCCGGATTCACACAGCCATCAACCATACGAACATGTAGGATAGCCCCGCGATAACTGTCATAGTGCGAGTCAAAAACGAAAGCTCTGACAGGGGAGTCAAGGTCCATTTTCGGTCCGGGGAAAATTTCAGGAATTGCAGAAAGCAGCGCGTCAACACCAACTCCGGTTCTTGCCGATAGGCTCATTACGTTCTGCAAGTCCAGAGCATCAATCTCGGACAGTTGTGCCATTACCCGTGGTATATCAGCTAACGGGCTGTCTATCTTATTGAGCGCAGGCAGTATGGTCAGGTTGTGCTGCCGGGCAAGTCGTAAGTTGGCCAAAGTCTGCGCCTGCACGCCCTGGGTTGCATCAATCAGTAAAATTGCCCCTTCACAGGCAGCAATGCTGCGTGAAACCTCTGCTGAAAAATCCACATGGCCGGGAGTATCAACGAGATTAAATTGCCATTTTTCACCCTGTTGATCCTGCCAAAGCATGTGAACCGTTTGCAGTTTAACGGTGATACCGCGCTCCCGTTCAATATCCATCGAATCCAGGATCTGGTCTTTCATTTCACGTTTTGTAAGGGTTTGGGTTAGTTCGATCATGCGATCAGCAAGTGTTGATTTGCCGTGATCGATATGGGCGATGATGCAAAAATTACGAATGTTTGAAATATTCATGGAGGGATAGCCTTGTATCAAGGTGGACAAAGTCCACAAAAAACTGGCACTTCAAAATGAAGCGCTGAGAGTTTCTGTAACGCCTAAGAAGCGCGTTTTTTGATACAATTTTCAGCCGCGTGGATATTACGCCTTGGCAAAATAGATAGTCAAGAGATTTTCAGGCTTAATCATGTGAGTGGAATTTTTAGTTTCCCAAACGGTGGCCTGCAAACAATTGATGAATTCATAGCGATGTTAGTACAGTCTGCTCTGGCACAGACCAGACTGTCAGATCTCTTTGGAAACAATCTCGTGACCCTGACCCTGTATGTGATCCAGTCATAATCAGGAATAACCGGCTTCATTCTGGCTGCATATTCTGGCAACCGGCAGATTTTTCGGCAAATTCGGAGGGCGTCATCCAGCCCAGTGCAGAATGGGGACGACTCTGGTTATAGTGTATGCGCCTGGCCTCGATTTTGCACTGTGCATCCTCCAGAGACATGAACCCGTTCTCGTTCAGACATTCCTGCCGTTGAAGGACTCCACCGTCGCATTAGATGGCAGGATCCTTGTGCGCAAAAACAGTTGATTCAAACGGTAGTCCGTTATCGGTTTTCAGCAACTGAGGTAAAGGACGTCTGAGCGCTATGCTGTTCAGCATTTCTGCCACTTCTGTTGAACGCAGATTCTGCCCCCACGCAGAGCCCCAGGCATTCGCGGGTGTACAGGTCGATAACCGTCAGCAGGCGCAGTCGTCGCCCGTCAAACAGCGCATCAGAGACAAAATCCATGCCCCAGACGTGATTCGGATACAGACCCTGCGGCTGCGGTTGTCGGCGCTGTGCGGCCGTTTGAGGCGCAGCGACAGCCCCTGCTCGCTGTAAAGCCGGTAAATCCTTTTGTGGTTATCGCGCCAGTCTTCCCGTCTGAGCATCACGTGTA
>NZ_JQJR01000025.1:0-28235 GCF_000745615.1 Rahnella sp. WP5 | reverse complement strand
GATTTGCTTCAACAAGTGAAGCGGTGCTCAGAGATTACTTCGTAATAATTCAACTAAATGAATTACTGCTTGGTCACTCTAAGACTTGATATTTTTTGCCACCGAAGTGGCTGATATCGTCTTGTGAGTGCCCACACAGATTGTCTGATAAATTGTTAAAGAGCAGTGAGTTACGCGCTTTCGCTTGCTAACTCGAGGTGGCGTATATTACGCTTTCCTCATTCAGTGTCAACCGTTTATTTTATCCGGTTGCCGCTGTTTTTAATCTTTCCGACCCGGTCACTTCGTGATGTTGTTCACGTTGTTCCCTGTCGATGGAGCGGCATTATAGGGAGTTCTCAGCAGGCCGCAAGGGCTAATTTTAAGAAAAAACACCGTTTGCTGCATTACACAGCAAACCCACTGCTTATACCGTGTTTTGCACAGATTTATCCACAGAGGCGCAGGAATCTCAAATTTTGCGAGCGTCGCGCAATCGTTTTCGCTACAATTTCGCGCGTCAGTTTTCACTGCCCTTTAGGGGTAATAAATGAAAAGTCAGTCGCCGAAGGGAAGTTATCCAAGCTCAATCCCGCGTTTTTCTGCAAATTGCTCTATATAAAGAGAAGAAAAGCGTCATTGAATTCAGATAACGCTCTTTACTGCGACTCCAAAGCCAAGGATATAACCACCATGCAACAATCTCGTCCAATCCGCCGTGCCCTGCTCAGTGTTTCTGACAAAGCCGGTATCGTAGAATTCGCCCAGGCTCTGTCTTCGCGTGGCGTTGAATTACTTTCCACTGGCGGCACCGCCAGCCTGTTGGCGAAAGCCGGCCTGCCAGTCACTGAAGTCTCTGACTACACCGGCTTCCCGGAAATGATGGATGGACGCGTCAAAACCCTGCACCCGAAAGTTCACGGTGGCATCCTCGGTCGTCGCGGGAAAGATGATGAAATCATGGCACAACATTCCATTGCGCCAATCGACATGGTGGTCGTTAACCTTTATCCGTTCGCACAAACCGTCGCACGTCCAGATTGTTCACTGGAAGATGCGGTAGAAAACATTGATATCGGCGGCCCTACCATGGTTCGCTCGGCAGCGAAGAACCATAAAGATGTGGCGATCGTAGTAAAGAGCAGCGATTACGCTTCTATTATTGAAGAGATGGATGCCAACAACAGCTCGCTGACGCTGGCGACCCGTTTCAACCTGGCGATTAAAGCCTTTGAACACACCGCCTCTTACGACGGCATGATTGCTAACTACTTTGGCACGATGGTTCCGGCTTACCACGGTGATACTGAATCGGCTTCCGGCCAGTTCCCGCGCACACTGAATCTTAGCTATATAAAGAAACAAGATATGCGTTATGGCGAAAACAGCCATCAGAACGCTGCCTTCTATATAGAAGAGAGCGTTAGTGAAGCTTCCGTTGCCACCTCAACCCAGCTGCAGGGCAAAGCACTTTCCTATAACAACATTGCGGATACCGATGCGGCTCTGGAATGTGTGAAAGAGTTTGCTGAACCGGCCTGCGTCATTGTCAAACACGCCAACCCTTGCGGCGTAGCTATCGGCGACAGCATACTGGCAGCTTATGAACGCGCCTATCAGACTGACCCGACCTCAGCTTTCGGCGGCATTATTGCCTTCAACCGTGAACTGGATGCTGAAACGGCAAAAGCGATCATCAGCCGTCAGTTTGTGGAAGTGATCATCGCACCATCGGTAAGTGCCGAGGCACTGACACTCACCGCCGCGAAACAAAACGTTCGTGTACTGACCTGCGGACAATGGGAAGGTCGCCAGAAAGCGCTCGACTTCAAACGTGTCAACGGCGGACTGCTGGTTCAGGATCGCGATTTGGGTATGGTTGATACCGCTGATCTGCGTGTGGTATCCGAGCGCCAGCCGACAGAGCAGGAACTGACAGATGCCCTGTTCTGCTGGAAAGTCGCAAAATTCGTCAAATCCAACGCCATTGTGTATGCACGAGACAAAATGACCATCGGTATCGGCGCAGGCCAGATGAGCCGCGTTTACTCCGCTAAAATTGCCGGTATTAAAGCCGCTGACGAAGGCCTGGAAGTGGCCGGTTCCGTAATGGCTTCTGATGCCTTCTTCCCGTTCCGCGACGGTATCGACGCTGCGGCAGCGGTAGGTATTACCTGTGTTATCCAGCCAGGCGGTTCTATCCGTGACGATGAAGTGATCGCCGCGGCTAACGAACACGGCATTGCGATGCTGTTCACCGACATGCGCCATTTCCGTCATTAATTTTCTTTTAGCGGGTGCGATGCGCCCGCTCACCCGGAGTCTTCGAATGAATATTTTAATTATCGGTAACGGCGGGCGTGAACATGCACTGGCATGGAAGGCATCGCAGTCACCTTTGGCTGATAAAGTCTTTGTTGCACCAGGCAACGCCGGTACCGCGCTGGAACCGTTACTGGAAAACGTTGATATCGCCGCAACGGATATCGCCGGTTTGGTGGCTTTCGCTAAAAGTCATGACATCGGGCTGACGATTGTCGGCCCTGAAGCGCCGCTGGTGATTGGCGTGGTTGATGCTTTCCGTGCAGCCGGTCTGAAAATTTTTGGCCCGACGCAGGAAGCCGCGCAACTGGAAGGTTCTAAAGCCTTCACTAAGGATTTTCTGGCTCGCCATAACATCCCAAGTGCCGATTATCAGAACTTCACCGAAATCGAACCCGCCCTGGCTTATCTGCGCAGCAAAGGCGCGCCGATAGTCATCAAAGCCGATGGTCTGGCAGCAGGTAAAGGCGTCATTGTTGCGATGACGTTGAAAGAAGCGGAAGACGCCGTTCACGACATGCTGGCGGGAAATGCTTTCGGTGATGCAGGTCATCGCATTGTTATCGAGGAATTCCTCGATGGCGAAGAAGCCAGTTTCATCGTCATGGTCGACGGCAGCAATGTGTTACCGATGGCGACCAGTCAGGATCACAAACGCGTGGGTGACGGCGACAGCGGTCCGAACACGGGCGGCATGGGAGCCTATTCTCCGGCGCCGGTCGTAACCGATGAAATCCATCAACGCGTGATGGATCAGGTCATCTGGCCGACTGTTCGCGGTATGGCGGCGGAAAATAACACTTATACCGGTTTCCTGTATGCCGGTCTGATGATTTCAGCCGACGGCCAGCCGAAAGTGATCGAGTTCAACTGCCGTTTCGGCGATCCGGAAACTCAGCCGATCATGTTACGTCTGCGTTCTGATCTTGTGGATTTATGCCTGGCCGGTGCTGAAGGTCGTCTGGGTGATAAAACATCTGAGTGGGATCCGCGCCCGTCTCTGGGTGTCGTGCTCGCAGCCGGTGGCTATCCTGCTGATTATAAAACCGGAGACGTTATTCATGGCCTGCCGCTGGAAGAAGTGCCGGATGGTAAAGTCTTCCACGCCGGGACCCGTTTGCAGGATGAACGTGTGGTCACTAATGGCGGTCGCGTGTTATGTGTGACGGCATTGGGTAAAACGGTGGAAGCAGCCCAGGCACGCGCTTATGATTTAGCGAAAGACATTCATTGGGAAGGTAGTTTCTGCCGCAAAGACATCGGTTATCGCGCCATCGACCGCGAACGTAATCAGTAATTACATCTCACCCGACGATCAAAAAAGGCACGCTTCGGCGTAATGCCGGTCACTTAAGGAAATGAGGCCCGTGAATTTGGGCCTTCGATGAAGAAAAATAGCGCTATAAGCCTGATTCCTTCATTATCCTTTGAAGCACAAAAATGAATTTGTATTCATAAAAATGCTTAAGTGACTGGCATTACGCTTCGGCGTGCCTTTTCAATAGTGAAAACGGGATCAGAGATCAGACTCTTTTGGTTCCCATTTACAGAAATCTTCATTGGCGACCAGCAACAGTTCGTTGCCTTGCGGAGCCGTCAGCCAGGCTAAGCCCAGATTATCGTTACTTCGGCTGGCCCGTTTCGCCAACCAGACCTGTGAACGGACAGTCAGTGCCGGCGTCACCTGCTCGCCTGCGCAGGTCGTTATTAACCCTTTGCGCCAGCGTGCCTGGACCAGCCGGACATTCCCTGCCCGCAGCGCATTGCTCAGGTCGAGGGTTTTTGACGCTTCATATTTATAGCGTTCGATTTCGTCTGACGATAACTTCTCGCGGCGCTCAGGGAGTTGTCGCTGCATAAAGCTAACGTTGCCACCCTCGTCAAAACGCAGCATGACACCCAAATCAGTTTTAGTCGCATGGGTTTCTTTAATCAGGTGCAATTGCCCCTGCTGGAATTCGTATCGGGTAATAATCGTATCGCCGCCGTAATAGGGGCTATAGACGTTGAGAATGGTTTGAGGCTCGTGCTGTGCGCTGTCTTCGCGCCAGAGCCGGTTGATACCTTGATCAGCGACATAGCCGCTGGCAAAGAATAACTCAGGGCCTTTTTTAGAACTGCAACCCACCAGACCGAGCACCAGTAAACCTGCTACCAGTCCGGGGGTGATAAACTGAAGGGCCTTAAAGGCCCCCCCGCTTATTCTTTTCACTGCAAGCAATTACTTAACAGCGTCTTTCAGAGCTTTACCAGAAACGAACGCAGGCACGTTTGCAGCTGCGATTTTGATTTCTTTACCAGTCTGTGGGTTACGACCAGTACGCTCGTTACGATGATTTACCTTGAAAGTCCCGAAACCAACTAATTGTACAGCATCACCTTCTTTCAGAGACTCGGTAATAGCAGACAGGGTAGATTCAAGAGCAACTTTGGCCTGTGCTTTGGAAAGATCAGCTTTGTCCGCAATTACATCAATCAGTTGAGTCTTGTTCATAAGTTATCCTTTACAGTGTGTTTATCGTTTGCAAAGCATCAAGTGCGACGGATATGCCGATTGACAGCACCCTCCTGCATACACGCACCGATAGCCACTTTTTTTACGCCCCCCAAATGTAGACCAGACAGGGTGCGGATGTGAAGCCTTAAGGCACGACAAATCAGGCGTTAAATCACGTTTTCTTGCCTTATTGCGCTAAATTTATGCCAATGTTACTGACAGCAGCTTCACGCAGGTCAGAACGTAACCCTTTTATTAATTCCAGGTCACGCTCCTCACAGTCAGCCAACAGGCGAAAAATCTCCCATTGGATGTCCCATTCTTCTTCAACGGCAGGAATGACTTTGAGTTCTTCATCGGTCATTTCTTTCCCGGCCTGAGTCATTTCCAGCATCGCGACAGTACGAATTGACGTCTCACTGACGGCAACCGCGTGAGACAGCGTTTCGCCACTCAGACGCGAATGAATCAGTTCGCCTAATGCAATACACGCATCAATGGCCGGATAAACCCCATAGATGTCGTAATCATCAGAAGAAGGCACCGCTTCCTCCAGTTTTTCGAGCTGTGAGTCAAAATTGACCTTGGCGTCTTTTACCACCAGCGTTTCCCAAATTAAATCCAGGATGCGGCGGTAAAGCTGTGGTTCGCCAAACCCGGTTTCCAGGCAAAATGCCTGATAGTTCGGATACATGCGTTCACACAAGCTCGCCATAAACGTCACGTGTTGCCAGCTTTCCAGCTTTTCGAGACGTAAATGAATTGGATTACGTAACATGAGTTGATCTCGTTAACTTTTCTGCGCGGGAGTTTACCTGAAATAAATCAATATCCCTATTCCTTGATTCCTAAAGATCATCACTCAACCGTTGCCAGCGTTGAAACGCCGCCCGGTTTGATGCCACGGCATCCGCCCAACGGGTAGGCTCCGGCAGACGATATTGCCTTATGCACTGTTCGACCCAATAAAACGATGAATCCATGCTGATACGATTACCGGGTGAGATGAATAATGGATTACAGCGTAGCTTGCTGCGCCACACCCAGCCAATCTGTTCATCCCCTTCGTACAGCGCCTGGCGGCTGTGTAGTTCATCGCCTAATGGCAGGAACTGACCGCATAGACGACTTTTCGCCACACCAATCGTCGGCACGTCGATCATCAGACCAAAGTGACTGGCAACGCCGAGACGGCGCGGATGCGCGATCCCTTGCCCGTCGACAAAAACCAAATCAGGCTGCAATGAGAGTTGCTGCCAGGCTTGCAGCAGTGCGGGAAGTTCGCGGAAGGAAAGGAAACCGGGAATGTATGGCATAACAGTGGGAATGCGGGCAATCTGATATTCCACCAGTTCCAGCGTTGGGTAGCGCAAAACAGCCACCGCCGCACGCGTCACCTCACCGCCCTGTTCGAAACCGACATCCACTCCCGCGATCAACGCGGGAGTGGTAAATCCTGGCGGATCCTGCAGTTCGATCTGATCAGCGAGGATCCGTTGTTCTTCACGTAATGCACGGGTATCGATCATACCGGGATTTCACTCGTGATATTGCCGGGACAGGCTATGCACCGCTTCCACAAAGGCACCCGCATTTTCCGGCGGGACATCCTGATGAATGCCGTGGCCCAGATTGAACACATGACCATTGCCTTTGCCGAAACCGGCCAGAATGGTCTCCACTTCCTGTTCTATACGCACAGGCGAGGCATACAACATTGAAGGATCCATGTTGCCCTGAATCGCGACTTTGTCACCCACACGACGGCGTGCATCGGCAATATCGGTGGTCCAGTCCAGACCCAGCGCATCGCACCCCGTTGCGGCCATCGCTTCCAGCCACTGACCACCGCCTTTGGTAAACAGAGTCACCGGCACACGACGTCCTTCGTTTTCACGGATCAGACCATCAACAATTTTGTGCATATAGTTCAGGGAGAATTCGCGGTAATCGCGAGGAGTCAACACGCCGCCCCAGGTGTCAAAAATCATCACAGACTGGGCACCAGCTTTGATCTGTGCATTAAGGTAAAGAATGACGCTGTCTGCCACTTTATCGAGTAACAGATGCATAGTCGCCGGATCGGCGTACATCATCTTTTTGATTTTGGTGAAGGCTTTACTGCTGCCTCCTTCTACCATATACGTCGCCAGCGTCCACGGGCTGCCGGAGAAACCGATAAGCGGCACTTCACCTTGCAGGTTTTTACGGATGGTACGCACGGCATTCATGACATACCCGAGTTCCATTTCAGGATCCGGAACCGGCAGTTTTTCGACATCGGCACGATTCGTCAGTGGTGAAGAAAAACGCGGGCCTTCACCGGCTTCAAAATAGAGCCCCAGCCCCATCGCATCAGGAATGGTCAGGATGTCAGAGAACAGGATCGCCGCATCCAGCGGATAGCGACGAAGCGGCTGCAAAGTCACTTCACAGGCCAGCTCGGCATTCTTGCACAGCGACATAAAATCACCGGCTTCAGCGCGGGTTGCTTTGTACTCCGGCAAATAACGACCAGCCTGACGCATCATCCAGACCGGTGTAATGTCCACTGGCTGACGTAACAAAGCACGCAGGTAACGGTCGTTTTTCAACTCATTCATTCTTGCTCTTTCCTTCAGTATTCGGGCCGCCCGACAATCATCTGACAGCATTCTATCACGTAAAATCGCCTCTACTCTTCGTGTTCGGCACGACAAAGGGCAACGGTGTCTTCAATCAGGCGGCGTGCAATCGTCCCGGGCGGTGGCAACTGCGGCAATGCATCAAAGCGATACCAGTTCGCGTTAACCAACTCTTTCGGGTCATGCTGTATGTCGCCACTGTCGTAATCCGCCATAAATGCCATCATCAGCGAATTGGGGAACGGCCAGGGCTGGGAACTGATGTAACGGACATTTTTCACCCGGATGTTACTTTCTTCCATCACTTCACGTGCCACAGTTTCTTCCAGGGTTTCTCCGACTTCCACGAAACCCGCCAGAACCGTGTGAATACCATTACGATGACGGACATGCTGCGCAAGCAAAATCTCATCCCCCTTACGGATAGCCACAATGATGCAGGGCGCAATCTGCGGATAATAGCGTTCGCGACAGTGCCCGCAGAGTGCAGCCCACTCGGTTTTGCTGACGTGCATTTCATGTCCGCAGTAACCGCAAAACTTGTGAGAACGGTAAAACTCTGACAACTGCACACCACGCCCGACCAACTGGAATAATCCGCGATCCTGATCCAGCAACTGACGGGCGGAAACCATATGGTTTGGCATCGTCTGACGAACCAGCCAGAAAGGTTCGCCCTGCCATTCGCCGATCTGCCGCGCTGTTTTACCGGTCAGAGAAAATTGTGCGGCGCTGCCAAACGGCAGTTCACCCTCAGGCAGCCATAGCTTGCCTTCCTGGCTGATGATCCACCAACCGTTGTGTTGCTCAGTAATCTGTAATTCCATAATTGTTGTTGCATAACCTCGTCGGGACTGACAATCTGAGTAAGATATTTACATATTAGTAACTTTTGGTTACTTTTTTTGTCGCTCACGGAGTCAACCATGCTAAATCGTCTGGAAAGACTGACCCAACGCGTTGGTGGCAGTAATGAGTTAGTGGATCAATGGCTGCACGCACGCAAAGAACTGCTGGTTTCGTACTGCACTTTCGTCGGTCTGAAACCCAATAAAGAAAAACATACACCTTTGAATGAAAAGGCGCTGGACAGTTTTTGCCATCATCTGGTCGACTATCTTTCTGCCGGGCATTTTCATCTCTATCCACGCATCATTGAAGAAGTCGATGGCGCAGGCAGCCCGAAAAAAGTACAGGCGGCAAAAATCTACCCTGCTCTGGAGCTGAATACTGAAGCTATCATGGCTTTCCATGACAGTTACACAGAAACTGATATTAACGATGACAATGCTTTCGCGTTTCACTATGCATTATCGGATATCGGTGAGGCATTAGATGCCCGTTTTCAACTGGAAGATCAATTAATTATCATGGCTTTTGAGCCTGCCCCGGAGAGTGTGCCACCTTCGGAAAATGAACCTGATCTCGCCAGACCGGCTTAACACGTTGCCACAATAAAACCCTGCTCAGGGTTATGGTTTTACTTGTAGTTTAAAAAAACGCCTCCTATATTGAGGCTTCTTGTCGGAGTGCCTAGCGCATAATTTTCTGTTGAGAATTACGCCAGGCTGAGACCGTTAATTCGGGATCCGCGGAACCTGATCGGGTTAGTACCCGCGAAGGGAACAAGAGTAATGTTATGCGTTCAGCGCAATCAGGCATCTGCCTGCATAAGGCCGCCCGTGCTGCACCGCCCATTTTTACTCCTGCCGTAAACCTCCTGACAAGCAATTTTCCATCACGTTTTTTTGCGAGGAATTTGCTATGTCGAGTACCCAAAAACCCGTTATTTCTGAAAAGAAACCGTCAAATCGCCGTCAACAACGCGCGCAGGCGCAGTCGTTTATCGACAGCTTGCAGGGCGAAGCTTTCCCCAACTCCCGGCGTATTTATCTTGAAGCTGACCGCGAAGATATCCGCGTGCCGATGCGTGAAATCCAGCTCAGCCCGACGCTGGTCGGCGGCGGCAAAGACAATCCGCAGTTCGAAGAAAACGAAGCAATTCCTGTTTACGACACCGCCGGACCTTACGGTGATCCGGCGGCAGTTATCGACGTGCATACCGGTCTGGGAAAATTACGCGCCCGCTGGATAAACGAGCGTGCGGACACGCAGGAACTTTCACAGGTCAGTTCCGGTTTTACTCAGCAGCGGCTGGCGGACGACGGGCTGGACCACCTCCGCTTCGAACACCTGCCGCGCCCTCGCAAAGCCATTGCGGGTAAAAATGTCACGCAACTGCATTACGCCCGCAAGGGCATCATCACACCTGAGATGGAATTTATCGCCATTCGCGAAAATATGGGGCGTGAACGGATCCGCGGCGAGGTTCTGCGCCAGCAACATCCCGGCGAAAGCTTTGGCGCGCATCTGCCCGCCAGTATCACTGCAGAGTTTGTGCGACAGGAAGTGGCAGCCGGGCGCGCGATTATTCCCGCCAACATTAACCACCCTGAATCAGAGCCGATGATCATCGGGCGTAATTTCCTGGTGAAAGTGAACGCTAATATCGGCAACTCGGCGGTGACATCTTCCATCGAAGAAGAAGTGGAGAAACTGGTGTGGTCGACACGCTGGGGCGCGGACACCGTAATGGATCTCTCCACCGGACGTTATATACATGAAACCCGTGAATGGATCCTGCGTAACAGTCCGGTACCGATCGGCACCGTGCCGATTTATCAGGCCCTGGAAAAAGTGAACGGTGTGGCCGAAGATCTGAACTGGGAAATATTCCGCGATACATTGCTTGAACAGGCCGAGCAAGGCGTCGATTACTTCACCATTCACGCCGGTGTGTTGCTGCGTTATGTGCCGATGACCGCCAAACGCCTGACCGGGATCGTGTCGCGCGGCGGTTCGATCATGGCGAAATGGTGTCTGTCACATCATCGCGAAAGCTTCCTGTTTGAGCATTTCCGCGAGATCTGTGAAATCTGCGCCGCCTATGATGTCTCGCTTTCATTGGGCGACGGCCTGCGTCCGGGTTCGATTCAGGATGCCAATGACGAAGCACAATTCGCCGAATTACGCACGCTGGGCGAACTGACCAAAATTGCCTGGGAATACGATGTTCAGGTGATGATCGAAGGTCCGGGACATGTGCCGATGCAGATGATCCGCCGCAACATGACCGAAGAACTCGAGCATTGTCACGAAGCCCCGTTCTATACCCTTGGTCCGCTGACTACCGATATCGCGCCGGGTTACGATCACTTCACGTCCGGTATTGGCGCCGCGATGATTGGCTGGTTTGGCTGCGCCATGCTCTGTTATGTCACGCCGAAAGAGCATCTGGGCCTGCCGAACAAAGAAGACGTTAAGCAGGGTTTGATTACCTACAAAATCGCAGCACATGCTGCCGATTTAGCTAAAGGCCATCCCGGTGCCCAAATCCGCGATAACGCCATGTCAAAAGCGCGTTTCGAATTCCGCTGGGAAGATCAGTTTAATCTGGCTCTCGATCCGGCAACGGCACGCGCCTACCACGATGAAACGCTGCCGCAGGAATCCGGCAAAGTTGCACACTTCTGCTCGATGTGTGGCCCGAAATTCTGCTCGATGAAAATCACTCAGGAAGTTCGCGATTACGCCGCTGCGCTTGAAGCCAAAGCCCAGCCAATAGAACTCGTTGAATCCGGTATGGCGCAGATGTCTGCCGAATTCCGTTCGCGCGGCGGTGAGCTTTATCACCCGGCCGATAACCTCAGTTCGGAGAGCAGCAAATGAATCCGTCCTCTCAATCCTTTCCTGCCGTTCCATTCCACCTCGGTTTATATCCGGTCGTTGATACCGTGGAATGGATTGCCCGTCTGCTGGACGCGGGCGTTAAAACACTGCAACTGCGTGTGAAAGATTTGCCTGATGAGCAAGCCGAGCCAGCAATTATTGATGCCATCGCGCTCGGCAAAAAATATCAGGCGCGGTTATTCATCAACGATTACTGGCGTCTGGCGGTCAAGCATCAGGCGTATGGCGTGCATTTGGGTCAGGAAGATCTGGATACTGCCGATCTTGAGGCTATCCGTCAGGCCGGCTTACGGCTGGGCGTTTCCACGCATGACGATGCTGAAATGGCACGCGCTGTCGCGGTGAATCCTTCGTACATCGCCCTCGGCCATATCTTCCCGACGCAGACCAAAGATATGCCTTCGGCGCCGCAAGGGCTGGCAGAACTCACCCGACATGTTAAGAAGCTCGATGGCAGCTTTCCGACGGTGGCCATTGGTGGGATCAGCATCGACCGCGCGGCGTCGGTTCTCGACTGCGGCGTCGGCAGTATAGCCGTCGTCAGTGCCATTACGCAGGCGGCGGACTGGCGTGCAGCAACGGCACAACTGCTGGCCTTATGCGCCAGCAAGGTGCCGCAAGATGTTTAACGATGCGGCTTTTATGCGCTACAGCCGCCAGTTGATGCTGGAGGAATTCGGTCCGCTGGCACAGGAAAAATTACAGGCGGCGAAAGTACTGATTGTCGGCCTTGGTGGCCTCGGCTCTCCCGCAGCCTTGTATCTGGCAGCAGCAGGCGTAGGTAAGCTGATTCTGGCCGATGACGATCAATTGCATATCACCAATCTTCAGCGGCAAATCCTCTACCGTACGGCAGATCTCGATCAGCCCAAAGCCGTTCTGGCAAAGCGTGAACTGCTGCGCCTGAATCCGCTTTGCGAAGCGGTGGCCATCACGGAACGTCTGTCGGGAGAAGCATTGACCCGTGCCGTATCGGACGCCGATATCGTTCTGGATTGCAGCGATAACATGGAAACCCGGCATGCAGTTAATAAAGTTTGTGTGGATGCCGGTAAAACCTTGATCAGCGGCAGCGCCGTCGGATTCAGCGGACAACTTCTGGTTATTGAAGCCCCTTACGCTCACGGTTGTTACGCCTGTTTATATCCGGATCAGGAAACCGTACAGCGCAACTGCCGTACATCCGGCGTGCTCGGCCCGGTGGTCGGTACCATCGGTACATTGCAGGCACTGGAAGCGCTGAAGATTCTGGCTGGCCTGCCTTCTGTACTGAGCGGCAAATTACGTCTGTTCGATGGAAAAACGCAAAACTGGCGTTCACTGCAACTCACGCGTTCATCTGCCTGTGCCATCTGCGGAGGCCACGTGTGAACATTCTGGTCAATGATGAACCACACCAATTCAGTCAACCGCTCACGTTACTAAACCTGCTCAATTTGCTGGCGTTAAACCCTGCAGGCAGCGCACTGGCGGTTAACCAGGTCATTATCCCCCGTGATAACTGGCCAGCTCATTTACTGGAAGACGGTGATGAGATCTTGCTCTTTCAGGCGATAGCCGGAGGCTGACATGTTAAAAATTGCTGATACCACATTCACGTCGCACCTTTTTACCGGAACAGGAAAATTCGCCAGGCCGGCGTTGATGCAACAGGCGCTTGAAGCTTCTGGCTCTCAGCTGGTGACTATGGCGATGAAACGCATCGATCTGCGTCGCGGAGGTGATGATATTCTGTCTCCTCTGCAACAGCTCGGCATCCGTTTGCTGCCCAATACATCGGGCGCTAAAACAGCTGAAGAGGCAGTATTTGCCGCGCAACTGGCAAGAGAAGCACTGGGCACAAACTGGGTGAAACTTGAAATTCATCCCGACGTAAAATATCTGCTGCCCGATGCCGTTGAAACATTGAAAGCCGCAGAGATTCTGGTGAAACAGGGATTTGTTGTTTTGCCGTATTGCAGCGCAGATCCGGTGCTGTGTAAACGTCTGGAAGAAGCGGGCTGCGCCGCCGTCATGCCGCTGGGTGCGCCGATCGGTTCCAATCAGGGGCTGCAAACCCGTGATTTTCTGCAAATCATCATCGAGCAGGCTCGCATTCCGGTCGTTGTTGATGCTGGCATTGGTGCACCAAGTCAGGCCGCTGAAGCGCTGGAAATGGGGGCCGATGCCGTGCTGGTCAATACAGCGATTGCTGTCGCAGGTGATCCAGTTGCTATGGCAACGGCATTCAGGCTGGCCGTTCAGGCCGGGATTATCGCCCGTCAAAGCGGATTAGGCGGCAGACAACGACACGCCAGCGCATCCAGCCCGCTGACCGGTTTCCTCAATACCTCGCAGGTGTTGTCATGAATAACTTCACAGATGTGTGGTCAACGCTGGACTGGGATGATATTTCGCTGCGTATCAATAGCAAAACATCCCGTGATGTCGAACAGGCGCTCAGCCGCAACAAAATCAGTCGTGAAGATTTCATGGCATTGATTTCTCCCGCCGCGCTGCCTTACCTGGAACCGATGGCGCAACGCGCGCAACAACTCACGCGCCAGCGATTTGGCAATACGGTGAATTTCTTCGCGCCGTTGTATTTATCCAATCTTTGCGCCAACGAATGTACGTATTGCGGCTTTTCGATGAGCAATAGAATCAAACGTAAAACGCTGGACGAAGATGAAATCAGGCGGGAATGCGAAGCGCTGAATGCGCTGGGTTTCAAACATCTGTTGCTGGTCACCGGCGAACATAAGGGAAAGGTCGGCATGGACTATTTCCGCCGTCATTTCCCCGTGATCAGAAGCCATTTCGATTCACTGATGATTGAGGTTCAGCCGCTGCAACAGCAAGAATATGCTGAGCTGAAAACGCTGGGGCTGGATGGCGTGCTGGTTTATCAGGAAACCTATCACGCGCCTGCCTATGCTTTGCATCATCTTCGCGGACAGAAACAGGATTTCTTCTGGCGGCTGGAAACACCAGACCGGCTCGGGCGTGCGGGAATCGACAAAATCGGTTTGGGGGCGCTGTTCGGACTTTCTGGCAACTGGAGGACTGACAGCTATATGGTGGCCGAACATTTGTTGTATCTGCAACAAACCTACTGGCAAAGTCGCTATTCGGTGGCGTTTCCAAGACTGCGACCCTGTACCGGTGGTATCGAACCGGCTTCCCTGCTGGAAGAAAATCAGCTGTTACAACTGATTTGCGCTTTCAGAATGCTCGCGCCGGATGTCGAGCTCTCACTGTCGACACGCGAATCTCCCTATTTCCGGGATCACGTTATTCCGCTGGCGATCAACACTGTCAGTGCAGGATCTAAAACACAGCCCGGTGGCTATGCCGATAATCATCCTGAACTTGAACAATTTGCACCGCACGACAACCGTTCACCTCAGCACGTAGCGAACGCATTGACCCGAGCCGGGCTGCAACCGGTCTGGAAAGACTGGGACAGTTTTTTGGGGCGCGTCTCGCAGGAAAATGTCGCCGGATGGCAAACAAGTAAACTCTCAGGAATGCAGATTCCATAAAGTAATTTTGCCCCTCGCACCAGCAGGCCAGGAGCATTAATGTGCTTTTGCCACTGCATATTCGCAACTGGCCGGCGCCACTCATCCCGGCGCTGCTTCCAAATAGCCGGAACAGGTTATCGTCCAGTTCCCTGTTCCGGCTCCTCTTTTCAGATCGTTTCAACTCGCACACTTCAGGCAAAAAAAAACCGCTCCCGAAGGAGCGGTTCTATGCGTTTCGACAGAAGACGATTAATCGTCGCTGTTACCGAAACCTGCGTTCAGCAGTTCAGCCAGGTTAGCCGTTGCTTCATCCGCGCTGACTTGCGGTACAACTGGCACTTCGCCTTGTGCTTTACGGCGTGCACGATCCTGGTGATAAGCGTAACCGGTACCGGCTGGGATCAGACGGCCAACGATAACGTTCTCTTTCAGGCCACGCAGTTCATCACGTTTACCCGCAACAGCGGCTTCGGTAAGAACGCGCGTGGTTTCCTGGAACGACGCTGCAGAGATGAAGGATTCGGTCGCCAAAGAGGCTTTGGTGATACCGAGCAGATCACGGGTAAAGGTCGCCGTGATTTTGCCTTCAGCTTCCAGCTGGCGGTTAGCGATTTTAACGCGAGACATTTCTGCCTGCTCGCCTTCCAGGAAGTCAGTGCCACCAGCGCTAACGATGGTGCCTTTACGCAACATCTGACGAACGATAACTTCGATGTGTTTATCGTTAATCTTAACGCCTTGCAGACGGTAAACTTCCTGCACTTCGTTGGTGATGTAGCGGGTAACCGCGTGAACACCACGTAAGCGCAGAATGTCGTGCGGAGACTCAGGGCCGTCAGATACGACGTCACCACGTTCCACAACTTCGCCTTCGAACACGTTCAGCTGACGCCATTTAGGAATCATTTCTTCGTAAGCATCGCTGCCATCCAACGGAGAAATTACCAGACGACGTTTGCCTTTGGTTTCTTTACCGAAGGAGATGATCCCGCTGATTTCAGCAAGGATTGCAGGCTCTTTCGGACGACGTGCTTCGAACAGATCAGCAACGCGTGGCAGACCACCGGTGATGTCCTTGGTACCGCCGGATTCCTGAGGAATACGCGCCAGGGTGTCACCAGAGTGGATCTGAGTACCATCTTCCAGCTGAACAATCGCTTTACCAGGCAGGAAGTATTGAGCAGGCATATCAGTACCTGGGATCAATACGTCGTCGCCTTTAGCATCAACGATTTTCAGTGCAGGACGCAGGTCTTTACCGCTACCGGTACGCTCTGCAGAGTCCAGAACCACCAGAGAAGACAAACCGGTCAGGTCGTCGGTCTGGCGTGTGATGGTCTGAGTATCCACCATATCGGCAAAGCGAATGAAACCACTCACTTCACTGATAACTGGCATGGTATGCGGATCCCAGTTAGCCACGGTTTCGCCGCCGTTAACAGATGCGCCATCACCTTTGCCCATCACGGAACCGTAAGGCACTTTATAGCTTTCTTTGGTACGACCGAATTCGTCGATCAATTTCAGCTCAGTGTTACGGGAAGTGATAACCAGTTTGCCGTTAGAGTTGCTAACATGCTTGTGGTTGCTCAGCTTAATGGTACCGGTGTTCTTAACCTGAATGCTGGATTCTGCTGCCGCACGAGATGCCGCACCACCGATGTGGAACGTACGCATCGTCAGCTGGGTACCCGGCTCACCGATGGACTGTGCTGCAATAACACCGATCGCTTCACCTTTGTTGATGATGTGACCACGTGCCAGGTCGCGACCGTAGCAGTTTGCACACACACCAAAGTCGGTTTCGCAACTTACGACTGAACGTACTTTCACACTGTCGACAGAGTTCTCTTCTAACAGATCACACGTCTTCTCGTGAAGCAGGGTGTTACGTGGAACCAGGATATCCGCCGTACCCGGCTTGAGGATATCTTCTGCAGTCACACGACCCAGCACACGTTCGCGCAGTGGTTCTTTAACGTCGCCACCTTCGATGACAGGAGTCATCATGATGCCTTCGTGAGTACCACAGTCGTCTTCGGTCACGACCAGATCCTGTGCCACGTCAACCAGACGACGGGTCAGATAACCGGAGTTAGCCGTTTTCAGTGCGGTATCCGCCAAACCTTTACGAGCACCGTGAGTAGAGATGAAGTACTGGAGTACGTTCAGACCTTCACGGAAGTTCGCGGTGATTGGCGTTTCAATGATGGAACCATCTGGTTTCGCCATCAGGCCACGCATACCAGCCAGCTGACGAATCTGTGCAGCAGAACCACGCGCACCGGAGTCGGCCATCATAAAGATACTGTTGAAGGAAACCTGCTGTTCAACAACACCGTCACGGTTGACGACGTCTTCAACAGACAAGTTTTCCATCATTGCCTTAGCAACACGTTCGTTGGCCGCAGCCCAGATGTCGATCACTTTGTTATAGCGTTCGCCAGCAGTGACCAGACCAGACTGGAACTGTTCCTGGATTTCAGCAACTTCGGTTTCTGCTTCTTCGATGATCTCTGCTTTCTTCGCAGGGATTACCATGTCATCGATACCTACTGACGCGCCTGAACGGGCAGCGTAAGCAAAACCGGTGTACATGATCTGGTCAGCAAAAATAACGGTCGGCTTCAGGCCCAAAATGCGGTAACAGGTGTTCAGCATTTTGGAGATAGCTTTTTTGCCCAGAGGCTGGTTGACAATCGAGAACGGCAGACCTTTTGGCACGATCATCCACAGGATGGCGCGACCGACAGTCGTGTCGATAATCGACGTCTTGTGCGTAACTTCGCCTTCGGTATTTTTGATCTCTTCGGTGATACGCACTTTGACACGCGCATGCAGAGAGGCCAGACCGCCGCGATAAATACGCTCAGCTTCTTTAGGACCGGTCAGAACCATGCCTTCGCCTTTGGCGTTAACACAGTCACGGGTCATATAGTACAGACCCAATACAACGTCCTGAGAAGGAACGATGATTGGCTCGCCGTTCGCAGGTGACAGGATGTTGTTGGTAGACATCATCAACGCACGCGCTTCCAGCTGGGCTTCCAGCGTCAACGGTACGTGAACAGCCATCTGGTCACCATCGAAGTCGGCGTTATATGCCGCACAAACCAGCGGGTGCAGCTGGATTGCTTTACCTTCGATCAGAACCGGTTCAAACGCCTGGATACCCAAACGGTGCAGGGTTGGTGCACGGTTCAGCAGTACCGGGTGTTCGCGGATAACTTCGTCCAGGATATCCCAAACGACAGCTTCTTCGCGCTCAACCATTTTCTTAGCGGCTTTGATGGTGGTGGCCAGGCCACGCAGTTCCAGCTTGCCGTAAATGAACGGTTTGAACAGTTCCAGTGCCATTTTCTTCGGCAGACCACACTGGTGCAGACGCAGGTATGGACCTACGGTGATAACGGAACGACCCGAGTAGTCGACACGTTTACCCAGCAGGTTCTGACGGAAACGACCCTGTTTACCTTTAATCATGTCTGCCAGAGATTTCAGCGGACGCTTGTTAGAGCCGGTGATTGCACGACCGCGACGGCCGTTATCCAGCAAAGCATCTACCGCTTCTTGCAGCATACGTTTTTCGTTACGTACGATGATGTCTGGCGCAGCCAGATCCAGCAGGCGTTTCAGACGGTTGTTACGGTTGATAACGCGACGATACAGATCGTTCAGATCTGACGTTGCGAAACGGCCGCCGTCCAACGGAACCAATGGACGCAAGTCTGGCGGCAGTACCGGCAGCACAGTCAGGATCATCCACTCTGGTTTGTTACCAGACTGAACGAACGCTTCCAGCAGCTTGATACGCTTGGTCAGCTTCTTACGTTTGGTTTCGGAGTTGGTTTCGTTCAACTCTTCACGCAGTTGCTCGCACTCTGCTTCCAGGTCCATGTTTTTCAACAGAGCCTGAATTGCTTCCGCACCCATCTTCGCGTCGAACTCATCACCAAACTCTTCCAACGCATCCAGATACTGCTCTTCAGTCAGGATCTGGCGTTTTTCGAGGTTAGTCATGCCGCCTTCGATAACCACATAGGATTCGAAGTACAGAACACGTTCGATGTCACGCAGTGGCATATCCAGCAGCAAACCGATGCGCGATGGCAGCGATTTCAGGAACCAGATGTGTGCAGTCGGGGAAGCCAGTTCGATGTGGCCCATACGCTCACGGCGTACTTTAGTCTGGGTCACTTCAACGCCGCACTTCTCGCAGATCACGCCGCGATGTTTTAAACGCTTGTACTTACCGCACAGGCATTCGTAGTCTTTTACTGGTCCGAAAATACGGGCACAGAAAAGGCCGTCACGTTCTGGTTTGAACGTACGGTAGTTAATGGTTTCTGGCTTCTTAACTTCACCAAAAGACCAAGAACGGATCATGTCTGGCGATGCCAGAGCAATTTTGATCGCATCAAACTCTTCGGTCTTAGTTTGCGCTTTCAGAAACTTTAGTAAGTCTTTCACGGATTGGCTCCCGTCGGGTTAGACCTGTTAGGCACCTGGTCTGTATTGATTAACAGGCAGGTGCCCCTGTGATCAGTGCGAATTCGAGTACTTACTCGTCTTCCAGCTCGATGTTGATACCCAGAGAACGGATTTCTTTCAACAGTACGTTGAAGGATTCCGGCATGCCTGGTTCCATACGATGATCGCCATCTACGATGTTTTTATACATCTTAGTACGGCCATTCACGTCATCGGACTTAACAGTCAGCATTTCCTGCAGGGTATATGCGGCACCATATGCTTCCAGTGCCCACACTTCCATCTCACCGAAGCGCTGACCACCGAACTGAGCTTTACCACCCAGCGGCTGCTGAGTAACAAGGCTGTAAGAACCGGTAGAACGCGCGTGCATCTTATCGTCAACAAGGTGGTTCAGTTTCAGCATGTACATGTAGCCGACGGTAACCTGACGCTCGAATTGCTCGCCGGTACGGCCGTCAAACAGTGTGATCTGACCAGAGGTTGGGATTCCGCCCATTTCAAGCAGTTGCTTGATCTCTGTCTCTTTCGCACCGTCGAAGACTGGTGTCGCGATTGGCATACCTTTTTTCAGGTTCTCAGCCAGACGCAATACTTCGTCATCGGTAAAGGTGGTCAGATCCACTTTCTGACGTACGTCGTCGCCCAGATCATAGGCACGCTGGATGAACTCGCGCAGCTTAGAAACTTCTTCCTGTTTCTTCAGCATGGCATTGATTTTTTCACCAATACCTTTCGCGGCCATACCCAGGTGGGTTTCCAAAATCTGACCAATGTTCATACGTGATGGAACGCCCAGCGGGTTCAGTACGATATCAACAGGAGTCCCGTTTTCATCGTAAGGCATATCTTCGATCGGGTTGATCTTGGAGATAACACCTTTGTTACCGTGGCGGCCTGCCATTTTGTCACCCGGCTGGATTTGACGTTTAACGGCCAAATACACTTTAACGATTTTCAGCACACCTGGTGCCAGATCATCGCCCTGAGTGATTTTACGACGCTTAGCTTCGAGTTTTTTCTCAAACTCGGATTTCAGTTCGTCGTACTGTTCAGCAAGCTGTTCCAACTGATTCTGTTTGTCTTCGTCAGTCAGTGACAGTTCTAACCAACGATCGCGAGGCAATTTGCCCAGCTTGTCAGCTTCAACACCGCCAGCAACCAGCGCAGACTGGATACGTGCAAACAGACCGGCTTCCAGGATCTGCAGTTCTTCAGTCAGGTCTTTCTTCGCCTGCTTCAGCTGCATCTCTTCGATTTCCAACGCACGCTTGTCTTTTTCCACGCCATCGCGGGTGAAGACTTGCACGTCGATAACCGTACCGGACACGCCGTTTGGTACACGCAGAGAAGAGTCTTTAACGTCAGACGCTTTCTCACCGAAGATCGCACGCAGCAGTTTCTCTTCCGGCGTCAGTTGGGTTTCGCCTTTAGGCGTTACCTTACCCACCAGAATGTCACCACCGGTCACTTCAGCACCGATATAAACGATACCGGATTCATCCAGTTTGGAGAGCGCAGCTTCACCCACGTTAGGGATGTCAGCGGTGATCTCTTCAGGCCCTAACTTGGTGTCACGGGACACACATGCCAGTTCCTGGATATGGATGGTCGTGAAGCGGTCTTCCTGCACAACACGTTCGGAGACCAAGATGGAGTCTTCGAAGTTGTAACCGTTCCAAGGCATGAACGCGACACGCATGTTCTGACCCAGAGCCAGTTCGCCAAGATCTGTAGACGGACCATCTGCCAGCACGTCGCCGCGCTCGATTGGCTCGCCCAGATTCACACACGGCATCTGGTTGATGCAGGTGTTCTGGTTAGAACGGGTGTATTTGGTCAGGTTATAAATGTCGATACCTGCTTCGCCCGGGTACATCTCTTCTTCGTTAACACGAATAACGATACGGGATGCATCCACGTACTGAACAATACCGCCACGTTTGGCTACGGCAGTCACACCGGAGTCAACTGCTACAGCACGTTCCATACCAGTACCTACCAGCGGCTTATCAGCGCGCAGAGTCGGAACTGCCTGACGTTGCATGTTCGCACCCATCAATGCACGGTTGGCGTCATCGTGTTCCAGGAATGGAATCAATGAAGCACCAACGGATACAACCTGTTGGGTGGAAACGTCCATGTAGTCAACCTGATCGCGGCTGAAGAGGCTTGATTCGCCTTTGCTACGACAAGTGACCAGGTCTTCAATGAAGCGCCCTTCTTCGTCCAGGTTGGAGTTCGCCTGAGCGATTACGAAGTTGCCTTCTTCAATGGCAGACAGATAGTTGATTTCATCAGTCACCAGACCATCACGCACGCGACGGTAAGGGGTTTCCAGGAAACCGTACTCATTGGTCTGCGCATAGACAGACAAGGAGTTGATCAGACCGATGTTTGGACCTTCTGGCGTTTCGATTGGACATACGCGACCGTAGTGAGTCGGGTGTACGTCTCGAACTTCAAAGCCAGCACGTTCACGGGTCAAACCGCCCGGGCCCAATGCAGAGATACGACGCTTGTGCGTGATCTCAGACAACGGGTTGTTCTGGTCCATAAATTGTGACAACTGGCTTGAGCCGAAGAATTCTTTCACCGCAGCCGAGATCGGCTTAGCGTTGATCATATCCTGAGGCATCAGTGTGTCGAGGTCGCCCAGAGACAGACGCTCTTTAACAGCACGCTCAACACGAACCAGACCAACACGGAATTGGTTTTCAGCCATTTCGCCGACGGAACGAATACGACGGTTGCCCAAGTGGTCGATATCATCCACTTCGCCCTGGCCGTTACGAATGCCGATCAGCTTTTTCATTACCTGAATGATGTCGTCTTTGCTCAGGATACCTGAACCTTCGATTTCATCACGCAACAGAGAACGGTTGAACTTCATACGACCTACAGCAGACAGGTCGTAACGATCTTCAGAGAAGAACAGGTTCTCAAACAGGCTTTCCGCCGCTTCACGCGTTGGTGGCTCACCAGGACGCATCATTCGGTAGATCTCAACCAGTGCGCTCAGGCGATCGCTGGTTGGGTCGACGCGAATGGTCTCGGACATGTACGCGCCATGATCGAGGTCGTTGGTGAACAGCGTTTCAATGGTTTTGTGACCGGACTGGCTCAGTTTAGCAAGCAGGTCCAGAGACAATTCCATGTTAGCCGGGACGATCAGCTCACCGGTATTGGTGTCGATGTAGTCTTTAGAGACCACTTTCCCTGCGATGTATTCAACAGGAACTTCGATGCGCTGAATTTCGTCTTTTTCAAGCTGACGAATATGACGGGCTGTGATGCGGCGGCCTTTTTCTACATAGACTTTGCCGTCAGCTTCGATATCAAAGGAAGCTGTTTCACCACGCAGGCGCTCAGGTACCAGTTCCATCTGCAACTTGTTGTCGCGGATCTGGTAAGTCACCTTGTCAAAGAACAGGTCAAGGATCTGTTCAGTCGTGTAATTTAATGCACGCAGAATGATGGTCGCAGGCAATTTACGGCGACGGTCAATACGTACAAACAGGTTGTCTTTCGGGTCAAACTCGAAATCTAACCATGAACCGCGGTAAGGGATGATACGCGCGTTATAAAGCACTTTACCCGAAGAGTGGGTTTTACCCTTATCGCTGTCGAAGAATACGCCCGGACTACGGTGCAGCTGAGATACGATAACCCTCTCAGTACCGTTGATCACAAAGGTACCATTTTCGGTCATGAGCGGAATTTCGCCCATATAGACTTCTTGTTCCTTGATGTCTTTGACCGTACCTTCTGGTGCTTCACGTTCGTAGATTACCAGGCGCAGTTTTACGCGCAGTGGCGCGGAGAACGTCACACCACGGATCTGGCATTCTTTAACGTCGAATACAGGCTCACCAAGACGGTAGCTAACGTATTGCAGCTCAGAGTTACCGCTGTAGCTCTTGATAGGGAATACAGAACGGAATGCAGCTTCCAGACCGTACTGGCCTTCCGGATCTTGCTCGATAAACTTCTGGAACGAGTCAAGCTGGATAGAAAGGAGATATGGAATGTCCAAAACTTGTGGACGTTTACCAAAATCCTTACGAATGCGTTTTTTCTCGGTATAGGAGTAAACCATAGGGTTCCTCAGCTCGCTGATCAGTGACCCAATCTTGTCTGCCCTGAGAAGGACAGTTCATGCAACACCGTTTATGTCGACCGGAAAGCAGAAACGCTTCCCGCAATATCTGTTTTCTACCACTCTTAAATCATTTCGTTGTGCGTTATCTGTAGATGAGCTACAGCAAGAGGCAACAATATATTAAGGCGTCTATAGAAAGAGATATTAGAGTAGTTCAGTGCTCAAACAGTGTGAAACACCACTGACACTCTATAGCGCAAAAAGGCTGGTGACTAAAAAGTCACCAGCCATCAGCCTGTTAGGACAGGCTGCACTCCGGGAAGTTAAACTTACTTAACTTCAACAGAAGCACCAGCTTCTTCCAGAGATTTTTTCAGAGCTTCAGCGTCGTCTTTGCTGATGCCTTCTTTCAGAGCTGCTGGAGCAGACTCAACCAGGTCTTTCGCTTCTTTCAGACCCAGGCCAGTCGCGGTGCGAACAGCTTTGATAACTGCAACTTTGTTCGCGCCAACAGCGGCCAGAACAACGTCGAACTCAGTTTTTTCTTCAACAGCTTCAGCAGCAGCAGCAGGACCTGCAACAGCAGCAGCAGCAGAAACGCCGAATTTTTCTTCCATAGCGGAGATCAGTTCAACGATTTCCATTACAGACAGAGCTGCAACGCCTTCAATGATTTGTTCTTTAGTGATTGACATTTCAAGTGTTCCTAGAATTCAGAAATAGTTTATACGTAAGCAAATGAACGAGATAAAAAAGGCTGATTAAGCAGCTTCTTTCTGATCGCGTACAGCAGCCAGAGTGCGAACCAATTTGCCTGCAGAGGCTTCTTTCATGGTTGCCATCAGGCGTGCGATTGCTTCTTCGTAAGTAGGCAGAGTTGCCAAGCGGTCAATTTGAGCCGCAGAGATAAACTCACCTTCAAAGGCCGCAGCTTTAACCTCAAATTTTGCATTCGCTTTAGCGAAATCTTTGAACAAACGGGCAGCAGCGCCTGGGTGTTCAGTAGAGAATGCAATCAAGGTTGGACCGACAAACGTGTCTTTCAGGCACTCAAACTGAGTACCTTCTACGACGCGACGCATCAAGGTGTTGCGAACAACACGCATGTAAACGCCAGCTTCACGACCTGCTTTACGCAGTTCAGTCATTTTATCTACAGTTACGCCACGAGAATCCGCAACAACCGCAGACAGCGCGCCTTTGGCTACTTCGATGACTTCAGCAACAATCGCTTGTTTGTCTTGAAGATTTAATGCCATTAGCTTTTTGCTCCTGGATTTAGCCGGGGAAAACCCCCGGAACTCACATCACTTGTCATCGAGAATCGATAATAAGCGTTCAAACACGGTGAGCAGAGAATCCAGCAAAGACAAATCTTAATTCTTTATAAAAAAGACAAAGAAATATTTTCTTCAGGCTCTGTCACCGTCTACGCAGGAAGGATTAAGCCCCTTTCAGGACACCTGCGGTCTTGGACGGAGGTCTGGATAGGCCAGACTCCAACCGAAAAATCTTGGTTTCGCATTAACGAAACAACGGGCCATAGATTCTAGACAAATCTATCGCCCGCGTAAAGCGATAAACGTCAGCAGTTAATTAGCTAACTGTTGCGCTCAGGCCGCTTTGATCAACAGAAAGACCCGCACCCATGGTAGTGGACAGACTTACTTTCTTGATGAAAACGCCTTTAGCCTGGGAAGGCTTCGCTTTTTTCAGAGCGACCAACAGAGCTTCCAGGTTTTCTTTCAGCTTGTCGGATTCGAAATCAACCTTACCGATAGTGGTATGGATGATGCCGTTTTTGTCGTTACGGTAACGAACCTGGCCTGCTTTAGCGTTCTTAACCGCTTCAGCAACGTTAGGTGTTACAGTACCAACTTTCGGGTTAGGCATCAGACCGCGTGGGCCCAGAACCTGACCTAATTGGCCAACAACGCGCATTGCATCTGGCGATGCGATAACAACGTCGAAGTTCATTTCGCCTTTTTTGATCAGGTCAGCCAGATCTTCCATACCTACCAGTTCAGCGCCTGCAGCTTTAGCAGCTTCAGCGTTTGCACCTTGGGTGAAGACGGCAACGCGAACAGAACGACCGGTGCCGTGTGGCAGTACGGTTGCGCCGCGAACGTTTTGATCTGATTTACGAGCGTCGATGCCGAGGTTAACAGCAACGTCAACGCTTTCTACGAATTTAGCAGTGGCCAGCTCTTTGAGCAGAGCAACGGCTTCGGTGATGTCATACTGTTTAGTAGCATCAACTTTGTCACGGATCACGCGCATGCGCTTGGTCAGCTTAGCCATTTATTAATCCTCCACTACCAGGCCCATGGAACGAGCAGTACCTTCGATGGAGCGAGTCATCGCTTCAACGTCAGAACCAGTCATGTCCGCAGCTTTGGTTTCTGCGATTTCACGAACCTGAGCACTCGTTACTTTACCCACTTTGTCTTTGTTCGGCTTGCCGGAACCAGACTTGATACCAGCCGCTTTCTTCAGCAGTACTGCTGCAGGAGGGGTTTTGGTAACAAAGGTGAAAGAACGGTCAGAATAAACAGTAATAACAACAGGAATTGGCAGGCCTTTTTCCATGCTATCAGTCTTAGCATTGAACGCCTTACAGAATTCCATGATGTTCACGCCTTGTTGACCCAGAGCTGGACCAACTGGCGGACTTGGGTTTGCCATACCGGCTGCAACTTGCAGCTTAACGTAGGCTTGTACTTTCTTGGCCATGGTAAATATCCTCGTTTGGGTGATATCGCCTGTTTGAAGAGGCTCCCCGTTATTTACAGAACTTGGTTCTTTACGTGCAGAGGCTGCACATAAAAACAAAAGGCGCGAAATTATAGTTCAATTTCGCGCCTTGTACAACATCTGTTCTAATGAATGTTTAGAACGTTGTTGTTAGCCTTTTTCAACCTGACCGAAGTCCAGTTCAACCGGTGTTGCACGGCCAAAAATGGAAACAGACACTTTCAGGCGACTTTTCTCGTAATCAACTTCTTCGACCACACCATTGAAGTCCGCAAACGGACCGTCATTAACACGTACCAGTTCACCTGGTTCGAACAACGTTTTAGGACGTGGTTTATCACCCACTTGTTGCAGGCGATTCATGATCGCATCAACTTCTTTATCGCTGATTGGTGCAGGACGATCTGACGTTCCGCCAATGAAGCCCATAACACGAGGAACGCTGCGAACTAAGTGCCAGCTGGCGTCATTCATCACCATCTGTACCAGCACATAACCTGGGAAGAATTTACGTTCGCTTTTACGGCGCAGGCCACCACGAATCTCAACCACTTCTTCGGTTGGAACCATGACTTCACCAAACAGTTCTTCCATGTCATGTAATTTGATGTGCTCACGCAGCGATTGTGCTACGCGGCCTTCAAAGCCAGAAAACGCCTGAACGACGTACCAACGTTTTTTAGGTGCTTCAGACATTAGAACCTCAAGCCAGTAATGAAAGATACCAGGCGGACTAAAATACCATCCAGCCCCCACAGAATCAGTGACATAACGGCAGTTACCGCAGCAACGATCAGTGTGGTATGCAATGTTTCCTGGCGCGTTGGCCAAATGACTTTACGTACTTCAGTACGCGCTTCACGAGCAAACGCGACCGTCGCTTTGCCTTTAGTGGTCAGTAAAGCCACTGCGCCTGCAATTGCGATAATAACAACTACGGCTAACGCGCGTAACGGCAGGCTGTATGCACGGTAATAATAGTTACCGACAATAGCTACAACCAACAAAACGGCAACAATCAGCCACTTTACCGCTTCCAGGCCGCGCCCGCTCCCTTGAGCCTCGGTATTCGCACTCATAAACCAACCCGTCACAATGATTCAGAACAAACAACTTTGCCTCGCATTGCGAGGCAAACCAAACCGATCGATGCTCTACTTGAGCGCAATTCGGTGTTTTACGCTATATCTCAGAGCCTATCTCACCAGTGATTATGACGTATAAATCGCTGATGAGATAGGTTCTAGCGCCACAGCGTAGAAAAAAGGGCATCGAATGATGCCCTTTTAGTGTGTATTACGTCAACGAATAGTGACAAAAAACTATCAGCGATTAAGCGATAACTTTAGCAACAACACCAGCACCTACAGTACGGCCGCCTTCACGGATTGCGAAACGCAGACCGTCATCCATCGCGATTGGGTGGATCAGGGTAACAACCATGTTCACGTTGTCACCAGGCATAACCATCTCAACGCCTTCTGGCAGTTCGATAGTACCGGTCACGTCAGTTGTACGGAAGTAGAACTGTGGACGGTAGCCTTTGAAGAATGGAGTATGACGACCACCTTCATCTTTGCTCAGGATGTACACTTCGGAATCAAACTTGGTGTGTGGTTTGATTGAACCTGGTTTAGCCAGAACCTGACCACGTTCGATATCTTCACGTTTGATACCACGCAGCAGAACACCAACGTTCTCACCAGCACGGCCTTCGTCCAGCAGTTTGCGGAACATTTCAACGCCCGTACAAGTAGACTTAACAGTGTCCTTGATACCGACGATTTCAACTTCTTCGCCCACTTTAACGATACCGCGCTCTACACGACCGGTAACAACTGTACCACGGCCGGAGATGGAGAATACGTCTTCGATTGGCAGCAGGAATGGCTTATCGATAGCACGCTCTGGCAATGGAATGTAGCTGTCCAGTGCTTCTGCCAGTTCGATGATTTTCGCTTCCCAAGTGGCATCGCCTTCCAGTGCTTTCAGCGCTGAACCTTTGATGACCGGGATGTCGTCGCCTGGGAATTCGTAAGCAGACAGAAGTTCACGAACTTCCATTTCTACCAGTTCCAGCAGCTCTTCGTCATCTACCATGTCGCATTTGTTCATGAACACGATCATGTATGGAACGCCAACCTGGCGACCCAGCAGGATGTGCTCACGAGTCTGAGGCATAGGGCCGTCAGTTGCAGCAACAACCAGGA
>NZ_JQJR01000024.1:0-31662 GCF_000745615.1 Rahnella sp. WP5 | reverse complement strand
GCGCGGCGCGGCCGGTGTAATGAGCCGGATCTCACCAGTGGTCAAGATCCCGTTCAGTAATATTGGCCGCCAGCACCGGATGTGCAAGCAGAACAATTTTAAAAGATGGCTGTTTTTCAAACGCCTGCATGGCGCAGTCATAAACCAGATGATGTGCAGTTTGTTTACCGGGTTTTTTACCGTCAGGCCGCAGGATTGCGTTTGTGTGGCATGGGGGTTGATCCGACAGGGGGCTGATGGAAAGCCATAACAGCCTGCCCGAGCCTGACGTTAATCACGGCTGCGATGTGCCGAACTCAGGGAGTTAGCAGGGAGAGGAAGAAAAAGGGCGTCTTTACAACGCCCGGAGATGTTTATGCTATTCGTCTGACGGGGGTTTCTTACCGGGCGTGCGCAATGGACGTTCAACAAATTGCATTGTGCGCTTATCGAAATACCGGCTTGGCCAGATAATCGAAGGCGGCACGCCGATAGCCTGGCTTATCAGCAATTCCCCCTTTGGCCAGGGGCGGGTAAGCGCATTGGCTAATGTGGTTGAACATAAACCCGCTGCGCGTGAAACCGCAGACAAGGTGGTGCCTTTTTTGCGCAGTGCAGCAATGATGTCAGCGGGGTGCCAGTCCTGATTAATCAGGATTTCTCCCTCATGTTGCTGGATGTACGAAGTAGGAAACGGCAGGAAAGTCGGACTATGGGGCAGTTTCATGGGTTTTCTCCGATGTGATAGTTAACCACCACCGGAGCTGCGAAACTCTTTTGGTGGTGGCTCAGACAAGGTTCGCAGTACCGGTCACATCGGAAGCCGGCCAGCCCGGGGGCTGCCTTGCCTGAGTCACCATAGGATGTACAAATTACAAGCATCTGTATCTGACAGGTGTACGGAGGCAAATACATAATTATTACATATGTATTTCCGATGTGGTATTCAGGCTGCGAAACCTAGCCGCGTATTTTTGACGCGACGAGGCGAATATAACGTAAGGAAGGGTTATAAACCAACTGGATAACGACATAGATGGGAGATGCTTTCCAGAGAAAACTCTCTGTTGAAGAGGATTACAGCAGACTTTTTTTGTCCGTGAGGACGAGGATAATAAAAGGGCAGACGCATTGCCGAAAAACCTGTAATACGCCTGCTTAAAAACGTTCAATTAGCGGGTCGGACAATCAACGGGTCGGATGATTCACCTCCACCGGACGCAAATCAAACAGCAAGACTTCTGCCTGGTCGCCGTCCGTGAAGGTGAGTTTATCTTCCTGACGGATACGTGCGCCGTCACCGGTTCTGAATTCAATGCCGTTCACTTTGATGCTGCCGCGTGCCACGTGGACATAGGCATAACGGTCAGGGTCAAGGTCGAACGTGGCCTGTTCTGCACCGTCGAAGAAACCCGCGTAAATCTTCATGTCCTGACGCACGCTCAGTGAGCCATTGTCACCTGTTGGCGAGATAATCAGGCGGAACTGCCCGCGTTTTTCCGCTTCAGGCACAGACACCTGCTGATAACCCGGTTTGGTCCCATTTTCAGATGGCACGATCCAGATTTGCAGGAAATGCACCTTTTCGTCACCGGAGTGGTTGAACTCACTGTGCGTCACACCGGAACCGGCGCTCATCAGCTGCACGTCGCCGGGGACAATCACAGAACCGGTGCCCATTGAATCTTTATGCTCCAGCGCGCCTTCCAGCACATAAGAGATAATTTCCATATTGCTGTGCGGATGCGCCCCAAAGCCGCGCCCCGGTGCAACCTGATCATCGTTGATGACCAGCAGGTCTGAGAAGCCGACCTGTTTTGGATCCCAGTAACTGGCGAAGGAGAAGGTGTGACGTGAATGCAACCAGCCGTGGTCACCCAATCCGCGTTGTTCAGAGAGACGTTGTTCGATCATGATGTGATCCTCAGTTTGTCAGGGGGGAAGCGCGTTTGCCCTTCCGATGAACAGAGAATACACGTAAACTAATTTGCTCAACAATGCGGTTTTTTGACTATCACTGTCACGTTTTGGTTGACAATAAATGGCGTGAGAATAAAGGGTGCGGATAAGATGCAGACAGAAGATCTTCGTATTTTTATTGCTGTGGTAAAAGCGGGGAGTTTTACCACGGCGGCTGAACAACTGATGCTTTCTAAACAATACGTCAGTCGCCGCATGGCGTCGCTGGAGGCTGGCTTACATGCGCGGCTGCTCAACCGCAATACCCGCAAACTGTCGGTGACCGAGTCCGGCCAGTTGTTCGCGCAACATGCACAGCGCATCCTCGACGATATCGAAGAGGCCGAACGGGCGGTATCGCCCAGGCGGCAGGCGCTTCAGGGAACGTACCGCATCAGCATTCCGATGTCGTTTGGTATCAGCCACCTTTCACCGCTGATTGCCGAGTTTTTAGGTCAGCATCCGGCGATTCAGTTTCAGGTAGAACTGGTCGATCGCTATGTCGATCTGGTGGGTGAAGGTTTCGATATCGCGCTGCGCATTGGTAATCTGGCAGATTCCTCGCTGGTGGCGCGGCGGCTTGGCGAACTGAAGCGGGTGATCTGCTGCAGCCCGGAATATCTTCAGCGTAAGGGGACGCCGGAAACGCCGGAGGATTTGCTCAACCATCATTGCCTGCGTTACGGGCGCGAAGGGCAGACCGGCTGGGAGCTGGAGCTGGAGGGCAAACGTCGTCTGTTTGATGTGCGCGGGCCAATTGTCAGCAATAACGGCGAAGTGCTGCGCGATGCGGCCGTCGCCGGACTCGGGCTGGTATTACTGCCGGAATTTATCGTCGGACCGGCGCTGCAATATGGCGCACTGGTTCGCGTACTGGATGCATTTCATCCCGGCTCACTCAGCCTGCATGCCATTTATCCGCAGCACCGTCAGCGCAGCGAAGTCACCCGGGTATTTCTCGATTTTTTACAGGAAAGGCTAAAGGCACAACTGCTGGTATCGGCCTGAGATAAGCACCGCAGAGGTGAGCAGACCTGCGTCACACTTTTTGGGCGATCACACATAAATCCAGTGTTTTGTAGCATTTGCATCGTTTTTTCCTATAAAAACTGCCGTACTTTTATGTTACGCAAACGTTAACTGAAGGGGCGGAAAATGAATCATTCATCTGAGCAATATCTTGCAGCGCTGGGCGCAACACAACCATTAACTCCGGCGCAGGCTGACGAGCTGGAGACGCGCGGATACCTTGTTATTCATAATGTTATCGACAAAGACTGGCTGGAAGAGATGCGCACCGCGTTTGACATGCTGGTGGACAAAGAGGGCGATAATCTCGCCGTTGAACACCATCAGGAAGCCACCGCGACCCGTATCGCCAACATGATCAACAAAGGTACCGTGTGGGAAAAAGTGTGGTCGCATCCGCTGATCCTGTCCGTCTGTCATCATATTTTTGGTGGCGCGTTTAAGGTTTCGAGCCTCAACGGACGCGAAGCGCTGCACCGGGGCGGCCATCAGCCGCTGCATGCTGACTGGAAAAAGCCGCGTCCGGATTTTCCTAAAGTCCATCTGGTCAATGCCATCGTGGCGATTGACGATTTGAGTGCCGCCAACGGCGCACCGCGCATTATTCCCGGCACCCATCACCGCCCGGAATTGCCAGAAGATGTGCTGGCGGATGTTGAATTACCGCATCCTGATGAAGTGGTGTTCGAAGCACCGGCGGGCAGCGTGATGATTTACAACGCTCACGCCTGGCACGGCGGCACCAATAACCGCATCGGCACCCGTCGCCGCGTGCTGCACAGTTTGTATATCGACCGTGCGGATGCGCAGCAGCAGGATCAGCGTAAATGGCTGAAGCCGGAAACGGCAAGCCGCCTGACGCCTGCCCAGAAATGGTTGCTCGACGTGCTCTGAATTTTTGTTTTCCCCAGGCCTGGCCTGCCGGTCAGGCTTTTTATGGCATTTTACCGGCCTTTATAACGGACATCAGAGGGCGGTCACAGTGTGGCTGGCCGCATCACCGCGTAGGTGTTACGTGTATGTTATGATGAAGAGAAAACCTCTGAGAGACTGCCATGCTGCAAGACGTGATAGAAACACTGTTCCGATCGGTGTCCGGCAGTGATGTGTTTGCTGTCAGGTTTCCTGATAATTCCCAGCCACCGCCTGAACTGGCCTCCGTGGTCAGTTTTCCCCGTATTGAATTTGTCGTTGAAGGCGAAGTCCGCGATCGCAGCGTTGCCGCAGACAAAGGGCTGCTCAGGCAGGGTGATGCGCTGTATATTCCGGGCGGAAAATGGAATCTGATGGTGTGGGATAAGCCCGCGATTGTGCTGAGTATTCTGTTCAGCAAAGAAAAACTGGGGTTCAGTTTACAGTTTTGGGATGGCGTGACATTTACCGGCACGGATAAACAAAGTGTTTCCCGCCTTGGCCCGCGTGTAGGTTCGTTTCTGTTGCAGGCGATGAATGAAATTGTCTCCAGTTCTGACGACCAGCAAACCGCGCGCTGCGTTGTAGCGGGACTGTTAAGTCATTGTCAGGAACAACTCGCTAACAGGGCGCAGATCCTTACCCGCAGCGGGGCGCTGTTTGAAGTAATCAAAAAGTATATTGAAGAGAATGCCTCACTGCCGCTGACGCGCGAAAACGTGGCAAAGCGTTTCCATATCACGCCGAATTATCTGTCTCATTTGTTTCGTAAATCCGGAGATATCGGCTTCAGCGAGTATCTGAATCACGTCCGCCTGGAAAAGGCTAAACTGTTGCTTAAAGGTTATGAACTGAAAATCAAAGAAGTGGCGACCAGCAGCGGCTTCGTTGACAGCAACTATTTCTGCCGGGTTTTCCGCAAAAGCACCGCCCGTTCGCCTTCTGAATATCGCAGTCAGTGGCTGAGTCAGTTGTCAGAGCGAAAGTCGTAAACAGCCTGTAGCCAGAAAGTAAAACATTCCGCACCGCAATGGGGCGGAGTGTTTGTTTCTGGTGCAAAAAAACCGCATCTTCCGTTCACTTTTTACCCCCCGGCACATCCCATCCGCCGTAATCCGTGGCTTTTCACCCGCACAGAGAAGTTGGCATCCTGCTTGCTAGGTTGTACATACAAGTTAGTACATGTCAGGTCTGCAAAATAATCACACGCAGGCGCCTTATGAAAAACACTCCGTAATGTGGCTGGAAACGTAATGATTTCATTTGAGAGCATAAGCAAATTTTACGCAGATGGGACGGTGGCTGTAGACAGGCTGTCGTTCAGTGCGCCGACGGGACAAATTACTATGCTGGTCGGGCCTTCGGGCTGCGGCAAAACCACTTCACTGCGCATGATCAACCGGTTAACCGAGCCGTCTTCAGGCAACATTTTGCTGAACGGACAGCCGACCGCCGGGATGGATCTGGTTAAACTGCGCCGCAAAATAGGTTATGTGATCCAGAACGCCGGGCTGTTTCCGCACAAAACCGTGCAGGACAATATTGCGGTCACCGCGCTGCTCAACGGTGCGACACGCACGGCAGCGCGTAAAAAAGCCCTCGAATTACTTGAAATGGTCGGGCTTTCGCTGACGATGGCGGAGCGCTATCCGTGGCAGTTGTCCGGTGGTCAGCAACAAAGGGTCGGCGTGGCGCGTGCGCTGGCATCGGACCCGGAATTTATGCTGATGGACGAACCTTTCAGCGCCGTCGATCCGGTGGTGCGCGAACAGTTACAGGATGAGTTTTTAAGATTACAACGTGAAATCGGCAAGACCATTATTATGGTCACGCACGATATTGATGAGGCGATGAAATTAGGCGACCAGGTTGCGGTTTTCCGCCCCGGTGGTCGTCTGGCGCAAATCGCGTCACCGGTGAAATTACTTAATGAACCGGAGGATGCGTTTGTCGCTGACTTTATTGGCCGTGACCGCGGATACCGTAAACTTTCGTTCGATATGATCCCTGATAATATCAGCCTGACGAAAGAACCTGTTATCGCGCCGGGTATTTCCGTCAGCGAAGCCCGATCCCTTGCCGGAGAAAGTGCCTGGTTACTGGTGGTTGAAAATGAATGTCCGCTCGGCTGGTATGATGTGACACAAAATAAAACCACCGTGGATCCGGAAGATATTAATCTCGGCAGCACCTTTGCGCCGAAAAATGGCACGCTGCGTCAGTTAATGGATTCGGTATTAAGTTCTCCCTGTCAGCGCGGTATCGTGGTTGATGAACAGCAGCGCTTTATGGGTACGGCAAATATCGAACAGGTGTTTTCACTTTCTCATTCCCGTGCTGTGAGGTAATGTCATGCGTTTTGACTGGTTATTTCAGCAGCGGGAAAATATATTAACGCTGCTCGGCTGGCATGTTTACCTGTCTGTTATTCCGGTATTAATCGGTCTGGCACTGGCTATTCCGGTCGGGGGTGTTTTGCACCGCTGCGGGAAATTTAAAGACGGCATTCTCAATGTATTAGGATTGCTCTATACCATTCCTTCCCTGGCATTATTTGTTTTATTACCCGGTCTGCTGGGCACGAAAATTCTGGATACCGTGAATGTCGTGGTGGCTCTGACACTTTATGCGTTTGCGCTGCTGATCCGTACCGTGTGCGACGGGCTGGATTCTGTTCCACATGAAACCCATCAGGCCGCTGTCGCCATGGGCTACCGGCCCTTGCAGCGTTTCCTGAGCGTGGAATTACCGCTGGCTGTGCCGGTAATCGCCGCAGGTATGCGGGTAGTGGTGGTATCGAACGTCAGTATTGTGTCGATTTCAGCACTGGTCGGCATGCCGCAGTTGGGGGCGTTATTTACCCAGGGTTTCCAGCTACATTTCCTGACGCCGATTATTGCCGGTATTTTCCTGTGCATTGTGCTGGCGCTGCTGCTGGATAATCTGGTGCTGCGCACCGGCGATAAAATGACCACCTGGCAACCGAAAAGGAATGCGAAATGATTAACTGGTTGCTGGACTCCGGTCACTGGCTCAACGATGACGGCTTGCTGGTGCTGATATTTCAGCATCTGATTTACAGCATTGAAGCGTTGTTTATTGCGGTGATTATCGCTTTCCCGATCGGTTGTTATGTCGGTCATACCGGCAAAGGTGCGATGTTATTAATCGGCAGCGCCAATGCCATGCGTGCGCTGCCCTCATTCGGGTTGATCATTTTACTGGTAATTCTGTTCGGGCCGGTATTTGAATCAGACCTGGCTTTTATTGTGCCTTGTCTGATTGTGCTGATCATTCTGGCATTACCGCCCATCATGATGGGGGTATATTCCGGCATCAGGGCGATTAATCCGGCGATTATTGACGCCGCAACCGGCATGGGATATTCACCGCTGAAATTACTGCTGACGGTGGAAATACCCTGTGCAATGGCGCTGATATTATCCGGCATCCGCAGCTCTGCGCTGCAAATTGTGTCTACGGCTACGATTGCTGCGTATGTTTCGCTTGGGGGGTTAGGACGGCTGATTATTGATGGCCGTGCGCAGAACGATTATCCGCAAATGGTTGCGGGTGCTTTTATGGTGGGAATATTAGCGTTACTGGTTGATGTATTTTTCTCTTTTTTAATTCGTTTCATTGTTTCACCAGGATTACGGCAGCGTGAACGCCGCCGTAAAAAAACAATTCCTTTATCGAATAACTGAATTATCTACTCACTCATTCCGGAGCCTGACAAAAATGAAATTGAAAAATCTGCTCGCCGTTGCCCTGTTTTCTGCTGCCGTCGTGCACGCCCCTGCCGCTTTCTCCGCTGAGACGGGTGGCACCATTATTATCGGTTCGGCGGACTTCCCGGAAAGCCAGCTGATTGCCACTATTTATCAGCAGGCGCTGGCGGCGAAAAACGTCAAGGTGGAAACCAAACTTAATATCGGCAGCCGTGAGGTGTATATGCCTGCGCTGCTTGACGGCTCAATCAACCTGATCCCGGAATACAGCGGTGCCACGCTGAGTTATCTCGACGAAAAAACCCAGGCGCATTCTGCTGAAGATGTGGCGGCGGCGCTGGCGAAAGCGCTGCCTGAGAAAATCAAAATGCTGGATATTTCTGCGGCGCAGGACAGCGATGTGCTGGCAGTGACTGAAAAAACTGCCAAAAAATACAATTTGAAAGATATCAGTGATCTGGCGCCGGTGGCGAAAACGCTGGTACTGGGTGGTCCGGCTGAATGGAAAACCCGTCGTGAAGGTGTGAAAGGGCTGAACGAAGTCTACGGCCTGACCTTTAAGAACTTCAAAGTGCTCGACGTCGCGGGTCCGCTGACGCTGTCAGCACTGACCAACAATCAGATTCAGGTCGCGGATATGACCTCAACCGATCCGGCGATGAAAACGAAGAATCTGGTGGCACTGGAAGATTCCAAACACTTATTCCCGGCGCAAAACATTGTGCCGCTGATTGCAAAAGACAAAGCCAGCGAGGTGGTTGAAACCACGCTGAACAATGTGTCCAGGCAACTGACCACCAGCGATTTGATCGTGATGAACGGCAAACTGGCGAATTTCGAAAGCGTGGATGCTGTGGCAAAAGAGTGGCTGACCGGGCACGGGCTGAATAAATGATGACGCGCACTGTCATCTTAGGCACGGCGGAAACCTCCGTCCGTGACATCGCCGATATCGCTTACGGGGCGCAGGTGCTGCCGGACCCGTCAGCATCGGACGCCATGCTGATCGTGCACGAGAAAATCAGGCAGGCGATTGATAACAATAAAGTGATTTACGGCCTGACCACCGGCGTGGGCGACCTGGTCACTCAGCGCCTGTCGCCGGAGCAAATTTCCGACGTGCAGCTCAATATGCTGAAAAGCCATGCCTGCGGTACAGGGCCGGTTCTGGCGCAGCATGAAGTGCGGGCGATGATGGCGGTGATGATGAAATCCCTGTTGCAGGGATTCAGCGGCGTCAGCCCGGCGCTGGTGCAGACGATGGCCGATATGCTCAACAAGGGGGTGACGCCGTGGTCACCCGCCAAAGGGTCGGTCGGCTATCTGATTGCCACCGCACATATCGGGCTGTCGGTGTTCGGCTATGGAAAATCGTTCTATCAGGGCGAACTGTTACCGGCACGGGAAGCCCTGGAACGGGCGGGGATTGCCGTGCGCATTCCCGGCCCGCGCGAAGGCCATGCACTGGTCAGCGGCACCTATGAAATCACTGCGCTGGGGTGTCTGGCGGCGGAAACTTTCCGCGAATTGCTGCCGGTGGCGGATGCCGCGGGTGGCATGAGCCTGGAAGTGCTGAAGGGGAACATCCGCGGGTATGACGCCCGCCTTCATGCGCTGCGCCCGCACGACGGTCAGCAGGAAACCGCGCGGATTTTGCGCAGTTTACTGCGTGACAGTGAGATCCTCGATAAATACCGTGATTTTCGCGTGCAGGACGCGCTGAGCCTGCGCTGTATTCCGCAAATGCACGGCGCGGCGCGGGATGTGCTGAGTTATTGCCTGAAAACGCTGACCACGGAAGTGAATTCTGTCACGGATAATCCGGTGTTTATGGTCGAAGACGGCGAGCTGAATGTACTGCCGGGGGGCAACGGGCACGGTGCGCCGGTGGCGCTGTGTCTGGATGCGCTGGCGATTGCCATTGCACAACTCAGCACCGGCTCGCAGGCCCGTTCTGACCGTCTGACGAACAGCCATCTCAGCGGATTGCCGGCTTTTCTGGTGGCCAATGGCGGGGCGCATTCAGGGATGATGATCCCGCCGTATGCAGCCGCCGCGCTGGCAGGGGAAAACCGTGCGCTGGCGGCACCGGCCAGTGTGCATACCGTTTCCACCTGTGCCGGACAGGAAGATCATATTTCCATGGGCGTGACGGCGGCACGCAATGCTATTGATGCCGTTGAAAATGCCATTGATATCGTGGCGATAGAAATCCTGTGTGCCACGCAGGCGGTGGAATTCCACCGGCCACTGCGCGCCTCGGCGGGCACGGAAACCGTGCTGTCTCTGGTGCGTGAGCAGGTGGCCTTCCGGCAGAGTGACGAGGAAATGTATCCGGATATGCTGGCCATCCGCCAGCTCATCAAACAGGGCGATATCTTGCGCGCGCTGACACCTTTGATTTTCGCAGACACCGTTGAGGGAAAAACCGCATGAGTGTATCAGCGACATCCCGGCCGCTGGAAGGGATCAAAGTGCTCGACCTTTCCCGCGTGCTGGCCGGGCCTTACTGCGCTTCGCTGCTCAATGATTTGGGTGCGGAAGTGATCAAAATTGAAATGCCGGGTAAAGGTGACGATTCCCGTGATTTCACCCCGCATGTTAATGGCGAAAGCACCTATTTCATGCTGCTTAATCACGGCAAAAAAAGCCTGACGCTGAACCTGAAATCACCGCAAGGCCGGGCCGTGCTGGAGCAACTGATCGAAAGTGCGGATGTGCTGGTGGAAAATTTCCGGCCCGGTGTGACGACCCGACTGGGCATTGATTATGACGCCGTAAAGAAGCTCAATCCGAAGCTGGTGTATGCGAGTATTTCCGGTTTTGGTCAGCAGGGACCGCTGGCGCATAAAGCCGCTTACGATCATGTGATCCAGGCGATGGGCGGCATTATGCAGGTCACCGGCTGGGCGAACGGCGAACCGACGCGGGTGGGGGATGCGATTGGTGATGTGGTGTCGGGTCTGTACTGTTCGTGGGGCATTCTGGCGGCATTGCTGCAACGGGGCATTACCGGCCTCGGGCAACATGTGGATGTCGCGATGCTTGATGCGATGGTGTCGATGCAAATGGTCTCGCTGACACAACTGCTGGGCGGTATGCCGCTGGCCGGGCGACTGGGCAATGCACATCCGATCAGCGCCCCCATGGACAGCTACCGTGCGGCAGACGGTTATCTGGTGATTGCCGTCGCCAATGACAGCCTGTTCCTCCGTCTGGCACAGGCCATTGGCAAACCGGAAATCGTACAGGATGCGCGCTTTGCGACGGATCCGCAGCGCCTGAAACATCAGTACGAATTACGGGTGCTGATTGAAGAGTGGTTGCACGACAAAACGGTGGCCGGGGCGCTCGCCCTGCTCGATGCCGCTGGTATTCCCGCCGCACCGGTCTGGGGGCTGGATGAACTGCTGCAAAGCCCGCATGCCGCCGAACGCGGATTACTGCATCAGGTGATGCATCCGATCGCCGGTGAAATCAGTATCTTACCGCAGCCCGTGAAGCTGAGCGGCATGAACCAGCTACCCGATTTAATGCCGCCACAGCTTGGCGAGCACACCCGCGCCATTCTCAGTGCACAACTGGGGCTGTCTTCGCAGGAGATGGACACACTTGCGCAACAGGGCGTCATTTAACCGGAGGCAGATAATATGGAACCAACGCAGGTTGCAGTCATTGGCGCGGGCACGATGGGCGCGCGGATCGCTGCGGTATTTGCCGCCAGCGGCTTTAAGGTGGCGCTTTATTCACGCACTGAAAACTCGCTGCACAATGCGGCCAAAGTGATCGACAGTATCGACGCCGGGCTGACGGCGTCGGTCACGTTTACGACGTCCATGGCGGAATGTCTGAAAGGCGCGAAGATTGTTTCGGAGAATATCGCTGAGGTGCTGGCGCTTAAGCAGCAGATTTTCCAGGAGATCGAAAAACATGTCAGCGACGACTGTCTGCTGACCACCAACACCTCCAGCGTCCCGGTCGGGCAGATTGCCAGCGTACTGGCGGTGCCGTCGCGCTTTATCGGCCTGCACTGGTTTAATCCGGCGGATGTGATGCCGATGGTGGAAATTGTCTGCGGACCGCAAACCCATGAAAATACGCGTCAGCAGGCCGATGCGCTTTGTCAGCAACTGGGTAAACAGACGGTGACCATTCATAAAGAAGCGCCGGGTTTTATCGTCAACCGGTTGCAATACGCCATGCTGCGTGAGGCGTTGCATCTGGTCACAGCCGGAATTGCCAGCATCGAAGACGTGGACTTCGCTGTACAAAGTACGCTCGCCCCGCGCTGGTCGGCGATGGGGCCGCTGAAGCTGATGGATTTTGCCGGACTGGACACGGTGAAAAATGTCGCCGCGATATTACTGCCAGCCTTATCGCGCGACGACGAGTTGCCGCCGTGGTTGCTGGCGCAAATTGAGCAGGGCAATCTGGGCACCAAAACCGGCGCCGGGTTTTATCCGTGGACGGCGCAGGCTATTGAAGAAGGTCTCGCGCACCGAAACGCCACAATCCTTGCCATCAGCGGGATGCAAAAACTATGAGCGAACTTATCCGCTGTGAACGTCATCAGGGCGTGGCGCATATCATTCTTAACCGGCCGGAAAAACTTAACGCGCTGAGTGCAGAAATGCTGACGCAATTGCTGGAGAAAATGCGCGAACTGGACGGTGATAAACAGATCCGCGCGATGGTGATTTCCGGCTCCGCGCGTGCGTTTGCTGCGGGTGCCGATACCGGCACGCTGGCCACCGCCTCAGCGATAGCCCTTTACACCAGCGGTTTCAGTGAAAAGTGGGATCAGATTGCCGCCATTGAAACGCCGGTTGTCGCGGCGTTATCCGGTTATGCACTGGGCGGCGGGCTGGAACTGGCGTTGCTGTGCGATATCGTGATTGCCGATGACACGGCCATTATCGGGCTGCCGGAAACGCACATCGGGATTATCCCCGGCGCGGGTGGCACGCAGCGGCTGGTTAAATCGGTGGGGAAATCACTGGCGATGGAAATCATCCTCGCCGGGCGAAAAATCACCGCCACAGAAGCGCTGGCCGCCGGACTGATCAGTCGTGTCACCACGCCGGAAACGTTAACGGAACAGGCGTTAAAGATTGCGCAGAATATTTCCCGTGCCGCACCGCTCGCCGTTAAGATGGCCAAAAAAGCCGTGCTGGCGAGTTTCGATATGGGCTTAACGGCGGGCATCAGTTATGAACGTTCGTTGTCGGCCCTGATTGCGGCCAGTGACGACCGCAGCGAAGGCATGCGTGCACTGGCGGCGAAAGAACAGGCGGCGTTTACCGGCAAATAACGTCCGGTAAAATACGCCAGCCGCCGTGCTCCGTGCGACATACAAGGCAGGAATGATGTCATCAAACAGAACGCTATCAGAAGTCATTGCGGATGCCGGAGACGAGCCTTCTCCGCTGTATAAGCAGGTGAAACAGGGGATCATCAATCAGATCCTGCACGGACACTGGCAACCGCATCAGCGCGTGCCGTCAGAAAGTGAACTGGTCGCCGAGCTGGGGTTCAGCCGGATGACCATAAACCGGGCACTGCGCGAGTTAACCACGGAGGGCTATCTGCTGCGTTTGCAGGGCGTCGGCACCTTTGTCAATGAAATGAAAGCGTTCACGCCGATGCTGGAAGTGAATAACATTTCTGACGAAATTAAGAGCCGCGGGCACTTTCATACCTCCCGCGTGTTGCAACTGGGTAAGCAAAGTGCCGGTGACAGCATGGCGATGAAATTTATGCTGCTGCCCGGTGTGGTGTTGTTTCATTCGGTGATTGTGCATTACGAAAATGACATTCCGGTGCAACTGGAAGACCGGCTGGTGAATCCGGACATCGCCCCCTTGTATTTACACCAGGATTTCACTAAAACCACGCCTTTCGCCTATCTGACCCAACTGGCACCGCTGACGGCGGGCGAACATACCATTGAAGCGGTGATGGCCAGTCACGACGAGCAGCGCCTGCTGAATATTCATCAGACCGAGCCGTGCCTGCAAACCCTGCGCCGCACCTGGCATCATGAAAAAGTGGTGACCTGCGCACGGTTGTTGTATCCGGGCGGGCGCTACAAAATGTTTGGCAGCTTTAAGAAATAAACTGAACAGGATCAGGCAAGGATTCAGGAGGACTGTGGCTTGTGACTTCGGCGGTAAATTCTATAGTTAACGGGTCATTAACGACTCAGGAGTTTACTGATGAAAACTGTTGGATTTGCTGCTTACGATCCTAAAAAACCGCTGGCGCCGTTTACGTTTGAACGCCGCGGCCTGCGTGATAACGATGTCGCAATGGAAATTCTGTATTGCGGCGTTTGCCATTCCGATTTACATACCGCAAGAAATGACTGGGGTTGGAGCTATTATCCGATTGTTCCCGGCCATGAAATCGTCGGACGTGTCACCAGTATCGGTAAAGGCGTCACCCGCTACAAACCGGGCGATCATGTTGCCGTCGGTTGCATGGTAGACAGTTGTCAGGAATGCGATCAGTGTAAAAAAGGTGAAGAACAGTTGTGCCGCGAAGGTAACACCGGGACTTACGCCGGTTATGATCGTTTCACCAAAGAGCCGACGCAGGGCGGATACTCCAAGCATTTAGTGGTGCGCGAGGAGTTTTGTCTGCGTATGCCGGAAGGGTTAGATCTCTCCAAAGCCGCGCCGCTGCTGTGCGCCGGTATCACCACCTGGTCGCCGCTGAAAACCTGGAACGTCGGGCCGGGCAGCCGTGTGGGCGTGATTGGTCTGGGCGGTCTGGGCCATATGGCGGTCAAACTGGCGGTCGGTCTGGGTGCAGATGTTACGGTGGTGAGCCGTTCAAATGCCAAAGAAGCCGATGCGCTGGAATTAGGTGCAAGCCGTCTGCTGGTCAGCGCCGACAGCGACGCGATGGCGCAGGCACACGATCATTTTGATTTAATCATCGATACCGTGCCGGTCAAACATGACGTCACGCCGTACCTGCCGTTGCTGGATGTGGACGGTACGCTGGTGCTGGTCGGGCAGGTCGGGCCGATGGAAGAATTCAACACCGTACCGCTGTTGTTAGGCCGTCGTCGCGTGGCCGGTTCGCCAATCGGCGGCATCCGTGAAACGCAGGAAATGCTCGATTTCTGTGCTGAGAAAAACATTCTGCCGGATTGTGAAATGATCCGCATGGATGAAATTAACGAAGCGTTTGAGCGTATGGAAAAAGCCGATGTGCGCTATCGTTTTGTGATTGATATGGCCTCCCTGACCGCGCCTGCGGCGGTGTAATCTGTCGCAGCAATGAAGACAAAAATGGCTCCTGCGGGTACTCCTGCGGGAGCCATTTTTTCAGGCAGAAACCGGTAAGGTTACGCGTCTTTTCAGCGGCACGGTGATAAAAATCAGGCAGGCGACCGCCAGCCCGATGCCTGTCCAGCCCAGCGGCGGCAGGCGTTCGCCCACAATCACCACCGCCAGCACGGCGGCGACCGCCGGTTCCAGCAGGGTGATGGTGGTGGCCATGCTGGCCGGAATGCGTGCCAGGGCATAACCGAAACAGACATAACCGACAAACATCGGGATAAGCGCCATGTACGCGCCGACCGCGGCGTTATTCCATGACGCCAGAAGGGGCGCGCCGGTCACCCACAGCACCGGCATCAGCAGTAAACCGCCCAGCCCGAACGTGGCGCCCATTGCTGCGCGGGAAGGGACGCCGCGCTGCATTAAATGACGCGCCGCCCAGGCATAAAGCGCGTAGGTCAGTCCGGCAATCAGCCCGAGTACCACACCGGCTATCGCGTGGTCGCCCTGACCGGCGGTGGAGTGACTGCCACTTTCACCGACGCAAAGTAACACCATACCCGCCACGCCAATGGCGGCGCCGGTCATCCAGCGGCGGGTGAGACGTTGTCCGTCGAGATAATATTCAATCAGTGCGGATAACAGCGGCGCAGAACCGAGGGAAATCACGGTACCGACCGTGACGCCCGCCAGGTGCATCGAGGCGTAAAACGCCAGCGGATAAACTGCGACCGCCAGTGCGCCGGTAAATAACATGCGTGCGTTGTTCACCAGAGTTACCCGGCTGGTGACTATCCTTCTGGCGGAAATCAGCGCCTGCAACAATCCGCCCAGCCCCATCGCCACTGCGCCGATCGCCAGCGGGCTGACGTCGGGCGCAAATGTCGCCGCCGTGCCGGTCGACCCCCACAGAACGGAAGCAAATACCACGGCGAGTACGCCCGTCATGCGTTCACGAGGCGTTATCGTCATGGCACCTCCATCATTGAGGCCGCCATGTCCATCGCCTGACGGACACATTGACCGTTGCCTTCCAGACCTGCACGCGAAATCGCGCCTTCCAGTAAAAATGAAAAATGCCGCGCCATCAGGCGGGCTTTGGCCTCGTCAGTGGGGAACAGTTCGAGAAGATGCGTGGTCACGATAGCTTCAACATGTTCTTTATGCCCGCGCACGGCCTGCCTGCCGGGCGCTCCGGCGGGCAGTTCGGCGGCGGCATTCAGTAATCCGCAGCCACGAAAGCCGTGCTCATAGGCAAATTCAGCGTGATCGTCATACGCCTGAAACACGGCGAGCACTTTTTCTTTCGGTGTTTTGGCTTTTTCAACACGCCGGGCGTACAGCTCCAGCCATTCGTCATGACGTATTTCAATGTACGTCGCGACCAGTTCGGCCTTGGATTCGAAATTGTTGTAGAGGCTTTTTTTGGCGACACCGGCACGTTTGATGATTGCGTCAATCCCGGTCGCAGCAATGCCGTTGTTATAAAACAGAACCCGGGCGGCACCGAGAAGCCGGTCGCGGGCGCTTTCAGGAGAGGAGTCTGTGGTGGACATTTTTTTACTCGTGTTGTTCATCTTGCTGGTAGGTATACCAGTCTACCTACTCAATGTAAACACCGGCTGAGAATAAGAAAAAGCGACGACTTAACCGTGCCTTTCGTGTGGGAAACCGCCATAATCCGCTAAAAGTTGTGGAGAGACAGCAGGTTGAGGTCATCCGCGGCAGGCAGAATTATTGTTAACTTCCGGAGGGATAAAAATGCTTCATGAATGGCTCAATGCCTTGCACGTGATTGCGGGCGTATTGTGGATTGGCGGCATGCTGGCCATGGCGCTGGTGTCGATGGCCTGTTCGCGGACATCCGGTACTGCGGAAAGTGCAGGGCAGACGTTGTTACTGGAAACCGTGCGCAAATGGACGCGCAGTGTCACCAGCCCGGCGATGATCCTGTTGTGGGTGGCGGGCATCGTGATGATCGTCAGTTATGGCAAATTGCCCCATGCCTGGCTGCTGATAAAAATAGTGGTGGTGCTGGTTCTCTCCGCGCTGCACGGGCTGCTTTCCGGCGATTTACGTCGTCGCGCCACCGGTCAGCCGGTGAAAGATTTCGCGCTGGTGCGCAACGCCAGCGCGGTGATTATTGTCGGTGTGATCCTCATTGGTATTTTGGCGATAATCAGGCCTTTCTGACATCCGGTTTCCCGCAAAACTCAATCCACGTGAAAGCGTGGATTTTTTTATGACTCGCCGTTCACCAGCGCAATCAGGGTGCAGGGCACCGGCGGAATATTGCCTTCCTTTAAAATTGTCAGCGAATGGTTTTCGCGCACGGCAAACAGCGGCAGCACGCCACTGTTCTTCTCCAGATAATCAATCCAGCCAAAACTTTCATTCAGTTGCGTGGCCTTAATCACCGCGCCTCTGGCAATCAAAGAACTGAGTTTTGAATAGGTCGCTTCGGTGCTGAACAGCACTTCGTGGCGCTGAAAACGGCTGCTTTCCCGGGAGCGTCCGCCTTTGGGCGCCGCGCCTGAACGCACGGCAAACACCTTTTCCCGGCCAAAAATATGGCTGAAATGGTATACCGCCAGCGCGTTCTGATGGCGGTTCGGTGACAGAGCCAGTACCTGCGCGGTGCTGCTCAGATCCAGGTAATTTTCCGCATGTTCAGACCAGGCGTTACCGTAATACGCCGGAATGCCGTCCATCCGCGCCTGCCGGTAATATTCCCAGCTACTGTCGGTGAGCCGCACCGGAATATCCTGTTTCATCAGCACTTTTGCCAGCATTCTGGCCACGCCGTTCGCACCAATGATCAGCACGCCACGCGGGGCTTTTTGCTGAACGCGTAACCCTCGCGCAATCGCCCGGCTGGTCAGACTTTGCAGCACCACGGTGCCGATAATCACCGCAAATACCACGGTCACCAGTTTGTCGGCCTGCGGGTAATTCATGCGTTGCAGGGTGAGGGCGAACAGGGAACTGACGGCGGCGGCGACGATGCCGCGCGGCGCTATCCAGCACAGTAACAGCCGGTCGCGCCAGTGCAGTGATGACCGCCAGGTCGACACGGCAATACACAGCGGGCGAGCCACAAACTGTACCACCAGCAGCAAAACAATCAGCGGCCAGCCCATGGCAATCAGCGCCTCAATATCCAGCCGGGCGGCCAGAATAATAAACAGCGCGGAAATCAGGATTGCCGACAGTTCCTCTTTAAACGCCAGAATGTCGGTGGTGTCCACATCGCGCATATTCGCCAGCCAGATGCCCATCACGGTGACGGTCAGCATGCCCGATTCATCGGCAATGGCGTTGGACAGACCAAAAGCCGTCAGCATGGCCGCCAGTACGCCAAGGTTTTGCAGATAGGCGGGGATCCACACGCGGCGCAGGGCCACGCCGAGCACATAACCAAACACCGGGCCGAGCACCAGACCGACAGCCAGGGTCTCGCCGAGCGTCCAGAGCAGATGCATCAGTGATTCAGCGTGCTGGCGCAGGGTGATAAATTCGAATACCAGCAGCGTGAAAATCGCGCCCACCGGGTCAATCACAATCCCTTCCCAGCGCAGAACCTGATTAATCGCTGCGTTCGGGCGTACCACGCGCATTAACGGCGCAATCACCGTCGGGCCGGTCACCACGGTTACCGCACCGACCAGCGCGGCCAGTTCCGGCTCAAACCCGAGCAGCCACCAGCAGGCGAGGCTGATAACCGCGAAAGTGACCAGCATGCCTGTCGTCACCAGATTGCGAACCACGCCGCCGAGACCGCGGACTTCATCAAGTCTGAGCGTCAGCGCGCCTTCGAACAAAATGATCGCCACTGATATCGATACCAGCGGAAACAGTAACTCGCCAAACAGGACATCGGGCATAACGAGGTGCGTCACCGGTCCGAGCACCACGCCGAGCAGCAGCAAAGGCAGAATGGCGGGGATTTTCAGCAACCAGGCCAGCCACTGAGCGAGTAACGATCCCAGCCCGATAATAACCAGCATCAGCGGAGCCGACAGCAGCATAATATTTCCCTTTCATTAAGAGGAAGCAAAAGTCCGGCGGACAGCCGGAAACAAGACACTGTTATCAGCATAATCGTCCATTAAAAAGCCCGCAAATTTGCAGGCTTCTTTTTATTGCTTATTGTGCAGAAAACAAAATACTTATTTTTTCTTATAAACGTCAGCAGTACCGTGAATTTTATTGTTGGTATTACCGGAGGTTAATACAAACACATCGCCGCCTTTTTTATCGGCTTTCTTAGAAAGATCTTCAATGGCGCCGGACTGCGAGGTTTTATTTGAGGTGGTCACAGAGCCGACTTTGGTATACTCAGAAGCCACTTTTTCAAAATCTATTTTCTTCATTAATTCAGCAGAATAAGTGCTGAAAGAGACACAGCCCATCACAGCCACTGCCAGCAGAGCTTTAGATATTTTCATGTAAGCCTCAGATTTTAAATTGCCCAGTAAATTGAAGGAAAGTAATAGAAAGCTGTTTATTTAGTGAAACCCTGTTAATCAATAACTCACTGTTTAAAAGAGTGAGTTATCACTGCCATTTAGTAATAGACAAGGAAGTCAATAATTACAAGGCGGAAAGAAAAAATTAAGCAACCGGTGCGGTTTTTAGTCTTTTGTGCCGGAGGTTTTGTACACAGTAATAGCAATCACATACTTTTCGTTTCGCCTGCGCATGTTATCCATCTGTTAACCCCCGTCCGAAATATGTTTCATTGCTAATAATTAACTTTGAAGCAGATCACATTTATGCTTTTCCCCTGCACGGGCAGATTGTCACGGGTGAAAAAGCCTCTGATAATGTTACCGATAACATGTTACCGGTAACATTGCGGATAAACATGAACAGGGTGGACGTAACGAATAAAACCACTGACCCGTCTTTCGCGTTTTTTAACCAGTCGAGGAGCGCAGCCGTGAACAATGATCAGAACCGAATTTATGTGTTTATGGGCGTATCAGGCAGCGGAAAATCAGCCGTCGCCAACGCCGTGGCACACCAGCTTTCCGCCGGTTTTCTTGACGGCGATTTCTTACATCCCCGCAGTAATATCCTGAAAATGGCCGCCGGTGACGCCCTCAATGATGACGACCGCGCGCCGTGGCTGGCCGCCCTCAATGATGCCGCGTTTGCCATGCAGCGTACCAATAGTGTGTCGGTCATCATCTGCTCGGCATTGAAAAAACGTTACCGCGATCGTCTGCGCGCAGGTAACGCCAACCTGTCTTTCATCTATTTACAGGGTGAATTCCCGGTCATCGAAGAACGCATGGCCGCACGCAAAGGGCACTTTTTTAAATCGCAGATGCTGATCTCACAGTTTGCAGCACTCGAACAACCTGGCGCTGAAGAAAGTGACGTGATCACCATCGGCATCCATCAGCCGCTTGATGCGGTGATTGCAGAGACCCTGCAACACATCCGTAGTTTTCAGCAACAGGAGCATTGCGCGTGAATACAGTGACTTTAGTCGGTACTGCGGCGGGCTCCGTGTTGCTGCTGCTTTTTCTGGTGATGAAAGTGCGTATGCACGCGTTCGTCGCGCTGATGCTGGTGTCGATTGCCGCCGGGATTTTCTCCGGCATGCCGGTCAATACCATTGCCGACACCATGCAGAAAGGCATGGGCAGCACGCTGGGTTTTCTGGCGATTGTGGTGGCGCTGGGGGCGATGTTCGGCAAGATTCTGCATGAAGTCGGCGCACTTGACCAAATTGCGGCCCATTTACTGAATCGTTTTGGCAAAAACAAAGCCCATTATGCTCTCGGGATTGCCGGGCTGGTTTGCGCCTTGCCGCTGTTTTTCGATGTGGCGATTGTGCTGCTGATTGGCATCGTGTTCGCGGTGGCGCGCCGTACTGACGGCAACATCGTCAGGCTGGCGATCCCGTTATTTGCCGGTGTCGCGGCAGCGGCGTGTTTCCTGCTTCCGGGGCCGGTCCCGATGCTGCTGGCGTCGCAGATGAATGCCGATTTTGGCTGGATGATCGCCATCGGTCTGGTGGCCGCGATTGCCGGCATGCTGATCGCCGGTCCGCTGTACGGCAATTTTATCAGCCGTCATGTCAGCTGGCCGATGCCTGTTGAAGAAAATGCCCCGACGCTCAACAAAGATAACCTGCCGTCCTTCGGTTTCAGTCTGGCGCTGATTTTGTGTCCGCTGGTGTTGGTGGGAATGAAAACCATCGGCGCACGCTTTGTCACGGCGGGTACGCCATTGCACGACTGGCTGGAGTTTATCGGCCATCCGTTTACCGCCATTCTGATTGCCTGCCTGATTGTCATTTACGGGCTGGCAAAACCACGCGGCATGACCAACGAACAGACGCTGGCCATCTGCTCAGCCGCCGTTCAGCCCGCCGGGATCATCCTGCTGATGACCGGTGCGGGTGGCGTATTCAAACAAATTCTGGTGGATTCCGGCGTCGGCCCGGCCATTGGTGACGCGATGATCGGCACCGGATTACCGATTGCCGTGGCCTGTTTTGCACTGTCAGCCGTGGTACGTGTGATTCAGGGTTCAGCCACCGTGGCCTGTCTGACCACTGTCGGGCTGGTATTGCCGGTAACCCATCAGATGGGGCTCAACGGCGGTCAGCTGGCCGCACTCGCCATCTGCATTACCGGCGGTTCCATTGTGCTCAGCCACGTAAACGATGCCGGTTTCTGGTTATTCGGCAAGTTCACCGGTGCCAGCGAACTGCAAACGCTGAAAACCTGGACGGTGATGGAAACCCTGCTCGGCACGACTGGCGGGATCATCGGCATGATTGCTTTCACGATGCTTTAAGAAAGGGGACAACATTATGATTAACAACACCGTGGCCCGTGTCACGCAGCGGATCATCAACCGTTCCGCATCCACCCGTGAAGCCTATCTGGCGCGTATGGATGCTGCCCGTTCGCAAACCGTTCACCGCGCGCAACTGGCCTGTGGCAATCTGGCGCATGGCTTTGCCGCCTGTCAGCCGGATGAAAAGAATTCCCTGAAAAATATGGTGCGCAGCGATATCGCCATTATTACCGCCTACAACGACATGCTGTCGGCGCATCAGCCCTACGAGCATTACCCGCAACGCCTGAAAGACGCACTGAAATCGGTGGGTGCGGTCGGTCAGGTGGCGGGCGGCGTACCGGCAATGTGTGACGGTGTCACGCAAGGGCAGGACGGCATGGAGTTGTCACTGATGAGCCGTGACGTGATTGCCATGTCGGCGGCCATCGGCCTTTCACACAACATGTTCGACGGGGCGTTGTATCTGGGTATCTGCGACAAAATCGTGCCGGGCTTAGTGATGGCGGCGCTGTCATTCGGCCATCTCCCTGCGGTATTTGTGCCCGCCGGGCCGATGAGCACCGGTTTGCCGAACAAAGAGAAAGTGCGTATCCGTCAGCTTTATACCGAAGGCAAAGTGGACCGTCAGGCATTACTGGAAGCGGAAGCCGCGTCGTATCACGGCATCGGCACCTGTACATTTTACGGCACTGCCAACACCAATCAGATGGTGATGGAAGTGATGGGGCTGCATCTGCCGGGTGCATCGTTTGTGCCGCCGGATTGCGCGCTGCGTGATGCACTGACCGACTCGGCAGCACGTCAGGTCACCCGTCTGGCCGAAACCACCGGCAACTATCAGCCACTCGGTCAGATGGTGAATGAGAAAACCGTGGTGAACGGCATTGTTGCGCTGTTAGCCACCGGCGGTTCCACCAATCTGACCATGCACATGGTCGCTATGGCGCGTGCGGCAGGCATTGTTATCAACTGGGATGATTTCTCTGAGTTGTCCGATGCGGTGCCTTCGTTATGCCGTATTTACCCGAACGGCCCGGCGGATATCAACCAGTTTCAGGCGGCGGGCGGCGTGCAACTGGTGGTGCGCGAATTGCTGAAAAACGGCCTGTTACATCAGGATGTCAACACCGTGGCTGGTTTCGGATTAGACCGTTACACGCAGGAACCGTGGCTGGAAAACGGCGAACTGGCGTGGCGCGAAGGCGCAGAGCATTCGCTCGACACAAACGTCATTGCCAGCGTGCAACAGCCGTTTGAGCATCACGGCGGCACAAAAGTGTTGTCGGGTAATCTCGGGCGTGCGGTGATGAAAACCTCGGCGGTGCCTGCGGATAATCAGATTATCGAAGCCCCTGCGGTGGTATTTGAAAGCCAGCATGACATTGTTCCGGCATTCGAGGCCGGTAAGCTGAACCGCGATTGTGTGGTGGTGGTGCGTTTTCAGGGGCCGCAGGCCAATGGCATGCCTGAGCTGCATAAACTGATGCCGCCGCTTGGCGTATTAATGGATCGCGGATTCCGTGTCGCGCTGGTCACCGATGGTCGTTTGTCCGGCGCTTCCGGCAAAGTGCCTTCTGCTATCCACGTGACGCCGGAGGCTTTCAGCGGCGGCATGTTAGCAAAAGTGCGTGACGGCGACATTATTCGCGTCAACGGGCGAACCGGCGAACTCGAATTGCGTGTTGATGCTGCCGAACTGGCTGAACGAAAAGCCTGTCAGCCTGATCTGAGCGCAGAACATATCGGTTGTGGCCGTGAGCTGTTCAGTGCCTTGCGCAGCCAGCTTTCCGGCGCGGAACAGGGCGCCTGCTGCATTACTTTTTAATTTATCGAAACGGATGAGAAGACAAGAATGAAAAACTGGAAAACAAGCGCAGAACACATTCTGACGGCGGGGCCGGTTGTGCCGGTCATCGTTATCAATAAACTGGAACAGGCGGTTCCGCTGGCGAAAGCGCTGGTGGCCGGTGGCGTTCGTGTGCTGGAAGTGACGTTGCGCACCGCCTGTGCCATGGACGCCATTCGTGCCATTGCCAGCGATGTGCCGGAGGCGATTTTGGGCGCGGGTACCGTGCTGAATGCGCAGCAACTGCAAGATGTCACCGACGCTGGCGCACAGTTTGCCATCAGTCCGGGGCTGACAGAAGAATTGCTTGCCGCCGCAACCGCCGGTTCCATTCCGCTGATCCCGGGTATCAGTACCGTTTCTGAACTGATGCTGGGTCTGGATCACGGTCTGCGCGAATTCAAATTCTTCCCGGCGGAAGCTAACGGCGGCGTGAAAGCATTGCAGGCGATTGGCGGTCCGTTCCCGCAGGTGCGTTTTTGCCCGACAGGCGGGATTTCACTGGCGAATTACCGCGATTATCTGGCGCTGAAAAGTGTGCTGTGCATCGGCGGATCCTGGCTGGTGCCAGCCGATGCGCTGGAAAGCGGTGATTACGATCGTATTACTGCACTTGCCCGCGAAGCTGTGGCAGGGGCGAAATAGGTTTTAGCCGTTCGAAATAATAGCGATAAAAACCCACGTGAGTACGGATGCCCCGTACTCACTCCTTTATTTCTTCCGCAGTGCCCCGAGTGCCCTTTAAGAATTCCTTAACGTAACGCCTGTAGGATGGCGTTTTGACTGCCGGAAGTCTGGAATTCTCATCGCAGATATTTTGAATGAAGGGGCATCGTCATGGTATTGAACACCGCAGTGATCGCCGCACTGGGCAGTGTACTGATCACCCTCCAGTTTTCCTCTCTGTTGATCGCCTGGTGGCGAATGCGCCGCGGTATCCTGCGCGATGAAGCGCATGAAACCTCGGAATTTATCGTGCTGGTCAGGCCTTTGTGCGGATATAACGCCTTTGAAGAGGAAACACTGCGCTCCAGTTTTTATCAGGACTATCCCGCTTACGAAATTGTGTTCTGCGTGGCGTCACGCTTTGATCCGGTGATCCCGCTGGTGGAAAAGCTGATGGCTGAATTCCCTGATAAGCCTGCACGCCTGCTGACTGGCGATGACAAAATATCCGCCAATCCGAAGGTGAATAATCTTAATAAAGCCTGGAGTCATACCACCGCAGGTGTGGTGGCCATGGCAGACAGCAACCTGTTGTTACCGCCGGATTATCTGCGTTCACTGATGAATACCTTTGACAGTCAAACCGGACTGGTGAGTTCTCCGGCAGTCGGGATGATCCCTGAGAATTTCTGGGGTGCCGTGGAAGCCGCCATGCTGAACACGCATCAGGCGCGCTGGCAGTATTTGTCGGATTTTCTCGGTAACGGCTTTGCGCAGGGGAAAACGTTGTGCTGGCGGCGCGAGGTGCTTGATAATGGCGGCGGAATGGCGGCGCTGGGTAGTGAGCTGGCGGAAGATGTCGCCTCAACCAAACTGGTGCGCCGCGCCGGGCTGAAAGTCCGTTTACCCGCACAGCCTTTTGCGCAGCCTATCGGGCATCGCAGTCTGGAAGCGGTCTGGAGCAGACAACTGCGCTGGGCGCGTATCCGCCGTGCCGGTTTTTTCTGGCTGTTTGTGCCTGAAATTATCATTGGTTTCTTGCCCGTGCTGGCGGCGGTGCTGTGGCTGACTGCCCGCGGTGATTTGCCACTGTTTGCTCTGCCGGTGCTTTTTGTGCTGTGGTATGGCGGTGAATGGGTGCTGGCCAAAGCGCTCGGCTGGCCGCATCAGTTGAGAGATATTCTGGCAATGTGCATCCGCGATATCCTGCTGCCCGCCTTGTGGTTATGGTGCTGGACCGGGCGCGGCTTTACGTGGCGGGGCACAGTTTTAGGTGAAAGGCACGTAGATAAAAAACACCCCGCATCTGCCAGCCAGCCGTCGGGGAAATAAGGACAGTATGTTTTCTCTTGAAACACTCGAAACGCTTATCAGAGCCCACGGCCTGCTGATCATGACGCCGCTGGCTATCCTTGAAGGGCCGGTAGTGACGGTGATTGCAGGCTACTTCGTCCGTCTCGGCTATTTCAGTTTGTCCGCCATGTTGACCGTGGTGATGATCGGGGAAGTGCTCGGGGATATTATTTTTTACTCGCTCGGGCGCTGGGTGATCAAAGCTGACGGCCAACCGCCCGCCTGGCTGGCCCGTCTCGGGCTGACCCAGCCGCGACTGGAAAAAATGGTGAAAAGTTTTGACCGCAAAGGCGGGCGTTTGCTGGTGCTGGCCAAACTGACTCATTCCGCTGGCGCACTGGTGCTGACCGGCGCGGGCATGGCGCGCATGCCGCTGGTGCCTTTTCTGTTCTATAACATCATCGCGGCTATTCCCAAGAGCCTGTTTCTTCTGGGTATCGGCTGGATGTTCGGCGATATCATCGCACAGGTGAACAACTGGATAGCCTGGGTATCCCTGGGTTTGTTCATCCTGCTGGCCGTCACCGGTGTTATCTGGCTTAAGTCTAAACAATGATCACGGTGAGTTGCATTATTCCGGCACACAATGAGGGCAGCCGCATCGGCAGGGTGCTGGATGTGGTGCAGAACCATCCTTTACTGCGGGAGATTATCGTAGTTGATGACGGCTCCGCCGATAACACCGCACAAATCGCGCAGGGTAAGAACGTCAGGGTGATCAGCCTGCCTGAAAATCGCGGTAAAAGTTATGCCGTTGCCGAAGGCATTGCCGCAGCAACGGGCAGCCATCTGCTGATGCTGGATGCGGATCTTGTCGGGCTGAGTTATGACGATATAACCGCGCTTATCAGGCCGGTGATGGCGCATCAGGCGGAGGTCTCGATAAGCCTGAGGCGCAACAGCCCGTGGATCTGGCGGTTTATCGGGCTGGATTATATTTCCGGTGAACGGGTATTTGCGCGCGAGTTAGTCGCGCAGCATCTCGCAGCCATCCGCCGGTTACCGCATTTCGGGCTGGAAGTCTGGATTAATCAGCAGTGGATTGCGGCCGGATTGCGCGTGCAGGTCGTTAGCTGGCAGGGCGTTATCAGCCCGTATAAAGCCGCTAAAATGGGCTGGTTGCGCGGATTAAAGGCCGATGTGTCGATGATGCGCGATATATTCCGTACCATCAGTTTGCGTGAATCCGTGCGGCAAATTATCTGTCTTAAGCGCAAAAGCCGGGTCTGAACCGGACAGAATATCAGTCAGCATTTTCTGTACTGTTGTCAGCCAGCGGCTATTTTTTAGTGAATTTTTTATTTGGTTACAAATAAACCACGCTTTACATCATATTCATATTTCTCCAGCACTCTGTTGCAAATCCTCATACTCCATTTCTTCCCTGCCGTTCAGTCAACTGATATCAATTATCATTAATAATTTGATAATGCGTCTTGTTGCCTGGAGTTTGCCCTTTGTTAGCCACATTTATTATCGGTCTTCGTGAAGGTCTGGAAGCGGCGCTTATCGTCGGGATCATTGCGGCATTCTTACGCAAAAACGGTAAAAGCCTTTTCGCGATGTGGATGGGTGTCGGGCTGGCGCTGATGCTTTCGGTGATGGTCGGCGTGGCGCTGGAGATGACCGAACGCGCGTTACCGCAGGCAAGTCAGGAAGGAATGGAGTCGGTGATCGGCCTGATCGCTGTTTTCTTTGTCACTGGCATGATCATGTGGATGAACACCCACGCTCACACCATGAAAAATGAGCTGGAAAGCGAAGCCGCACAGGCGATAAGCCAGTCAGGTGCCCGGGCGCTGGCGAGTATGGCTTTTCTCGCCGTGCTGAAAGAAGGCTTTGAAACCAGCGTGTTTCTGCTCGCCACATTCTCGGTCGCGCAGTCAGCCATGTGGGCGGCGGCCGGCGCGGTAACCGGCCTGCTGGTGGCGGTGGGCATCGGCTGTGGCATTTATTTCGGCGGCATCCGCATCAATCTCTCGCGCTTTTTCCGCTTCACGGGGTTGTTCCTGATCCTGGTCGCAGGCGGATTAATCATTAACGCGTTGCTGACAGCACACGAAGCGGGCTGGCTGAATATCGGGCAGCAGCGCGTGGCGGATCTCGCCTGGCTGGTGCCGCCGGGCACTGTCCGCTCAGCGCTGATTACCGGCGTGCTGGGCATTCCGCCGGATCCGAACCTGATCCAGACTGTCGCCTGGCTGCTCTACATTGTTATTGTGTCGCTGCTGATTTACTGGCCTGCGCACCGCCGTCCCTCTGCGATTAACGGTGCGCGACTGCGGCTGGCATTTGCCGGTGTGATGGTCGTGTCAGCAGTGGGATTGCGCCTGTTTTACCCAAACTACACACTGCAACTGCCTGCCAGCGCACCGCTGGTGAGTAATGACACCCGGAACACCGCACCGGCGGGTGAGGTAAGACTGTTGTCTGATACGAACGGCTATCAGCTGAATGTGACGCCTGCGGACGGCAACGTGAGGGTGACCGTTCTGCCCGCCAGCGCCGCCATTGCCGGTCATCATGGCGGCCTGCAAACCCGCGAATGGCAAACCAAATCTCGCTTTACGCCTGCGGATGCGCCTGCCGTTCTGACGCTTGATCAACTGGTGGCATTCTATGGCAACCGTATTCCCATTGGTCTGAATCCGGCGATGCATCCGGGGCCTTATCAGGCGCAATGGTCGGTCAGTTGCACTGTTCAGGCCTCTGTGGCACAGGGCGTGTTGCTGGGGGCCAGTGCCCGGGCAGATGAGCTGATCACGCTTTCCGGCAGCGGCCTGCAATCCCCGCGAACCATCACCGTTCGTCACCCGACGGCGGCCGCTTCAGCCTGCAACTGGCAGGTGAGCGGGGCGTATCAGCAGACCGTTTCTGATGCCCTGCAACAACTGCAAATCGCACAAGATACCTACCGTTTCTGGGCATATATGTTGCCGTTCATTCTGGCCGCGCTGGCCCTGATTTTTGTTTTCTCAGCACGACGGGTTCTCCTGAAACACCGTAATGAAAGGCTGGCCGCTGCGGGTGAATACAGCCTGTCATTCGGTTCTCAACTACACACCAATTTGCCAAAAAATAAATAAAGGAAATGAAATTCATGCGTAAACCGAATTTTAAGAAAAAAGAATCTCTGATGACCACGGCGGGCCTGGCGGCGTTGCTGATGTTTTCAGTGGAAGCACCGGCTGATGCGGCGCAGGCAGCGGTAAAAAATGGCGTTTCACAAGTGAATATCACCATGACCGGAGATAACGGCGGTACGTGTGTGGTTGACCATAATTCAGCGAAAGCGGGGCCGGTCACGTTCAATGTGGTGAACAAAACGGCAACCGCCATCACGGAGTTAGAGCTGCTGAGCAATGATCGTATTCTGGGCGAAAAAGAGAATCTGGCTCCCGGCCTGCCGATGGTGAAATTCACCCTGACTCTCGACGGCGGCAAATATCAAATCTATTGTCCGGGCGCGCAACATGAAATGACCGGCTTTACCGTCACCGGCAAAAGCGCCACACAACCTGCGGGCAGCGCCGGGACCATTCTGGCGCAGGGCACCAAAGATTACGCCACTTATGTGAATGGCGTGGTGGATGCGATGGTGGTCGGTGTGAACCGCCTGAAAGCGGATATTGATGCGGGAGATCTTGCTACAGCGAAAGCCGATTACGCGAAAGCGCGTCCTTTCTACGAACGTATTGAATCTGATGTGAGCGGGTTTGTATTGCCGGGCTTCAAAGCGACGGACAACGCCGGTAACCTCGATTATCTGATCGACATGCGTGCGTCTAACCTTGACCCGAAAGCAGGCTGGCATGGATTCCACGCCATTGAGCGTGACCTGTTCGGTCAGGGTAAAATCACGAATGAAACCAAACAGCTGGCTGCCGAATTACAGAAAAACGTCGCACAGCTCGACACCCTGACCAAAGCGCTGACTTACAAACCTGAAGATCTGGCGAACGGTGCCGCAGATCTGCTGGAAGAAGTGCAGAACACCAAAATCAACGGTGAGGAAGAAGCCTTCAGCCACTTCGATCTGGTTGATTTCGCGGGTAACGTAGAAGGTGCGCAACAGGCGTTCGCTTACCTGCAACCGGGGCTGGAAAAAATCGATCCTGCGCTGACCAGACAGGTTGCCGCGCAGTTCGCTGCCGTGCACGTTATGCTGGAAACCTATCGTGATCCTTCAGTCCCCGGCGGTTACAAATATTACACCGCGGAACTGAAAGCCTCTGATGCTGCTAAATTGAGCCGTACTATTCAGGCGTTGCAAGAACCCCTGTCTAAGATCGGTGAGAAAGTCGCGGCGAATAAAGGAGCCTGAGGAATGAGCGATAAACACCAACCGGCCAGGGAGGCCGGTAAGTTCTCCCGGCGTGATTTGCTCAAAGGTGCAGTGGCGGGCGCAAGTGCGCTGGCCATTCCTGCGGTCAGCCATGCACACGGACAGACCGCCGCCCGTGACCCGGAAGATAAGGTCGATCTTTCACGTGAACACCCTTTTTACGGCACCGGCGGGCAGGCGGGGATCAGCACGCAGCCTCAGCGCCACATCATGTACATGACGTTTGATCTCACCACCACCCGCCGTCAGGATTTGCAGGTGTTGCTGGCGCGCTGGTCATCGGCGATTGCCCAACTGATGAAAGGTGGCACCATTGGTCAGATTGAGCCTCTGCGTAACAGTGGCGTCGGTATGGATACCGGCGAGGCGTTAGATCTGGGTCCGGCGTCACTGACCGTCACCGTTGGCCTCGGCCCGCGCGTGTTCAGCGAAACCTTTGGACTGGTGAAACAAAAACCGTTGCTGATGCGTGAACTGATGCAGCTCCCGAGCGATGACTTACAACCTGAAGTGACCGGCGGTGACCTCTCGCTTCAGGCCTGTGCGGATGATCCGCAGGTGGCCTATCACGCCATTCGTGATTTGGCGCGTATCGCCAAAAGTACCGGCGCTGCGCAGACCCGCTGGACGGTCATGGGCTTTGGCCGTGCGTCAGCCGGTAAAGGCCAGTCCACACCGCGCAATTTATTCGGCTTTAAAGACGGCACCCGCAACATCACCGAAAAAGCAGATTTTGACAAATATGTCTGGATCAATGATGGCGGTCCTGCGTGGCAGCAGCAGGGCACCTATCAGGTGGTACGCAAAATCAAGATGCACATTGAAAGCTGGGATACTGACCGCGTCAGCGACCAGAACAATGTGTTCGGTCGCCATAAAGTCTCCGGCGCGCCGCTGACCGGCACCAGAGAGTTTGATACGCCGGACTTTAAGAAAACGGCTGCGGACGGCAACTTAATTATTCCGGCCACTGCACATATCAGCCTGGCCGCGCATGAAAATAATGGGGGGATTAAAATCCTGCGTCGTTCATATAACTACACGGACGGACTGAATAATATGGCCCAGCTCGATGCCGGTTTGTTATTCATCAGCTATCAGAAAGATCCGGCGCAGTTTGAAGCGCTTCAGAACCGTTTAGGCGCATCCGACGCGATGAATGAATATATTTCACATATCGGATCGGGTATTTTCTTCGTGCCACCGGCACCGAAGGAAGGCGAGTATATTGGTGCTGATATGTTTAAGGTGTAAGCCCGCCGGAAGCACCTACACTAAAAACCAGGCCAGCGCATTTGCTGGCTTTTTTGGCGTTATGCTGCGGGCAGCGCCCTCGTTGTCATCTGAAAACCTTTACGTTCGCTTTCCGCGCATAATTGCGCGGAGCTTTGTGCCAGATATAGTCATTCGAACCCTGAGAGTTACACTTTTAAGTGATTCAGGGTATGCGCTTACTGGTTACGAATATTGTGCCAGAATCATGTGGTTTGATGATTGCCGCTTTGCTTTCGAGCCAGTAAGTGCTCCACGTTCGCTAACGAATACTCAGGGCATGCAGACAAACTGCTGACTATATTTCTTTCGAAGAGCGTGGAATGCATACCAATCCCCGGTGAAAAGGAGTTGGTTATGACTGCGATAGATCAGTTTGCTGCTCATGTTGGTCTGGACTGGGCGGATAAAAAGCATGATGTTTGCGTTCAGTTTAAAAACGGCGAACGCACATTCCAT
>NZ_JQJR01000023.1:0-31763 GCF_000745615.1 Rahnella sp. WP5 | reverse complement strand
ATTCTGCCCCCACGCAGAGCCCCAGGCATTCGCGGGTGTACAGGTCGATAACCGTCAGCAGGCGCAGTCGTCGCCCGTCAAACAGCGCATCAGAGACAAAATCCATGCCCCAGACGTGATTCGGATACAGACCCTGCGGCTGCGGTTGTCGGCGCTGTGCGGCCGTTTGAGGCGCAGCGACAGCCCCTGCTCGCTGTAAAGCCGGTAAATCCTTTTGTGGTTATCGCGCCAGTCTTCCCGTCTGAGCATCACGTGTACCCGGCGGTAACCGTAATGCACCCGGGTTTCGGTGATCTCGCGGATGCGCAGGCGCAGCGCACTGTCATCGGCAGCAACAGAACGATACCTGAACGAGCTGCGGCTGAGTCGCAGCGCAAAACAGATTTGTCTTTCGCTGGCACCGTATCGGGCCTGTAAATCCCTGACCCATTCGCGCAGGCGTGCCAGCGTCAGCTCTTTTGTGCCAGCACGCCCTGCAACATGGCCTTATCGAGGCTGAGGTCAACAACCAGCCTCTTCAGCCGCAGATTTTCCTCTTCCAGCTGCCGCATATGTTTGAGTTCCGAAGGGGAAATTCCGCCGTACTTCTTGCGCCACGTGTAAAAGTGGCATCAGAGATACCCTGCTTACGGCAGACATCCGGCACGGACGTCCCCAGCTCGGCCTGCTTGAGAGCAAAGATAATCTGCTCTTCGGTGAATCGTGACTTTTTCATCGGCACCACCTCCGCTCAGGGGGGGGATTTATCATGCCGGAATTCTGTTTCTGAATGGAGCAGGATTTTGGGTCAGGGTCAGTGAAAAAGCTTCGTGCCCAGTCGTTCTTCCAACCGGACAATACTCTTACCGATTGCTGAGCGGGTCATTCCCAGTTGCTCGGCTGCTTCTGTAAAACTGTGTGCATCCGCCACGGCAACAAAATGGACAAGGGCCCGGAGAGAATCAGTGGTGAAAGGTGCTGGCATACAGGAATTCCACTACAACACACGGCGGGTAGCCGGGAGTTATTTCCCCTGGCCAGTGCCGAAGTGACGGGTCGAAAAATCAAGAAAGCTGCGAAGCTTTGGTGTCAGCCTTCTGTCCGGGGCATACATTACATGCAAAGGTCTTGAGGGTACGCTGTACTCGGGTAATACATGTACGAGTCTGCCTGCCACAATGTGCGGCCACACCAGTTCTGTTGGTTGCATTGCAATACCAAAACCAGACAAGGCTGCGCTGATCAGCGCCTCGCCACTGTCCAGAAGCAGACGCCCGGAAACGGGCAGTGAAACATAGCCTTCCGGACCATCAAATTCCCACTGTGTCCTGAGGGTGGTATGAGTGAAGATCAAACATTCATGCTGCAATAAGTCTTCTGGTTTTTTCAGTAACAGTGTTTTTTTCAGATAATCAGGTGCTGCGCAAAGAAGCAACTGGTAAGGGGCAAGGGATTTTGCCATCAAAGCACTGTCCGCCAGCGCGCCGACACGGAAAACGGCATCGTATCCTTCGTCAATCAGGTCCACTTTACGGTTAGTTAGCGTCATTTCGACCGATATTTCAGGATGTTCTTTAAGAAATAGCGGCAGAAGAGGGGCAAGCGCATTGATGCCGAATGTCACGGGGGCATTGATTTTAAGTCTGCCACGCGGAACAACCCTCACTTCCTCGGCAAACGATTCGGCAATTTCTACCTCCGCAAGAATAATTTTTGCACGCTCATAAAAATGATGGCCCGCCTCAGTCAGGCTATGTTGCCGGGTTGTTCTACTTATTAATCGTACACCAAGATGGTGCTCAAGTGCTGCGACATGCTTACCCACAAGTTGTGCGGACAGATTCATTGCATCCGCTGCGGCTGAAAAGGAACCCAGCTCCACCGCTTTGACATAGATGGCCATGCTGGTCAATCTATCCATTGGAAATAATCCGGTTATAATGTTCAAACATTAAAGCAATTTATCATGCTATGACGCAATAATAGACTGGTTTCGTTAATCATCTAGAGGAACGAAACATGAAAATTGGCGTAATTGGTACAGGCAATATGGGGCAGGACTTGCTGCTCTTTTTTCTGGTAAGCATGATGTGTTTATCGGGCACCGGGACCCGGCTAAAGCCGCTGAATTGGCTCACAAAATAGGTGATTCAGTTCAGGGGGGAGGGATTGCCGCTGCTATCTCCGTTGCAGACATTATTATTCTTGCCACCCCTTACCTTGCAGCAACAGACGTATTTTCAGCCGCTGGTGATCTGGATGGCAAAGTGCTGGTCGATATTTCTAATCCGGTGAGTGCTGATTTCAGTGAACTGGTTATTGGTCATGAGACCTCAGCGGCAGAAGAAATTCAGAAACTGGTTCCGAAGGCTAACGTTGTAAAAGCGTTCAATACGCTTTTTGCTCAACTGCTCCCGGAAGAATCACGTCAGAGCAACAAATTACAGGTATTTATTGCCGGGAATCATGACCAGGCTCGTGAGCGGGTAGCTGAACTGGCCACATCTGTGAATCTGGAGCCGGTAAATGCGGGCCTACTCAAGAACAGCCGTTACCTTGAGCCTCTTGGCGTTATGAATATCCAGTTTGGCTATTTCCTGGGTCAGGGGCCGGTAGTCGCTCCTGCCTGGGTGAAAGCCTGAATATTCTGAACAATTATCCGTCTCCCCTCGGTTGGATAATTTTATTGGAGCCCGTCCGATTACTAAACCGTGTTAGAGAGGTTCATCTGCGCATACAATTTATCCGGACATTGTCGTGAAAAATTTTAAAAAGTATGTTGTTAAATGGGTTTTCACTCTTCTTATGACCATTTCAACTCATGCCGTATTTGCCGCTTCTGCCGTTGATGTTATTGGTCGGGACTTTGTTTTTTCCGCTCCGCCTGAGGGTATGCCATCCATGCTGTCCGATTTTAAGGGCTTACAGTTAAATACCTTTACCACAAGTGATGGGGTCAAACTTCGTTACTGGGAAGCAGGGAAAGGGAAGCCTCTGGTGTTTGTTCCTGGTTGGGCAGCTAACGGGGCAGAGTATATCTATGTGATGTACCTTCTAAGCCAGGACGTACTGGATCCCAGAAATCAGGGGCTATCTGAATCCGCATCCTACGGAAGTCGTATATCTCGTTTTGCCATGGATCTCCGGGAAATGACGCAACATGCAGGTATTACTAAAGCCAGTTTTAGTGGATGGTCCATGGGGGCATCTGTTCTGTGGAGTTATATCGATTTATTTGGGACTTCTGACATAGAGCGAATTGCATTTGTGGATGAGCCCCCCTCTATCTATAGCCATCAAAACTGGACAGACCAGGAACGCCTGCATGCTGGCGGAAGTGTGACTTCATCCGAAGCAATGATCGAAGCATTCCGTGGTATGAAAACACCGAATAAGCTTATTTCCGACCCGAATGCATTCGAACGGGTTCAGTTAATGGACTCTCCCTGGTTTGCGAGTTCTGAGAATTTTTCCCGTCAAGTAACTCATAACAAACCGCAGGATCTCGAACGTGTTCTCTTTGATCATCTGACCAATGACTGGCGGGATGTTATTGAACACAAGATAGATATTCCAACGGCAATCTTTACCGGTGAATACAGTCCATATATTGAAAGTCAGCGCTGGATGCAGTCGATCATTCCAGACTCCAGATTATTTATTTTTACCCGAGTAGAACAAGGTGATCACTTTTTGATGTTCAAAAACCCGCTCAAATTCACATCTGAACTTAAATCGTTTCTGAACGGGAAAGTGAATGGTAATTTGAACACAACTGAGAGTGATAATAAACTCAGTAAATAAAGGGAATTATTGTTGTTACAACTACCCATGAGGAATTGGATTAGTGCGAGTGCCCCCTATTAAGTTGTCAAGCATGTTTATGGCGGAGTAGGGGGAGATAAAAGAACCATAACTCATCACAGACAATTGCCGCCTAAGACATGCGATTTCGGTTGCCTGCTGCTCACGTTCAGAAGTGGAGCCCTGCTGAGGTTGTTAACTGCATCAGGCGTAGAGCTTATAATCGTCCAGATTGAGCTCCCCTAGCGTCTTTGGCCACGCCGATACGCTCAGCCTGCGCCTGCTGGTGAAACTCCGGGGTATATCGATTACGGGATGTCTTCTTCATAGATTTTGCTTGCATCATGGTTCACCTTGTTAACGATTTACTCGCTTAACAGCGTGTCCGCTATGTCGTGGGTAGGATCATGCCTCCTCCGAACCGCACCGTCCCATAAGCCCGGACGTCTGCAACGAAAAACTCAGCCTTACTTACTCATCAGTATCTATTCTTTTGGTATCCACTACTACCAATTCAACATCGTTCTCTTCGATCAGCTTGAGGATGTTTTTTGGTGGTGTTTTATCCGTGATGATATGGTCGATATCCGACCAGCTGCAGGATTGATACATCAGTTGTAGATTAAATTTGGCGAAGGTTGCAATACAAATCACTTTTTTTGACTGTTTAGACATGGCGACTTTTTGCAGTGCATCAAGTTCTGTATCTGTGGTGATGCCACTTTCCGATAATGCACTGACGCCAATAAATGCTTTATCCGCATAATAACGCTTAATTTGCTCCAAGACGGTATTACCTAATATTGCGTGAGAATAGTCATCAAAATTACCGCCCAATACTGAAATACTAATCCCTTTATTTCCAATGATCTCGCCCAACACTTCAATGGAGTTGGTAATGACACTAACCGGTGATGGAAGCTGGCGGGCGAGGGCGGCAGATGTCGTACCGGCATCAATAAACAGGATCTCTTTTTCATTAATGGTTTTCGCCGCCCAGGCAGAAAGTAATGTTTTTTCAGCACTGTATTGTGCACGCTGAACATAAGGTAATTCGACACGCTTTTCTGCCAGAATAGCTCCACCGCGAATACGCAATATATGCGGAAGTTGTGTCAGTTTGACTAAATCCCGGCGTGCAGAATCCGATGAAATATTATACTGCTGACAGATGTAATCGAGAGTCACTTTACCCTGATTTTTTATTAATTCCTCTAACTCGATCAAGCGTTCTTCTTGTGTCATTACGTTTACCAATCTTCTGAGTAAGGATAACCAGGGCATGTTAGCTGAAAACGTGGCTAGCGTACACGGCTTCATAACCGACCGGGTACGTCCCCACGGAAGGAGGAATTACTCCTTATTTTTAAATTTTAATCACTTACAAGCACTTACTTATTTGTCTGTAAAAATGGATTTATATTCTTTTTTGTATAAAAAATAATCTTAACACTTAAAATTAAGTGATTTTAATCACATAAATATAATGATTTGTAAGTGATTTGATTATTTTTGAGATTCGGGTCACGGAATCCGGTGACCAGTACTGAGAGCATGCACCCGTCAAATGAAAAGAACACTTTTTGGCAGATTTCATTCCAGGAACGAAATGACCAGGCGAACGATAGCCACCAGTCCATGGTACGTGACCGAATGAAATGCCGGACCAGAGTTACACACTATTTTTATAAAGAGGGCTGAAAATGAAAAAAATTTTTCTCTGCTGCGCTGCCGGTATGTCAACCAGCATTGTGGTGAATAAAATGAAACAGGCTGCCAGTGCCAACGGGATTGAGGCTGAAATTATTGCTGTGGCGATGGAAGAGTTTGAATCGACAATCTCGCATTTTGATTGCTGTCTAATGGGGCCGCAAATCAAATATAAATTCGAAGAGTTTAAGGCGATTGCTCAACGTGAAGGAAAGCCGATAGCCATCATCAACAATATGGATTACGGCATGCTCAAAGGTGAGAAAATCCTTAATGATGCTCTGAAGATGATTCAGGATTCTCAAACTAACCCAGTACAATAATTTTACAGGGTAATATCATGTCGAACGCATTTTTTAATTTTATCGAAAATAAAATTACGCCCGTTGCCGCCGTTGCCGGAACCCAGCGTCATATTATGGCGGTTCGCGACGGTTTTATTGGCGCGATGCCTTTTATGATCGTGGGCTCTTTTTTACTTATTTTTGCGTTTCCGCCTTTTGCACCGGATACCACCTTCTTTATTGGCAAACTTTGGTTATCCGTTTCCCAGCAGTATTTCAACGAAATAATGACCCCCTTCCATATGACGATGGGGATTATGGCCTGCTATATCAGTGCGGGGATAGCTTACAATCTGGCACAAACGTACAAGCTGGATGCGTTCTCCTGCGCCATGCTGTCGCTGATGACCTTCCTCCTGATCACTTCGCCATACAAAGATGGTTCGCTGCCGGCGGCCTTCCTCGGCGGATCGGGTATTTTTACCGCGATTCTGGTGGGGATTTTCTGTGTTGAGTTGGTCCGCATTCTGAAGCTATACAACATTGGTATCAAGCTGCCAGAACAAGTGCCGGATAAAATTCGCCACTCATTCAACCTTTTGATCCCGGCGATTGTCATTATCTGCACCATCTACCCGTTGAACGTAGTATTACAACACCAGTTCGGCATGCTGTTACCTGAAATAATCATGACCGCCTTTACCCCGCTGATTTCTGCGGCGGACTCTCTGCCAGCGGTGCTGATTGCGGTCTTACTCTGCCAGGTTTTGTGGTTCTCTGGCATCAACGGCGGGGCGATTGTCGGCGGCATCCTGCAACCATTCTACCTGATTAATCTCGGACTAAACCAGACGGCGCTGGCCAACGGTTTGCCCATCCCACATATCTTTGCGGAGGCGTTTTGGGCATTCTTTATCAACCTCGGCGGTTCGGGTGCCACGCTGGCGCTGGTTATCCTCTACATGCGCAGTAAAGCGGTACACCTCAGAGCCATCGGCAGGCTGTCGGTGGTACCGGTCTGCTTCAACATCAACGAGCCGGTCATCTTTGGTAGCCCGGTGGTGATGAACCCGGTGCTATTTATTCCTTTCATCATCGCCCCAGTGGTGAACGCAATCATTGCCTGGTTTGCCACCACCAGCGGTCTGATTGCCAAAGTCATCTCTCTGGTTCCCTGGACCACGCCCGCACCGGTTGGCGCCGCATGGGGTGCAGGCTGGGCCATGAACAATACGTTGCTGGTTATCGCGCTGATTGTTATCGACATCTTCATCTACCTGCCTTTCTTCAAAATTTATGAAAAGCAGCTTCTTGAGCAAGAACGTGAGCAGGAAATGGCCACGGCATAAGCCGTCCATTCCGCCTTCTTTTATTGAGTGGAGACAAAACATGGATATGGAATCAACGGTCATGGAGTTGATTATCAACGCCGGGGAATCGCGCAGCTATGCGATGGAAGCCCTGCGTGCCGCCAAACGCGGTGAGTGGGAGCTGGTTGATGCAAAACTTGCTGCTTCCACTGAGGCGTCGAAACGCGCCCACGATGTCCAGACCATGCTGATCGGTTTGGACGAAGGCTGCGGCAAAGTGCAGGTCAATCTGGTGCTGGTGCATGCGCAGGACCACATCATGACCTCAATGCTGGCCCGCGAATTGATTGCGGAAATCATCGAATTACAGCGCCAGCTACAGCGTTAACCTTTTTACTGGAGTAAATAATGACATTTCCTCGTGATTTTTTGTGGGGCGGCGCGGTTGCGGCTAACCAATGCGAAGGTGCCTGGAATATCGATGGTAAAGGGCCGAGTATTCAGGATGTCACTCCGCAAGGGGTAATGGGGCCGATGACGGAGCAGCCGACGGACAATAACCTAAAGCTTGCAGGGATCGATTTTTATCATCGTTATAAAGAGGACATTAAACTCTTTGCGGAAATGGGTTTTAAGGTTTTTCGCACCTCGATTGCCTGGTCACGGATCTTTCCCTACGGCGATGAACAAACGCCAAATGAAGCTGGCCTAGCTTTTTATGATGCGCTTTTCGATGAGTGCCATAAATACGGCATTGAGCCGTTAGTCACTCTTTCGCATTACGAAACACCACTGCATCTGACCAAAGAATATAACGGATGGGCAAACCGGGCGATGATCGGTTTTTATACCCGCTACGTCACCACGGTATTTACACGTTATCAGCACAAGGTGAAATACTGGCTGACCTTCAATGAAATTAACTCCGTGCTGCATCATCCCCTGATGAGCGGCGGTATTTTCACGCCTAAGAATGAACTGAGCCAACAGGATCTCTATCAGGCAGTGCACCACGAATTGGTAGCTAGCGCACTGGCTACGAAGATTGGCCGGGAAATCATGCCACAGGCGAAATTTGGCTGCATGGTATTAAGCCTGCCCATTTACCCGCTGACGCCAAACCCGGATGACGTCATCGCCTGCATGCATGCCGATCACCGGAATGATTTCTTTGCGGATGTGCACGTTCGCGGAAATTACCCTGGCTATATGCAGCGTTATTTCCGCGAGCAAAACATTGATCTGCAGATGGAAGAAGAGGATGTGCAGATCCTGACGCATACCGTCGATTTCCTCTCATTCAGTTATTACTTCAGTACCTGCGAAACTGTGCAAACTAACGTGGATGGAGCTACCGGAAATTTGATGGGTGGGGTGAAAAATCCGCATTTAGCCGCCAGTGAGTGGGGCTGGCAAATTGACCCACAAGGGTTGCGCTACATCTTAAACAAATACTATGACCGCTATCAGCTCCCACTGTTTATTGTGGAGAACGGTCTGGGCGCGAAAGATGTATTAATTAACGAGGGCGCGGGCGAACCCACGGTCAATGACGATTACCGCATCCAGTATTTGCGTGAACATCTGGAACAGGTGCATGAAGCCATTAAGGACGGTGTGCCGGTAATGGGATATACCACCTGGGGGTGTATCGATCTGGTCAGCGCGTCCACCGCACAACTTTCTAAACGCTACGGGTTTATTTACGTCGATCGCAATGACGATGGTAAAGGTTCACTGGCTCGCTACAAGAAAAAATCGTTTTATTGGTATCAGAAAGTTATCCATTCCAACGGCGCAGAGCTGTAAGTATTCAGGTGTGATTTAAAACAATGCCACCTGCATTGCGGCGGATGGCACGACGAGGTGGAACATGAAATTAGGCATTCTTGGCACCGGCATGATCGTTAAAGATTTGCTTTCGACGATTCATAAACTGCCTTTTAGCGGTCTGGCGATTTTAGGCACGCCACAAACGGAAGAGGAAACGCGCGAGCTGGCAGCCCGTTACCACATTGATGATACTTATTTTGATTATCAGGCCATGCTGGACAGCGATGTCGACACAATTTACGTGGCATTACCAAACCATTTGCATTTCCCGTTTGCCAGCCAGGCGCTGCAAAAAGGTAAGCACGTTATTATTGAAAAACCGATTACCACCAGCGTGGAAGAACTGAACACGCTAAAGAATCTGGCAGCAGGACAAAACGTTATCATGCTGGAAGCGATGAATATTCATTACCTTCCGGCCTATTTATCGCTTCAGTCGCAGCTGTCCCGTATTGGAAAAATCAAGCTGGTGACTCTGAACTACAGCCAATACTCATCGCGTTATGATGACTTTATGGCGGGCATTGTGCACCCGGCTTTTGATGTCAAAAAAGGCGGTGGGGCGCTAATGGACATTAATGTCTACAACCTCCATTTTGTCGCCGGATTGTTTGGTGAGCCGCAAGCGGTTAATTACTTCGCCAATATGCATAACAATATTGATACCAGCGGGATGATGGTACTCGATTATGGTGATTTCAAATGCGTCTGTATTGGCGCTAAAGATTGTAAAGCGCCGACCACCTCGTTGATTCAGGGAGATAAGGGGAACATGCAAATCACGCTGCCGGTCAACCAGATGACAGGTTTCGAGATGGCACTGAATAACGGTGACAGCGCGCAATTTGCGTTTGACCGTCGTGAGCATCGCTTGCTTTATGAATTCCTCGCCTTTATTCGCATTATCGACACCCTGGATTATGAGACTGCTGCACGCCAGCTTGACGTAAGCACCCTGGCGGCTCAGATGATTGAAACGGGTAAAAAACAGCTGATTGTGGAGTGAAACAGTGACAACGAAATTAATTCTTGGTTTTATCGGCAATGGCAAAAGTGCTAATCGCTATCACTTGCCGTTTATTCTGTCTCGCGCAGATAAAATAACCACCAAAACCATTTATTCCGCCACGGCAAATCGTGATGGTTGGGATAAATTACCTAACATCACCTATACCAATAATCTGGATGTGCTATTGGGTGACCCGGAAATACAGGTAGTGGTGGTTAGCACCCCGGCCGCCTTGCATTATGAGTTTGCGCTGAAGGTTTTACAGGCCGGAAAACACTGCGTGGTAGAAAAACCCTTTACCCATACACGTGAAGAGGCCGAAACCTTATATAACCTGGCTAAAGAAAAAGGATTAATAGTGCAGTGTTATCAGAATCGCCGTTTCGACAGCGATTTTTTGACCACCCAGAAGGTGATTGAATCGGGCAAGCTCGGTGATTTACTCGAAGTGGAGATGCACTATGACTATTACCGCCCTTACATCCCGGAGTCGGTCAACGAATTCAGTGCCATTAACTCCTACCTGTATGGGCACGGTTGCCACACCCTCGACCAGGTGATTTCATACTTTGGTGCGCCGGACCATGTTAACTACGACGTGCGCCAGCTGTTAGGCGAAGGGCGTATGAACGATTACTTCGATGTGGATATGTTCTACGGTGCATTAAAAGTCTCGGTAAAATCGAGCTATTTCCGCATCAAAGAGCGTCCGAGTTTTGTGGCTTACGGAAAGAAAGGGATGTTTATCAAACACAGTAAGGATAAGCAGGAACATCACCTCAAGCTCTTTTATATGCCTGATAACGCCGATTTTGGTCAGGACACCCCGGAAGATTATGGTGTGCTGACCTGGATGGATGACGCAGGTATATATCACGAAGAAAAAGTTGTCACTGAACAAGGTGATTATGCCCGCTATTACGATGCCCTCTATGAGACAATTATTAACGGCAAAGAAAAACTGGTGAAAGATGATGAAACCCTGCTGCAAATTAATTTACTGCAAGCGGGTATCACTGGCCTGAAGTAAAACGCATCGTACCATAGGGTTGTATTGTTAATATAAAACAATGCAACCCTATTTTTATAATAAGACCGACCGTCATGGGTGATGTCACCTGTGCACCTCATCACGCCTGTTGTTAAAGGATAACTTAATAAAATTTAATTATAGGATTGATATGAACATTAATATACCCGTACTCTGCTCCGTGACATTAAGTGCCTGCTATTTATTGGTGGCGAATACGCTGTATGCAGCACCGCTAACCCTGGAAGAGCGTGTTGCACTTCTCGAAAATAAGCTCTCCTCCAATATGAAGGAATTAGATGCCACCAAAGCGCAGCTTAAAAAATATGAATCGCTAATGCCACCGTTGGAAGTTATTTCTGCCAACCCGGCGACGCCAGAAAAAGTCGATTCTGCTTCGTCGATGACTCTGGCCGATATTAGTAAATATGTGAAAGACGATATCGGCTTTAATTATTCCGGCTATTTCCGCTCGGGATATGCGGTGGGAAACCGGGGCTCGGCAAAATCCTACGCCATTGGTTCTCTGGGGCGTTTTGGCCAGGAAAACAGTTCCTGGTATGATCTTGAATTTTCGCAGCGGGTTTACCGCGATGGCAATAAAACGGCGAAAGCGGTTGTGATGCTCGACGGCAACGTCGACGGACAATATAGCGCGGGCTGGTTTGACAGCACCTCTGACAACCTGCTGCAATTTTCCGATATCTATCTGACCACGCGGGGCTTTTTGCCTTTTGCCCCGGAGGCCGATTTCTGGGTGGGAAAACATACGTTGCCAAAGTTTGAGATCCAGATGCTCGACTTCAAATACCACAAATCGGACTCAGCTGCCGGGATTGGGCTGGAAAACTGGCAACTGGGGCCAGGCAAGGTCAACGTGGCGCTGGTGCGTGAAGACCTTGATGCCCATGCGGTCGACAGCAGCGTCAGCCAGACTCAACAAATCAACACCAACACGCTAGATGCCCGCTACACAGCAATACCCCTATGGGATAGAGCCACGTTGGATCTGTTTGGTCGCTACTCTGCTGCTAACAAAACCGACCTGAATAAGCACAATGAAAACAACGGCACGTATTACAGTGTGAAAGATGCCTGGCATGCCGGGGCGCGGTTGACGCAAAACTGGCAGAACGGCGGGTTTACCTATGTGACCGCCCAGATGGCAAACAACTCGATCGCCAGCGGCATGGGTCTGGTGACCGACTCCAGCGCGCTGTATGGCTATAACGGGCAGTATTACGGAGAACACACTAACGGCACGGCCTGGCGCTTACTCTCCGAAGGGGAAAACTACCTGTTGCCAAACGTGATCATGGCCCATGCCCTGGTGTATGCCGCTGGTAATGATATCTATGATTATTACACCGGTGCCCACACCGACTTCAACTCCGTCCGTGCGGTGGTGCGTCCGGCGTATATCTGGGACACCTTTAATCAGACGGGGGTTGAACTGGGCTGGTTCGATCAGCGCAATAAAGCGGGCGGCGAGACGTACCATGAGTCGGGCCTGAAGACGACGTTGTTCCACACCTTCAAAGTGGGCACAAGCATGCTGACCTCGCGTCCGGAGATCCGTTTCTTCGCCACTTACCTGAAAACATTCGATAACGAGATAACCCAGTTCACCTTTAACGACGATAAGAAAGATCAGTTTACCGTCGGGGCACAGGCAGAAGTGTGGTGGTAAATCGCAATTGGCACCACACTACCTACTATTCTTGATCTTAAATTACGGATTGGTTATTAGACTACCCATGCAGGAATCCTGTCTCATTCTGGACCTGGATTCCTGCATGCCAATATATGTAGATTAAAAAATTATGGCCCACCGATAAATAAGGGCAGTTTGGGATTGCACTTTATTAAGACTGGGTGGTCGGGAGCGATGGAGCAGCAGGTGATTACACAGGATTTATCACATCGCTTTGGTGAACTGGCATTATCCTACACATCCGCGCTCACTTGCTCGTCGGTATGAGCCATGTCACCAGGATTGGGCAAGAATTGGTAGCGGTGCGCGAGTACGGCATATAGAAACAGTTTGAACTCGGCGAACCAGGCTACCTACAGACCCAGCGGATGCCAGGTGAGGCGGATGCTTAAATGCCACTTCAAACAACGCCCGGGGTGTCGTGGGGTGAGGATTCATGGTGTAACTCCTGTTCGGTGACCCTGGCCGTTGGGCTGGTCGGGTGTTTCGGGTACAAAAGAAAGGGAAGTCAGTTCGCCGGATTTTGGTCTGGTCAGACGTTTTATGGCGTTTTCGCCTGAGCGCTTTCGGTATTCAACTGACGATGTGGTGCGCAACGGGGCTGCTATTTGGGGCATTTGCGTAAAGGACGCTGCGCAGGCCGGGGGTGCCAGTGCACAATTGTTTCCTCTGGGGTTATTCGAGCGATGGTTATTCAATTGCTCGACGCGCCCGTTAGCGCCTTTCAACGGATTGATATCCTCCCGTTAAGCATGACAGTGTTACGGAGTCTCAGGGGTTTATGCTTTAAGGATTACGTCCACCATTGGCGGAATGTATCCGTAATCATATTCATTGACCACAAAGGTACGATCACCCTTAATCTTGATTTTGACCGTAGGCGCTTCTGTACCGCCGATACGGTAATCCATACCGGTTGTGGTTTTGTCTACTGGTACACTATCAATGAATGAAGTCACTAATCCATTGGGCATGACGTAGTGCGAGTAGGTCTGAAAGGGCTGGAATGGCGGATTCCCAAGGATTAACGCCGATCCATTTAGCGGAATATAAGGTCCAAAAATCTCGTCGCTGACAAAGCCATACACCCCATCCGGCCCTGTTAAACCATCACCATAAGTAAATTTATGGCTGATAGTGAACAGATAATATTTGCCGTCCTGGAAGACGAAATGAGGGCGCTCCGTCTGGTCATTTACACCAACGGCGGTCACAAGCGGCGGGAGCAATGTCCAGCTATCGCCATTGTCGTCATCAGCTTCTGCAATACCTACGCAGCCTGTCTGATAACGTGAGTTCTCTACATTTTCATAACCTGGAGGGACTTCACCGGTTTCTGCGGGGCCTACAATATGAGTACCTCGCGCACCAGCAACATTCCCTTCAAACAACATATATAATTTGCCGATTTTTGCATCGCGGAATGGGAACGGGTCGCGGAAGCCCCAGTATGGATTTTGTGCTTCGGTTTGATAAAGATTACCGTCAGCCTCAAATAACGCTTTCACATCCGTAAAATCTTTAAGACTGACTCCTTTATTCGTGGTGATAATGCGGCCACGTACTTTTACAATGGTCGCCCCCGGGGTGACTGCGGTGTAATACAGATCAATATCACCTTGATTGCTTCATAAAATAGGTGAACCTGCCCATTCGCGGGTCGTAGGAGATACACCTTCTTTCATTACGCGGCCATGACGATTATTCCAGTCGAGAGCAATATCGTAGTTACCATTGGCATCAATATATTCAGGATTTTCAGGCTCACGGTCCGCAGTCAGGGTAAAGATCACGGACCATCCGTTAACTGAAAGTACTTTTCCATCAATATCACGCAGTGGCATGGTATCCCAGATAAAAACAGTGTCACTCATTACTGGGAAATTTACGCTGACCAGCGGTTGGGTTGGGTTGGGTTGGGTTGGGTTGGGTTGGGTTGGGTTGGGTTGGGTTGGGTTGTGGTCAGGTCATTTTCATTTACTTTTAAGGCGTCTGCTTGCGTCCAGATACTTGAATGTTTCGCCGGATTTTCCTGTAAATCGTTGTCATATATCTTACTCATAAACCACCTCATCATTTTTAAGTAAAAGTAAAAATAAAAATCCAATTCATTAATTCACCATTTTTTCCGTCTGCTTTATAGATTCAGGACCGTTTGACAGGATTAATGTTGAGGGATAAATATATTCTGATAAAGCAGAATAGGTTGTGTGAGGACCGGCAGGGCGAGACTTCAATTAAGCGCTATAAAAAATTAAATGGTCACTTTACTTATTCAGTTATTCTGGTGCGTGTTGTGGAGCAGTCTGTTTATAAGGTTTAAATATAAAATATATAGCATAGGTTTTATTACGTGTTTAAAGGCAGTAAAACTTTAGAAAAGTTAATGAATTCTCTTTTATCAACCCGAGATCTTACTGGATTTGGTAGGACTTTTTTTGGTTATAAAAACTGCGTTAGCGAGTTAGATAAGATAATGTTGGTGATAGAACCTGTTTGCCATGCACGCAGTGAAGTGCGATCCTGGCAAAACAAGCAAATATTCCTGATAACAACGCCAGTTTCTACCTGATAGGCTTCCTTGTTACTTGTTTGTGGAAAAGATACACTCTTTCGTGTGATTTAATTACAGTGGCTACCTTGTTATGGACTTCATAGAGTTAACGTTTATTAACACGCTCGTGGGTATATGCATCACCTATACTTGTATCTCCATTCCATTGATAAACTATAGTTCTGCTCTGAGCGAACACGTATCATTGAAAATATTGTTAGGAATAGTTCTTGGTTTGGCTAGCATTTATTTATTCAATATCGGGGAGCAACATAATACCAGTATTTATAGTGTTGTTATATCCCCAATCACTTTCGGACTTATTATTTTCGGGTATCCGACATTCTTTGCAAGCCTGATTGTAAGTGCAGTGTTTTTATTTGGAATATCGACATTTTATGATGCCTTTTCTCTTGTTTATTTTGTAATGTTACTGCTTTTTAATATCAGAGGACGGATGCGTGTTCGATACGTAATCTACTCGTACTGCATTGCACAAGCCTTTAATGTGCTCACGCACTTCAGTGTCCTCAACGAAAATGGTTATTGGGCTCTCGCAATTATTAAAACCATCATGAGTTTGCTTTATATCTTGCTGGTCTATGTTTTATTAAATAACTTAATTAATTTATCTAAAAGAGAGTTGTTTTTCAAAAAGGCTTCAAAAACGGATCCTCTTACAGGGATCAACAACCGAAGAAGTATTGACGCCTATATTGAATCACTGAATGAATGTTATGGTGAGAAATTTTGTGTGTTCATGCTGGATATTGACAATTTTAAATATTTAAATGATAACTTTGGACATCCTTTTGGAGATAAAGTTATTAAGAGGGTTGCTTATCTTGTGAAGAAAAATGTCAGGGAGAATGATTTCGTCGGTAGATATGGTGGGGAAGAGTTTATTGTATTTATAAACGCTGATTTACAGAACGCAACGAAGATAGCAGAGGATATCAGAATGGTAATACAGAATAGTAATATAAAATTTGATAGCCAAGAAGTGCATGTGACTGTTTCCATAGGTCTTTCTGAGCACGCTGATACACAATCTGTGCTTGAGACGATAACTGCCGCAGATAATGCGCTTTATACAGCTAAGAGGAGCGGGAAAAATAAAATAATGATACTCAGTGGATCCGTCGCCTGACGTTGTTGCTTTATGTGACGCGGCAGATGGTACATTTATCGCTATGTTTTTCCTGGATAGAAGAATTAACATTATAAATGTGAGTGTCCTTCCCCCGGCATCAATATTTCAATATCTTCTAATGGAGTAGAGGGGAATAAGAAACCTTGTGCATAAGATATACCACTATATCTCAGGGTCTTTAAGTGGGTTTCGGTTTCAACACCTTCAACAATGATAGAACTACAATATTTTCTGATGTTATCAATAATCGTCGCCCACATGACTGAATCGCCATTTTCCCAAAAGAATTTTTTATCTATTTTGACTGATTCAAATTGGGTGTTTTTTAGAGTATTTATGTTGCTAAAATCAGTACCGAAGTCGTCGAGCCATAATTTGTATTTCCCGGCTAATGTGTCTACCAGTATATTACCTTCTAATTTATCTATTTTTGGAAAACGTTCAGATATTTCTAATCTTATAAATTCATTGTTTCCAAGGATTTCTTTTATATGATGATCTTCAAGTATCATAATTGCCATGCTTTGGTCGATGTTGAGTGAGCAAAGTAATTTATTACGTTTAAAAAATAGAGAGCGCGTGTTAATTTCATTTAGCTGTGCTAGCAATAATTTGTGTTTGGATTTTGTATCCAGAGAACTGATAAAATTTTGAGGATCGATTTTTGCGCTGCTGAATCCACCTTCGAAGCCCGTCAATAATTCGACTGCGTGTAGTAACCCCCCGACACTATAGATAGGCTCACATCTGAATTTGCATGAGACTTGAAAATTTAAACGCAACATCATTTCCTCCTTAAAAATCCGCCATTTCGCAAAGTTGATCATTGATCACTTTCGCGAATTAATAAACACAAATCGATCGTTTTTCCCTATGATAAAACCTATTGATTAATATGTATTGATCGATGAAACAAATCTAATTGACAGATTTTAAGCGTTATATCTTTCTGAAAAACGGATAAAAACATTAGTCATCATAATGTTTTTCGAGAACTGCCCGTGACGGATATGCCTGCGCTTACCCCGGCAGGGGTTTTCTACTAGAGAATCCGTTCAACAATACTGTGTGGATCGCGTCCAATATTGCCGCGTACATTTACTGGGAAACTTTATAATGTGGCGATAGGATGTGGGATGTGGCGCCGTTGTTGTCACTTTTATCTGGTTAACGAAGGTATGACTACAAGCAAGGGAAAAGTAAAAGACTCATTACACCGGAGTGTTGCTATGTTGACTGACCTCAGCAGCGATGAAAGTAAAAAGCGCGCAGCGATAAACCTCCTTAAGAGCCACGATGAGGTTCGGGACGAGGCGTTAAAAAAATACACACTTCTGGCCTGCCAGATACTCAATGTGCCGATGTGCTTTGTTTCTGTTCTGGATGATGAAAAACATTACATCAAATCAGCCCAGAATATGACGGTAACTGAAACGAGCCTCGGCGAAGCGTTTTGTACGAATACGCTGGAACAAGGTGAAACTTATATTTGCTCGGATACTCATCGGCATCCGGATTTCAAAACTTATGACGCCGTTACAGAGGCTCCTTTTGTTCGTTTCTATGCCGGTTGTCCGCTCAAAACGCAGGATGGGGTCGCCGTAGGTACGCTGTGTCTTTTAGATACTCATTCACGTACTCTATCAGACGAGCAGATCAATATTTTTGAACAGCTTGCCGGGTTGGTGTCGGGGTTTCTGGCGTCCTGGCATAACGTTGGGTATATCGACATTGTGACGCTGCTGCCAAACAGGCAGCGGATGCTTAAAGATATCGCTGTTTCAAAAGAGAGTACGTTTAAACTCGTCATCATTGACTGTATCGACATGCCGTTTGCGTACGAAATAGCTCGCTCACTAGGCATGACCGCCGTGGAACATTTATTGCGCGACATGGTGCTACAGCTTCAGGCCAGGCTGAAGCTCACTCAACAACTCTACGCCGTGGCTGTGGGACGGTTTGCTTATTTCACCCACGAAAAAGGGAATTTGCCTCTGGAAAATATCGCCCTGAGTCTGCGGGGAGTGCAGGCCAAAATCAACCCTGAGGTTCCTCTCGATTTGGATATTCATATCGGCGATTCAGGGTGCTGTGATAACGCCATGACGCCGGGAGAAATTCTGCGTCGCGCGGTGAGTGCGTTGCATGAAGCGATAAGTCACGGCCACCGGTTTATGACTTATGATGAGGCGCTGGATAACCGGAAGAAGAATGATTTTAGTCTTCTCACAGGCCTGAGAGAGGCGCTCCACGAAGACAGGGGATTATATCTTGTCTATCAGCCGAAGGTTTCGCTGGTGACAGGTCGGATTACAGGCGTCGAAGCGTTATTGCGCTGGAAACATGCAAAGCACGGCGAGGTTCTGCCAGGGTTGTTTATCCCGCTGGTGGAAAGAACGAGCCTGATGCGAGAGCTCACGGAGTGGGTGATTGATCATGCTATCGCCCAGTTAAGCCAATGGCGTGATCGGAGAATTTTTTTGCCTGTTTCTATTAATCTGGCTGCCAGCGATTTTTCACGGCCTGATTTTGCGGATGAACTCGAGCAGAAAATACGTAACGTTGGGCTGACTCCTGCTTCACTCGGTGTGGAATGTTTAGAAACGGAGAAGATGCTGGAAAGCCCGGCGGCTCTCAACGGGCTTGACATGCTGAAACTACGCGGATTTAAAATATCACTGGATGACTTTGGTTCTGGCTACAGCAATATCAACTACCTGCGGCAAATCCCTATGGATATTATTAAGCTCGACCGCTCGATTATCAGTAAGATTGCCAGTGATAAAGCCAGCTGCATCATTGTGAGGAACGTTGTCAGGCTTCTTAAGCAACTCGATTATGTGGTGCTGGCCGAAGGAGTGGAAGATGACAAAACGGTAGAGATATTACGTGCACTTGGCTGTGACGAAGTGCAGGGGTATGTTTATGCTAGGCCGATGAGTGCCAGAGATTTGGAAGTTTGGTATCACGATAGAAATGAAAGTAGGGCTTAACACAAAAGCAAAAATGCCCGTTTTAAGTTTCCTTAAACGGGCACTCCGATGGCCACATTTCGTTAATCAAGAGGATTTAGGCTATGTCAGATTTACTTTCCTTCATGTAATTCAATCTCTAATTGCTTTGTAAATGATTTAATTATGGACTGTTGATGACTGATAAACAGGACGATGCTTTCCGGCAACTCACGTCGGATCAGTTTCATAAGATGGAGGGCAGTCCTATCGTCCAGATGACTTGTGGATTCATCAAGGCAAATAAGTTTTGGCCGGTTTATCAGTATACGTGCAAAGGAAAGGCGCTGTTGTTCTCCGCCTGAGAGTACTCGCTGCCAGAGTTTTGTCTGATCTATCTGCGAAGACAAATGCCCCAAGCCAACTTTCTCAAGACTCATTTTTATCTGCTCGTCACTGATGTTCGCTAACCCCGGATAGCTCGCAATATGTTTCAGGGGATCGCATGACAAGTAAGGTTTTTGTGGTACAAAGAGGGTTTTTCCGGCAGGTAAAATCCAGTGCCCGCTGCTGTAAGGCCAAAGACCCGACAGGATTCTGAAAAACGTGGTTTTTCCACACCCACTGGCTCCTGTAATGGCGATGGACTCGCCTTCGTGTAAATGCAGGTTTACCGGTTTAAAGAGTGGCGTTCCTGTTGTGTGTCGGGCGACCAGTTCCTGGCATATCAATCCTCCTGGTTGGCGTGAACATATCGCTTTAGCCGGGATTTCCTTTAAGTTTTGCTCGAAAACCCACAGCCTTTCTACCGTTGCTGACCACGCCACAATCTGTCGGTAGGAATCGATAAACCAGCCGAAAGCATCCAGCACATACCCGAATGCAGCACGTGCTTGCATCACACCGCCGAGCGAGATTTTTTTGGCGATATACAGCGGCAATACAGCAAAAATCGGAATCATCAGACTCAGGCGAAAGTAGGTGGTCGTGAAGGTATCCAGCCTGAACTCGCGTTTCATCAATCGCTGCCAGTTGTGAACAATGGCTAAAAAGTAATGATGCATACGACGTAGTTCAACACGCTCTCCCCCATAGAAAGCAATCTGCTCGGTGTTCTCACGTATGCGTAATAAACCTGCACGGTAGTCAGCTTCTGCTTTTTGTTTATCCATATTGAGCTGATGCAAAGGCCGTCCGATCCAGTGCGCCAGCGCACTGCTGATGGTGGCATACCCCAGAGCGACCCAGACCAAATAACCGTGAAGCGTAATGGTGTGACCGAAAACGGTGATGCTGAGTGTGTCCGATAGTTGCCACAAGATGAAAATAAAGGAGAAAAGGCCGGTGGTATTTTTTAACAACGACAAAAACAGTCCGAGGCTTTGTTCAATCAGCAGCCGGATATCCTCGGCGATACGCTGATCGGGATTGTCGGGTTCGATGTTGAGACTTAAACGGTAATGATTATTTTGCCTAAGCCACGCTGACTGAAATCGCAGTGTCATTTTCTGTCGCCAGCGGATAATCAGTAATTTTTTCAGCCAGTTTGTACTGATTATGAATACCACAAAAAGTGCAGTGTATACTGCGTAAGACAGTGCCAACCCGGTCACCGAGGCATGCTGAAAGTAGTCGGTCAGGGCATCATAAAATGCGCGACTCCAGTTGTTGTACTGCACACTGATCCATACCACGCCTAACGTAAGAGAGACCAGCATCAAAAGCAAAAGCCACGAAAACCACTCGCGGGGATGCAGCCAATAGGGTGCTATCAGCCGGTAAAATTGTTTCAAGCTTTGCATAAATAAAATCGCATTAAGAGTTAAGGTTGTTGCACCGGAAGCGTCCGAGAAAAGCGCGATAGCCACTTGCGTGGCTGGCTATCGTACGCTTAAAAAAGATTCAACTTAGTAAACCCATTTCACGTTGAACATGAAATTACGCGGGTCGCCGTAGAAATTGTTACCGCCACGGTGACGGTTGGAAACGCCGACGTAATACTCTTTATCCGTCAGATTGTTACCATTCAGACTCAGGCGTATTTGCTTGCTGTATTGATAGCCAATGTTGGCATTGAAAATCGTATAACCGCCTTGTGAAACGTCGTAGTTAGTTGTGGTAGACGTCTGCGCCGTTAACCCTACGCCTGCGGACCATTTTTCCCAACGTCCCGGGAGCTGATAGCTGCTGTAGACGCGGATAAGATGTTGTGGGGTATGTTTGCTGAAGTTGGTGCCTTTCTGCGTGTCGGCTGCTTCGAGATATTTACTGTTATTGAGCGTATACCCTGAATAAACCTGCCACCCTTCGGCCAGTTGGCCGGATACTTCCATCTCAATACCCTGACTTTGTACCTTGCCATCAGCGATATAGCAGTCGTCGCAGCCGACACCGCTCATGGCATTATTTTTCTGAATGATACGGAAGAGGGCGACGGAGGCATTCAGCGCACCCTCGAAGAATTCTCCTTTGACCCCGGTCTCGTAATTGCTGCCGGTGACCGGTGGCAGGAAGTTGCCGCTGGCGTCCTGCATGCTCTGAGGTTTGTAGATTTCCGAGTAACTCACATACCAGGTGTAATCTTTTGCGAAATCCCACAGCAGGCCGCCGTAAGGGATAGTTTTACCTTTCACCTTGTAATTGCTGTGTCCGATCATTGCGCCGGTAGTCAGGTTGGTGAAATAGGAGTCGTAGGTGAAGTCGCTGTAACGGCTGCCGAGGATCAGCTTCCAGTCGTTCGCGAGACTCAGACGCGTTGTCGCATACAGGCCACGCTGATAGACGTTGTACTGATAACGGCGCGTATAATCCCAGTCCGGTTCACTCAGACTCTCCGGATCCCAGCTGTAAATATTCACCTTACTGGTGTTGCCCAGTGAACCGAATAAATTGCTGAAATTCTCTTTCTGATAATCGCCGCCGAGTACCAGTTCATGTTCGCGTTTCAAGAACTCAAACGGGCCACTCAGGTTGACGTTTAGACCGTATTGGCTGCTGCGGTTGTGACGTTGCAGATAGTTGTTAAGTCTGGCATCGCCCGAATCATTCACGCCTTGTGTGCCGTTACCGTAAACACCGATGAACTTCCCCTGCGCACTGGCGGAGGTATAGTTCAGCGAGCTTTTAGCAACCCACTCATTATCAAAATAATGTTCAAGCTCGGCGAAGCCATTGGTTTTCTCGAAGGTGATGTTATTCCAACTGGCACCCAGAAACGTCGAGCGTGGAAGATTCAGGCTTGAATAGTTCGTTGACATCGGGACACCATAAAGATTGGGAACCGTGTCGGTTTTTTGCCACGAAATGCCCGTGGTCAAAGTGGTCTGCGGCGTGAAATCGTAGGCCATCGTCCCGAACAGAACCTGACGGTCACTGTTTACGTAATCAGTAAAACTGTCTTTCTTTTGCAGCACGCCAACCAGACGCCCCCGCAGCGAAGCATCGTCATTGAGCGGGCCGGATATATCCACTTCGCTGCGATAGTTATCCCAACTTCCTGCGCTGGCGCTCACTGAAGATCGAAAATCGTATGTAGGACGTTTGCGCACCATATTGACAGTTCCGCCCGGTTCACCGCTGCCCTGAGTCAGGCCGGATGCGCCGCGTAAAACTTCCAGATGGTCGTAAATCGCTAAATCAGGCGATTCGGTTGACGCTTCGGCGTATCCCATACCCGCGAGGCTGTTTTGAAACGAGGAGCTGATACCATCTTCCTGAATGTTATCCATCGTAAAGCCACGTGACTGGTAGCGGCTCTGATACGAACTCTCGTTAATCACATTGACACCCGTCACATGCCGCATGGCGTCGTCCAGGGAGGTCATATTCTGGTCATTCATGCGCTGACGGGTTACAACACTGACCGACTGCGGCGTTTCACGCGGAGAAAGGTTCAGGCGGGTCGCGGCTGACATGCTACGGGTGGTGTAAGAGCGTGTATCCTCAGTCATCGAGCCGTAATCAATGTCGCCGACCACCACCAGTTCTTCGCCTTCAGGGATCATTTTCAGTACATAGCTGCCATTGAATTGTTGATCGGCCTGTAAACCGTGGGCTGTTAGGAGGCGGGATAACCCTTCGGTTAAGGTGTAAGTGCCGTTGAGCGCTGTTCCAGATAACCCGTTAGTCAAGGTGGCATCGCTCGCCAGATATATGCCGGACTGTGCGGCAAACTGATTGAGCTGAGATGCCAGCGGTGCCGCCGGAATGGAATAAGAGTTTTTACGCGCTGTGATTTCAGCGGCCTGAACAGATGTCACCATGGACGTGGCGAAAGAAAGTACCGGCACGCAAAGCATCATGTGCATAAATGTGGCAACCGGTTTGCTGCGCAAGGCGCGTGGCAGGTCATTTTGTGATGATGGTGACATAGATCCCCCTGAAAATCCCCAAAAGTAGAAGTGCTGCACAGGGTTAATCGGATGAGGAAACGAAAAGGGGAACCGGTGAGGCGAATTTTTTTTGCGATCATTTATCCGCCGCGTGGTACAACAGTCAGCCACCATGAGAAACGGAGGTGAATTTGTACAGGGAGTACGTGGGTCAGCATCTCCAGCGCCATATCGGTGTCATGTAACGGGAACGTACCGGTAACGGACAGCGCCTCCACGGCGGGATCACATCCCAGATAACCGCTTCGATACGCCGAGAGGCGTGTGATGAATTCTCCGAGCGGAATATTTTCGGCCTGCAAGAGTCCACGTGGCCATACGGGTTCCGGCTTACTTAGCGCCGTGACAGGATCAAACTCATCCTGCCTGAAAGTCACCCCCTGACCGGCTTCGATAATCAGCTTATCGGCGGTGGCGGCCGGTGAGACTTCCACTGCGCCCTGATAGACGTGTAGCACCGTGCCTTCGTTGAGCATATGCACGCTAAATCGGGTGCCGAGTGCGCGCATTTTTCCCTGAACCGTAGTCACCGTCAGCGAACGCTGGGGATCGGCTGCGGTTTCAATCATGACGCGGCCATTGAGTAACTGTAATGCTCGCTGTGTCGCGGAATAATCGACGTTCAGCGCACTGTCGGTATCGAGCCAGATGCAGGAACCGTCACTTAGCGTGAACTGCGTGATTGCGCCGTGAGGGCTGTGATAATCAGCACGCCATGCCAGTACCTGATTGCGCAGTGGGGTGTGACACCATGTGCTCCAGCCGACCAGCGAACCGACGGAAATCCATGCCGCCATTTTCAGCACCTGACGGCGTCCGGAATTATGTTGAGCCTGGGTTAATGCTGTTAGCGCCGCTGTTTTCCGTGCATCACTTTCGCACAGTGGCGTAAAGCGCTGACTGATTTTCAGCACATACTGCCATGCAAGCCGGTTCTCTGGACTTTCATTCAACCAGTGCTGTAACGCATCGGGACTGGCTTGCGATGCGGGGATATCTTGTAGCTCGGCGTACCATTTTGCGGCCTGTTGAAGCGCGATGAAACCAGGTTTATTCGTCATGTTGCTTTGCTCAGTTCACCGATATCGCGCCGAAATGCTCAACTTCTAAGATCAGACAGTGCAGCATGGCTTGAGCCATATACTTCTTCACCATGCGCACTGATACGGAGAGCTCGACGGCAATCTCCGGGTAAGTCAGCCCGCGGATTTGCGACATCACGAATGCTGTTCGGACTTTTACTGGCAGCGCACGCAGCATCGTATCCACCTGAAATAAGGTTTCGAGTACGACTGCGCAATGTTCTGCCGAGACGGCCACAGGCATCGGTTGAGCGTTTAATGTCTCCAGCCAGACGCGTTCAATTTCTTTTCTGCGCCACAAATCAATACACATTCCCTGAGCCATAGCGCCGAGATAGGCACGGGCTCCGGCAAGACTGTCAAAGTTTCGCGGTTTTATCAGCAACCGCAGAAAAACGTCTTGTGCGAGATCGGCGGCATCGCTGGCATTCCCAAGGCGTCGTCTAAATAATTTTTGCAGCCAGTTGTGATGTTCTGAGAAGATCAGCACAATGTTTTCAGCCGAACCAAAACAAGGAGATGACATTTCGTTCAAACCGCCAGGGATGTGTAAATTATGAAATATTAAGACATATAAATTTACATGAGAATGATTTTCATTTCAATATGCGTAAGGATTTCATATGCCATTGGTGAAATATGAAGACGGAATTTTTACTAAAAATGAATCACGAAAAACCCTGTATATGATAATGGCATTCTCTCTGGCATTATGTATTTTTGAGGTGATTGTTAATTTGCTCAGCTTTCCGAAAAAGAAATCGGACGAATGGGCAGCAGGATATAATCATAGGCAACGATTTGCCTTGTTAATCTGGCTCCTCTGACTGGGGGTAGCCTTTACTAGAAACGGGCAGTCAGGTCATCTTTTCAGACTGGGTTTGAACAGGGTCGGGTCGGCAAGAACCGGGTTCATTGCCCTCAGTTGTTCCTGAACCTGAGCCTGTCTTCTAGGCATATGTTGGCTGCGGTTTCTTTTCCCGGCTGTCTCAAGTTCGTCCTGCTTTTCCTGCGCCAATTTTAGAACTGCCCCCAGTCGCTTATTGTCCACAATGCGGCCCTGGTCGATACAGGCCAGCTTGTCGAATACCTGATACTTCAGCGTTCTGTTGCCATAGCGGAACGCCAGCGTGCCGTCCGGATAGTCAAAAGCCAGGATTTTCTCACCCGCAATATGCGCATTTTCCTCCGAGGGTTCAACAAGATAAAGCATCTTATTATATTGAAAGGTCAACGATTTTGAGAGCGTGCGCAGCGTTTGCCAGGCAAAAATATCATCCAGCTCTGAGCGGTTCTTGCTGACGGGTCGATGGAGGTCTTTCGGGTAGGTTGCGGGTCTGGCGAATCGACGATTAAAGTTAAAGTCGCGAATAAAAACGTCCAGCCACGCATTGGCCGCGTCAATGCCACTGATGTTTTCCAGCCGTATCTCCTTAATCAGCCGATCCTGCAGCGTCAGGTTGGCACGCTCGACGCGCCCCTTAGCCTGGCTGCTGTTAGCACATATCAGTTCAATATTGAGATCATGCAGCGCACGTCCGAACTGAGTCATGCCGGTCCGACGAGTCTCAGCCTGGCTGACTCTGAACACAGCATGCTTGTCGCTGTAAAACGCCACCGGCTTGCCGTGTTTATCCACGTACTCGCGCGTTGCCAGCATGTAGTCGAAGGCTGATTCGCTCTGACAAAATCGCAGATGCATCAGGCGACCGGTGGCATCATCAATGTAAACCAACAGGCAGCACTTGGAGGCACGTCCTTCAAACCAGTCGTGGTGTGAACCGTCGATTTGAATGAGTTCACCCAAACAGTCGCGTCGATAACGGGGCTGATAAACTCGCGGTCGCCGATGGGCATGCGGCACCCAGAGACCGTCGGCAGTCATCCAGCAGCGCAGCGTCTCGACAGAAACGGAAATCCCATGGCGCTCCTGAAGCTTTTCTGCGGCAAGTGTGGGCCCGAAACCGACGTAATTTTCTCAACAACGGCCTGGATCACCGGCAAGCGGTGAAGTTCTTTATTGGACATGGTTATCAGCATCAGAAGAGATCTCCCAGAAAGGTGGAAAAACGCGCCGTACCTGGGTGACATTATAAACTAGCTAAAAAGTGACATTATCAAATGGGACTCACATCCTTGGTTCGCATAATGCTATTTATGTTAAATAGTGCGGGGTGAAACGAGAATACTATTTTTTCAGGTTGACTGTTTTAGGACTTCAGCGATATTCCACACATCCAGGTTCCCCTGTGCGGCTGAGACAGTCAACTCTTCATGACTTGGAGAAAACCGGACAAGAATGCCATTACGGCGCAGGAATAAAGCAGATGATGCAAATGCGGTTCTCTTATTTGCATCATTGAAACAATGCCCCCGCGCTATAGCAAGAAGATATGCAGCAGCTAGAACGTATATATCATCCTCGCCTTCATACATGTGGCGGTTCAGAATTCGTGTTGCCATACTTTCTATCCGACCTGGGTCAGCATAGCCGGAAAGGCCTCCGTAAGCAGAAATCATTCGGTCATGAATGCCAATGATGTCTTTGCTTGAAAGAAAATAAATCATCGGTTTTTAAGAGCCTCAAGCGTCTTGCCATGTTCACTAAACAACCAATCGAAATCCGATTCAGCCTGAATTTTCAGCATTTTTTCATATTGCTCAGCATCAATAACAACAACGGGCTTTGCCGATCGGCGTGTGATAATTATAGGCTCACCGCTAGAAACGCTATCAAGAACTGAAGCCAGTTCATTACGGGCAGTCGTAAAATTTATAGCTTGCATAGTCATATGCCTCATTGAAGTGTACAACCCACATGTACAGCATAATGTACACTCCATCAGTCTTTTTTTCAACACTTCCACTGGGGCTATTGGATAACACGCTAGATCTAATATTGGTTGGCATAATGACCAATTCACAACTACCCTGAATAATTCGTACCTGGATTATATAAATCCAGAATAAATAACTGACAACTAAAGGACCCCTATGAGCGAAGTGAAAATTGTTGCAACACTGACCCCTTTACCTGAATTTATCGAAACTATAAGAGATGCCGCACTGGCAATGGTTTCTCCAACTCATCTTGAAGAAGGATGCCTGCAATATGATCTGCATGAAAGCCATGCTGTACCCGATGTGCGTAACCTCGAAAATACAGGTAAAGTGTCATTCGTCTTTATTGAACGCTGGAAGACTGAAGAAGATCTGAAAAAACACGTAGCAATGTCCTACCACGATGATTTTCTCGATATCTTGAGCGGTAAATTGGAAACCATTAACGTTCAGCGTCTGACTAAGCTATAATAATCATGCATCGCGGGAGGGAATCGAAATAACCCTTTCGCAAATCTCATTTATTCAGAATGCATCATTCAGTGTTTAAACCCTGCAGTTAATTCACCAAGTCTTTTGTTCCTTTGGTGTATATCCAATATTTCTTTCACCAACCTCTAATTCTCATCCCCTGTACAAGAACCCAACGCAGTCTTCAACAGAACTGCATAACTTCATATAATGGGACTTATATAAAGTTAGCTATTCGCTACAGTAGCTGGTAATCTATCCAGTAGTTATAGGTGCAGGTATTTTTTCGCAGATGATCTTGCAGGTTTTGCTACGTGAAATCTGCAAGGCAAATCCCCTGCATCCTTCTCAGAATCCACGTAGCGTTGTCAGTGACCGGGAGTTCGCTTTTTAAGCTACATATGGGTAATTTATCACCAACCAACCAGACGCTACCTGCTATCCAGGCTGAAGAGGATGTTCTGGCTAGGCTTAAGGAGTTTGTTCAAGACAAAGAGGCTTTCTCGCCCAATACCTGGCGACAGCTGATGAGTGTTATGCGGATCTGCCACAGATGGTCGATTGAAAATAGCCGCTCATTTTTGCCCATGCTTCCGGCCGACCTTCGCGATTACCTGAACTGGCTGCAAGAGAACGGCCGAGCTTCTTCAACGATTGCGACGCATGGATCATTGATTTCAATGTTACACCGTAACGCTGGCTTAATTCCCCCGAATACTTCACCGCTGGTTTTCCGCGCAGTGAAGAAAATAAATCGTGTTGCGGTTGTCACGGGTGAACGTACTGGCCAGGCCGTACCCTTTCGTCTTGAAGATCTGCTTGAGCTTGATGCGCTCTGGTCTGACTCGATATCGCCTCGCCATAAACGGGACCTGGCATTTCTGCATGTAGCTTACAGCACGCTGCTGCGTATCAGTGAAATAGCCCGTCTCCGTGTTCGTGATATCTCCCGGGCAACAGATGGCAGAATCATACTTAATGTGAGTTACACCAAAACTATTGTTCAAACTGGTGGCCTGATCAAGTCCTTAAATTCTCAGTCCTCCCGCCGGCTAACTGAGTGGCTGTCGGTGTCTGGTATCAATTCAGAACCTGACGCTTTCCTCTTTTGTCCGGTGCACCGCTCTGGGAGTGCAACTCTTTCAGTCACACGTCCGCTGAGCACGCCTGCGATTGAATCAATTTTCGCACAGGCCTGGCATACGATTGGAGCAGGTGAACCCATCATTCCAAACAAAGGGCGCTATGCAGCCTGGACTGGTCACAGTGCCCGCGTAGGGGCTGCACAGGATATGGCTGGACGTGGCTATGCAGTTGCTCAGATTATGCAGGAAGGAACCTGGAAAAAACCCGAGACATTAATGCGTTATATCCGTAATCTTCAAGCTCATGAAGGTGCGATGACCGATATTATGGAAAAAAGCACTCAAAATCATAATAATACAAAATAGCATGAAGTAATACTTCATCATTATGAAGTATTACTTCATGTTTGGTGTTTTTGCTTTAATCACATGCTTTGCTTCAAGGTCGTTGGAAACATTACAGGCGTAGCATTAATGTCATCGGATTAATTGGCGATGATGTAAAACCGTAGTGTTCATAAAATTGTTTAGCCGGTTCATGAAGTGCATGTACGAGCAATGCTCTGACCCCTGTGTTTTCAGCAATTGAGCGAACTCAAAGAACGGTATCCTGTAGCAATGACGCACCTAACTTTAGCCCCTGAATTCGAAGGTCGACCGCCAATCTTCCCAATACTATGACTTGAACTGGATCAGCATATTACGCCGAACAGACCCTATTGCTTCCCTGTGCGACACAGCGCCGACTGCAAGCGCATAATAACCGACAACACTCTTATCGTGAGTCGCGACAACAAAAGTACGACTTGCACCGTTTAAATGGTTTGTCAGAGCGCCCCGTTTTAACCATTTGGTGATCGGTCGTTTTGGGGAGTTTTCGGATATACGGGGAAAAGCCCAACGTGCGGGGGAAGGTAAAACGGTCGGCAACGCCCCCGTTCCCGCCGCTTTACCGTATCAGACAGTATGCAAGCCCCTGATACACCTGTAATTATACCAAAGCAGGCGGGAAAAACCCTACCTTTGGCGTATACAGATAATTTCTCCACGGCAAACGGGCAAAACCGCAACATCTGGTGTTTTATTGAAATAAAAATGCTAAATGTAGTCTTATCCACAAAAACGGGGGATAAGTCTGTGGGTAATTGGGCAGTCTGCGGAGAAACCCCAATCCGTGAAAAGAGAGAGTACTTGGACGCGGGGATCGGGTCACGCAGAAAGGAGGGGGTCGGAAGCAAAAACCTGAAAACTGTACGTGTTTCATGACTGGCAGTGATGAAATAAAGATGTTCTTGACGCTAACGTCAATCAGAATGTAGTGGAATACTAAATCTGGCCACCTGAATAGAGGTGATATCATCGCCTCATAGTCAAAACAGGTGACATTATGACCGGACATAACAGACGTAATTTTAGCCCCGAGTTTCGCCTCGAAGCTGCCCAGCTTGTACTCGATCAGCACTACACCGTTGCCGCCGCTGCAACGGCAATGAATGTCGGTAAATCCACGATGGATAAATGGGTTCGCCAGCTTAAAGAAGAACGCGCAGGGAAATCCCCAAAGGCCTCTCCGATGACGCCTGAGCAACTTCGCATTCGTGAATTAGAAAAACGACTGCAACGTGTTGAAATGGAAAACGATATATTAAAAAAGGCTACCGCGCTCTTGATGTCAGACTCCCTGAACAATTCTCGTTAGTTGAGAAACTCAGGACGCGGTTTCCTGTTGCCTTTATTTGCAATGTGTTCGGGATCCATCGCAGTAGCTATCGGTACTGGCTAAGCCGACCGCAGAAACCTGATGCAAAACACATCATTATACTAAGCCTGGTTCGTGAAGTTTATCATGCCAGTAATGGCTCTGCGGGGGCCCGGAGCATTGCCGATATGGTCAGCGCAAAAGGTGTTCCGTTGAGTCGCTGGCGGGCCAGTAAGATAATGAAAGAGCTGAATATTGTTAGTTGCCAGCAACCGGATCATCGCTACAAAAAAGCCACAAAAGAGCATGTGGATATCCCTAATCATCTGGATCGCCAGTTTGCAGTAACGGAACCTAATCAGACCTGGTGCGGCGACGTGACCTACATCTGGACGGGCAAACGCTGGGCTTATCTGGCGGTTGTTCTGGATTTATTTTCCCGCAAGCCAATAGGCTGGGCGATGTCGTTTTCTCCGGACTCAGGTCTGACAGGAAAAGCATTAACGATGGCCTGGGAAGCCAGGGGGAAACCGGCTGACGTTATGTATCATTCTGACCAGGGAAGTCACTATACCAGCAGGGAATTCAGACGGTTACTGTGGCGTTATCGTATAAAGCAAAGCATGAGTCGCCGTGGAAACTGCTGGGACAGCAGCCCAATGGAACGATTTTTTCGCAGCCTGAAATCAGAATGGGTACCGAACTGTGGATACGCTAATTTTAGCGAAGCAAATAGATCAATAACAAATTACATCATTGGTTATTACAGCCAGCTCAGACCCCACCAATATAACGGTGGCTTAACACCCAATGAGTCAGAGCGATTGTTCTGGAAAAACTCTAAAACTGTGGCCAGTTTTTGT
>NZ_JQJR01000022.1:0-39266 GCF_000745615.1 Rahnella sp. WP5 | reverse complement strand
ATGGAATGTGCGTTCGCCGTTTTTAAACTGAACGCAAACATCATGCTTTTTATCCGCCCAGTCCAGACCAACATGAGCAGCAAACTGATCTATCGCAGTCATAACCAACTCCTTTTCACCGGGGATTGGTATGCATTCCACGCTCTTCGAAAGAAATATAGTCAGCAGTTTGTCTGCATGCCCTGAGTATTCGTTAGCGAACGTGGAGCACTTACTGGCTCGAAAGCAAAGCGGCAATCATCAAACCACATGATTCTGGCACAATATTCGTAACCAGTAAGCGCATACCCTGAATCACTTAAAAGTGTAACTCTCAGGGTTCGAATGACTATACTTGGCACAGGTTGTGTGAAAACTCGGTTTTTGCATTATCTGAGTACTATCCCCGTTCAGGAACGCAAGATATTCCAGATATTGACTGCATTCGGAGTAATTTAGATATAGAGGCAGTTCGAGGCTTTTGAAGCCTGGTATCGAGGGCTATTGAGTGGTTATCAGGGGCTAAAGCGGTTCTACCCGCTAGTTGTATTGCTCTCGCAGCTTAATGGCCAATCCTTCATTACCCAAGATCGACATCATCCTTTTCAGGTTATAAGCCAGCCCATGCAGACTGATTTCTGTGCTGACGTTTTTAAACCGTTTCGTCAGGAAGTGAGTCGCTCCCATCCACATTTTTATTGTCCCGAACGGATGTTCTACCGTTTGCTTTCGCACGACAGCTGTTTGTGGCGATGCGTTAAGCCTGGCTTGCATGTCTTCCATTTCTACTTCATGAACCCAGCGCCTTATACGTCTCGGATCGCGTTTTGATGTGGTGCACCTTGACCGCTGACTACAATCACGACAGGCCATATTGTTAAAGTACATTTGCTGTTCTAAACCATCCTCAACCACCGTAAATCGGTTCTGAAGCTCGCTACCCATCGGGCAAATATAAATATCTTTTTCCTGGTCATATTTGAACAATGAACGATTGAAAAGACCTTTGCGGTCAGCGCCAGAGGTATCGCCTTTTGGTACTAAGGCTGCGGCACCTAAGTCCTGCGTTGCTTTAATATCACCCCGGCTGTAATAACCTTTATCAGCCAGTACGGTAATATCCGCTTTGCCAACAGCGTCCTGCGCTAATTTTGTCACCGCTGTTAGCTGCCCACGATCTGGTGTATTCGTTACTTCATGCGCAACAATCAGGTGATATTTAGCATCAACGGCAGTCTGAACGTTATAGCTAACCTGGCGGTTAACATTGTTTATCTTCATCAGCCGGGAATCAGGATCTGTTAGTGACAGCTGCTTATCAGGGTGCTGCACGACGGCCTGTTGGATTTTCTTGAGTTCTTTCAGACATTTTTGCAGCCATGCCAGTTTTGAAGCGGTTAAATCTACATTTTTTTCGGGCTCCGCAGCCTTGTCAGCTTCATCGAGCTTATCCAGGTAAAGAGCGATACTTTGCTCAACCCTTTCGATGTGGCCTTTTGTTTTCTGGGGCGTGAAGTTGTTCGATTTGCTGTTTACCGCCTTGAACTTACTACCGTCAATGGCAACCACCACATCGGTGAACATCTGCATCTGCCGACACAGATCAATGAAAGCCCGGCAAGCATTTTTGATACCTTTACCATTGTTTTTTCTGAAGTCTGCAATGGTTTTAAAATCAGGTGTTAATCGCTCAAGTAACCACATCAATTCAACGTTACGATGGGCTTCTTTTTCTAACCTGCGGGATGACTGAATGCGGTTCAGATATCCATAAATGTACAGCTTCAGCATGGTTGCGGGGTGATATCCAGGCCGCCCGGTTTGTTTTGCATTAACGCGCTCGAATCCAAGTGCATCAAGCTGTAATTCATCAACAAAGACATCAATAACTCTGACAGAGTTGTCTTCTGTGACAAAATCATCCAGCACTTCAGGGAGCAACGTCACCTGATGTCTGCCTTGACCTTTAATGTGGTGAGTCATATTTTCACCCGCAATATTTAATCGTATGGTTCTAATTTTATTAAATAAAGTAGGTTGCAACACGGGTTTATTAAGAATGGTTGATCATATAAAGCCACTGCTTAGACCAAAAAAGTGATCAGCAGTTTTCACATAGCCTGTGCCAGCAGCGGACGTTGATGCTAGTGTTCTGAGGCAGAAGCACCTGAAATAGCTGCCTACTAATAATAAGGGCGTTAATTTTGGATATTATTTTTCATATCCGTATAAATTAATCCTACCCGATAAATACTCACCTAAATATACTTCACTGATTTTATTGAAACCTTGCTTTGTAACTTCATTTTCTAACCAATCACTGTCCTTGTTAAGGATTTCGAGTAGATCATAGTTGGATAAACCATCCACTATAATTGGATAGCGTATATTTTCATCACCACTTTGTATAATGGTTAACTGCCCATTTTGTTCGAGAACTACGCGTTTTAGTTCTTCTATTTCATAAATGCCACTTGCTCTTAATTTAAACATCAAGTCATTTGCGGAAACGCCATTCCGTAAACACTCCTTAACATTAACGCTGCCGTTATGTATTAAAGTAATAGGTTTTCCATCAATTATTCTTTTAACGATCCGACTATTTTCTTTCAAAAACTTAAGAACAAAGACTAAAAAAGTCCATATAATTAGCACTAGGAGAAATTGTAGTACTGTTATCGATTCGTTGTAAATTACGCCACCTATAATCCCCCCCAGCACATAGTTTTGAACCTGATCCATTGCGGATGAGGGTGCCAAATTTCCTTTCCCCATGAGATTAATTTGAACAATTAAACACAGTATTCCCAGACCTAATTTTATAATGATAGATAAATAAATTATCATTTCCATTCCTCAGTTTTTCATGATTTCAATTTCTGGGTTTACTAACGAAACCTCTACTAGATTGTATGTTTTTTGATCCAAACTTAAGTTGACACGGTAATAAAGATCATTGATTTTAAGGATAATACCATCAGAAAGTTGTGCTGAACTGGAAAGTATATAATTCACATTCACTTCTTTTTCTTGTGATAACAACCTAACAAAGTTAACCATTTGTGATGATTGGGAGTGTATATTTTGACTATCGGTATAATCTGCATACTGAACACCAGAAATGAAGAGTAAAAATAAGAAGGCTATGATTGTTAAGTCACGATATTTAGTTTGCAAGCGATGGCGCATATACAGACTAAAAACAACGATCAGGATAAATAAAGTACTAAATATAACAATGAATTTTAAATAATCATTGATGTTAGACTGCACTTGTAGATAATCGATGCTATAAAATCTCATATATGTATAATCCCTAAACTCTCAAGACCCCATTTTTTATAGTAACACATTGCCATTTTCCGCTCTGATGTTACTTAACAACTAATAATTATCAGTTATCAGCTGAAGTTTGTCATTATCTTTTAGGATGCAGGATGCAGGATGCAGGATGCAGGATGCAGGATGCAGGATGCAGGATGCAGGATGCAGGATGCAGGATGCAGGATGCAGGATGCAGGATGGAGCATCGATGTATTAACTATCCAGTTCCCATATAATAACGTTTCAAATGAAGGCCAGCTGAACCACGTGGCGGCCTGAAAAAATAGCGAGATTTCCTACCCTCTTTCCGCTCTATTTGTTGTCCGCTTCACGCCCTGAGACATTCGACAAGCTTTTTATGGCTTCAGTAAGGGCGAGTGTCGCGCTTCGAGAGCCAGCAAATACTTTGCTTCATCGTACTGGGTTCTGGTCTTCCAGCAGCGGTAAATGATCCTTATCCATTTGAATGCCAGAGCCCGGATTGCAGATTGGTGAGATTTTCCTTTTTCTCGCAGTCCCTGATAATAAAGTCTGGCCCAGTATGATGAGGGAACCGTCTTGGCAGCCCATTCAACAAAGGTCTGCCTGACGAACTTGGCACACTGCCATCGCCAGTGAACCCAGGATTTCTGGCCGCTTCGTTCTGTCACCGGTGCAATACCTGCGTAGTTTTGAATTTCTTCAGCGCTGTTAAACCGGTCTCGGTTATCACCAAGTGCAGCAAGCATACGTGGGCCCATACACGGCCCCATGCCCGGAAGTGATTTGAACAGCCCCGCATCTGGCAATGTGTCAAACAGTGTTTCGATTCGTTCGTCATAGGTTTTGATGATTTCACTCACGACTTTAATTTGTGTCGCCAGTGCTGTTGCCATCAAAGCATTAGCCTCTATAACACTCGGGTCTGTCGTCAATGGGATCGCGTTATCAATACTCGCAACACGTTGCTCGGTAAGGGCTATTGCGCGGCCACCTTTGGCATTCAGAAAGTTGCGGATCGTGTCGCGCCTGGCTCGTTTAAGTTGTTGCAGACTGGGCCATCGTATAATCAGTTCACACAACAGTAAGCTACCCCGATGTGAGAACCACTCCAGGGGCTGAGGATAATACTGTTTAAGCGTGTTGATTATACGGTTCACAAAACGGCATTTATCTTCAACCAGTTGACGACGCTGCTCAACCAGTTGCTGGAGTAACCGGATATCCGCATTGTCGGGTTCAATGGCTTTTATCTTTTGGGGATAACGCAGCATTAACTCTAATGCCAGCTCGGCATCCTGCGGGTCATCTTTAGCGCCGCTGGGCGAGAAGGCTTGCCGGTAACGAGCCAGGGACAAAGCGTGGACAGGGAAAACAGTGATAAACGGATATTTCTGAAGAGCATACACCACGGGGCCCTTCTTCAGCTCAAGGGCGATAGCTATTTTGCCTTTCACCTGTTTGTGCAACGCGTTGAGCCAGGCATCAAGCGCTTCTGCTGTATGTTCAATCACATGGAATACGCGTTCGCCGTTTTTAAACTGAACACAGACATCGTGTTTTTTATCTGCCCAGTCCAGACCAACGTGCGCAGCAAACTGATTAGTCACAGTCATCACCAACTCCTTTTTATCGGGGATTGGTATGCATTCCACGCTCTTCGAAAGAAATATAGCCAGCAGTTTATCTGCATGCCCTGAGTATTCGTTAGCGAACGTGGAGCACCTACTGGCTCGAAAGAAAAGCGGCGATCATCGCATGATTCTCGCTCAATATTCGTAACCAGTAAGCGCATACCCTGAATCACTTCAAAGTGTAATTCTCAGGGTGCGGATGACTATATTTCGCTCATCTCCGACATAGGGCATTCTTTACATTTGATCGCGCTACGTGAATTCTACTGCCACTCAGGCATGAGAAACCATAGAGCGTAAAAAACCAGCTCGGTATACCCCAGTGTCACCACAAAAATATGACTCATTTCTGCCTTGGATCATTACTTATCTGTCATGTACATTATGATCATCACCTAAGTGGCATTAAAGGTTAAAAAATGTACATTCATGGATATCTCCGGGCATCAACAAAAGAACAGGATGCTCTTCGGGCAAAAAAAAGAATGAAGACGTTCGTTGAGGAGAAAGGTTTTCGGCTGGCCAGCTGGTATACCGAAAATGTCTCAGGGGCTTCGCTTCAGCGTCCCGAACTTTTGCGCCTACTCGATGATGCCGCTCCGGGTGACATTATTCTCATCGAACAGGTTGATCGACTATCAAGATTGGATGAAGAAGGTTGGCAAAAACTGAAGCAACTTATTCAGGATAAAAATCTGGTCGTCGCTAGTCTGGATCTTCCAACCAGCCACATGGCTCTGGCCGCCGGAGCAGGGGATGAATTTACCCGAGCGATGCTGAAAGCCATCAACGGCATGATGCTTGATATGTTGGCAGCTATTGCCAGAAAGGACTATCAGGACAGACGCCGGCGTCAGGAAGAGGGGATCACTAAAGCGAAAGCGGCTGGAAAATTTCGCGGACGCCAGGCTGACCTTCAGTTGCACGATAAGATCCTTGAACTCAGAGTTAAAAATAAGCAAAGCATCCGAGATACGGCCAGACTATGCGGGGTTTCAGAAAGAACAGTTATACGTATAGTGAAGAATAGGCTCACCGAGAATGGTAGAGATAGCCGATAAAAATAAATACCAAAATGGTGATCGGTCGTTTTGGGGAGTTTTCCTCTATACCGGAAAAAGCCCAACGCACGGGGGAGGGTGAAAGCGGTCGGCAACGCCCCCGTTCCCGCCGCTTTACCGCATCAGACGGTATGCAAGCCACTGATATACATGAAATTATACCCTACATACAGGCAAAGGTAATCTGCAGGTGGCAGGGTGAAAAAAAATCACAAAAAAACGCCAGAACCACAAGATATGGGGTTCAAAACGTTAAAATAGAATCAGATAGTGTGGTTAAGGCCTTATTACCCGAGGGTGGCCTGGGAAAGTTGGGCAGTCTGGGGGGAAACCCCAAACGTTAAAAAAAGGGCATAGTGTCAGGTTGGAGGTGGCAGCACTGATTCATTGCAAACCTTAATTAACCCGCACGTTTTTTGTGCTTACACCCCTGTAGGAACACACGGTCCAATAAATGTTCTTAAAAGTCAGCTCTATAAAAAATCGACTTAAATGGCGCGAGTTTTGCATCATGAAAGCACATGTATATACAATAGGTTGAGACTATGCACACGGAAAAGAACATATCTTTGTCGCTTGAATACAATACTGATGCTTTAGCATCAACTTTCACAAAACTCACCAATGGTTTAAGCACATTTCACGGCACCCAGGGCAACACAGTTAGATCAGAAGTTTTCATAACAGAAAAAGAATTCCATAAACTTATAGATTATGTCTTCGTTCCCTATAGAAACAAACTCGTGGAAGACTTCATTAGAATGGCGACAAAAGAATTTTCCGGGCGGTGTCGCAAAGATGTGATGGGGTATGAGGATTTAATCTGTCATACGGTGACCTCTCCGATAATTAGAAAAGGTAAAATTACCGAACAAGGAATGTTCAACCGCCGTGATATGATATTTGAATGTAATAAAAAACAAGGGCATGTTGATTTTTGTATTTTGCTGCTCCCCTTCAGAACATACTCACCAATAAAAAATTACGGCGTGATGCCTGATGCTGGAGAATTGTATACGGTAATGGTTTTATCAGCTCTTGCAATTGCCTGTAAACAGGTTCAGATAACAATAAAAGAAATAGCATCCAATATAGCAGAATCCTATGTAAATGTAGTGAAACAAAAATCAGTTAATTCTCAATGTGAAGGTACCGAACAAACAAAAAAAACAGGTTTACATAAGGCATTAGAACTCGCAAAAGAAAATCATAGCAGTATTGTAATAATAAAAAATATCCGTGCATTTTTTCGCATCGGCATCGAGAAGGAATTCATAAGTAAAGGTATTGATTCCGGGATTCTTTTCTATCTGTTGGCTGAAAGGAATATAAATCCGCAGACTTATTTGCGTCTTTCAGAGCAACCAACAATTACCGTGACGATCTCAGCTATACGGGATGTAGGAAGATACCCGCCTTTTAGAAATATTAATGAGGAAACGCTCAGTGATTACGGACACATTATTGATGAATTTTACTCTCTCATCCATAAAAATGAACCTTATTTTAAAATAGTGGATTACAGACAAATCATAAAAAAAATCGACCCAAAACTGGTCGAATTAAAGGAATGCATATATAAATCAAAAGTTAATAAATTTAATGCACAATTTAAAAATTTTAGAGAAAAAATCCCTTCATTGACGGGACGGATTCATTTTTTAAACACCCTCTCTGTATATGATACTGATAAAAACATTAGCCCCCTGTTCGAGCCTCTGCTCTTGTCAATGCAACATGATACAGTAAAATATTATTGTGAAGAAAATGAAATAGAATTTGGCTCATTTTATATAGATTTCATGAGGGGGATTTACCAGCAGACTATAGACGCATCTCGTGAAAAGTTACGGGTTAGTGTTTTAGCAAACGCATTGCATGGTGCGGTTGAATATTGTTCTGCATATGAGGCCAATACAGGATCAAGAAACCAAGAAGGTTTTGACGATGTAAAAACTCTCTTCCCAGACGCATTAAGAATGTCAATTCATCGGAAAGATGAAAGTCTTGGACAATTTTCTATTTTTGTCTCACCAAGTCATGAGAGAACCCCCTGGCATGGGACAGCTGTTTTAAGAAGGAAAGAAAATCACCTAAGCTTTGATACGGAGCTTGCTGTTTGCATTTCACGTCTTGAGTATTCTCCCCTGCTCCTAAATGGGCGATTGAACGGAGCGACCTATCAACAACCCCTGATGTTCATCCACCACAGTCTCCAAAAGTATTTCAATGGCTTAACCGATGAGGATTCACTTCTGGAACTCAATACGTTACTTCATAAAGGGCAGTGCTAATATGAAAATCAGTCCTAAAAATTATAACTACAACGCCAATACCCGCCTTCTTTCTCTCACATACGGTTTTTTTATATGTGCGATTTCTGTCGACCTGACGATCACGGCGTTGGCCGGTTTTTACTTGTCAGAGTATAAGGCATTATCAACACTGCCTTTTGCATTAATTACAGCCTCAGGGGCTATATCAGCATTGCTGATACCCCCTCTCATTAATCGTTTTGGTACGAAAAATATATTTATGACGGGATGCCTGATCGGTATTGTCGGGTCACTGGTATCCGCTCTATCTATATATCAGCATTCTTTCATTTTATTATGCATCGGTGCGTCGCTAGTTGGCGTATATCAATCAGTTTGTCAGTTCTACCGACTATGCGCTGCTGATTTTAACCCGGAGGGGAAAAAAGGCAGTGCGACCTCGATGGTGTTGGCAGGTGGAGTCGTGGCGGCGATCGTAGGTCCACTTCTTGCGAGTGAGGGTGAAAACCTAATCACATCACTGCCTTTTGCGGGGGCTTATATTTTTGTTTCTTGCCTATGCGTTATCTCTTTTATTAGCCTTGCCATTTTTTATGACGATTACCGATACCCTAAAAATTTAGAACCTAAGCTCAAATTACTTCATCTTGACGTCCGGCTGCTGGCAAAGCGACCCTTTTTAAATTCATCGTTAAATCTCTCAGTCGGTTCATTTCTTATGTTATTTATCATGACCGCAGCGCCCCTGGCAATGATGACAATATCAGATCGAATGTCGCACAATGCTTTTATGATTCAACTACATTTATTAGGTATGTATGTGCCTTCCCTTTTCACAGGCTTGTTGATTAGAAAAATAGGAACGCAAAATCTTGCGCTCACGGGAACCACACTGACCATAATCAGTTTTTTATGTAATCTGTTCATGAATGATATCATGTCATTGTACGTGTCGCTGCTGTTGCTCGGCATCGGCTGGAACTTCATGTTTGTAAGCGGAACCGTATTACTGACACATTCATATGATGATTCGAACAGGGAGAGCTCGCAAAGTCTCTCTGAATTTCTACGTATCATATTTTCTGCAATATCATCCTTAACTGCCGGATGGGTCTTTGAGACTTCAGGTTGGATGTCAATGAACATAGTTTGTTTAATAATTTCAGTTCCTATATTGTTTTTTAATATTTATATTACAATACGCATGAAGAAAAGAGTTATTGAAATTTAATTATATTCATACTGAAAGATATCCCCCCTTACCTAAAACGTAAGGGGATGGCACCTTGGGCTAGGGATAATATGATTATAAGCCTTTAACTTGTTATTGGATATGCAATAATATATTCGTGATTTTCATCCGCATAATCTCTTCATTATTTATCGCTTGTCATCTATCAGATTTTCCATAACTACTGGGGTGGCAGCTGAACGGCACATAATATACGGTCTGTCAGTCCTAAATAGCTGTTCCAAATAATAGATCACCAGAAGGGAACTCAGTCCGATTTAAGCGATCTGATCAATCGCTGAATATCCCAAATCACCAACCGGACTGAGTCATGCCGATCATAGCACCGATACCCGACGCCGAAAGGTGTCTGATGCAAAAAACCATCCATAAAACATGTGATAAAAACCATGCCCGCAGACTCACCGCGATGTTGATGCTTCATCGTGGGGACGAGATAAGTGACGTTGCCAAAACGCTTTGCTGCGCACGTTCATCGCTGGGGCGCTGGATTAATTGGTTCACACTTTACGGGCTGGATGGCCTGAAATCATTACCCTCAGGCCGTGGGCGACGGATGCTATTGCGCACGCAAATCTTCCACAGGGTGATGCAATCAGAGAAGTGCTCGGCGATTTATCTGCGCTGTCCTTTTCAGGACCTGTTGATATCATTAAACATCTTACCAAGAAAGCAGAGAGTTACGGTCAGGGAGAACAATTCAATATTACCCCTCTGATTGAACTAACCAGGAGAATAATAAAAGCGTGCGAATACAAAGATGACGCACAGGACATCAGCAGTCCGTTTATTACGGCATATATGTATAATTCATCAAGAGACGGGATGGACAAGGTCCGCATACCGATCAACCAGATTCTGTATTTTATAAAAGTGACTAATGCATCCCCAAGACGCGCATATCAGACCGGCGAGGCGAATGTCATACTGAATGATCAGAACCGTACAGAACTCAATCTGATTGATTGTTCGAAAAATAACACCGCCGAGTTTCTGCTTGACTGTTACATCAAAAGTGCGGAAGAAGTTGTTAAAGCCTGGACAGGAAAATAATTCAGCTAGCAGGAGGAAGCGAACATCTCGCTTTTCCTGCCAGTTTTATTACTTTCTGTTAGGAGTTATGCACTGACCTGTTCACCCCGGTTGAACCAGAAGAGTATAGCCTTGAGTAGCACCATTCCCGCACACAGGGAGAGAGCCAGCACCTGAGGCGGGATGTCTCCTGCAAGGCCGTGGTAAGCAATCGCGGCCTGCGGGCCCGCGACGATTTGAAGAATAACCGTCCTGCTTCCACCGCTGTGGGGTTTGAAGCCCAATGGAACGGAAACGTACGCTAAGAACGTAACATTATGATTTTAAGTCTATAAAGTCGTGGCTTTGACGGTCAGGTTTACGTTGATTTAATTACCGGATTTATTTATGCAGGAAATGCCGAAAGCCACATGGTTAGTGGCATCATTGGAAAGAGTAAACAAAACCTTCGTTTTCTTTACTCGCCTGATCTGCTCAAAAAATGCACTTAGCGTACAGTTTCGTACGGTTGGGCTTCAGCCTCCGTAGACAAGCGTTTTACCAACCATTTGTACGGGGTCATGCTTAATCTGGATCATTAATACTGGGGGGGTACGCCGGAACCCCAGAAAATTCCGTCACCAAAGCTAAAGTTCATCTAGTTTGCATGACGTTGAATAAATTACGAGTTATGTGACTGTATTTAGCATCAAAATGATTGCTGTATTGGTCGTCATTTAACCGGCCTTTGTGTGACAAACCCCGCCGCTACTGAACGCGGAAAAATCCAGGTTTCCGGCGTAGAACCCCTGATAGCTGCGAAAAACGCAATGTTGTACAGAATACGTGCGTCCATGACGATATCCATTAACCTTTTCAGATTGGGTAATGCCGGTCTGAGCAAAGGCAGACAGGCTGTTTTACTGCGCTATGTAGCGTAAATAAGGCGATATCAATGATAATTAAATTTTAACAATCACAGTTTTTCAATGACCTTAGAGTATTTTTTGCTTGTAAGCCTGAGTCAAAACTAAAATTAATGAATTTTATATTTATCAATTAATTCATAATATTATGATAAAACCACACTAAAGATAAGTAAAACATATGTGATATAGATCACATTATTTTCTATTAAACAAATTCATAACCTTTTTTTGACTTATAAGTTAAATTTTCAGCTGACATCTGACCCACTCCGTTAAAATTTATTGAGGACACTGATATGGAAAGTGCTATCGATCTGTTTTACGTAGAAAAATCAATGGATATCGTAGACAACTACGACTTCAATGATTCTGACGGGTAAGAAATAGAATGAAAGGGCAATTTTGCCCTTTCATTTTTTTATTTCAGCGGAGGTAAATATGGATGATACCGGACATCATTATTTGATAGATATCATATCTAAGGATGTTGAATTCCTTAAAGATGAGAAATCATTAACTCATTCCTTTGAGAAAATACTGCACCTTTCCAATTTTCACATCATTGGCAGGCTAGTATATAAATTCCAAAGTGGCGGAGAAGGTGTGACGGGGGTATTTCTTCTCTCTGAATCTCATCTGTCATTTCACACTTACCCCGAAACAGGTTATATAAGTATTGATTTATATACCTGCGGGAAGGATGCTGTAAATTTAAGTCGGGATATTGAAGCCATTTTCAATAACGCCACAAAATTCAGAGCGCGTTACATTGAACGGGGAAGTACATTTTTAGCAAAAGCCAACCCTTTTTTTACATCGCCAGCGGTGGTTCTTGAGGATAATCGTAATGAAACTCACTAAAAATGGCCTTATGTGCTTCGACTATCAGTTTCCGATTTACAATTATTTTTTCCCTAACCAGCATAAAAACATCACGACAAAAACACTGCGGCAGACATACTCTGCTTCCAATGAAAATATTCGATCTCGCGCGCTGTATTTTCACATCCCATTTTGTGAAACTATTTGTAGCTTTTGTCATTTTACCCGCGGGGGATATAAAGATCACAACGATGTAGACCGCTATACCAAGGCCCTAATAAAGGAAATCGAAATAAAGGCGCAAATGGTCGATTATCATGCCGTTCCCGTTCGCGCAATTTTTTTTGGTGGCGGAACGCCTTCGATTTTATCTGCAGAAAACATCCGGGCCATTGGGGCTGCTATACACCGCCATTTTGATCTGTCAAAGCTGGTGGAGTTTTCCTTTGAAATTGAAGTGAAAAGCCTAAATGACGATAAAATCAGTGCCTTACAAGACATCGGCGTGACTCATCCCAGATTTGGCCTGCAGACATTCAGCCCCTTATGGCGAAAGCTATTTAACCTGACCTCCACGATGGAACAGATACAGTACGCCGCCCGTGCATTGAATGCCGCTTTTCCGCACGTCTCCTTCGACATCATCTATGGCATGAACGGGCAGGATGAAGAGGACATCATTTCCGATCTTGAACAGGCGATAGCGTTGGGTACTACCAACATAGATATTTATCCTATCAATAATGTCTCCACCCAGCCAAAGCTGCATAAGCATATAAAAGACTCGAATTTAGGAGTGACTTCTGCGACCCGAAAATTCACCATGAATATTCTCATCGACGCCTATATGCGCAGCCGAGGATTTATGCCACATAATGGACACGGTTATGTTCGTTGTAATAACATCACCTCTGACGTGGTGACATCAGATTATAAGTTTATTTATCATGAACACGTATACGGTTATGCTGATCATGACCTGCATGGTTTCGGGGTGAATGCGGCGTCATCGTTACGCGAACATGCTGTTACTAATACCTCCGGTCGGGAAAAGTATATTAACTCCATCGAAAATGGTGAAGTCAGTTGCACGATCAGCCAGCATCCTTCTTATATGGATGAAATGAAACCTTTGATTCTACATCTGGCGTATTTCGCCAGTTTAGAGAAATCAAAGGTTCGTATGGAAACCATACCTGGCAGTTTGATTGAAAGGATCGAATGAAGGTCTCATTACCGAAGATACGGAGTATTTCCGTTTAACCAAAAGGGGTGGTACTGGTACACAAACATTATGTATTATCTGATGCCGGATGTTGATAAGGACATTATGAAAAGTTATATCCACAAACAACTCAGCACGCCGGGTAAATTTATTTCTAAAAAAGAGTTAATTTTTACCACTGCGCAATAAGTGACACACTTTTTATCTACTAGATAACGACGGTTCAATGAAAGCGAAAATCAATAAAAACTATCTGGCGTTGTCCTCTTCTCTGGCTATCTCCAAGACGGGGGACTATGCCCATGAGGTGGTTTTTGCCCTGATCGTGATAGAGCTCCTTCGCGAGAACTATCTCCTGATCGGCGTCGTGTACTTTTTTCGGTTTGTCCCCTTTATTTTTTTTGGCCCCATTGGCGGTTGGTTAGCCGACCGCTACCCCTTAAAAAATACAATGATCTACAGTGAATTACTAAGGCTTGTTGCCTCAGTGTTACTCCTGTTGCTGTATGAATACGATGCGCTTAACCTGGTCTCGATGATCGCCTGTACGTTGGTTATCACTGTGGGCAGAAGCATCTTTCAACCCAGCTTTCAGTCCTGCGTGCCCAAGCTTTTCCGTGAAAATACGCTAATCCGCATCAACAGCTCCTTTCAGATGATCGATCAAGTCGCCTCTATTGCGGGCCCGCTGCTCTGTTCTATGCTGATCCTTTCAGTGGGGAAGCAGGGGGTCCTGATATTCGACTCGCTGACCTACGTGGTCTCTATGGTCGCACTGTTAATGCTCACACAGGCTAAGATGGAGGGGAGCCTTCGCCCTGCCTTTTCAGTAGCATCTATTTTTAAAGATACGTGGGATAACGTCCAATTTTTACGCTGGCACTCGAGGGATCTTTTCGCTTCAATTATCGGTTCAGCACTGTGCATTCTCTTTACCGCCTCACTGCTGAGGTACGTGCTGCCAGCGTTTGTGATTTTCAAAGGAGGGACCGAGGTTGAGGTCAGTTATATATTTGCCGCACTGGCGTCCGGTACAGTAGTCGGAAGTCTGCTCTACGCCAAATTTTCGGTGATCAGATCGCCATCCGCACTGATGAAATGGTGGATGGCCTATGGCGCGGTATTTATTCTTTTGGCCTGCACAATTAACCTGTCCATCACTCTGTCGTATGGTATTTCTTTCGTCTTAGGCGGCTGCGGAGCCTTTGTCGATATTTCCATTGTCAGCCTGATCCAGGCGCTGTCAGGAAAACAGGATATCGGAAAGAATTTTGGCCTATTTTCCACGCTGGCCAACACGGGTGAGGCAGCTTCGGGTCTGATTTATGGCTTTTTTGCGCTTGCCGGGATATTTGCGTCATTTATCATGATGGCTTCGCTGATATCAATCTCCGCCATGCTGATGTTGCGCAACATGGGGCGTGGAGAGTCTCTGAAATAGCTCCGCTGCATCGGCGCGAAGCTTTCAGACGCTCGCGCCGTTTGATATTTATAAATCTCAGATACCGGGAATCTGAACCACAGACCGTGGTTCAGATTTTTGCTTTCCATCGTAACTCATTTACCTTGTTGTGTATCAGGCGATTCCGACAGTTCTACTGAGAAATGCATACCTCTAGGTAATTCAATGACCATTGGCTTATCGAGAGTAAGATTGATGGTTTTTTCAGGAACAGGAATCGATTTGACAATATCACCGACAAGCTTAGCATTTACATAACGTTCGGTGTCGTAATAATTAATCTCACCGCTGATTTGCGCTGTTCTGCTTTTTTTCCCAGGCGAAAGATTAATATACATGTTGGCTGCAGTATATTTTCTCTCTAAATCATCGTTGAACGTTGCTCCAGGCGTTGGTCGTAGTGAATAGAGAATAATGTGCCGTACGCCATTCTCTTTAATCAGGGTATCAGCAGGAACGGTTATCTGAGCGATTCTCGATACCGGTGACTGCATTTCGGTGTTCAGATACAGCGTCTTTTTTTCCATTTCTCCAGACGAACAACCTATTAACACCATGCCAGCTAGGATGAGAATACCAGCGCCTTTCTTCATCACGTATTTCCTTTTAAATTGTGTTATTTGGGGTTATTACGTTCATTTATCGGCAATTTTCACACTTTATTTAGTCGTTATGCCCGAAGGGTATGAAGGCGACAACTAGTGTCACATGTTACACCTCAGCTTATGGTCGCCGGTGACGCGGCGAAGCCGCCCCGCTTTGATAGGTTCCACCGATGCCAATCCCCCGCCCTGCCAGACCATTCCCACTAACCGCAATGAAACGTCTAAGTACGCGGTCGGAGTGGGCCTGGCGAAGCCAGGGCGTATCTCCGCGTTAGCGCCTTTGGCGCTTACGAGCGTGTTCTTCACAGCTAAAGCCACACCTCTCAAAGCGACACAGTTCTAATAGTTACAACATTCATTTTTAAAGCCACTCTGTTCCCGGCCTTTGGCCGGGGGCGGGGCGGCTTTTCAGGTGGGCGGAGGGGGTGCGTGCAGGCTCGGTGCTGGGGGTTGACGTTTTGAACGCCTGGTGGATGTTGTAACTAATATAATGGATGTTATGCCCCGGCTTGTCCGGGGAGCTACTTCTTCTTTTGCCCTGGCAAATGATGCCGTTGTTCAGGTGTGGTTGCCCTGAGCACAGCGAAGGGAGCTACTCCAGATGCCGGGCTTTTGGCCGGCTCAGGAGTACTCTTTCTTTAGAAAGCTTGTTTTGTTCAGAAGTAATGTTCGAAATTAATTACATCTGAAGAGGGGTTTTCGAAGTTAATGGGATGCCTCACCAGGGGGAATTATCTCTTCGAATTTAAACGATTATTTCTTAATCAGACGTTGGCCAGCGCCGTATCGTGAGCATGCCCCGACCGTCGCCGGTGCACATTTTGGCGGACAACAGACGTGGGGAAGCCTGCCAGCATCCGCGAACGGAAAAATGCCAGCATCAGGCCCGCGAAATCGCAGGAAGGGGAAAGGTTTAGAGAGGAATGTGGTTAAGACAGTGGAACGCCGGCGCGCTCCAGGAGCCGCTGATAAAACGTCTCAGCATCCGTGGCCAGCAGCGTCGGGAACTCGGCTTTGAGGGCACTTTCCAGCGACATCTGCGCAACCGTGGTGAGCAGACCACTGGCCGTAAAACGCCGCCAGGCGTTCTCATGCGTGGCCGTGCTATTTTTGGGACGCAGCTGCCGCACTTTACGCGCCTGTTCGTCAAGAACGGCGCCAATATCCGCCTCAGTGCGCGCTTTTTCATCGCGCAGCTCCGGGCTGACAACCCAGCGCTTTATCTGTCTCAGCCGGTTTTTGAGTGAATGGTGGCGGTCAATACTGATGCCCAGACGCGCCATTTTGAGCAGGTGACGCTGATATTTCTGCTGCATCGACTCCGCCAGTCCGCTGGCTACCGCCCACTGGCGATATTTATGCAACCACTCCCGGATGCTTTCAACGGCGATGCCGCGTGAAGTAAAGCATTTGTCGGTGAGAAAAATTCGCATGGGCTTGTTCTGGCCAGAGTCGGCGTCGCGGTCGCGGTGTATCACCACGTAGTCCAGCTGTTCCATCACCCGCAGGGCATGGAGCAGGACGTCATACGCCTTGCGGCCGTTCTCATAAACGTGCAGCGCATTCATGCGGCGGGCAATCTCTTCCACCGGCAGCATCATTTCGAAAAGGTAATCGCTGTCCGGGCTGTAGTCACAATTTGCGGCCAGAACCAGAGACAGAGAAGTCAGCGCCTCACGGCTCTCAGAGCGTGGGGTAATGCGCATAGGTTTAGGGGTAAAGGAGGGGTCAGACGCACGGGAGTAAGGCGTGTAACCAGTACGGCGAAGCGCGATCAGATCGGCATTTCGACGCCAGTCATGCTGACGGAAGCAGGCCACCACTTTTGCAGCCATGCCGCGCGGCGTTTTGCCCGTGTAGGCCGGCTGGTTGTTGCGGTGCGTCTTCGACTGACCTTTGCGCAGACGGTTAGCCTCACCCCGTCGCGAAGGACGATAGGCACTGTTTGCTACCGGTGAGAATGGAAATATTTGCTCAGACACGGCTCCCAACGCTTATGTTGCGCAGGAGGAGTTGACCTTTAAAAGGCATAAATCTATACTCCCTGCATAGAGCAACAACTCTATACAGTTTTAGTGAGCCCCGATTACCTTCTCCTGAGTCGCCAAACCTGAGGAAGATAGTCGGGGTTTTTGCTTTTGAGGGGTTCTAACTATGTCTTTTAAACCCCATTCCCGGCCACCTTGCGGCGTGGCCAACCATAAATTCTGTACCCGATCAGTAATCTAGTACTCAATGTGCCAACCATCAAAAATGTGAAGTCTTTACATCTAAAACACCACGTTCAAGCAATTCACGCCCGGGTAAACCTTCAATAAACTGCGCCAGTGTAAGCCCTTATTCATTCGCAGATTTCAATCATGCGATTAAGAGGGTTCCTTTCTTTATGCGTTTCACGCTTACGTGCAATAGGGGCCAGCTGTCTTTGGCTGGCAGACATTGGTTTACCTTTTCGATATGTGCGTTTTAATCCGATGAGGAAGTTTTTGCATTGTCAGCTTGTGGCATCTCCACCTCCCCATGTTTTATAAGAGAATATGTAGAGAATACTAGAGCTTTTTAACTTTATGTCAGGCATGAGCAACGTTGGCGCGCTGCTCACATTGTTGAAGTGATGAGCTGAGTTTCGTTAATCGTTAATAAGCAGAGTGCCAGTCATTACCTAACTGCCAGCGGGACTGCCAGTGAGCAAGGTAGGTTTGTGCCAGGTCAGGCACATCGTGCAGTACCAGGGCGTTCTCCGAATTCGAGCGAGCGGCAGACAGGGTATAGTTATATGATCCGGTTTCGACCGTCTGGCCATCAACGATAATCACCTTGTCATGCATGATTTTAAACTGGCTGACGGTACGCACTGGGATCCCCGCATTCACCAGTAAATTCATCGCGGCCACACTGACGTTCCCGCGATTGCCGCCCTCATCCAGTACCACCTGGACATCGACGCCCCGTTTCTTTGCTTCGACCAGTGCCCCGGCAATGTCGGGCGAGGTAAACGAGTACCCCATCAGGCGAATGCTTTGCCGGGCATCATTCACCGTTTGCAGTACCAGCTGCTGCGCGCTGCCTTCCGGTGAGAATCCCACCTGTACCGACGGGGCCGCGCTGGCTGTGCAAACGCCCACATTCAATAACATGGCCAGTAAGGCCACCCGCAATCTGTTGTTCTTCATCAGTCTGTTTCCTCCTGGTATGGCAATGCATAAATCCCTGATGACACACTGGCGGTCAGCAGGCAAAAGGAACCTTCGCCACAGGACGCGTCCCAGGTCAGGTTTTCCGGCACGCACTTGGTCAGACAGGTAATGGCCACCTTCAGTGCCTCATGGTGCAATCCCGGATGCGTTCTGAAACACACCCGCTGATGCTCGATATCATCATCGCTGAACACAAAGCCATGCAGGTCAAAAAAGTGGATCGACAGTGCTTTTTCACCCTTCATCGTTTTTCTCCTGACACCGTGCAAAGCCACCTCAAACCCGGTGGCCTGCACGACCTCGCCTTATTTCATCGCATTATCGATGGCCTGCTGCATCACCTGAGCGGACACGACGCCCGGAATGACGGTTGTGTTGTCAGCGGTCGCGTTCTCTGCCGGCATCACGATGATCCCCGGCGTCCCGGTTAATCCCAATAGTTCTGCCAGCGCACTGTTACCCGCGATCAGGGCATCTGCCGCTGCGCGGTTCGCGACGTCTTCTTCTCCTGCGCCCGCTGCCGTGGCCACTTTTTCAATATCGTCTGACGTCAGTTTCCCTTCGTTATGGCCGGTGCCGTAAATCCCGTTGTGGTAGGCCATATAGGCATCAGCCCCCTTCTGTTTCCAGATGGCCAGACCCCAGCGTGACGCCTGCGTAGACTCGGGGTAATGCCCGGCAAAAATCGTCCAGTCACGAAAAGCAAACCGCACATCCGGGTTGCTGAGCATGACCTGCTCCATCACCGGAGCCATCATGCTGCAGGCGATACATTCGTAATCAAAAAACTCGGTCACAATCACTTTCGATTTTTGCGGGCCTTTCACCGGCACGCCGTCAAGCTGCATCAGCAGCCGGTGCCCCTTCAGCACCGACTGTGCCATCAGCTGTGCCTTGATGGCTGCCTGCTGTGCCTGCAGCTTTTTGCTCACCTCGATAAGCACCTGCGGATGGGCCACCAGGTAGTCGGCGGCAATCTCGCCGATGCGTGACTGCTGCGCCGGTGTGAACTCTTCCGGCTCTGCGGCGCCGGCGTGGATTGAACAGAAAGTAAAACTCAGGGCGAGCGAAAGCGCCGCCGCGTTAAAACGGTTTGTCATGATGGTGTCTCTGAAGAGGAATACCGGAATTGCCGGTAAAGGAATAGGTGTCCGTTGACGGTATGTAAACGGTGCGGATTAACGTTCTTTCTGAATATTCCGGACGGCTTCGTGGGTAATTTCTTCCCGCTCCGGCTCCCGGCCCCGGCTTTCTGGCGGTAACGTCAGTTTCCCTTGTTTTTCCAGTTCACGCGCCACGCTGGCCAGCGCCTGCTCTGACAGGTCATGTTGCGGGTTTTTAGCGGTGCCGTGCGCTTTATCCTGCTCGGCCTGCACGTAGCGGAGTGCTTCTGCAGACACCAGGCTTCCCTGCGCGTTTTCAGCCGGCAATGCTGCACTGTCAAACTGACCCGCCCCGGCAAGGGTGGCCAGCACAGCCCGAATGGCGCCGTTGTTGTCCTGCAGGGCCTCGCTTTGGGCAAGCAGGCCAGAAGCCTGACGGATAAGCGCGGCGTAGTCCGGCAGCTTCTCCCCCGGTAGCACTGGTATTTCCTGCCGCATGTTCTGAACTACACGCTCTACCAATTGTGCTGACAAAGCTGGTACATCCTGCCCTTTAGTCTCTGGAAGCTGAATTTCAGACAGGGGATGCCGCGTCTCTTCAATAGCCCGGAGTGCCTGGCGAAGCAGGGCAGACTCATCCGCCGGCCTTTCTTCTGCCGGCAGATACCGCAGGATCTCCTGCAGCTCAGACTGGACCAGCCTGAGCAACGTGGCATCCGGCCTGACAGTCCGGTCAGTCACCCCGCCCGCCACTTTCAGCAGCTGCGCGGACGGCATCTGCCGGCCGGTGAGCAGCAATACGCCTGCCGCCGGGTTGCCCCGCGCCGCCGCCAGCGCCTGCGTCATATCGCTGACCACAATCGTGTCACCGTTGCGGCTTTTTTGCACCACCGCCGCCTGGGCGCCCTCGGTCGTCAGCTGGCGTACCGGCCCGGTCTGTATCTGGCCGGTGTCTGACTGAAGGGGGAACATCGTCAGACCCGCCGTTTTGCCGTTGCCGTCATAAACCGGTAACGCCAGATGCGGCATCGGATATTTCCTGGTCGGCGGAATAATCCGCGCCGTCACGGGGTTATCTTTTAAGCCCTGTTCCCGCAGGTAGGTTCGCCCGATGGCCGTTTTGCCCACCGGCTGCCCCATCGCCCAGATGCTCCGGGCCTGCGCCCGCTCTGATTCCGGCTTCAGGGCATCATGCGCAGTCGTCGGGCCGTTATCTTTTTGCCGCAGCGTATCCATCCAGTCACGAAGACCATCGGTATAAATCTGCACATGATCGCGCGCACGGGAGGCGTTAATGTAAAAGGCCCGCATGCCGCTCATTCGCTTACGCGCACCCTCCGTCCCCTCCAGCGCAATCACATAGTCCGTACTGGCCCCCTGTGCGCCGTAGCCGGTCACCGCCCAGGCATAATCGATGTGCTGGTCTGCCAGCGTCATGCCCGGCGTAATGACCTTTTCGCCGCCGGCGTTTTTAAGCACCACCTCGCCGTTGTCACGTAGCGTTTCTACCCGGTACTGTTCATGGGCATCATGGCCCGCCTGCTTCTGCGTTTTGCTCATGCGCACGCTGTCACCTTCCCGCAGCTCAATCTCACGCCGTTCAAACACCTCAATTTCGGTGGCGTTTAGCTCTTGCGGGGAGTAATAGTGCATGCGGTCATTTTCATCGCGCAAAAAGACACGCTCCGTTCCCAAATCGATGCCGGTCACGCTCAGATAACGCTCGTTGGTCAGCACCACCTGCCCCGCCTTCCAGTCATTAATGCGGTTGAAATCGTGACGACCGCCGGTAATGCGATCCAGTATCGGGACGGTCACCGCCTTCTCCCCCAACGCCCCTTCTTTTAACATGGCCTGATGAATGTATTTATTGATCATCTGCCGGTCCTCATGCAGCTGCACCACAATCATGGTGCGCTCGCGGGCATCCGGTATCCCCGGTTTATCCACCTCGTGTGACGGTTCTGACGGTAAATCCACGCGCGCAGGGGACGATGATGGCACGCTGGCAGTGTCAGCCGGCGTCAGTGACGGAGCAGCAGGCGGGCGTGTGCCCTGTGCATCGGCTTCATCGAGTCCGTAACGGCTGATATCGACCTTTTTCTGCCGGGTGTCTAACGCCGCGACGTCGCGGCTTTTCAGAGACGCTTCATCCCCGACCTGGGCGGCGATTTCACGGTGGCGGGACGAAAACTCCTCCAGCACCGCCTCTGGAAACCCTTTAATTTCCCACAGTTCATGCTTGCCGCCGGTGAGTTCTGTCTCATACCCCATCGCCTCGGTTTTCGCCTTCAGGCTGTTGCGGTAGATTTTGCCGAAGCTGACCTGATGGCGGTACATCGTCTCAATAAACCCGGCACCGTAAATGGCATCGGTGGCCAGCGCCTTCCACTTCCCGTCCAGCTCGGTCACGTTGGCAACTACCGCATGGGTGTGAATGGCCGGATCGAGATTGCGTGACGTATCGTGGGTAAAGAGCGCCGCCACCATCTTGCCGGTGGGGACGATCGAGGTGATGCCTTCCTTCGTGTCACGGGCGGAAATCGTCTGCTCCATGATGGCCAGCGTTTCTTTGACCGACTCAATATGGGCCTGCAGCAGGCGCTTATCGCCGCCGGCCAGGATAAGCATTGAGACACTTTTCGGTGCAGAAAAGGTGAAGTCGTGTCCGGGCCGGTGCACATGATTACCTGACACCTCCTTCCCCAGCTCCACGCCATTCGGCAAACGCCCGTGCAGGATATTCGTGAACGCCTCAAGATCAACGTTCCCCTCCAGACCCAGCTCACGGGCGCCTTCCCCCAGCCACTGGCTTTGCAGGTCATCGAGAAAATAGTAGTTATCTTTGCTGCTGTAATAGCCCGCCGCGTCTGCAGCAGACGCAACGGAGGCAACGGTCATCATCGTTCAAAACCTCCGGGTTCGTGGTGTTCATCCATATGCTGGTACGCTTCATAATCATCGTGGTGTCGCAGAATGTTCTGTTCCTCCTCGGCCATCGCGCGGTTTGCCGCGCCGTACTCCGCCGCTTGGGCCTCATCCAGGCTTTCCGGTGACTCCTTCCGCGCACCCAACGTGCGCAGAACAAGCTCACCCTTTTCATCCACTTCCACGTCCATCTGCAGATCCGGTGCTTCCCCCTGTGCGTCGGCGGCGCCCTCGCATTGTGCTCCGTCGGCCTGTGAAGCAGGCTTACGGCGTTTAAGCGCGAGCAACTCCAGGCCGCTGAGGCCGGCCAACGGTTTCATGTTGTTGGCAGCAACAGACAACACGGGTGGTTTTTTCAGCGCGGCAGAGTTGTGTGGTTGAGGGGGTATGGCGTGAGTCGTTATGGCGGGTTGCGGTACTACAGGTTCAGGTTCAGGTTTAGGTTTAGTTTGTTTGTTGGCCTCTATCTCGGGTGTCACGCCCTTATTCACCGTTTCCGCCAGCGGAGGATCCTGTCGCATACGCGGGGTGAAAGGGCGAACATTCGCTGGCAGTATCGGCGCATCAGAGGGTTCGGGTGCTTCTGAACCCACACCGTCAGGGGCGGTTTCGGGCTTTTCAGCGTCGTGTTGTTTTGATTTTTCCACACCCCTGGCAACCGGGGGCGTGCTCTGACTGACGGCAGACACGAGCGGGATATCGGCCTGCTTTCCGGTCTGGACAGGTTTCTGCCGGTCAGCTTGCGGTGTCACCGCCGGGCTGGATGACTGACCGGCATTATTCGGTTCCGCTGCGGCTTTCTGCCCTTCCAGAATTTCGTCGCCGGTCGGGAAGACAATGCCCACCCTGCGCGTCGCCTGTTCGTTCTGGCTGATGACCTGTTCCAGCTGGGGACTGAGCACATCCTTGAAATCGCGCTCAATCAGCGCCTTGTGATACTTCTTCTGCGGACGGTACTTCAGATCCAGTTTCACGACCGGGTATTCCCCCGGCAGGCGGGCATAGAAACGCAGGTTCGGCGTCGACATGATCTGGTCATAATCGACCACCGGCTCATTGACCTTGTCACGGCTGATGGATATCCCGTCACGGATTTGGTCAAGGCCGTAGCTGTTCTGCTCCCGCGCCTCACGACGGCGCTGGTGCCCCAGCTCTTCCTCAACGATTTTCGCCACCTCCGCGCTCGGCGAACGGCCATAAAAACGGGTGTTGAGCAGGTCGAAAATAGACTTGGCCACCTCACGTCCGTACACGTTGATAAGCTGCGGCATGTTTTGGATGCCGATAACAAAACAGCCGCCATACTTACGGGCCTCAGCCAATGTTTCAGCAAACTCAGGGATCTTTTGCAGGCTGGTCTTTTCATCAATGACGAACCACACCCTTCGGTCGGGATCTTCCCCCATGCTTTGCAGATAAATTGTCGCCATCGACAGCCACATGGATATCAGCGGGCGAACCGATTTACGATGGCGGGCCGTGGTGGAGATAAACAGCCAGCTTTTGTCGTATTGCGCGTCGGTCATCCACTCCCGGATGCTGAACTCGGGTTTACCTTCCTGGTCAAGCCCCTGCAGGTAGCGCAGGGCTTTGGCATAGTTGGTGACCACCGAGCGGATCGAGATGGCTGTTTTCTCAATTTTTTCCTCGACCAGGTTGGCGGAGGGCGTATTTTTGAGAAATTCACGCAGGCTTTTCAGGTCGATAGACAACAGGGCTGTCAGGAATTTCTCAATACTGCGATCGCTATGTGAGGCAAACTGCATCGCCGTATCGCTGAAAATGGTGCGCGATGAGGACACCCAGAAAGGGTCTGACTCCCCCTCCACCGGAATAAGCGAGGCCGTCAGGTTCTCGTAATCCACGACTTCCCGCGCTTCCCGCCACAACACCCAGTTCTCGCAACGCTTATCGTGCGGGTTGAGAATTTTGTCGATACGTTCGTCAAAGTGCGTTTCAATAAAAGTGCCGCCGGAGTCGTAGACAATCGCCCGGTCCCCCCGTTTACGAATAAAGTCGAGCAACCAGCGGATAAGCGTGGATTTACCGACTGCAATAGTGCCGTGTATCAGGTAGTTCATTATCTCGGCGTTCTTCACCATGTGTAGGCCACCGATCTGCAGGTCTGATTTCTGACCGGCCTTTTTCAACTGACGGTTTACGCTGTCCACGTCATCGGTCAGCGTCATGCCAGAGAGATAGGTATCTTCACTCTCTTTTTTGCCAATGCGCCCCACGTACCAGGCAATCACGCTGAACAACAGCAAACACACCGTGCCGCAGCCTGCGGCGCTCAGTTTTAAGTTGTTCACCAGCTGGCCGCCCATCGACTGCATCCAGGGGTCAGCCAGCAGCTGTCCCAGCGTCAGTTTGGTGGTGCACAACTGTATGCCGCTATTGCAGTGCCAGCTGATATCCCAGGTCGCCGGGCTTTTCGGGTTCATCAGCGGCACAAAACTGGAAAAGAGCCTGCCGGTCCAGTACCAGAAGCCGTTACTCCGCACATCGGCGGAGGTAACTGCCCAAAATACGCCGCCGGTGGATAATAAAAACAACAGGAACAGCCAGTTCAATATCCACTGGTTGACCTGGGCAAACATGCGCAGGCGGTAGGCCGTCATCTGGCCCCCCTGCGTGAGGTACTTCGGTGTAAAACTCATGGTTCAGCTCCGGCGAACGCGCAGGATTAAACCGCCCTGATGGGCAGTTCGGGATGGTCAATGAAAAACGGGGATGAAAGGGACGAAAAAGCAGTAAAGAACTTAATGGAATGACGATGTATTGCGGGAAGCCGGAGTATGACTGAACTGCGCCTGGATAAGCGAAACGGCTATTCTGAACAGGAAAGCCACCGCATTTATCATGGCAACCGTGACAGACGACAAAAATGCACCCACCGCCAACACCAGCATTATCAGCAGTACGACCGGCAAAGCATCAGGCAGCATATCGCTGCGGGTCTGGCGTAAGGCCAGCGAGAAGGCGTACAAATTACTGTCGTGCATGATGAACTGCAGCAGGGCGACGCCGTGATACCAGAGAACAAACGCGCTCCAGATAAAAAACAGGGTAAACCAGGCCATCAGGCCACGGGCACTTTTGTATAGCATGAGCAATTCCTTCAGTTGGGGGTTTAGCGGCAACGCTCGCCACAGTCCGGACGCGGGGATTTGCGTCTGGACGAGGAAGCGGAATATCACAGGTGGAAAAGCAGGCACGGCCACCGGAGAGTTAAAGGGTGGCGTGTAGGGTTGTTACGTTATGCATGGAGAAGACAGGGTATTCAGGTATTAACCGGAAAAAACGTAATACAGGAAACTGGGGAAATTCATCCTATGAGAGATTTAGCCTTGGCACGTATTTCAGCCAACTCGTTTACAGCAACCGTTCCTTTCTTGGTTATCTTTCTGGCTCGCCAGTCAACACAGGTCACCTGATCGGCCAGGGCGACACCCTCGCGGCTTCCTGATAATTCCACTTCGAACGGGTAGTTTTTGACTTGTGTCGTACAGGGGACACAGAGTAAAAGCCCCACTTTGTTGTTATAAGCAAAAGGACTGAGGACAACGGCAGGACGATGCCCTCCTTGCTCGTGTCCCGCAACAGGATCAAAATCAATCCAGATCAAATCCCCCGAGTCAGGTACAAAACGGGAAACCATCAGAGTAATTCCTTGCCTGTCGGAGCACCAAAATCGGCTTTATCATGGATATTATCAGCAGAGATCCCCGCCAGAAGAGCATCCAGCGAGTATTCTTTTACTCTCGTTGGAACGATGATGATGCGTCCTTCTTCCACGACAATTTCAACGGTATCATCAATGTTCAGAGAGGCTGCTTTCATGATTGCAACCGGTAGCCTGACTGACGGGCTATTGCCCCATTTTTTTACGATAACTTGTGCCATTTCTTCACCCTCGCGTATCAACAATGATGATACTGTATCATTACTACTTTTAGTGTCAACTTTGTTGATACGTATTGATTAACAAGAGGGCTGACCGGATGGTACAGGACCGTGTGCCATCCGGTAATGCATACACGAGCGGGGAAAGGTTAGTTCATGATTCCGGCGACGGATTTGGCCAACTGAGCTTCCAGAACCGGTTTAGCTTCTTCGAACTTGAGGTTCACCTTGTTGGCGTTAGAAACCACGCGCGTCTGGTATTTCATGCGGTTGCCTTCTTCACTGCTGGTCTGCACCTTCACACCCGAGTTACCCTGGCGTAAGGCGGCGACGTTATCTGTTGTCACGGTCGCTTTGCTGCGTTCCGAAATCTGCAGATCGGTCACCATTGTGTAGTTGACGTCTTCGACCATTGCGTCCGCTGCCATACCGGCAAGACCTGCGGCCAATCCTACCCCCAGAATTGCCCCACCGGATGTGCTGTTATATGCGGTGATCCCAGCGCCCAGTGCGGCACCTGCGGCAGCACCTTCATAACCCGTTGAGAGCAGCCCCTGCGCCTGACGCAGGTCCATTTTCTCGGCTTTCAGGACGTTGGCCTGGATCCAGTAATAGGCAGAGTCCGGTGACGACGTGACGTTATAGCCTTTAGCACGCAAATCTTGTGCTAACAGCGTTTGCAGGTCGCTCATGTCTTTGTCAGAGGTGTTTCGGATCTGGATATAGACCGTTTTTTCACTGGATGGCTCCAGCCATACGGTCTGGCTCATCTGTGTTTTCACATCGAGGTTACGTTTTTTGATGGCGGTGCCCATCGCGCTACAGCCGGAAAGTACCAGACATGAGACGACCACAGCCGCCACAAGAGAATTGCGGTTTTTCATTTAATGTTTCCTTGTCAAAAAAGCGGGGCAGGCACGCCCCGAAACATTGGCTATTTGGATATAAATCTGGAGGGTGAAACCCTTCCGTTAGAATTACAGAAGGGTTATCGGCAGTAGGGGATGTAACTTAAATCTTTTTGATCAGCTTACTAATTTTATCGAGGGCCAGGCCGGCACCCAAGCGGTTAATTTCAAATGACACCAATATGCTAGACACAAAAAAAAGTGATAACAACAGCACAGGTACCGCTATGGCAAACCAAGCAGATAAGCCAGAAAGCAAACAACTTATAATCATCAAAGTGCAAAATGTGATGATCGATTTGCGAACAATTCTTGCAAGATGGCTTACGAGCAGCGAATTGCTTCTAACTTCTAGGGGCAAAGACATATATGTAAGTTGGTTATTATACGTCATTAAAAAAACCAACAGACCTACTGCTGCAGTTATTGCCAATAAGTACCAGCCTTCTGATATAAGAAAAGTTACGAATCCATTAATTGAAGCGTCATCTTTATCAAAAGAGGCATAGAAAATTACAGTACTCAATATACTCAATAAAACAGAAAAAAAAGGAATCGCAGCACTCCTTTTCATCAATTCCATTGCTGATGGAATTTGTCGACGCCCTGCATCTAAGCCGTTTATTAGAAAGTTAACATCTGCTTCTATTTGTGCTGCAGTTAGGTTTCCCATCTCTGTTCTTCCTTAAATATATCACGAGGCTTTTCTCTGCTGTTCCCGAAGCTCTTTGAGCTTCTGCTCAAAATTCTTAGTTTCTGCATGATCAAAACCTGGTTTAGTCTGCCTAATGTCTTCTTCAGTGCGTCCAATATGTTGGCTTTTCACCGCACCTTGATGCTCATTTCTGAGTATATCACTGGATGCCTGAACAGGGGTTTCGTTTTGCTCGATTTTCCCGCCATTTTCTCTAATGACATTAGAATTCGCAGATCTTTGTGCTGTAACCTGCGCCGCCACGTTGCTTGGGATACCTGCACCCTCCGCGTGCGCTCTCACTTTCTCCGCTGCTGAATTATAATCCTCAGTCATTGACGCTGAAGGCGAACCACCTTGCACGTTAAGATCTCTCTCCCGATTATGCAGGTTCACCTCATCAGCATGAACAGATTCGGAACCCCCAATCCGGTTCCGTTGTGGGCGGTGCGCTTCATCCTGTGTTGGTTGGTGATTGTCGCCCACCGGCGCTGACTGCTGGCCACTTTGTACGTGGTGCTCCCGGTTATGTAAATTGACTTCATCGGAACTTGCAGACGCCGTTCCTGTACCAGAAACCTGGGAAGTGCTGTGAACGTCCGGAGCACTCACAAACGGGGCAGCCCGCTGTGGGGTCGTTTCAATGACGCCTGATGATGTCGTTCCATTAACGTTTTCCGGGCTGCCGTCTACCGCGCTGGCTCCATAGGGCACGGGAATAGGATCGCCAGACGCAGTGTGTTGCGCATTGACCGCCCCATAGCTCAGCGATGCTGATGGCGTCAGAGGTTGCGTGTTCGTCTGTTCCGTACGTGCGCCGTAGTTTTGCATGATTTCCGGCTCCAGACGCTCTTTCATAAACTCCGTGGCCGCTTCACGCGCTGAGTTAACGTTGGTCAGAATACCCTGGGCATTATTACCAAACTTGGCCGTCGTCCAGTCCACAAATTCCTGGTTGTAGTTGGCATCCAGGCTGGCACTTTCGTTCTGGGCCAGTGTCGCCATCCGGCTGAATTCCTGACTTTTGGTACTACTGTCGGTGTATTGATGATACTGACTTTTCGCATCATTCAGCGTCGCAGCATACTGCTCAACCTGAGAGTTGGATTGGTTACGCTTTCAGGTGCGCATCGTTTTCAAATACGGTGCCCGCCGGGCCGCTGACGTCGGCCATCGCCGCCGGTGTGAGGCAGAGGCCGGCGACGAGCGCGGCAAGAAGTCGTGCTTTCATGCGGTTATCCCTGATGCTGTTTTGACACGGGTTGAGAGGGCTGCACTTCGGGGAAGGCGGTCAGACGGATGATGCCGTCCACATATTTCACGTTAAGCCGGTAGGCTTTATGCACATCGGGGATGTCTAACTTCAGGCTGCCGATAGAGGTGCTGGCAGAGAGCGTGCCGCTGACGATGACGTCACCGGTCGCCGGGTCGAACGCCTCATCCTCGATGCGAAACACCGTGGAAATGCCGTTCTTCTTGATGTAATCCGCCTCGACAGCCAGCGCTTTTTTCAGCTCAGAGCGGGCTTCGGGCGGTACCCAGCGCAACAGGGCGGCGTGCTGACTGTCAACGGTGTCAGGCGTCACGCTCAGGCGTAAGTTAACAAACGAGCGCACCAGCATGTTGTTCAGGTTGGCATCCCCCTGCGACGCATCGGAGGTGAATGACCGGTCAAATAACATCGGGGTGGTGATGGTTTTTTGCGTGGCCGCAAAATGCCAGGCCATTGCGCCGGTGATGCAGGTACCCACCAGGCTCAGAGCAAGGAGCGAACCGAGTGACGCCAGAGCCAGCATCGTCACCCGGTTTCGCGTTTCTTTCACTTGATACTTCATCGTTTCTTCCTTCGGGCAGGGAAAAGGCGCCACCCGAAAGTGGCGCACACGCTACTGCATCCAGTGACGGTTGCCTGAATCAGGCACCCGCCTGAACTGCACCCGGAAAAGCACCGTTGGCAGATACCAGTAAAGAAGGTTTAAGAGCCACCATGAGCCCTGGCCTTTTTTAAGATGTCGGATAAGCAGCCACAGAACGGCACCCACGCACAGCATCACGATAAAAATGTCGCAGAAGAACCCCGTCACCCCGCAGGCTAAAAGCACAAAGGCTTCCTCGGGTGGCAGTCCGGCAACGCGTTTTTGCTGATTGAGAGTTTCCGGGAATCGATATTTCAACGAGTCCTGGTCCATAGAAGGAATTAATTAATGAGGGCGAAGAAAGCGCGGGTGATAAGGATGAGCATAATAAGGCCGGCGAATACCATCGGGTTACGGGTTTTAATAAAACCGGTCACCGACACGATAATTTCCGCCACGTATAACACCCACTCCACCGTCGAGCCGTGACCAAAAGTATCATTGGCATCCGCTTTTTGCGTGGCCATTAAATCCGTTGCGTGAACCAGGTGAGGGAAAATAACGACCGCGAGGGCCAGCGCAAAGAAAATAAGATTTCGCCGGGCGGCCGGAGACTGCGAAATAATGGGTTTAATACGGTGAGAATAAAAAGCACTAAAGTAAAATGGGAGGTTGCCGATAACCCCCTTCTGGAGATTATGTCCCCCTTCAGGCAAAGCTACCGCTACCCCTTCCGTCATACCGGAATCGGTCATCACTGATTTCATTATGAAAAACCTCGAATTAAGTAATAAACATGTCAGCGTGCGTAAACAGACGTAACGCCCGCCTATCTTACATTGAGTCAAAAAAAAACTGTGACACATATCACAGTTTTTCCAGTTTCTAAGATATTTCTTATCACTCACCGGTAGTAGGCTCACACTCTCATTTCCTGTGTTATTTCAATCAGGCACAAAAATATGAAAGTAAAAGAGAAGATATACGAACGGCGCGGCCGTCCGAGAAAATATACGATGGGCGAAGTGCGCTACCGCGTACTCTGGGCGCCTGAAAATCTGCTACTGGAGTTGCGCATTGCCGCCCGCGTTCGCGGGGTAAGCATGAACGATGAGGTGGTGGGCCGGCTGATTCAGTCGCTGGATTTCACCCCGAAAAAACCCATTATTAAAACTGAGGAGGGAGAGCGATTATTAGCCCTGGCCCGTTTGTTTGATGAGTTTATTCAGTCGCACCTGGATATGCTGCGGGAAAAATATGCCCAGGAAGCAACGGTGGGGGATGATAAGCGGCCGTTTGTGGCCGGTAAAATGCGACGTTTCAGCAGCAGTTTTCCGGTGAATTTAAAAAAGGACATGGAAATCAGCGCGCGGTTTAATCAGCGCAGTATGAATCAGGAAATCGTTCAGCGCCTGTTAGGGTCACTCAATTATTTCACTGAGCAGCAGTTGCCCGAAAATGAGGAAATAAAACGACTGCGTTCGCTGGCGGTGCTGTTCGATGAATTCATTGTGTCGAAGGTGGCGGAGGCTGAAAACCCGTTAACGAATAAGGAAAATAAAAAATTGGGATCTTACTTATCCCGATAAGATGTGCCGGGCAGCCAGCCCGGCATAAACTTCATTCTTCTGCGATAAAATGTTTTGATTCTGCCCGGTCTTCGGCGGCGCTCATACCGGAGAGGTTTCTGTCGAGCAGCTCCTCCAGTTTTTCATTCCCGCTCTCACCGCGCAGCTGCAAATACATTTCTGACATCATGGCCATCATAATGCTGATACCCTCACGGTTGCCGGAAACTTTGCGTATTAAATCCCGGTTAAACTCTTCCTGGTCAAAGCTATTTCCTTCTCCCTGGTGTTTTTTCACCATCAGCCCGATGTTAACCAGTTCATTGACCACGGAGGAAAAGTTCACCTCGCCGTGCGTGGCACCGTTTTGCAACTCAATCTGCACCAACTCCAGCACTTCCCGTTCGGTTTTTTCTTTGAAATAAATATTGCGTCTGGCCATCTCTTTTTCCTGTGTGTCCGGCAGGGGTTTATTGCCGGTGATGTTCGCGTTATTTCCCGATGTATTAGGCAACCGCATGGGTGAGATAAAGCGAGAGGTGTTATTCTGTTGGTGGCGATTATTCTGCCGAAACTCAGTGTGTGTCAATACGGCACTGCAAATTAACCTCGTCCGGATTGGTTTGGGTGTGTTAATCCGGCACTGTGGAAGAATTTCATGTGTGTCAATCAGGCACTGCATGCCGCTTTGGGGTGTGTTAATCAGGCACTATGTCGTAAATAAGAGTGTGTGGATTAAGCACCACACACCATTGTGAACTATTTAATTTATTGATATTTAAAAAAACATACCATTATCACACCATACAGTGCTGGTTAGGGTGCCGGATTAACACACTATCAGGCACTGTAAGCACACACAATACGGCACCTCACTAACACACCATTCAGCACTGCAAAGTGTGCTAATTAGCACACACTTTTCGGGATACTTGTAAAATTACATTAAAAATCACGGTTAACACCGTGAATTACAACAACAAAACCGCAAGATGAAATCTTGCGTGGGGTGTGATGTCAGTGTGTAAGAAAAAGCGGCCTGGTGAAATATCCCTATTCTGTTGATTTATTTAATTCAGTGGTGACATCAGAAGGCGTTCGCAGAGCGCCCTGTGCGCGTCTGTAACTAATTATCTTGCATCGGGAAAGGTGAAAGCGTATTTTCGCCAGAAATCACGCCGAGCTTATCCGGCGCATTCCTGGGGAATATAAAATAATGAAATGGTGTGTTCTGCTTACCCTGGCGGCGGTTTTTTCCGCCCAGGCCAGCCCGGAAATGTGTTTTAACAAGGCGGGACGCGATTACGGTATTGATCCGCTTTTACTGACCGCAATTTCAATAAAAGAGTCGCGGCTCAGAATGGACGCCATTAATGACCGTAACCGTAATAAAACAGAAGATGTCTGCGGCATGCAGATTAACAGTTCACATTATGCGGCGCTGCGAAAATTTGATATTACCCGTGAACGGTTACTGAAAGAACCCTGTACCTGTATTTACACCGGCGCCTGGGTACTCGCGCACAATTTCCGGGCTTACGGTAAAAACTGGGACAGCGTCGGGATGTATAACACCGGTCCGTCACCGAAGCTCATCGTGCAGCGACGGGCATACGCAACCGCTATTAAAAATATATATCGCATCCTGCTGGCTACGCAAATGATTCAAAATAAACAAATCATCCAGCGTGGCGAAAGTCCGCTTCTGGCCAGGTCAACGGCATCAAACAATACAGACACAAAAGTAAACAATTAATAATGTAACCACGAGGCGTGCGTATACGTTTTCTGATTTTATGGCACGGGAAGGGAAATACTTCGGGGGGAGTATCGGGTAATGATGGGAAATATCCGGCGCTTTTCGATTGCGCCGGACGGATAAACCGCTACCATTCAAAAACATCGAACCCGTCAAGAGTATCAGCGTCCGGGTCAAAACAGGTCATCCCGATTTGATGTTGTTTGCGCATACAAAACACCAACTTCCTCACGGGCTTTGAAATCCCCATTTCTTTTAATTTCAATACCGGATACCGGTATTCGCGCAGCATTAAAAGATAGCCATAGCCGGTGTCAAATACCCAGGGGAATTTTTCGTTGACGTATTGCGATAAAATTTCTCCATCGCCCGGCGTTATATGTGCCGTGCTGCATGTCATGCCGTGAATCTTTTCCATACCGTTGACCTTATGCACAGGGAGAGCGAACACTCTCCCTAATGTAAATGCAAAATGTTACGCCTTCATTTTTTTAAACTGCTCGGCAATCATCCACAGCGCCCGGTTTAATTTCACGTCGCCGTCAATACCGTTAATCGCGCGCGTCGTGGTGCGCTTTCCTTTTTCATTGCGGCCGATTAATCCCCCCCGGATCATATTTTCCTGCACCCGCTGAAAGGTCACCCACAAATCATTTTGGCAGTCTTCTCTGCGGCGCGGCATTAATACACTCGCCGGGGTAACGGGGATTTTTTTATCGTCTTCCCCGTAGCGATACATGAGCGCCGCCTGGGCAAACAGGTCTTGTTCATCCCGGTTGAGGGGCATGTCTTTCATGATATTCATGTGCTCATCGACCTTGTCAAAGATGCCGAGCACCTCATAAGCGCCCTCGATCACCTGTCCGGTGACGTCGCCTTTGTGCGGAACACGGACTTCCCCAAAATCCTCGCCGCACACCATGCCGTTCGCACAAACAAAGCGGAAAATGCCGGGCAGCATCTGATAACTGCTGCTGCCATCGTGTGAATTAAGCAGGATAATTTCCGGCACTTCGCTGCCGGTGATTTGGCGCTCGCGGCGCAGCCGCAGCATGTGTTTGGTATGGCCTTTTCTGGCCTCATCACGGACGCGGGTCTGGCAGGCAAAGAACGGCTGGAAGCCTTCTTTGCGCAGGCTGTCGAGCAGCTCGATGGTGGGAATATAGGTATAGCGGTCACTGCGGGAATCGTGTTTTTCTTCAGAAAAAACGCTTGGGACGACGCTGGCCAGCTCGTCATTGGTCAGCGGACGGTCGCGGCGGATCTGATTTTTGGAACCAAAACGGGAAGCTAAACGCATAATGATATCCTCGATGTTTGTGATGATGCTAAGCCAGTGATGGCGTGATGCAGGAAACACCGGGCGGTAAGTTTCGCCGCCCGGTCACAATGGCTAGTCCTATTCAAACAATTCATTTCGCAGGTCGCAGTAGGCGTTTGCACTGCATACCAGTGCCTCGTCCGTCAGCGTCAGGCCCTGTTTTTCCGCCGCCTGTACAAAGGCCGGATGGTCTTTTTCCGGCAGGCGCTTGAGGTACGCGATTGCGCTGACGATCAGGTTGTATTCATAGATTTCGGCGTGCAGGCCGCAGCCCTGATGGGCTTTTTCACTCAGGCGAGAAATGACCGCATCGGCGCGGATCACATCGAAGGGATGCGTTGACGAAATATCAGTAATGAAGCCGTCCATGCGCAGCGTCGTGCTTTTCGCCCCCCATCTTTCGGAAGATTCAGGAGCGGCGGTCTTGACGTTTTGTGTGTGCATTCTTCAGGTCTCCTTCAGGTTAAATGTCATCTCTCGGTGAGTTCTTTCGCGGCAAAGGGCGAAGTAGCGACGACGCACGGGGGAACGCAAGGGCGCCGCAGGCGTGCATTTCACCCTTGCGTTAACCTGGGCGGCGGTGCTACACCCAGCCCTCCGCGTAAGGGCTTTCCGCGAGAGGGATAACCGCACCCGGCAGAATGCACACACCCGACGGCGAGGAACGAGGCGGCGACTTTAGCGGCCAGCGTCGCTGGCCAGTTTCCGTGCGGCGGCGCAGCCGCCTGCGGGGGTTGAGCCTTGCCGTTGCCATCGGACCGTAGCCGCAGGCCGGAAACCCGCAGGGGTTCCGCGAAGCTTACCGGCTAAGCCGGTTAGCGAAGTCGGGCAGACGATTGACCAGCCTGCTGGTCATGAGCCGAAGGGGCCATGTTCTGGCCGTGGTGGTTTGTGGGAATGAGAAATCACCGGCCATCAATGACCAGGAAGAGAAAGAAGAGTAAAAGCCCGGAGAGAAAGAGACGGAAAGGAATGAGAGAGACAAGCCCCCGACACATACCGGAGAAGAGGGGCGGCGCAGCCGCCCCCTGTCTCAGGAACTGGCGGGCGCAGCCCGCTGGGTGTTTTTTAAGCGCGGCAAAAGTCAGGGAGCGAACCCCCTGCCCACTTATGCCTGTTTGCGGACTTCATCCAATAACTCGGGATGGTGATCGAGTACGCGCAGGAGTTTGATGATCGAAGGGTGTGGCTGTGCCTTACCCTTTTCATAACGCGAAAAGGCATTCACGCCCCCGCCAAAAATCTCGCTGGCCTCTTTCTGCGTGAGTTCAAGTTTTTTACGCACCTGAATGATGTACTCAGGTTCGATGGTTTCCGCGATGACTTTGGCCTTAAATGACTTAACCTTTGCCATGTAGGCCATAGACTGCTCACGATCCATCACGACTTCACCACACGCCGGACAGTGGTCACCTTCTGCCTCGATAACTGTTTTACGGCCACGGAATGAGTAAGGGACTTTTTTGATACCAAACTCAAGTTCTGCACCGCCACAAACGGAACATTTCATATTACTTCTCCTTGAATGAGACGATCAAAACACCGTTACTGACCGTTAGTTTTAGATATACGTCACCACACGACAACTTTGGGCGGTATACGTCCTGCCAGACAGTATGATCATTATAGGTGGTCATACTTTTAAAAAAATCAGCTGCCGTTAATCCCAGAATCGCGCTGCACATATCATCAAATGTCAGCCCTAAATCATCCGCGCCGTTGAGCGCCGTATTGGTGGCTTTCACCTCCCTGCTGCAACAAGTCCCTGAACGATATGAAGGCGCGTATGTGGAGTTCTCTTTTCCATGTTCACTCGGATTATTGGATTTTGAGACGTAATTATAACCTCAAAGGTTAGTTTAGACCACAAATATAACCTTTGAGGTTAGTTTTAGGTGACGCTATTCCCACCATTGTTCGACATGGTTCGCCTTCATGGCATTTATACGCCGCACGGCTAACAAAGCCATCATCTCGCATTCTGCGAGTGATTCGGCATCATGCAGTGGCTGCACGCCCGCAAAATCTGACGACTCGGCAACGCGGGAATACAGCGAAAATGCATACACACGGTCAGGTTCTGATACGCTGTCTTCTAACGTGAATGTTTCTACATACTCGCCGTCATCGTAGATGGGGGCGATTTCCAGCTCGATGGCGTGAATATGGTCATTCCCTAACACCCCGCCTGTCTGGCAGTTCCAGCCAACAGCAGGATCGGCGGCCAAATCATCGATAACCTCCTGTAAAAATGGCAATTCCTCAGCGGTTTTAAGCAGGTTTTGCAGGTACTGCGCCGCATGGTTGCTGTAATACGCCACGTCCACAACGCCGAGGGGAACAACGTTCATCGCGTTCACTGTCCGGCCTCCGCTAACAACGTGCGGTCGAGGACATAGGTAAAATGGTCAAAATAATCACAGGCCATCACCGGTCGTCCGTTAGCAAACCAGACCAGAATCCACGAAAGAGATTCTTCGCACCTGTACATCTCGGCCTGTGCGCCCGCCGGTAAAAGTCTCGGCTCGAATTTTTGTAAGAATGCCCCGTAGCAGAGGATGTGATTCACCAGATCGCCAAGCTGCGCGGGAGTAAAGGTTACGGCCCCCGCTGCGGGAGCCTTAGTGCTGATATTTTGGTCAGAATTCACCGGTGTATTCATGATTAATTCCCCGCCGTCTGGTTTTTCACGCCGTAGTTTTTGATATAACGGTTAAGCCAAAATCCTGCACCAGCCTCGAAATTCCACCCACGCCACACCATCTCACCATCCTTACGCACGACGAGACGGAATTCCTTCCCGTTATCGTCTTCAATCGCCACGTTGCTGTACTGAGACGCGACGGCGGTTGCCTGTTCGCGGGTAAACTTACCCTCCTCCGGTAATACACATTCCTGATCGCACATAAGTCTTTCCTTTTCGTTTGGGTTACACACATCACCCGTTGAGTTTCTCTTGTCGCGGTTTTGACGTTTGCGGGAACCTGCTGTTTGGTCCCTTCTGGTATGCCATCACCCGTTTGAGACCCCTCGCCGCAAGGGCGTAAACGACACCGGCTGACGAAGATGACCAGGGCGAGCGGATAATTTTTGGAGGACTAACGTAGTGGTCGAGAAAAATTCTTAGTGAGTGTATTTACCCTGGGCAGCGAGGAGGACTGTGTCGGTATCAGACCAGGCGAAGGGACTTAAACGGAAAGAGGGTGCAGGAGTACCAATGAGCGGGGATCCGCCGCAAAGCCGGAGCGCGACAGCGAAACGGGGGTGCGCCGAAAAGTGCCGGCGGAACTCTCGCCGGTACGGTTAGCGCGCTGGCGTGAGCCAGCTGCAGGTATTGACGTGCTCCATCAGACACTAGCCGTCAGGCCCGAAACCCATACCGGCCCCCGTCCGGAAACTTCGGGCTATGGTTCGAGGGGTAGATGCCCCTGAACGGTATGTTACGAATGGAACGTAATCGCAGTGAGAATGCCGAAGCAAGCATCCAGGACTCACTGAAACGTATTGCAGAACATTTAAAAGAAGAAATCGAAATAATTCGCCAAGAAATAAGAAAGCACATCAGCAACGATGTCGAGCTTCAAAACCAGGATGCACTTATTTGTTCAATTCCGGGCATCGGAAGCGTTACATCCGCAGTAATTTTGTCATTCATGGCGGGTAGAAAATTCAGTAAAGCTAAAGAAGTTGCTGCTTTTCTCGGGCTTAATCCACGACAGCATCAGTCCGGAAGCTCGGTGCGTGGCAAAACGCGGCTGTCCAAGACAGGAAATGCATTCCTGCGGAGTGCATTATATATGCCGGCACTAACTTCCCTGAAACATAATCCAGATATAAGGGCATTCGGGCAACGCCTCCGGCTCGCGGGAAAACCTGGCATGGTCGTTGTTGCAGCAGTTATGAGAAAGCTCATTCATGTTATTTTTGGAGTGCTTCATTCCCGTACCGTCTATAGCCCCCAGACAGCAGGTGGATCGCTTAACATCTGAATTACTTGATCTGTAGACAGTCAGTTTTCCAGGCAGCTTTCTAATCCTGTGAGAGGCTATACGACCAGCGGGAGGAAAACTCGTTGTCCCAAATAAACCAGTTGGATGACCCATAGGGTTCATTGTCCGCTTAGTGCCAATTATAGTCATTCGAACCCTGAGAGTTACACTTTTAAGTGATTCAGGGTATGCGCTTACTGGTTACGAATATTGTGCCAGAATCATGTGGTTTGATGATTGCCGCTTTGCTTTCGAGCCAGTAAGTGCTCCACGTTCGCTAACGAATACTCAGGGCATGCAGACAAACTGCTGACTATATTTCTTTCGAAGAGCGTGGAATGCATACCAATCCCCGGTGAAAAGGAGTTGGTTATGACTGCGATAGATCAGTTTGCTGCTCATGTTGGTCTGGACTGGGCGGATAAAAAGCATGATGTTTGCGTTCAGTTTAAAAACGGCGAACGCACATTCCATGTGA
>NZ_JQJR01000021.1:0-39385 GCF_000745615.1 Rahnella sp. WP5 | reverse complement strand
TGCTGCGTGGTATCAAACGTGAAGATATCGAACGTGGTCAGGTTCTGGCTAAACCAGGTTCAATCAAACCACACACCAAGTTTGATTCCGAAGTGTACATCCTGAGCAAAGATGAAGGTGGTCGTCATACTCCATTCTTCAAAGGCTACCGTCCACAGTTCTACTTCCGTACAACTGACGTGACCGGTACTATCGAACTGCCAGAAGGCGTTGAGATGGTTATGCCTGGTGACAACGTGAACATGGTTGTTACCCTGATCCACCCAATCGCGATGGATGACGGTCTGCGTTTCGCAATCCGTGAAGGCGGCCGTACTGTAGGCGCTGGTGTTGTTGCTAAAGTTATCGCTTAATCGCTGATAATTAAGAGCAAAAAAAGGGTGCTTCGGCACCCTTTTTTATTGCCTAAAATTTGTGTGCAAAAGCGTTCAAACTGCATTTGCAATAATAACCATTCTCATTTACAGTTAGTTCAAGATTTATGCGAAGCGTGGTTTATATGTACGTGTGTTTGTGCAATTCAGTCAGTGATAAAACGATCAGACAGGCAGTCAGACGTTACCAGCCGCAAACGTTCCAACAGTTGAGGAGTTTTGTTCCGGTAGGAACGCAATGTGGCAAATGTGTTCGTGCGGCACGACAAATAATGGAAGATGAATTACAGCAAATTCCTGAGTTCAAAAACATCGCGTAAAAATACTTAGTTAAAAAGTGTGCCTTTTTTTTGACTTACTCTGAACCGGATCTACGCTTTAGATACCGGAACGGAGGAGTTACCTATGAAAGGCGATAAAAAAGTCATTGCACACCTCAATAAACTTCTTGGAAATGAACTGGTTGCTATCAATCAGTACTTTTTGCATGCCCGTATGTTTAAAAACTGGGGACTGATGCGTCTCAACGGTATCGAATATCACGAATCCATTGATGAAATGAAACATGCCGATATCTATATTGAGCGGATCCTCTTCCTGGAAGGGCTTCCTAACCTGCAGGATCTCGGCAAACTCAATATTGGTGAAGATGTTGAGGAAATGCTGAAATCTGATTTGCTGCTGGAACTTGAAGGGGCGAAGGATTTACGCGAAGGCATTGCTTATGCTGACTCGGTGCACGATTACGTCAGCCGCGATTTAATGATTAATATCCTGGCGGATGAAGAGCATCACATCGACTGGCTGGAAACCGAACTGGAACTCATCGGGCGTATTGGCATTCAGAACTACATCCAGTCTCAGCTGAAAGAAGAATCCCAGTAATTTCTGCTGTATTAACTCAACATCAGCCAGATTGTTTTGCTCTCCTGGCTGATGTAAATCAGCGCACCAGCCAGTGCCAGGCAGGGTCCGAAAGGCGTTTGCTCTGACATTTTATAAATACTTACCCTTACCAGTGTGAAAACGATCCCCGCAAGTGCGGCGAGAATACACAGATATGGCAACATCTGCCAGCCCACCCAGGCGCCAAGTGCTGCCAGGAGTTTAAAATCCCCGTACCCCATTCCCTCTTTGCCGCTGACTAACTTGACACTCCAGTACAAAAACCACAACGCCAGATAACCTGCGACCGCGCCATATAATGCATTCTGAAGTGTCACGCTGCCGTACAGAGAGTGGACGAGTAACCCGGCCCACAGCAAGGGCAGTGTCAGCCGGTCAGGAAGCAGGTAAGTTGCCAAATCAATCAGGCTTAATGCCAGAAGAAACCAGAACAGTAATAAGGCACTGAATAAACTCAGGGGAGTGGTAAACAGAAACGACAGACCAAGAAACATGGCGGCGCATCCTGCTTCTGTAAGGGGGTACCTTTTAGAGATCGTGGCTTTGCAATAATGGCATTTCCCCCGTAACAACAACCAGCTCAAAACCGGAATGTTCTGCCAGTATTTTAGCGGATGTATACAGGCGGGGCAGTGTGATGCCGGAAGGCTCAGATTAAAGCCATGCTCTGTCAGTTGACCATCGTTCTGAATCATCAGCGGCAAGCGATAAACGACGACATTAAGAAAGCTGCCCAGCAGCAATCCCAAAACAGCGACGCAGGTGTGATAAAACCCGTCGGGTAATGATGTGATATAAGACAATTGCTGCCATCCTCCGTCCATGCTAAATATCTTCCTTGTTATGACATCTGCCCGTTAACGCAGTGTGAGTTGAGGAACACTGACGCTTCCTGTTGGTCCGTTACCTGTCACTATTGAGATGGCCACGACCTGAATACCGTATTCCTTATTGAGAATTTCAAGCCAGCGTAAAAGGGTGGTGTAAGGGATCTGCTCAAAGCTTAGGGCGACTCCCCGTTCATTCTGAGTAGTCTTAGGAAGTTGCAGGGATAAACCTGCCGCTGAGGTGTTAATAGCTTCCGTCAGCTTTTCTGTCTTAACTCGCAGTCCGGAAGGTGCCCCGAGACGCTGGGTTTGCTGAATCATCCATTCAAGCTGGTGATGTTGCGTGTTGACCCGTGCCCGGGATTGGGCGATCTGGTTGTTGAGCGGGGTTAAAATACCGTACCAGATGCAAGTTACTGCCAACAGAAAAGCGGCAACCAGTATCAGCCATCTTTCCCGTTCATTTTTAAGCATCAGCCACTGTTTCATGATTTACTCCGCTGAGTTAGCGTGGCGGTGATACCCGCTGATGACGTGGCTAACTTAGAAATGGCAAAGTGAAAATCGCTTTCGGTCCGTTCGACGAAATCATCAATCGCCGCCCGGTCACCCGTAGTAATCTGCAGAGTGAACTGTTTCGTCTCTTGCTGAAAATCTAATTTATCTATGTCAATTTGCGGGCTCTGCCCATGATAAGCAGTGAGTTTTGCCAGTGCAGGAAGAAAGGCTGTGGGTGCCTTTTTCATATTTTGTTCAAAATAGAACTTCAGATTACGTGTGTGTTTGTCCTGCGGAAACCAGGTTTGATGAAGTGCAAGCATCTCTTTTTTCAGTAATGATTCTTGCTGAGAAATCTGCCACCAGGTGAAAAGTTTGGCGCCGATAATCACTAGCACCGTGAGTATCGCCATGCTGGTTGCCACCCGTAGCAGATGACGTTCCCAGGCGGATTCTTCTTTACGCACGGCGAACTCGCCCTGCAGCAGATTCACTGCTGACGGACAGTTATTCTTCATCATAATCAGGGGATGAAAAGGCAGATCAGCGCGCACCCAGCCAGGAGAAATCGATTTCTCATCTCCGTAGTAATGTAATGTCTCCGGCGTTGCGATTTTAAGTAGGGTATCGAGTAATACCTGCTCAACCTGACAGCCTGAATATTCCGACTGTCGAAGGAGCCACTGCTTATCAAGCTTCATTATCGACCAGCCTTCTTCATGCCTGGGCAGCAGCAAGGCATCAATATAAATGTGCCTTATTGTCAGCCCGGCATCGCTAAATAGCCGAAGCCAGTTTCTTAAATAATCTGATTCAATACCCGCCACAAAGAGTGTCTGTTTTTCTCGATAAAGCTCAACCCAATGCAACGTATCGACATCACTGGCAATACTTTCTTCAGTAAGATGGCCAATCATCTGGCGAGTAATTTTGTTTGCGTGTTGAGGCAGAGCGATCTGACGGAAAACTATTTCACTGGCCGGGATGAACAGACAAACATTACGTGCCGCAGGTTGTGTGGCGAGTTCTGATAAATGTTCGGTATCCGGCAGGCAATGGATATCGTTGTCACATTCTGCCTTATCCGTGAACCAATAGAGTGAGTGCTCTGGCGTAGTACCAGCCCTGATAAACAGCCTGTTGGCCAGATGAAGTTGTTCCATTTACTCAATTACCCGATAGCGACGTTGATAAATTTTGATTTTTGAATCCTGTGGATTGAATTGCACAAAACTGCTCATAGCATTTTGCTGTTCTTCAAACCGGCCTAGCGTATAGAGGACGAAGTATTGGCTGCGTACCGTCAGCAGCGGTTTTAATTCGCTGCTTTGGATTTCCAGACTAAAACGCTGTTTCTTCGCCTCTTTCAGAAAAGCGTCAACAGAAACCCAGCCTCTGCGCGGTCGCGCTGAAATTAATCTGATTGCATCCTCCTGATTAATACCGCCAAGAAATAAGGCGCTTAACAGAGGAGCCTGTTCTTCGGTCAGCATATTCACATTAATTTGCTGAAACTCTTCGGGGAGAGTGCAAAGCTGATGTCGGATTTTTTTGAGTGGCAGAAGAGGGAGGTCGGGCAGCAGCGCCAGCTCATTCAGGGAAAAAAGACGTTGATTAGCTGCAGCGCGGGGCGGTATCAGCGTTTCGTAATACTCGGATTCCGCACCGGATGTTCGGGTCTCGTTATCGGCATCAAGATAATCGCTGAGGGTATCAGCGAACCGCTCGGTTTCAACGGATGTTGCCTGCGCATCGAGAAGAAGTTGTTTCAGTACCTGCGTATTGTATGGTTCACCCTCTATCGGCGTGTCAGGCTCGTTATTACGCAGGCTGTTAATGTTAAAACAGTTTTGTCCATCCGCAATAATATAGTCCACTGAAAATCCATCCTGGCCGGTGAAGTGCCCTTGCTGAACGGCAAACTGATCGAGGTTGTTTTGAACAGGGTTTTCGGTAAGTTCTTTTTTCAGTCTCGGCAGGGCGATTTCTTCAGCGGCAAAGGTTAGCCAGCGTAATTGCTGTTGATTGAGTAACCAGCTTTGGCGGTGCTGGCTGACCTGAAATTGCAGCGTCATTTTTGCCGCTAATGCAGCCATGATGGCAAGGATCATTAAGACGATCAGTAGCGCCACACCCTGTTGCTTACTCATCGTTGGTGTTCTCCCCGTTTAAGGACACCGGAGCTGCGGATTCAGAACTTGCTTGCTCAGACGGCTTATCAGCTGACTCTGCCTTCGTCTCCTCAATTATTTGGGGCAGGAGGAATAACCGGCGTATTTCACCCATATCTTCCAGCGTGACAATGAGTTCGATGACTTTTGGAAAAGAATCCGTTTTGCTCCAGCTGTTGCTCCAGCCGCCGGAATAGAATCGCCAATGCAAAGAACTTACGCCTGTCAGCAGGGTAAAGGGCGTTATCGCTGATGAATCAGTCAGTGGCTGGGACGGAAGAGATTGTGCGCTGCGCGTCAGTGTGTGATCGGTAAATGTCCAGGTAACCCGTGTAAGATCACTGGCAGACAAGGGGGCTGATGCAGAATAACTGCCAATGGTTGTAAAACTTAATGAGGTCTCAGAGGCTGATAAAAGAGCTCCTGCCACATCGGTTTGCCGTGGCAATATCTGGATCAGATCCCGTTCCAGCAAAGAAAATGTAGTCTGAATTCCGGTCAGTCTTGCCGTGTGTTCTTGTGCTATTTCACTGTTTTTAACTGATGCGGAAAGGATCTGATAGGCCAGCAGGCTGAGAAGCGCAAATATCGTCATCGCAATCATGACTTCTATCAGCGTGAAACCTTGTTGTTTGGCTGGCTGCTGGCTGCTCATGGCTTCTCTGCCATTATCTGAGTCCAGCGGCTCACCGAAAGGATCGGTGAAAGGGCATCTTCTACCTGAAGAACGCGTACCTGGTTCTGGCTAATGTTGTTCTCTCTATCAAGGGTATGTTGCTGTTCAACAAACCATTCCTGCCCGGCTAGTGTTACTCGTCTTTTTTCTTTTTTTTCCGCTTTGATCTGTGTTTCTATCAGCGTATTTTCAGCAACCCAGCTGGCAAAGAGAGAAGTTCGAAAATGATCTACTGCGCTCATTTGCGAACCCAGGCTATTCAGTAATGCCAGAGCCGCCGTGGCGAAGATGCCGAGGGCAATGATTACTTCAATCAGAGTCATACCTTGCTGATTTTTAACACTACACGTTGAAGATATACGCATTATTTTCCAGACCTTCTGACATTGAATATCAGTGGCAGTCGTCCTTCAGAAATGATGCTGCAACAGGCCGGTTCAGATGCAGAGGAAGAAAAACTGAGTTCAAAGACTGAAAGTGTTCCGTCGGGCATAAAAACAATCTGTGGTGGGCGGTTGATAGATTTATTGAGGGCTAAAGGGCTGAGCGAAAGGGTTTCATTTTCCGCAAATTCACCGCTGACAGGCATGCGGGAAGATTCAATTTCTTGCCACTGAGGCTCACGTGTTAGTGGAATCAACGTTAGCGTGCCACCTAAAACCACAAACTGATAAGCGCCGGCCGTTAAGGAAAGCCCGAGCGGTTTTCCTTCCAGCACTGCGCGCTCAGCAGCATATTCCATCACTGTTTTCATTTGCTCAGCGCGTTGGATTTGTGAGTTGTCAGACGGTAAAACCATGACCACAACCCCTGCCGCAATGGCGAAAATGGCCATTACCATCAGTATTTCCAGCAGCGTAAAGCCGGATTGTTTGACCGCGGACAAGGTTAGTGATCCTTCTCAACCCAGTTCTTTATGTCATCTGCGGTGTTGGGCTCACTGTCAGGCCCGGCAGAAAAGACATCGATAGCCCCATGTTCACCTGGACTGACCAACATGTATTCGTTGCCCCAGGGATCGGCTGGCAAACGCTTTATGTATCCATCGTTACGATAATTGGCAGGTAGCGGGTTGATCGTGGGCAGGGTTACAAGGGCTTCGAGCGTTTGTTCGGTTGTTGGATAGCGATGGTTATCCAGCTTATACATGTCGAGGGCGTTCTCGAGGGCGACAATATCGCTGACGGCTTTTTGGGTATCTGCTCTTTCTTTGTTGCCCATTACATTAGGAACAACGAGCGCTGCCAGCACCCCGAGAATGACGATAACCACCATCAGTTCGATTAATGTAAAGCCTTGTTGTCTCTGAGTACCAATGTACTGATTTTTTTGAATGTTTAACATGGAGTGATACCTTTAACTGACCATGTTATTAAGCTGGAGAATCGGTTGTAAAATCGACATGATGATGAATAAAACAATACTGGCCATAGTGACAATCAGCAGTGGTTCAAATAGCGCCAATACCATTGAAAGCCGGTGTTGCATCAGCTTGTCCTGATTGTCTGCTGCGTGTGCCATAAGCTCGCCAAGACGCCCGCTTTGTTCACCGGAAGCAATCATGTAGAGCATCATGGGTGGGAAGAGGCGGGTTTGTTCCAGAACAGCAAAGAGTGAGCTGCCCTGACGAACATGTTCTGCCGCTTGGGTAAGTAAATAATGGATCCGGCGGTTAGTTATCCCTTCTGTTGAGATTTTCATCGCATCAAGTAAAGGAACGCCGCTCGATTGCAAGATACTGAGAGTCCGGGCATATCGGGCACTATTGATGGCCCTGATCAGTGGCCCTAAAACGACAACACCGAGCAACGCCGTATGAAAACGCATAAGATTATGCTTACGGCGCAGAGCCAGCCTGAAGGTAGCGATGAAAGCGATAACCACTATGGCAATCACCCACCATGTACGTTCCAGGAAACCACTGACGCCAATTAAAATACGGGTGGAGATGGGCAGCGTATGTTTCATATGCACAAACTGTTCAATGATTTGCGGGACGACGGCCACCAGCAAAATAACAATCACTAGAATGGCAATGATGGTGAGCATGGCCGGGTAAATCATGGCTTGCGACAACTTGCTTTTGATTTGCTGGCGGATTTCATAATAATCCGCCATTTTTTCCAGTACGGTGCCGAGTTGTCCGGTTCGTTCACCTGCCGTGACCAGTGTTCTGAACATCGGATCAAATAGGCGAGGAAAATCAGATAATGCATCGGCTAGCGTATGTCCCTCCACCACTTTGTTACGCACAGCGGTCAGCACTTGCGTGAGTCCGGCGTGCTCGGTTTGGCGGGCAATAACGGCAAGTGCGGCTTCTACGGGCAGGGCTGCATTGGTTAATGTGGCGAGCTGACGTGAGAATAGTGAAATGGCATGTGAAGGGACACGCGTTTTCAATCCTTTATTTTTACTATTTAGAGTTGTCAGCGAGTTGCCCACCTGCTTTATTTCAAGAAGCGTTAAACCCCGCTCGCGGACAATCTGGCGCGCCAGGCGGAGAGAATCGGCATCAATCACTCCTCGCTGCGTCTTGCCCGTCGGGGTGATTGCATGAAAGGCGAAGCGGCTCATGAGGGAGTTCCCCGTGTCGCTATCTCTTGTTCGGCAGTAACTCTGATCACTTCTTCCAGCGTAGTCTCGCCGCTAATGGTTTTAAGCAGTCCATTTTCCCGCAAGCTTCGGGCAGTTTTGCGATGAATGTTCTCAATGGAAAATTCATCCTGATTCTCATGAATAGCCTGACGTATAGCGTTATCAACAACCATGCATTCGTGGATAGCCGCCCTGCCTTTATAGCCCGTGAAATGGCATTGAGAACATCCGACGGCTTTAAAAACAGTGGCTGGTGGTTCAGGCAGAAAGTGGAATAAAGGAATGTGAGACACATCTAACGGGGACTGTCGGGTACAATGCGGGCAAAGGCGTCGCACGAGTCGCTGAGCCACCACGCCTAATAATGAGGAGGCGAGAAGGAAGGGCTCCAGACCCATATCCCGTAAACGGGTAATGGCACCGACGGCACTATTTGTATGCAATGTTGACATCACCAGATGGCCGGTCAGTGAAGCCTGCACCGCGATTTGAGCTGTTTCATTGTCGCGGATCTCACCGACCATGACTACATCCGGGTCCTGACGCAAAATCGCCCGCAAACCGAGCGCAAATGTCATTTCTACACGGGGGTTAACTTGCGTTTGCCCCACGCCCTCCAGTTCATACTCAATCGGGTCTTCGACAGTAAGAATGTTACGCTCGTTATTGTTGAGTGCAGAAAGAACCGCGTACAGAGTCGTGCTTTTACCTGAACCGGTCGGCCCGGTGACCAGAATGATCCCGTGAGGTTTACGGATTAATGCCGATAGCTGTTGTTCGTCCTGTGGAGACAGACCAAGTTGTGGAATCTCAAGACATAAATTATTTTTATCCAAAAGGCGCATCACCACACGCTCACCATATTGAGCTGGAATGGTCGATACGCGGATATCAATCGCCCGGTGACCGATACGTAACGAAATGCGACCATCCTGAGGTAAACGTTTTTCAGCGATATCCAGTTTCGCCATCACCTTGATGCGCGATACCAAGAACGGTGCCAGCTTGCGAGCCGGTTGCAGGATTTGCCGTAAGACGCCATCGATACGAAACCGGATACTGAGCATGCGTTCGAAGGTTTCGATATGGATATCCGAAGCACCCTCTTTGACTGCTTCAGAAAGCACCGCATTAATCAGACGGATGATCGGCGAATTTTCATCACTGGCCAGTAAGTCTTCGTTATCAGGTAATTCCTCAGACAAAGACAGAAGATCGACCTCGTTATCGATATCATCAATGATTTGTTGTGACTCGCCGCTGCTACGCTGGTAGGTTGCTGATAACTTTTCATCGAACAATGTCGTTTCCACTATTTCGACCGCCGTTATTTCACCCATGATCCGACGTACTTCGAGCAGTGTTTCCACTGAAATGTCCTGTCGGCAAAAAAGCACGTTATCAAGCAGCGTTACGCCTTTTTGTTTGGCGTAGGTATAAGGCAGAACAGGGGAGGCGTGTTCCACAACGGGTCTATATAGCACTTCGTTATCACTATTCATGGCTTATCCACTAAACGGATTACGAGGTTTGCCGTCATCAGGCGTGGTGGATATGGATGCTTTTGGCACATTGTTTCCAGGATAGTCAGGCAAAATAGAACGGGTATTTGGCGTGAGCAGATCCTGATGGTCCTCATCCTGACGCGTTTTTTGAATTTTTTGAAAGTGCGAATATTTCTTATTGGAAATGGAAGAGTAAACCTCATCATCACGAATAATGGTCGGCCTGATAAACACCATCAGATTACGTTTTGCTGATTCAGTGCTGGTATAGCGGAACAAATTGCCTATCCACGGAATATCACCCAACAGAGGAACTTTGGATTTGGTTTCTTTGGTACTGTCATCCAGCAAACCGCCCAGGACTACAGTTTCACCCGTACGAACCAGCACGGCATTGGAAATGGTTCGGGTATTGAAGGTCGGACCAAGACTAGAGTTAGTTGAAGTATCAACGCTGGAAACTTCCTGTTCGATTTCCATCAGCACAGAGTCACCTTCATTGATCTGCGGAGTGACTTTTAATTTTGTGCCGACGGTTTTGTAAACTACGCTGCTATAAATGTTATCGCCAGATGTGGTTTGTGAGCCGGACAGGGAGGGGACTTCCTGACCGACGTTGAATGAGGCTTCTTTATTATCGAGAGTGACAATGCTTGGGGTGGCAAGAATATCGTTTTTATTACTGGTGGATAACGCAGTGAGTAAGACATTCCAGTCACCGCTAAAGAAGCCTGCGGTCATGCCATTGAAGGTCTGCAAAGTGCTGCTCAGAGGATTATCGCTGCTGATAATGCCCTCTTTTTTGTACTGGCGAACTCCGGCCGCAACGGTCGATATTGGCGCGCCAGTTCCGGTAAATTGTGTTCCACCAACCTGGTTGTTGCTCCACTGGATACCCAGATTAAGCCCGTTGCCATCCTGTACTTCGACAATAATGGCTTCGACTAACACCTGTGCACGGCGGATATCGAGCTTGGTGATGACCTGTTCGAGTGACTGCATCACATCCTGCTGTGCAGTAATGACGATGGAGTTTGTTTGTTCATCTGCAGTGATGCTCATCGGCTTGTTAGACGCGCCGGAAGGCTGAGCTGTTTTGCCTTCTTTCATCTCTTCTGTGATGCCAGTAAGTACGGGAACGATTTTTTCCGCTTTGGCATATTTCAGATAGAAAACACGCGTATTGCCCTGAGATGACTGGTCTTTATCAAGCTGACTAACCAGTTTTGCTGCGCGGCTGCGCACGCCTTCTGGCCCGCTGATGATTAGGGTGTTGGTTCTCTCATCCGCGACGATTTTGGCTTGTAATATGGACGATGATTGTCCTTTAGATTCCTCGCGAACCAGGTTGTTCATCATCTCAGCCATTTCCGGGGCAGAAGCATATTTTAGTTTAATGGTTTGCCTTTGCTGGTCACCCATCGCGTCAACGCGTTCGACAAGCTTAATAAGCCGGTTGACCACAGATGCCCGGCCCGTCAGAAGCAAAACATTGGAAGGTTCGTAATGAACAACATTCCCTACTCCGGTACTGTCATTCATCTGGCGAAGCAAAGGTGCCAACTCTCTGACCGGCACATTAAGAAGCGTTACGACGCGGGTGATAATTTCATCTCCCTTACCGGGGCTGTTTTTGTCTGCAATGGGCACGCCAGACATTTTCGCATTCGCTGAACGTACGACCTTCAGTAGCCCGTTATCCATGGGGATCACAGCAAAACCATAGACATCCAGCACGCTGAGAAAAAATTGATAGTATTGTTCTTCATTCAAAACATCATAACTTCTGACAGAAACAGTTCCCTGCACGGAGGGATCGATAAGGATAGTTTTATTCAGATTTTTACTTACCGTATCAATAAACTCTTTAATATCCGTGCCCTTAAAGCTCGCAGTAAACTCTTCCGCGTGTACAATCCCTGGAAGTGTGGCAAATAATATGCATGCCTTTACTAGGAGAGAGTTAATGAACTTCTTCATGACTTTCTGTATCCAACGATGTTTCGATAGTGGCTAGATTTATATAGATATTCTGAAGTTGATTTTCTCTCAGAACGGTAAGTTGTACATCCCTCAGGCTTGCCAGTTGTTCAATGTATTTATCTGCTGTTGCAGTGTCGTCGAGAGATTGCCCATTTATTTTGATGACGAACTCGCCTGGAATAAGTCCGGCTCTAAGATAAACATTGCTGCTCGTTTTGGGATTGAATCTATAACCTGTAAGTTTCTCATCTTTATATACGGGGTTGGCAACTAAATAATGCATTAAGTATTTTGCGTGTTCTTTGTTTGCCCTCTGTTTTTGTGGTTCTGGGCGTTTATTATCCTGAGCTTTATCACTGAGGTATAAAATCGCTGTTCCCTTGGGGGTGCGTATTAAAACTTCGTCTGGTTTTACTGACTGTAAGTAAGCGTTTTCCACATCAGCAAGCTTTTCACCTTCACGGTAACTATGCTGACCCGTTGGTCCTTGAAGAATAGCCAGTGAGCGCCGACTGTCAGTACTTGTCAGAACTCCCTTGAGGAATAAGGGAAGCTTAACGCTAGTCGCTGGTGATCGAGTTACCTCTTTAATCACTGCATTTCTGCGTTTTTCAAATAGTGTGCCGGGTATATTGATAAAAATTTTGGCGTCGGTGGAGGTCTTGGGCAGGAACCCAAAACTTTCCCTGCTATTTAGCACAGTAACAGCGATTGTTGAGCAACAAATCATTGTGAGTATGAATGTAATGACAATAAACATTCCTGTCTTCAATGATAGCTTTGGCCGATGCCCTTTATTCCAGATGGCATGCATGTATTGGATCATTCCCTTGTGCTTTCGTTATTCCAGTGGGTTACTTATTAGGCTATATTATACGCAGAAAAACATTGATTCACATTAATACATGTTCAATACGAATGAGGTTGTGTTTCTTGATTTTCAGATTTATTCCTCTTTCGGTTTTTTATTTAAAAACATTCATTGAATGTATAAATGGTTATGGGTATTTGTATGTACCGCGATTACTTTAATTTTGTCACGCTTCCCTTTTTGGAAGGTAATTATTTCAATAATATACGTTTGTTGGCCGCTCAGGATTTTATTCTGCAGAAGTTGAGTCAGGGAGGTATCGCGATAATCGGTGGTAACAAAGGTGTTGGTAAAACGCGACTGGCGCACGAGATTGCCAGAAAAAGTCAATGCCGGGTATTGAATTTAAGTGCAGCGTCTTTGAATGGCGCAGACAGTGAAAGCCTTGGACAATTACTAGCCTTTTGTTTTCATTTAAAGAAATGGCAAACATTACCAGCCTCGATTCTCACTATGCGAATTGCAGAATCCTTTGTCCACAATGAGGACCCCGCAGAGCCCTGGTTGGTCGTGATCGATAATGCTGAAAACCTCACGGCAGAAAGTTATGAGTTTTTACGTACATTCAAAACTTATCCGCAATCTCTGCGTGTCTCATTCCTGCTAGTAGAAGAACATAAGGGGAGTAAAAGCCGCGGCAGGCGCCATAAGATGGGGCTACCATATGCGGTTTACTCTCTGTCTCCAATGAGTCTCGCAGAAACCTCGGACTATCTGTCCCAAAGGATGCAATCAGCCGGAGGGGAGCCAACCCTTTTTAACAAACCACTCGTTAAATTGTTGCACAGTGCTGCTGGTGGACGGTTTCGGCTTATTAATGAACTGGCAACAGATTCACTTAACAGCGCATATGCAGAAAAAACACAGTCAGTCACTTATCGGCAAATGAAAGTCTGCCTCGAAGCCCGAGGACTGACGCCTGGCAAAAGGAAATGTCTCACGTTTCTCATTGCGTGTTACATGCTTTTGGGCAGTGTTTTGGGATGGACTTATTTAGGCTATGCAAAGCCATACCTCCCGCTGTTGGCGACGTTTTCCGAAAGGCTGCATGAAATCCCTGCTGCGGCCAAAAAACTGAGTGATGTTGGAAGTAACGAGCGTAACGGAATGCGTCAGCTCTTTCAGGTGTGGGGTTATTACGTGCCAACTAATGATGCGTTCTGTGATCAGGCTGTACGTGCGCAGCTCACCTGTAAAAAGGGCAAGGCAACCTTAGAGACCTTAGTCCAGGACGGAATTCCCTGGTTAAGTCCGATTACAGCAGATAAACAGACCGTGTACGTTACCGTTGTGAAGGTCACTGATGAGGAGTTAGATATTCTTATTAAAGATGAGACGTGGACGGTTCAGCGCAGCTGGTTTAACGAAGTTTGGGGTGGCGAATATATCCAGCTATTTCCGCAGACTCCGAGCGGTAAAAACGCCATCAACAATACAAGCCCTGAAGCTGACACCGCTTGGTTAGATATGACACTGAGCAAAATCCTGAACCTGCCATTCGGTAAAACGGGTCAGTGGGACAAAGATTTGATCAGGAAGGTTAAGTTATTCCAACAACGGGAAGGTCTTATTGTTGATGGAAGGGTAGGTAAGGGCACACTGATGCAAATCGCTAAACGTACCGGCAACATGCCCGTTCTGCTTACAGAAGAAGAGCTCTAGGTTAAAATGCAAAACATTCATTTATCGGCTTACACAAGCCATTTAAACAAACAAAAAGTGAAGGTGGTAGTGCATCGCCCGCTCAGAAAAAGCCTTTATTCTCTGGGATTAGGTTGCCTATGCTTGTTGGCTGGTGCGATGGCAGGCGCTTATCTTCATATAAGTTATCTTAACTGGCAGAGTTACCGGATAGGTGTCAGTGAAGAATCCCGTCTTCCTTATAAGCAATCCCCCTTACATTACATCTATCAGGACAAAGCGATGCCTGCTGTTAGTCAGTCGGCCGATAGTGATGACGATACAAATGCTGATGAACAACTGCTGGAAGATACTTCATCTATGGAAAATGAGGCTCCGGAAGAGGCGCCGACAGGCGAAAGCGATGAAAGTCAAATCATGAAGTTAGATGAGGGAAGCCCGGATATACCATTACAAGAGTGGTTGGAAAAAGCGATGTTGGAACAGCAACAAGAAGAGAAGAGCGCAAAATAAAAGCATTTTTTTTTGTAGTTCGGATTGCTTCTTACTGGTGTTTAAGTATAATGCGCGGGCTTACCTAATCTTGGTAGGCCTGGTTCAATGAGAATCAGATGGCCGATAAGTTTACTTGCCGGTCAACAATACTCCCGATATGGGGGTTATGTGAAGAACGATTACACTCTCCCATCAATCGAAATGGGTTTGAGGAGTAATCATTTACGTTTAAAATAATTGGAGCTCTGGTCTCATGCAGAACCAAAGAATCCGTATCCGCCTGAAAGCGTTTGATCATCGTCTGATCGATCAATCAACTGCGGAAATCGTTGAGACTGCGAAGCGCACTGGTGCGCAAGTTCGTGGTCCAATCCCGCTGCCGACCCGCAAAGAGCGCTTTACCATCCTGATTTCTCCGCACGTCAATAAAGATGCGCGCGATCAGTATGAAATTCGCACTCACAAGCGTCTGGTTGACATCGTTGAGCCAACCGAGAAAACCGTTGATGCTCTGATGCGTCTGGATCTGGCTGCTGGTGTAGACGTGCAGATCAGCCTGGGTTAATCAGGGTCATTGAGCGATTGAGAGGTTGAAACAATGATTGGTTTAGTCGGTAAGAAAGTGGGTATGACTCGTATCTTCACTGAAGATGGCGTTTCTATCCCTGTAACCGTTATCGAAATTGAAGCAAACCGCGTTACTCAGGTCAAAGACCTGGACAACGACGGTTACCGCGCTGTGCAGGTTACTACTGGTAGCAAAAAAGCTAACCGTGTAACCAAACCAGAAGCGGGTCACTTCGCTAAAGCTGGCGTAGAAGCTGGCCGCGGTCTGTGGGAATTCCGCCTTGCAGAAGGTGAAGAGTTCACTGCAGGTCAGAACATTAGCGTTGAAATTTTCGCAGACGTTAAGAAAGTTGATGTTACCGGTACTTCTAAAGGTAAAGGTTTTGCTGGCACAGTTAAGCGCTGGAATTTCCGTACCCAAGACGCTACCCATGGTAACTCCTTGTCTCACCGTGTTCCGGGTTCTATCGGTCAGAACCAGACTCCGGGCAAAGTGTTCAAAGGCAAGAAAATGGCAGGCCAACTGGGTAACGAGCGTGTAACCGTTCAAAGCCTGGACGTAGTACGTGTTGACGCTGAGCGCAACCTGCTGCTGGTCAAGGGTGCTGTTCCGGGTGCTACCGGTGGCAACCTGATCGTTAAACCTGCTGTTAAGGCTTAACGTCGAGGAGATAGGAATGGAATTAGTAGTGAAAGACGCGCAGAGCGCGCTGACTGTTTCCGAAACTACCTTCGGGCGTGATTTCAATGAAGCGCTGGTACACCAGGTCGTTGTTGCTTATGCAGCAGGTGCCCGTCAAGGTACTCGCGCTCAGAAGACCCGTGCTGAAGTAACCGGTTCCGGTAAAAAACCTTGGCGTCAGAAAGGTACTGGCCGTGCGCGTTCAGGTTCTGTAAAGAGCCCGATCTGGCGTTCCGGTGGTGTAACCTTCGCTGCAAAGCCACAGGACCACAGTCAAAAAGTAAATAAAAAGATGTACCGCGGCGCGCTGAAAAGCATCCTGTCCGAACTGGTACGTCAAGATCGTTTGATCGTTGTCGAGACGTTCTCTGTAGAAGCGCCTAAAACTAAGCTGCTGGCACAGAAACTGAAAGACATGGCTCTGGAAGACGTGCTGATTGTAACTGGCGAAGTCGACGAGAATCTGTTCCTGGCCGCACGTAACCTGTACAAGGTTGACGTTCGCGATGTAGCAGGTATCGATCCAGTAAGCCTGATCGCCTTCGACAAAGTAGTTATGACTGCTGACGCTGTGAAGCAAGTTGAGGAGATGCTGGCATGATTCGTGAAGAACGTCTGCTGAAAGTGCTGCGCGCGCCGCACGTTTCTGAAAAAGCGTCTACTGCGATGGAAAAGAACAATACCATCGTTCTCAAAGTTGCCAAAGACGCGACTAAAGCGGAAATCAAAGCTGCGGTTTCGAAACTGTTTGAAGTCGAAGTCGAAGATGTGAACACCTTGCTGGTTAAAGGCAAAGTTAAACGTCACGGTCAGCGTGTTGGTCGTCGTAGCGACTGGAAAAAAGCTTACGTAACCCTGAAAGAAGGCCAGAATCTGGACTTCATCAGCGGCGCTGAGTAAGTCGGAGGAGTAAGAACAATGGCAATTGTTAAATGTAAACCTACATCTCCGGGTCGTCGCCACGTTGTTAAAGTGGTTAACCCTGAGCTGCACAAGGGTAAACCTTATGCTCCGCTGCTTGAAAAACTGAGCAAAAGCGGTGGCCGTAACAACAATGGCCGTATCACCACCCGTCATATCGGTGGTGGCCACAAACAGCATTATCGTCTGGTTGACTTCAAACGCAACAAAGATGGTATCGCTGCAGTGGTTGAGCGTCTGGAGTACGATCCGAACCGTTCCGCGAATATCGCGCTGGTTCTGTACAAAGACGGCGAACGCCGTTATATCCTGGCGCCGAAAGGCCTGAAAGTGGGTGACCAGATCCAATCTGGTGTTGATGCTGCAATCAAGACAGGTAACACCCTGCCTATGCGCAACATCCCAGTAGGTTCAACGGTTCATAACGTAGAAATGAAACCAGGTAAAGGCGGCCAGATGGCTCGCTCAGCCGGTGCCTACGTTCAGATCGTTGCTCGTGACGGTTCCTACGTAACTCTGCGTCTGCGCTCTGGCGAAATGCGTAAAGTTCAAGTTGATTGCCGCGCCACCTTAGGTGAAGTCGGTAACTCTGAACATATGCTTCGCGTTCTGGGTAAAGCAGGTGCTGCTCGTTGGCGTGGTATTCGTCCTACCGTTCGCGGTACTGCGATGAACCCAGTCGATCACCCACACGGTGGTGGTGAAGGTCGTAACTTTGGTAAGCACCCGGTAACTCCATGGGGCGTTCAAACCAAAGGTAAGAAGACCCGTAGCAACAAGCGTACTGATAAATTCATTGTACGTCGCCGTAGCAAAAAATAATTAGAGGATAAGCCATGCCACGTTCTCTCAAGAAAGGTCCTTTTATTGACCTGCACTTGCTGAAGAAGGTAGAGAAAGCGGTGGAAAGCGGTGACAAGAAGCCTTTGCGCACTTGGTCCCGTCGTTCAACGATCTTTCCTAACATGATCGGTTTGACCATCGCTGTCCATAATGGTCGTCAGCACGTACCAGTATTTGTTTCCGATGAAATGGTCGGTCACAAACTGGGTGAATTCGCGCCGACTCGTACTTATCGCGGCCATGCGGCTGATAAAAAAGCTAAAAAGCGCTAAGGTAGGAGGAAGAGATGGAAACTATCGCTAAACATCGCCACGCTCGTTCTTCTGCTCAGAAGGTTCGCCTTGTTGCTGACCTGATTCGCGGTAAGAAAGTGTCGCAAGCTCTGGAAACTCTGGCCTATACCAACAAGAAAGCTGCTGGTCTGGTTAAGAAGGTACTGGAGTCTGCCATTGCTAACGCAGAACACAACGATGGCGCTGACATCGATGATCTGAAAGTCACGAAGATTTTCGTAGACGAAGGCCCAAGCATGAAGCGCATTATGCCGCGTGCTAAAGGTCGTGCAGATCGCATTCTGAAGCGCACCAGCCACATTACTGTGGTTGTGTCCGATCGCTGAGACTCTGGAGACTAGCAATGGGTCAGAAAGTACATCCTAATGGTATTCGACTGGGTATTGTCAAACCTTGGAACTCTACTTGGTATGCAAATACCAAAGATTTCGCTGACAACCTGGACGGCGACTTTAAAGTTCGTCAGTTCCTAACTAAGGAATTGGCGAAAGCTTCCGTTTCTCGCATCGTTATCGAGCGTCCAGCGAAGAGCATCCGTGTGACTATTCACACTGCTCGTCCTGGCATCGTTATCGGCAAGAAAGGCGAAGATGTCGAAAAACTGCGTAAGGTCGTAGCGGATATCGCTGGCGTTCCTGCGCAGATTAACATCGCCGAAGTCCGTAAACCGGAACTGGACGCAAAATTGGTTGCTGACAGCATCACTTCACAGCTGGAACGTCGTGTTATGTTCCGTCGTGCTATGAAGCGTGCAGTACAGAACGCAATGCGTCTTGGCGCTAAAGGTATCAAAGTTGAAGTAAGCGGCCGTCTTGGCGGTGCTGAAATCGCGCGTACTGAATGGTACCGTGAAGGTCGTGTTCCGTTGCACACTCTGCGTGCGGATATCGATTACAACACATCTGAAGCGCACACCACTTACGGTGTAATCGGCGTTAAGGTATGGATCTTCAAAGGTGAGATCCTGGGTGGTATGGCTGCAGTTGAACAACCGGAACCGGCTGCTCAACCTAAAAAGCAGCAGCGTAAAGGCCGCAAGTAAGGAGAGTCGCTGATGTTACAACCAAAGCGTACAAAATTCCGTAAGGTGCACAAGGGCCGCAACCGTGGTCTTGCGCAAGGTACGGATGTGAGCTTCGGCACTTACGGTCTGAAAGCTGTTGGCCGTGGTCGTCTGACTGCTCGTCAAATTGAAGCAGCACGTCGTGCGATGACCCGTGCAGTTAAGCGTCAAGGTAAGATCTGGATCCGAGTATTCCCGGACAAACCGATCACCGAGAAACCGCTCGAAGTTCGTATGGGTAAAGGTAAAGGCAACGTAGAGTATTGGGTTGCTTTGATCCAGCCTGGTAAAGTCCTGTACGAAATGGACGGTGTGCCTGAAGAGCTGGCTCGTGAAGCCTTCCAGCTGGCAGCAGCCAAACTGCCTATCAAAACCACCTTTGTAACTAAGACGGTGATGTAATGAAAGCACAAGAGCTGCGCGAAAAAAGCGTGGAAGAGCTGAACACTGAGTTGCTGAACCTTTTGCGTGAGCAGTTTAACCTGCGCATGCAAACGGCAAGCGGCCAGTTGCAGCAAACACACCTGTTGAAGCAAGTGCGTCGTGATGTAGCACGTGTGAAAACTTTACTGACTGAAAAGGCGGGTGCGTAATGACTGACAAGATCCGTACTCTGCAGGGTCGTGTAATCAGTAACAAAATGGAAAAATCCATTGTTGTTGCGATTGAGCGCGTGGTGAAACACCCGATTTACGGTAAGTTCATCAAACGTACGACTAAATTGCACGTACATGACGAGAACAATGAATGTGGTATCGGCGACGTTGTGGAAATCAGCGAATGCCGTCCACTGTCTAAGACTAAGTCTTGGACCTTGGTTCGCGTTGTAGAGAAAGCGATTCTGTAATACAGTAGCGCCTCTCAAAAATAGATAAACGGCTCATGTACGTGGGCCGTTTATTTTTTCTACCCATAATCGGGAACCGGTGTTATAATGCCGCGCCCTCATATTGTGGGGATTTCTTAACGACCTATCCTGGGTCCTAAAGTTGTAGTTGACATTAGCGGAGCACTAACATGATCCAAGAACAGACTATGCTGACCGTGGCCGACAACTCCGGTGCACGTCGCGTAATGTGTATCAAGGTTCTAGGTGGCTCGCACCGTCGCTACGCAGGCGTCGGCGACATCATCAAAATTACCATCAAGGAAGCAATTCCTCGCGGTAAGGTGAAGAAAGGCGATGTGCTGAAGGCGGTAGTGGTGCGCACCAAGAAGGGTGTTCGTCGCCCGGACGGTTCTGTCATTCGCTTCGATGGTAATGCATGCGTTATTTTAAACAATAACAGCGAGCAGCCAATCGGCACGCGTATTTTTGGGCCGGTAACTCGTGAACTGCGTAATGAGAAGTTCATGAAAATTATCTCTCTGGCACCAGAAGTACTCTAAGGAGCGAACCATGGCAGCGAAAATCCGTCGTGATGACGAAGTTATCCTGCTTACCGGTAAAGATAAAGGTAAGCGCGGTAAAGTAAAAAATGTACTGTCTTCTGGCAAAGTCATTGTTGAAGGTATCAACCTGGTTAAGAAACATCAGAAGCCTGTACCGGCCCTGAACCAACCAGGCGGCATCGTTGAAAAAGAAGCTGCAATTCCGGTTTCTAACGTTGCTCTCTTCAACACGGCTACTGGTAAGGCGGACCGTGTAGGCTTTAGATTTGAAGATGGCAAAAAAGTCCGTTTCTTCAAATCTAACAGCGTAACTATCAAGTAATTTGGAGTAGTACGATGGCGAAACTGCATGATTACTACAAAGACGATGTCGTAAAAAAACTCATGGCTGAGTTTGGTTACAATTCTGTCATGCAAGTCCCTCGGGTCGAGAAGATCACCCTGAACATGGGTGTTGGTGAAGCGATCGCTGACAAGAAACTGCTGGATAACGCAGCAGCTGACCTGGCAGCAATCTCCGGTCAAAAACCGTTGATCACCAAAGCACGCAAATCAGTTGCAGGCTTCAAAATTCGTCAGGGCTATCCGATCGGCTGTAAAGTAACCCTCCGCGGCGAACGCATGTGGGAGTTCTTTGAGCGTCTGGTCTCCATTGCTGTTCCACGTATTCGTGACTTCCGCGGCTTGTCTGCTAAGTCTTTCGATGGTCGTGGTAACTACAGCATGGGCGTGCGTGAACAGATCATCTTCCCGGAAATCGATTATGATAAAGTCGATCGCGTTCGTGGTTTAGATATTACTATCACCACTACTGCGAAATCCGATGATGAAGGCCGTGCATTGCTGACAGCCTTTAACTTCCCGTTCCGCAAGTAAGGCAGGGTTACTAATGGCTAAGCAATCCATGAAAGCACGCGAAGTCGTTCGCGTAAAACTGGCTGATAAATACCGCGCTAAACGCGAGGAATTGAAAGCTATTATCTCTGGTGTGAACTCATCCGACGAAGATCGTTGGGATGCAGTTCTTAAGCTGCAGTCTCTGCCGCGTGATTCCAGCCCGTCTCGTCAGCGTAACCGCTGCCGTCAAACTGGTCGTCCGCATGCTTTCCTGCGGAAGTTCGGGTTGAGCCGTATTAAGGTCCGTGAAGCCGCTATGCGCGGTGAAATTCCGGGTCTTAAGAAGGCTAGCTGGTAATTGTCACCAATTGAATCACGGGAGTAAAGACAGATGAGCATGCAAGATCCGATCGCGGATATGCTGACCCGTATCCGTAACGGTCAAGCCGCGAACAAAGTTGCGGTCACCATGCCTTCCTCCAAGCTGAAAGTGGCTATTGCCAACGTGCTGAAGGAAGAAGGCTACATTGAAGAATTTAAAATCGAAGGCGACGCTAAGCCTGAACTGGAATTAGTACTGAAGTACTTCCAGGGCAAGGCAGTGGTAGAAAGCATTCAACGTATCAGCCGTCCAGGCCTGCGCATCTACAAGAAAAAAGATGAGCTGCCAAAAGTTATGGCCGGTATGGGTATCGCTGTTATTTCTACCTCTAAAGGTGTTATGACCGATCGTGCAGCTCGCCAGGCTGGTCTTGGTGGCGAGATTATCTGCTACGTAGCTTAATTGGGAGGAAAGAATGTCTCGTGTTGCAAAAGCACCCGTCGTCATTCCTGCCGGCGTAGAGGTAAAACTCAACGGTCAGGTTATTTCGATTAAGGGTAAAAACGGCGAGCTGTCACGTACTATCCATGACGCTGTTGTAGTTAAGCAGGAAGAAAATACACTGACTTTCGCTCCACGCGAAGGCGCTGTAGACGGTTGGGCCCAAGCGGGTACCACTCGTGCACTGTTGAACTCTATGGTTGTAGGTGTTACCGACGGCTTCACTAAAAAGCTTCAACTGGTAGGTGTTGGTTATCGTGCTGCTGTTAAAGGCAACGTGGTGAATTTAGCCTTAGGCTTCTCTCACCCGGTCGATCATCAACTGCCGGAAGGCATCACTGCAGAATGTCCGACCCAAACTGAAATCGTGCTGAAAGGCGCTGATAAACAGGTTATCGGTCAGGTTGCTGCGGATTTACGTGCCTACCGTCGTCCTGAGCCTTATAAAGGCAAGGGTGTCCGTTACGCCGACGAAGTCGTGCGTACCAAAGAGGCTAAGAAGAAGTAAGGTAACACTATGGATAAGAAATCTGCTCGTATCCGTCGTGCGACCCGCGCACGCCGCAAGCTCAAAGAATTGGGTGCGACTCGTCTGGTGGTACATCGTACCCCGCGTCATATTTACGCACAGGTTATCGCACCAAACGGTTCTGAAGTAATAGTTGCTGCATCTACTGTAGAAAAAACTATCACTGAGCAACTGAAGTATACCGGCAACAAAGATGCTGCCACTGCTGTAGGTAAAGCTATCGCAGAACGCGCATTGGAAAAAGGGATTACGAAAGTATCCTTTGACCGTTCCGGTTTCCAATATCATGGTCGAGTCCAGGCACTGGCAGATGCTGCCCGTGAAGCTGGCCTTCAGTTCTAAGGAAGAGGTTTAAGATGGCTCACATCGAAAAACAAGCTGGCGAACTGCAGGAAAAGCTGATCGCGGTAAACCGCGTATCTAAAACCGTAAAAGGTGGCCGTATCTTCAGCTTTACCGCACTGACAGTCGTTGGTGATGGTAACGGTCGCGTTGGTTTTGGCTACGGCAAAGCACGCGAAGTTCCGGCAGCGATCCAGAAAGCGATGGAAAAAGCCCGTCGCAACATGATGAATGTCGCGCTGAATAGCGGCACCCTGCAGCATCCTGTTAAAGGTGCTCATACGGGTTCCCGTGTGTTCATGCAGCCGGCTTCCGAAGGTACCGGTATTATCGCCGGTGGTGCAATGCGCGCCGTCCTGGAAGTTGCAGGGGTTCATAACGTATTGGCTAAAGCTTATGGTTCCACCAACCCGATCAACGTGGTTCGTGCAACTATCGATGCTTTGGCAAATATGAAATCCCCACAAATGGTCGCTGCCAAGCGTGGTAAATCCGTTGAAGAAATTCTGGGGTAATTAACCATGGCAAAGACTATTAAAGTTACACAAACTCGCAGTTCCATTGGCCGTCTGCCGAAGCATAAAGCTACTCTGCTGGGCCTGGGTCTGCGTCGTATTGGTCACACCGTTGAGCGCGAGGATACTCCTGCTGTACGCGGTATGATCAACCTGGTTTCCTACATGGTTAAGGTTGAGGAGTAAGAGATGCGTTTAAATACTCTGTCTCCGGCTGATGGTGCCAAACAAGCGCCAAGGCGTGTAGGTCGTGGTATTGGTTCTGGCCTGGGTAAAACCGGCGGTCGTGGTCACAAAGGTCAGAACTCACGTTCTGGTGGTGGCGTACGTCGTGGTTTTGAAGGTGGTCAGATGCCTTTATATCGTCGTTTGCCGAAATTCGGCTTCACCTCCCGCAAAGCTATGATCACGGCAGAAGTTCGTCTGTCTGAACTGGCTCTGGTGGAAGGCGACGTGATCGACCTGAACGCGCTGAAAGCCGCTAACGTGGTTGGTATCCAGATCGAGTTCGCGAAAGTAATCCTTTCTGGCGAAGTCGGTCGTGCGGTAACTCTGCGTGGTTTGCGTGTCACCAAAGGCGCTCGTGTTGCTATCGAAGCTGCTGGCGGTAAAATTGAGGAATAAGTAGCAGATGGCTAAGCAACCGGGATTAGATTTTCAAAGTGCCAAGGGTGGACTAGGCGAACTGAAGCGCAGACTTTTGTTTGTTATCGGTGCGCTGATTGTTTTCCGTATCGGCTCTTTTATTCCGATCCCTGGTATTGATGCCACTGTACTTGCCAAATTGCTCGAGCAGCAAAGAGGTACCATCATTGAAATGTTTAATATGTTCTCTGGTGGTGCCCTTAGCCGTGCTTCAATCTTTGCTCTGGGGATCATGCCGTATATTTCGGCATCGATCATTATCCAGCTGTTAACGGTGGTTCATCCAGCGTTAGCTGAAATAAAGAAAGAAGGGGAGGCTGGCCGTCGTAAGATTAGCCAGTACACCCGTTACGGTACGCTGGTATTGGCAGTGTTTCAGTCAATCGGTATTGCAACCGGTCTGCCGAACATGCCTGGTATGCAGGGTCTGGTGTTAAATCCAGGCTTTGCGTTCTACTTTACTGCAGTTGTGAGCTTAGTGACCGGGACAATGTTCCTGATGTGGCTGGGGGAGCAGATTACTGAACGAGGTATCGGTAACGGTATTTCCATCATAATCTTTGCAGGTATCGTAGCGGGTCTCCCGCCAGCGATTGCCCATACTATCGAACAAGCTCGGCAAGGCGACCTGCACTTCCTCCTGTTGCTGTTGGTTGCAGTTTTAGTGTTTGCAGTGACTTTCTTTGTGGTGTTTGTTGAACGTGGTCAACGTCGTATCGTCGTTAACTATGCTAAGCGCCAACAAGGTCGTCGTGTCTATGCAGCACAGAGCACGCACTTACCGTTGAAAGTGAATATGGCCGGGGTTATCCCAGCGATCTTCGCTTCCAGCATTATTCTGTTCCCTGCCACGATTGCATCATGGTTTGGGGGTGGGACTGGTTGGAACTGGCTGACTACGATTTCGCTGTATTTGCAGCCTGGACAACCGCTTTATGTGTTACTCTATGCGACTGCAATCATCTTCTTCTGTTTCTTTTATACTGCGTTGGTTTTCAACCCGCGTGAGACAGCAGATAACCTGAAGAAGTCCGGTGCATTTGTACCAGGAATTCGTCCGGGAGAGCAAACGGCGAAGTACATCGATAAAGTAATGACTCGCTTAACCTTAATTGGTGCGATGTATATTACTTTCATCTGCCTTATCCCGGAGTTCATGCGTGACGCGATGAAAGTTCCATTCTACTTTGGTGGTACTTCTCTACTGATCGTAGTCGTCGTTATAATGGACTTTATGGCTCAAGTGCAAACTCTGATGATGTCAAGTCAGTATGAGTCTGCATTGAAGAAAGCAAACCTGAAAGGCTATAACCGCTAATCTGGTGAGTTTGCGAAGTTACGGAGAGTAAAAATGAAAGTTCGTGCTTCCGTCAAGAAATTATGTCGTAACTGCAAAATTGTTAAGCGTAACGGTGTCGTTCGCGTAATCTGCAGTGCAGAACCGAAGCATAAACAGCGTCAAGGCTGATTATCTCGCATATTTTTCTTGCAAAGTTGGGTTGAGCTGGCTAGATTAGCCAGCCAATCTTTTGTATGTAAGCAGCAATACTATTTGAGTATCCTGAAAACGGGCTTTTCAGAATGGTGTTGCCGTATATAAATAGTAGGAGTGCATAGTGGCCCGTATAGCAGGCATTAACATTCCTGATCAGAAACATACTGTAATCGCATTAACTTCGATCTACGGTATCGGCAAAACCCGCTCACAGTCTATCTGTGCTGCATCCGGTATTGCTGAAAATGTTAAGATCAGTGAGCTGTCTGAAGAGCAAATCGAAAAACTGCGTGACGAAGTTGCCAAGTTCATTGTTGAAGGTGATCTGCGTCGTGAAGTCACCCTGAGCATCAAGCGTCTTATGGACCTTGGGACTTATCGTGGTTTGCGTCATCGTCGTGGTCTTCCAGTACGCGGTCAGCGTACCAAGACTAACGCACGTACCCGTAAGGGTCCGCGTAAACCGATCAAGAAATAATCGGGGTGATTGAATAAATGGCAAAGGCACCTGTTCGTACACGTAAACGTGTAAGAAAACAAGTCTCTGACGGCGTGGCTCATATCCATGCTTCTTTCAACAACACCATTGTTACCATTACCGATCGTCAGGGTAATGCTTTGGGTTGGGCAACAGCTGGTGGTTCCGGTTTCCGTGGTTCTCGTAAATCCACTCCGTTCGCAGCTCAGGTTGCAGCAGAGCGCTGCGCTGACGCAGTGAAAGAATACGGTATCAAGAATCTGGAAGTTATGGTTAAAGGACCTGGTCCTGGTCGTGAGTCTACTATCCGCGCATTAAACGCGGCTGGTTTCCGCATCACTAATATTACTGATGTGACTCCTATCCCTCATAACGGTTGTCGTCCGCCGAAAAAGCGTCGCGTATAACGCTGCTTTTAGGTTTGTTGGAGAGAGAAAATGGCAAGATATTTGGGTCCTAAGCTCAAGCTTAGCCGTCGTGAGGGCACAGATTTATTCCTTAAATCTGGCGTTCGCGCGATCGATACCAAGTGTAAAATCGAACAAGCTCCTGGTCAGCATGGTGCGCGTAAGCCGCGTCTGTCTGACTACGGTGTACAGTTACGTGAAAAGCAAAAAGTTCGCCGTACTTACGGTGTTCTGGAGCGTCAGTTCCGTAACTATTATAAAGAAGCAGCACGCCTGAAAGGCAACACTGGTGAAAACCTGTTGCAACTGCTTGAAGGTCGTTTGGACAACGTCATTTATCGTATGGGCTTCGGCGCTACTCGTGCGGAATCCCGCCAGTTAGTTAGCCACAAAGCTATTATGGTAAACGGTCGCGTTGTTAACATCGCTTCTTATCAGGTATCTCCGAATGACGTTGTCAGCATCCGTGAGAAAGCTAAAAAGCAATCTCGCGTGAAGGCCGCTTTGGAGTTGGCTGAACAGCGTGAAAAGCCGACTTGGCTTGAAGTTGATGCTGCTAAGATGGAAGGTGTGTTCAAGCGTATGCCTGAACGTACTGATCTGTCTTCCGACATTAACGAACACCTGATCGTCGAGCTTTACTCCAAGTAAAGCTTAGTACCAAAGAGAGGACACAATGCAGGGTTCTGTGACAGAGTTTCTAAAACCGCGCCTGGTAGATATCGAGCAAGTCAGTTCGACGCACGCCAAGGTGACCCTTGAGCCTTTAGAACGTGGCTTTGGCCATACTTTAGGCAACGCACTGCGCCGTATTCTGCTTTCATCCATGCCGGGTTGCGCGGTGACCGAGGTTGAGATTGATGGTGTACTGCATGAGTACAGCACCAAAGAAGGCGTACAGGAAGATATCCTGGAGATCCTGCTCAACCTGAAAGGGCTGGCGGTGAGAGTTCAAGGGAAAGATGAAGTTATTCTTACCCTGAATAAGTCTGGCATTGGCCCTGTGACTGCAGCCGACATTACCCATGATGGTGATGTCGAAATCGTCAAGCCGCAACATGTCATCTGCCACCTGACCGATGAGAACGCTGCAATTAGCATGCGTATCAAAGTTCAGCGCGGTCGTGGTTATGTGCCGGCGTCTGCCCGAATTCATTCGGAAGAAGATGAGCGCCCAATTGGTCGTCTGTTAGTAGATGCATGCTACAGCCCTGTAGAGCGAATTGCCTACAATGTTGAGGCAGCGCGTGTAGAACAGCGTACTGATTTGGACAAGCTGGTTATCGAAATGGAAACCAACGGTACGATCGATCCTGAAGAGGCGATCCGTCGTGCGGCAACCATTCTTGCTGAACAACTTGAAGCTTTCGTTGATTTACGTGATGTACGTCAACCGGAAGTCAAAGAAGAGAAGCCGGAATTCGATCCAATCCTGCTGCGCCCTGTTGACGATCTGGAATTGACTGTCCGCTCTGCTAACTGCCTTAAGGCAGAAGCAATCCACTACATCGGTGATCTGGTACAGCGTACCGAGGTTGAGTTACTTAAAACACCTAACCTGGGTAAAAAATCTCTTACTGAGATCAAAGACGTACTTGCTTCCCGTGGTTTGTCTCTGGGCATGCGCCTGGAAAACTGGCCACCAGCAAGTATTGCTGACGAGTAACCGGATCACAGGTTAAGGTTTTACTGAGAAGGATAAGGTCATGCGCCATCGTAAGAGTGGTCGTCAACTGAACCGTAACAGCAGCCACCGACAGGCTATGTTCCGTAACATGGCCGGCTCTTTGGTTCGTCATGAGATCATCAAGACGACCCTGCCGAAAGCGAAAGAGCTGCGTCGCGTTGTTGAGCCGCTGATTACTCTTGCCAAGACAGACAATGTTGCAAATCGTCGTCTGGCATTCGCCCGTACTCGTGATAACGAGATCGTGGCAAAACTGTTTAATGAACTGGGCCCGCGTTTCGCGAGCCGTGCTGGTGGTTACACTCGTATTCTTAAGTGTGGCTTCCGTGCAGGCGACAATGCGCCGATGGCATACATCGAGCTCGTTGATCGTGCAGAGTCAAAAGCAGAAGTAGCAACTGCTGAATAATCTGTAGATGCATGAAAAAACCGGGCTTTTGCCCGGTTTTTTTACATCTAAAATTCACGTTTCTAAACCTTTTCTTCCCAGTTTTCACCATGCTAAATTCCACTCTCTTTTCCAGCGCGTCGCTTCCAGCTATGATCTAAGATGGCTCGTTCAATGTGACAAAGGCGAAATCATGTTTCTAATTGATCAGTGGGTTGAAAAGCACATCAAAGATGCTCAGGAAAAGGGTGAATTTGATAACCTTCCTGGAAATGGCCGTCCCCTTATCATGGATGACGAGAGCGCAGTTCCGGAGGAGCTCAGAACGTCCTATCGTATCTTGAAAAATGCAGGCTATTTGCCGCCTGAGTTGCAGGATCGAAAAGAGGCGATCGATTTGGATCATCTACTGAACATGTTAGACAGTGATGATCCAAAGTTTCTTCCCGCAGAAAAGCGTCTGAAGGTTTTACAAATGCGTTTACAGCAGGCAGGTATGAACACTGACTTTCTTCGGGGGCATTACAAAAATGCACTGAAGGATAAATTGAGAGGGAAATAGACATGTATAAAATTGGTGAACTTGCCAGGCTGGCCAGCGTGTCCACAGATACTATTCGTTACTATGAAAAGCAGGGAATGATGGGAACGGGCACACGTAATACATCAGGTTATCGGCAATATGATGAAAGCGATGTGCAGCGCTTACGCTTCATCCGCTATGCCAAATCTACAGGTTTTACGCTTGATGCAATCAAGGAGTTACTTTCTATTCGAATCGATCCTTTGCATCATACTTGTCAGGAGTCAAAGTCTATTGTGGATGAACGACTCGCAGAGGTTGAGCTTAAATTAAAGGAGCTTAATCAGATGCGTGAATCCCTGCAAAGATTGAGTGCCGCTTGTTGTGGCTCCTCACATACGAGCGTAAGTTGCTCTATTTTAGAAGCATTAGAGGATGGAGCGGGTAAAGTAGCTTGAATGTTCTGGTCGTATAATAGCCACTTTCATAGTCAGGATTATAGCAGTATGATGTGTGCGCATTTTGTTCACTACTATTAATCATATCGAGGTTTTATGAGCCATTATAAGCATCAAAAAGGCATCATTCAGAATAACGCGTTACAAGCGCTTCTTCATGATCCACTGTTCAAACAGCGTGTTGAGAAAAATCAAAAAGGGAAAGGGAGCTACCGTCGCAAAGAGAAAAATGGGAAGGGGAGTTATCTGGAGGGCAGTGTTGAGTGTTCGTTTGAGTATTCAACACTGCCCTTCTAATCAGTCTAAGCAGAATTACAGTTTCGGTGCCTGCTGCTCTTTCAGCAAATCACGAATTTCCGCTAACAGAGCTTCTTCCGCTGTTGGTTTAGGTGGTGCAGCGGGCTTATCTTCCTGCTTACGACGCATTTTATTCATCAAGGTAATTGCGCAGAATATGGCCAGTGCAACAATGATGAAATCAAACACGTTCTGAATGAATACCCCGTAATGCATGACTACTGCGGGTGCTGCTCCCTGGGCCTCCCTGAGGACAAAAGCAAACTGCTTAAAATCAACTCCGCCAATCAGCAAGCCTAGCGGTGGCATAATAATATCAGCGACAAATGACGATACTATTTTGCCAAAAGCGGCGCCGATGATAACACCGACTGCCAGGTCGACCACGTTGCCGCGCATGGCAAACTCACGAAACTCTTTCATAAAACTCATAAATACTACTCCTTGGCAAATTCATCAAATATGTCAAACCAAGTAAAGACCATTTGCAGGGTCTTCGCTACAAAACTTCTCATCTGAAACTCAATTAACGCTAAATTCGATTAACAAAAGGTGCAATTTATAAGAAGAATGGGCTTGGCTGGAACAGCCGTTCAACATCCCTGACAAACTTCTTATCGGTAATAAACATCACAACATGGTCACCCTGTTGGATCCTGCTGGTGCCGTTGGCAATAATAACCTCATTACCGCGCACAATAGCCCCAATCGTTGTACCTGGTGGCAGTTTGATTTGTTCCACGGTACGACCCACAACTTTTGATGTTGTCTCATCGCCATGTGCAATTGCTTCAATGGCTTCCGCGACACCGCGCCTCAGCGATGAAACACTGACGATGTCTGCTTTTCTGACGTGTCCAAGCAACGCTGAAATCGTTGCCTGCTGAGGCGAAATTGCAATATCGATGACGCTGCCCTGCACCAAATCGACATATGCACTGCGCTGGATGAGAACCATCGCCTTTTTCGCGCCCATCCTCTTGGCCAGCATTGCGGACATGATGTTCGCTTCATCATCATTGGTAATAGCGATGAATACATCCACTTGTTCAATATGCTCTTCAGCCAGCAATTCCTGATCCGAGGCATCACCGTAGAAGACAATCGTATCTTGCAATATCTCTGCAAGCTCTGCGGCTCGCTGCTGATCCCGCTCGATGAGTTTTACGCTGTAATTCTTCTCAAGCCGTTGTGCAAGCCCCGCCCCGACATTGCCGCCACCTACGATCATGATTCGTTTATAAGGTTTTTCGAGCCTCTGAAGCTCGCTCATGACTGCACGGATATGCTGAGAAGCGGCCACAAAGAATACTTCATCACCGGCTTCGATAATGGTTGAACCCTGGGGGCGAATAGGACGATCCTGGCGGAAAATGGCTGCAACCCGCGTTTCAATGTGCGGCATGTGTTCACGCATTGAAGAGAGTGCATTACCGACTAAAGGCCCACCGTAATAGGCTTTTACCGCCGCAATACTGACTTTGCCTTCTGCGAAATTCACCACCTGTAGTGCACCCGGATACTCAATGAGTTTGTAGATATAATCCGTGACCAGTTGCTCCGGAGAAATCAGGTGGTCGATAGGCACGGCTTCCGGATGGAAAAGTTTTTCAGATTCACGGATATATTCAGTTGAACGGATACGGGCAATGCGGTTTGGTGTGTTAAACAGTGAATAGGCAATCTGGCAGGCGACCATATTAGTTTCATCGGAATTCGTCACAGCTACCAGCATATCTGCATCTTCGGCGCCGGCTTCGCGAAGTACACGAGGGTGAGAACCGTGCCCCTGGACTACACGCAGGTCAAACTTATCCTGAAGCTGACGCAGCCGGATGGTATTCGTGTCGACAACCGTGATGTCGTTGTTTTCACCTACCAGGTTTTCGGCAAGTGTTCCGCCAACTTGCCCGGCCCCGAGAATGATTATTTTCATATGACTCTCTGCTTTGCCTCGAAGGTATTAGCCTGAGTAAACAGCACTAATACGAGATATTCAGCTTTTAACAAGTTTAGCGTAATAGAATCCATCGCCATCTTCAGGATGTGGAAGATTCTGTCGGCCCGGTTTTTCCATCGTTCCGGTTTCAACCAGCGTAGCATCCTGATGTGATTCGAGGAATGAGGCTATTTGCTGGCAGTTTTCATCCGGCAAAATCGAACAGGTGGCGTACACCATGATCCCTTTACTTTTTAGCCGTGGCCAGACGGCATCAAGAATTTCTTTTTGGAGGCTGGCGAGTTCGGCAATATCGCTGTCCCTGCGCAGCCATTTGATGTCAGGATGCCGGCGGATAACGCCCGTCGCTGAACAGGGGGCATCGAGAAGAATGCGGTCGAAAATGCGATCACCTGCCCAAATCTGCGGCTCGCGCCCATCGCCTTGCTTCACTTCCGCGCTGAGTTTCAAACGCTGAAGGTTTTCATGAACACGTTTCAAACGTTGCTCATCCACATCAACAGCGAGAACATGCGCTTTAGGTGCAGCTTCCAGAATATGGGTAGTTTTCCCGCCCGGCGCGCAACATAAGTCGAGGATCAATTCGCCATTCTGTGGATCCAGCAGATCAACACTGCCTTGTGCCGAAGCATCCTGAACGGTGACCCAGCCTTCTGTGAATCCCGGAAGAAGGTTTACCTGACATGGCGTGTTCAGCCGTAATGCATCGCGGTATTCCGGATGCGGAACTGCTTCGATGTGTACTTCGTTTAACAGGTGTAGGTACTCGTCGCGTGTGTGATGCAGCCTGTTGACGCGCAGCCACATCGGCGGCCTTTGATTATTGGCATCAACGATACTTTCCCAGTCAGTGGGGTAAGCTTTTTTCAGGCGGTTAAGAAGCCAGCTCGGGTGGAGATGGCGGCTGTCATTGTTGGCCATGCGTTGAAGCAATTCTTCCTGCTGCCGCTGAAACTGACGCAACACGCCGTTGATCAGACCTTTTAGCTGAGGGCGTTTTAGCGCAACGGCACCGTCAACAGTTTCAGCCAGTACGGCGTGTGCCGGAATCCGGGTATGGATCAGCTGATACAGACCCACCATCAGTAAGTAATGCAATGTTCTTTGCTTACCAGTGAGAGGTTTTGCCATCAGTTGCTGCAAGCACCATTCCAACTGTGGGAGGACGCGAAGCGTACCAAAGCACAGCTCCTGAAGGAGTCCGCGATCTTTTTCTGAGACGTTTTTCTGCAGACCAGGAAGAACAGTGGACAGGGATAATCCTTTGTCCAAAACCTGGCTGATGGCTTGAGCAGCAATGCTACGGAGATTATAGGCTGTTTTCATAGTCAAAAAAGCTGACCGGAGCCAGCATTATCAAAGAGATAAGGCCCGACGAAATATCGGGCGTAGTCGTTATGGTCAGGCTAAACGCGTGCCTTCGATAAACCATTCGCGACGAGAGTTCAGCAAATCCTGTGCGGACATTGCTTTTTTACCTGAGGGTTGTAACTGGGTGATGTTCAGGATGCCATCGGATGTTGCAATCTGAATACCCTTTTTGTCGGCAGCAACAATAGTCCCGGGTGCAGCGCTGCTTTTTCCTGACAGACATTCAGCCTGCCAGACTTTCACAGGCTGATCATCAATCATAAAGAAGCTGACGGGCCATGGGTTAAATGCACGAATACAGCGTTCAAGTTGTTCGGCCGATAGATTCCAGTCTAAGCGGGCTTCTTCCTTGCTGAGTTTCTCAGCGTAGGTTACGTGCTCTTCGCTTTGAACTTCAGGTTTTGCTGAGCCGTTCGCCAACTGCTGTAATGTTTCAAGCATACCCTGTGGGCCCAGCTCAGCCAGCTTGTTGTAAAGCGATGCGCTGGTATCCTCGGGGAGAATGTCACATTCTACTTTGTGCAGCATATCGCCGGTATCAAGGCCGACATCCATCTGCATGATGGTGATACCTGTTTTTGTATCACCTGCCCAAAGAGATCGCTGAATCGGTGCTGCGCCACGCCAACGTGGCAATAATGAGCCATGCACATTGATGCAGCCCAATTTCGGCATATCAAGCACGGCTTTTGGCAGGATCAAACCATAAGCAACGACTACCATAATGTCCGCCTTAAGCGCGGAAACCAGAGACTGATTCTCTTCCGGGCGCAAGGATTTAGGCTGGAAAACCGGGATGTCGTGGGTTTGAGCCAGAACTTTAACCGGACTTGCGGTAAGTTTATTACCGCGGCCAGCAGGGCGATCGGGCTGAGTGAAAACACCGACAACCTGATTTTCTGATGATAAAAGCGCGTCAAGATGACGCGCTGCAAAGTCCGGAGTACCGGCAAATATGATTCGCAAAGCAGTGTCCTGTGTTACACGAATATTAGTCAGCCCGTGCGTTCAGCTTGGCCATTTTTTCCATTTTCTGGCGAATACGCTGACGTTTCAACGGAGACAAGTAATCCACGAATAATTTACCTACCAGATGATCCATTTCATGCTGGATACAAATTGCCAGCAGGTCATCGGCTTCAAGCTCGAAGGTTTTACCGTCACGGTCAAGCGCGCGGATTTTTACTTTTTCAGCACGCGGCACCAGCGCCCGTTGATCAGGGATCGACAGACAGCCTTCTTCAATCCCTGTTTCGCCGCTCTTTTCCAGCAATTCAGGGTTGATGAGAACCAGACGCTCGTCGCGGTTTTCAGAGACATCAATCACGATGATACGCTGATGAATATCGACCTGAGTTGCAGCAAGGCCAATGCCTTCCTCTGCATACATGGTTTCAAACATATCATCCACGATCTGCTGGATTTCAGCATTAACTTCTTTGACCGGTTTTGCCGTTATGCGAAGCCGCTCGTCTGGGAAATGTAATATCTGTAATACGGACATATTTTTCTGGATCTTTATTCAATTGATTGAAGATATATAGACTCTATTCTAGACATTTCCTGCCCAGATTGACAGCATCCTCTGCCAATTGTATCAGTCGCTGAAAGGCCTTGAGAAGGGAATGGATAATGACATTACAGGAAGCATGGATACGTTTGTCGGTGGTAAAACGCCTCGATCCTCATCACGCTATGGGGATCATTCAGACCTTATTCTGCCGGGGCATTTATTCGTCCTCAGAATTAGCAAACAGTGGGCTTCTCCCAGAACAAATAGCCGATTTTCAGCATATTAATCAGCGCTGGTTAGTTGAATCATTGAAATGGCTGGAAGGAGAGAATTGTCATCTTATTACTTTTGGTAGCGAGTTTTATTCCCCGCTGTTAGCACAAATATCCTCCCCGCCTCTGATTTTGTTCGCAGAAGGAGCCGCTGAATTACTGCTATCCCCGCAAATAGCGATGGTGGGAAGCCGCGATTACTCACATTATGGCGAACAATATGCACACGTATTTGCAGGGGGGCTGGTCAGCAGTGGTTTTACCGTGACAAGCGGTCTGGCAATGGGAATTGATGGAATCAGCCATAAGGCAACACTAGAAGCTCAGGGTAAGACGATTGCTGTGTTGGGAAGCGGACTGATGAAGCGCTACCCACCCTGTCATCTGAAGCTCGCAGATCGCATCCTCGAGCAGGGAGGAGCTCTGGTTTCAGAACATCTGGTGACGGCGCCGCCTTTAGCTGCCCACTTTCCCCGCCGTAACCGGGTTATCAGCGGGTTGAGTGCGGGTGTACTTGTTATCGAAGCCACGCTGCGCAGCGGCTCATTGATTACTGCACGCTATGCACTGGAGCAAGGAAGGGAAGTGTTCGCGTTGCCAGGCCCGCTGGGAAGTGCAACCTGCGAAGGAACACACTGGCTTATTCAGCAGGGTGCTTATCTGGTGACTGAGCCCAATGATATCGCCGAACATATAGGGAGCGGGCTGACCTGGTTTCCAAATATCAAAGCGTCAGAATCCTTGAAAATGCCTCCGGATAGTCACTCTGATGCGCCAGAGGTGAATATTTGTGCGCCAGATAGCGAAGTTGAATTGCCATTTGCTGATGTGTTGGCTAACGTAGAATATGAGGTGACATCTGTTGACGTCGTCGCCGAACGTGCCGGCCAACCTGTGCCAGAAGTTGTAGGTAAACTACTCGAACTGGAGTTAGCAGGATGGATCGCAGCTGTACCCGGCGGCTATGTCCGAATTAAGAGGGCAAGCCATGTTCGACGTACTAATGTACTTATTTGAAACTTACATTCACAACGAAGCGGAGATGAATGTTGACGAGGATAGGTTAACGGATGACTTGGCCGAGGCTGGTTTTCACCGGGCTGATATTCACAATGCGCTGAATTGGCTTGAAAAACTTGCGGACATGCAAGAGGGTGGAACCCCATCTTATATGCTGGATTCTGATCCTTCAGCATTACGTGTGTATACCGATGAGGAAACGAGTCGGTTAGATAGCAGTTGTCGTGGTTTTTTGCTGTTTCTGGAACAAATCAAAGTATTGAATTTCGATACCAGAGAGATGGTTATCGATCGTGTTATGGCTCTGGACACTGAAGAATTCGATCTTGAGGATCTGAAGTGGGTCGTGCTGATGGTTCTGTTTAATATTCCCGGATATGAAAGAGCGTATCAGCAAATGGAAGAGCTATTATTTGAAGTTAATGAAGGTTATCTGCACTAAGAGATAACAGGTAAAACGTAACATATGACAAAAGCAGCACTTTTTGCTGATAAGCAAAATGGATCCTGTCCAGCATGTGGGGCCGATTTGGTGATCCGTAGTGGTCGCCACGGCCCCTTTCTCAGTTGTTCATCCTACCCGCAATGTCAGTATGTTCGTCCCCTGAAATCACAGGCGGATGGGCATATTGTGAAAATCCTGGAAGGACAGGCATGCCCTAAATGTGACTCCACTTTGGTGCTGCGGCAGGGGCGTTACGGCATGTTTATTGGTTGCAGTCAGTATCCTGAATGCGATCATATTGAAGCTATCGATAAACCTGAAGAAACTACTCTGGGCTGCCCGCAATGTGGAAAGGGTCATCTGTTACAGCGCAAATCACGTTTTGGCAAAGTATTCCACGCCTGTGATCGTTACCCGGAATGTCAGTTTGCCATCAATAATAAGCCAGTTGCAGGAGAATGTGTTCATTGCCATTACCCATTGTTGATGGAAAAGAAAACGGCTCAGGGGATTAAGTTATTCTGTGCCAGTAAATTGTGCGGCAAAGCCGTAGAAATAAAAGATAACGAACAAGATGAATAAAGAGACAGAAAAATCATTGAGTGCAGTGCTTGAGGCGCTTCACGGACAGCATGTTATTGCTTATCCAACGGAAGCGGTTTTCGGGTTGGGGTGTGACCCAGATAGCGAACAAGCCGTCGAGGCATTGCTGGCGCTGAAAAAACGTCCAAAAGATAAAGGACTCATTCTGATTGCTGACAATTATCAGCAGCTCCTTCCTTATATTGATGACTCATCTTTAACGGAGCAACAGCTTGCGCATGTCGTTTCATTCTGGCCAGGCCCCGTTACCTGGGTTATGCCTGCAAAACCCTCGACACCTGATTGGCTTACCGGCCGTTTCACTTCGCTGGCGGTGCGTGTCACAGACCATCCTCTGGTAAAAGAACTCTGCCAAAAATTTGGAAAACCACTGGTTTCAACCAGTGCGAACCTGAACGGGCAACCTCCTTGCCGTTTGTCTGAAGAAGTCAGGCTTCAGTTTGGGAAAGATTTTCCCGTTCTGGATGGCGATGTGGGAGGAAGAGATAATCCATCTGAAATTCGGGATGCCCTCACTGGCAACCTTATTCGTCAAGGTTAACAAATGAAAGTCACGCCATCTTTTGCGGTATTTGGGAATCCGATCGGCCATAGCAAATCCCCTCGCATTCATGCGCTTTTCGCCCGTCAGACGGGGATCGACCATACATATGGCACGGTTCTGGCCCCGCAAGAAGCGTTTGAAGAGACGCTGCGTTCCTTTTTTGAAAACGGAGCACTGGGGGCAAATATTACAGTACCTTTTAAAGAGCGCGCTTTTGCTGAGTCAGATGAGCTGACCGAGCGGGCTGCCATGTCCGGTGCTGTGAATACGCTTAAAAAGTTCGAAGATGGGCGATTGCTTGGGGATAACACCGACGGCATCGGCATGTTGAATGATCTTGAACGGCTGGCGCTTTTAAAGCGAGGGGACCGGGTTCTTCTGATTGGCGCCGGTGGCGCTGCGCGTGGGGTGATACTTCCTTTACTGTACTACGGCTGCCCGGTTGTTGTTACTAACCGGACGTTTGAACGCGCACAGCACCTGAGCCATATTTTCGAAAAGAAAGGGGATATCCGGGCTATTGCTTTGGCCGATCTGGCTGATGAATCTTTCGATCTGATCATTAATGCTACTGCATCGGGTATTAAAGGTCAGATCCCAGAGATCCCCGAAAGTGTGCTGACGACGCAGACCCGCGTCTACGACATGTTTTATCAGTCGGGTTTAACGCCTTTTATCACCTGGGCGAAAAATAATGGGGTAACTCATTATGCAGACGGGCTGGGGATGCTGGTGGGGCAGGCAGCGCACGCTTTTTATCTGTGGCATGGGGTGATGCCCCAAATAGAACCAGTGCTTGAGGAGCTAAAGAAAGACTTGCTGGGGTGATTGTGAAATGCCTGAACAATCAGATTTATTACTGTTCAGGCAGTACGCTTCTTATTGCTCCTGTGAAAGATAGAGATCTTTCCATGTCACATAATTATTAGAAGAGTATGTCAGTCCTGCGAGTTCATCAGAAGTCAGTTCTCGTATCTGCTTAACAGGACTTCCTAAATAGAGGTAGCCACTTTCGAGTGTTTTCCCAGGTGGAACCAGACTGCCTGCGCCAATCATGACATCGTCTTCGACGATAGCCCCGTCCAGCAGTATTGATCCCATTCCGACCAAAACTCTGTTTCCGATCGTGCAACCATGCAGCATCGCCTTATGCCCGACAGTGACGTCTTCCCCAATAATAAGAGGGTGCCCCTCGGGATTATGTCGTGACTGATGAGTCACATGGAGCACACTTCCATCCTGCACATTAGTCCGACAGCCGATAACCACATTATTCACATCACCACGTATTACAACCAGTGGCCAGATACTGACGTCATCAGCCATATCCACATCGCCAATCACCACGCTTGAGGGATCCACCATCACTCGTTCACCCAATGTTGGTGTTAATCCCTGATAAGAACGTAAAGTCTGAGACATCTGAAGTACCCCGTAAGTGAGTATTAATCTTGGCAATATAGTTCGGGTCGGGGGAAATACCAATTGAGGGGCGATAAGATCGGCGTTAAAAACAGCAGATCGGGTGAGATCTCTGCGAAGGGGTCGAAAAACACGCAGTCGATCCTTTTATTGGAAAAAAGGCTTGTGCAAAAAATTCGGATCCCTATAATGCCGCTCCATCGACAGGGAACAACGTGAACAACATCACGAAGTGACCGGGTCGGAAAGATTAAAAACAGCGGCAACCGGATAAAATAAACGGTTGACACTGAATGAGGAAAGCGTAATATACGCCACCTCGAGTTAGCAAGCGAAAGCGCGTAACTCACTGCTCTTTAACAATTTATCAGACAATCTGTGTGGGCACTCACAAGACGATATCAGCCACCTCGGTGGCAAAAAATATCAAGTCTTAGAGTGACCAAGCAGTAATTCATTTAGTTGAATTATTACGAAGTAATCTCTGAGCACCGCTTCACTTGTTGAA
>NZ_JQJR01000020.1:0-44707 GCF_000745615.1 Rahnella sp. WP5 | reverse complement strand
GGGTGTGTAAGTGCAGCGATGCATTGAGCTAACCAGTACTAATGACCCGAGAGGCTTAACCTTACAACACCAAAGGTGTTTTTAGAGACTTGAAGTAGATTTTCAGCTGAAGTTCCGAGATTGGTTCGTAGTGCAAGCCTGATTTAGGGTGAGCGTTATGAATGAAACAGAATTTGCCTGGCGGCAGTAGCGCGGTGGTCCCACCTGACCCCATGCCGAACTCAGAAGTGAAACGCCGTAGCGCCGATGGTAGTGTGGGGTCTCCCCATGCGAGAGTAGGGAACTGCCAGGCATCAAATAAGTGGAAAGCCCCGTACGAAAGTACGGGGCTTTTTGCTATGGGAAATTTGGGTAATGGCAGAAGATCGAAAACTACTGTTTTTGCTGATTTTCCAGCCACCTGATAACAAATTCTCCAACGTCTTCTATCTTATTTATATTCAAGACGCTAATTGTCGTTGAAATAGTCTCTGATAGACAATCACTAGCCACAGCAACAGCATGAATATCAATTAACTGTTCCAATATTCCCCCTGTTCCTTCCCTGTGCAGCACAATTTTGTCGATCTCTTCATGCTTGAACCCTTCAACGAAGATCATATCCAGTTTATTGCGGTCAAAACGCGTCGCAAGATAGTCTAGGTTTAGATGATCCTGCTCGGGCATTTCTGTCATTAATGCCCATCGGCTGCTGCTGGCAACCATAGTCTGGTCCGCACCCGCTTTACGTAGCTCAAAGCTATCTTTCCCTGGAGTATCAACATCCACATCATGATGTGTATGCTTTATCAGACCGGTTCGTATACCACGTTGACGCAAATAGGGGATAAGCTGCTTCAGCAATGTTGTTTTTCCTGTTCCGCTGTGAGCGACGATCCCAAGCAAGGGAATTTGTTGAGTTATCATATTAAAATATCGTGGTGATTAGCTTTCCAATGTGACACATCTTCAGGCGTGTTGAGATTGGAAAACGCTGTGGATTCGTTGAACAATACTGCTTTTGCGTCAATCTGATGAAAGAAAATCATTAATTTCCTGTCGCCATTTGCGAGATAGGTTTCCAGTACTGGAATCAGATTACGGTTCAGCAGACAAAGTGTCGGATGCCCGCGTTCAGGGTCACAGGCAAAAACTGCCCGTTGCCCGGCCGCTTTGGCTAAAAAGGCTTCGGTAAGATTTAACGGAAAGGCTGGTACGTCACAGGGAACGAACAGTACCCACTCGGTTTTACTGGCAGATAATGCGGCAAGCATTCCTGCAAGGGGGCCCTGAAAATCCTGTGTAATGTCAGGGACCGTCTGGAAATTTCGGCCATATCGTTTCGTGTTTCGGTTACAGCTGATGAGAATATCTCCGACTTGTGGGCGTAATCTTTCGGCAATATGTTCAAATAAGGGTTTACCATTAATTTCGACCAGCCCTTTGTCTTCACCCATCCTGCTCGAACGACCACCCGCTAAAATCACGCCGGTAATGTTATCCTGCCCCATAATATTTACCTGTAAAAATGTCTATATTCCGTTCATTGTAACGCCTTACCTTGCGGTCAGGCAGGTTTAACTGTTACCCGGTCAGCTTGTCCTTTCCCTGAAGAAATAACCCTGTTATTTTTAGGGTCTGCAACTACGTTGAAAGGGAATATCATGAAAGAACATCGCGTAAATGAGTTGATCGAACTGCTGCATCCTGCATGGAAAGAAGATTGCGATCTTAACCTGATGGAGTTTATTCAGAAGCTGGCGACAGAATGTGGTTATCAGGGACCTTTGGGAGAACTGAGTGATGACATGTTGATTTATCACCTGAAAATGCGCGGAACTGACAGCACGACTGAAATCCCAGGTTTAAAGAAAGATTATGAGGATGACTTTAAAACTGCACTTTTACGTGCCCGTGGCGTGATTAAAGATTGATGTAAACTTATGTGAACTTCATGCGAACCGCCAAAAATAGATGATACTATTTCCCATTGTCACTTTTCTGTGCGGCTAACCCGAATGAAGTTATGAACAATTCTGCTTTTAATTTTCAGGCATTGTCGCCGGATCTTATCCTTGATGCGTTAGAGAGTATCGGTCTGATTGCTGAGTCCGGCCTCACTGCCTTAAACAGCTATGAGAATCGTGTCTACCAGTTTCTGGGAGAAGACAGAAAACGTTATGTAGTGAAGTTCTACCGGCCGGAGCGCTGGAGTGAAGAACAAATCCACGAAGAGCACCAGTTTTCTCGTGATATGGCTGATGCTGAAATCCCTGCTGTTGCCCCTCTTTCTATTAATAAAGATACACTTCATCACTACCAGGGTTATATGTTCACCGTGTTTCCAAGCGTCGGTGGCCGTCAGTATGAAATAGATAATCTCGATCAGCTGGAATGGGTGGGGCGATTCCTCGGGCGTATCCATCAGGTTGGCAGTGAAAGTCTCTTCACCGCACGCCCGACAATTGGCCTCGATGAATACCTTTCCCGACCACGTGATGTCCTGGCGCAGTGTCCTCTGATCCCCAAAAGCCTGCGAGAGCCTTTTTTAACTGCGACAGATAAACTGATCACGACGACCCGGGAATTCTGGCATACCGACTGGCAGCCTTTGCGCTTACATGGGGATTGCCATCCGGGGAATATTCTCTGGCGAGATGGCCCGCTGTTTGTGGATATGGATGATGCCCGTAATGGTCCGGCAATCCAGGATCTCTGGATGTTGTTACATGGCGACCAAAGTGAGCAAAGGCTTCAGTTAGATATCTTGCTGGAAGCTTATGGAGAGTTTGCTGATTTAGATACCAGTGAACTGTCTTTGATGGAGCCGCTGCGTGCTATGCGCATGGTTTATTATCTGGCCTGGGTCGCCCGTCGCTGGGACGATCCTGCATTTCCTAAGAGCTTCCCCTGGATGCAGGACGAAGATTTTTGGCGTGGTCAGATAGCGGCTTTCACTGAGCAAATTAAGAAATTACAGGCACCTCCTTTACGGCTGATGCCAATGTATTGAGTCACGATTAACGTTCAAGTTTAATTAAATGGAGATAGGCTTTATATGAAAAAGATATTCCTGGCACTGGTTGGTATGGTTATGGCCTTCAGTGTATCTGCAGCGCAATTTTCTGATGGCGCGCAATACGTTACTTTAGATAAAACCGTAGCTAATGAGCCACAGGTACTCGAGTTTTTCTCATTTTATTGCCCGCACTGCTACCAGTTTGAACAAGTCTGGCATGTCTCTGACAGCATCCGTAAGAACCTGCCAAAAGATGTGAAATACACTAAATACCACGTTGAGTTCCTGGGGCCGTTAGGTAAGCAACTAACTCAGGCATGGGCTGTGGCTATTGCTCTGGGTGTTGAAGAAAAAGTCAGCCCGCTGATGTTTGATGCTGTGCAGAAACAGCAGTCGGTACAAAATGCTGATGATATCCGTAAAGTCTTTATTCAGGCGGGTGTTAAGGGCGAAGATTATGATGCCGCACTTAACAGCTTCGTCGTGAAATCACTGGTTGTTCAGCAGGAAAAAGCCGCTGCTGATTTGGGTCTGCAAGGCGTCCCTTCTGTATTTGTGAATGGGAAATACATGGTTAAAAATGACGGACTTGATACCAGCTCAATGGATATGTATGTCAAACAATATTCTGATGTGATCAATTTCTTAGCGACCAAAAAATAAGAATTCCTGATCTCGGCGCCAGCTTTCGGGCTGGCGTTATATTTTCTGAAAAAAATAACAACCAAAATGAGTACCCTATGAAATATAAATAATTTATGCCCGGAATGTTTCCTGTAAATATTACTATCCACAATAGCTATTAAGCTTCTATTACACGACTATTTCATAAAAAAACCGATAACCTGATGAAACCAGTAGTTAAAATTCTGGAGTATTTTCCGGATATGATCAGATAATAATTTACTATAAAAACTATTCACAAAGTTATCCACAGGATGATCCTTCGAGATCCCTCGCAACTTCGCAATGAATTTCCCTCTCAAGGTTCGTCTTTCCCGCTGGCTATGGCATCCTTAGAGCATGTCTGATCACGAATAAAGAAGAGTTATGGCCCAGATAGCAGAAAACCCCTTAATCCTGGTAGACGGTTCGTCTTACCTTTATCGCGCCTATCATGCGTTTCCTCCGCTGACCAACTCTGCGGGTGAACCGACCGGTGCGATGTACGGTGTGCTTAACATGTTGCGCAGTTTATTGCTGCAATACACACCAAGCCATGTCGCTGTGGTTTTTGACGCGAAAGGCAAAACCTTCCGTGACGAACTTTTCGAACAGTATAAATCTCACCGTCCTCCGATGCCGGATGACCTGCGCTCTCAAATTGAGCCTCTTCACCAAATGGTCAAAGCAATGGGGTTGCCTTTGCTGGTGGTCTCTGGTGTAGAAGCGGACGACGTAATCGGTACGCTGGCACTCGAAGCTGAACTGGCGGGTCATGCTGTTCTGATCAGCACCGGTGATAAAGATATGGCGCAGCTCGTGACACCGGGCGTGACATTAATTAATACGATGAACAACGCGATTCTGGGGCCAGATGAAGTTGTCGAGAAGTACGGTGTTCCGCCTTCGCTGATCATCGATTTCCTCGCCCTGATGGGTGACTCCTCGGACAATATTCCAGGCGTGCCGGGCGTGGGGGAGAAAACCGCACAAGCCTTGTTACAAGGCATTGGTGGTCTTGATGCGTTGTATGCCGATCTTGATAAAGTATCGACACTCAGTTTCCGCGGCGCCAAAACCATGGCCGCCAAACTCGCTGATAATAAAGACGTCGCCTATCTCTCTTACCAGCTGGCGACCATTAAAACTGACGTGAAGCTGGATTTAACCTGTGCAGAGCTGACGGTTTCTGAACCTGATGCTGATGAACTGCACAAGCTTTTTGGTCGCTATGAATTCAAACGCTGGCTGGCTGATGTTGAATCCGGTACCTGGCTGAGCGGTAAAAAATCAGCAGGTAAAGCGCCGGCAGCAGCGAAGAAAAGCGCACAGGCTGAAGACACAACTTCAGCAGCAGTGATCGAACCTAACCAGCTTTCTCAGGACGGTTACGTCACCATTTTGGATCAGGCGACGCTGGATGAATGGATCGGTTATCTGAAAGGCTCTGAGGTGTTTGCATTCGATACAGAAACGGATGGTCTGGATACGCTGACCGCCAATCTGATTGGCTTATCTTTTGCTACAGAAGCAGGTAAAGCAGCCTATTTACCGGTTGCTCATGATTATCTGGATGCGCCGGTACAGCTGGATCGTGATGAAGTATTGAAACAGCTCAAGCCGATACTCGAAGATGAAAAGCAGCGGAAAGTGGGTCAGAACCTGAAATTCGACCGCGGCGTGTTACTGCGTTATGACATCGAATTAAAAGGCATTGCCTTTGATACCATGCTCGAGTCCTATGTGCTCGACAGCGTATCTGGCCGCCATGATATGGACAGCCTGGCCGATCGCTATCTCGGCCATAAGACCGTCAGTTTTGAAGAGATCGCAGGTAAAGGCAAGAACCAGCTGACCTTCAACCAAATCGCGCTGGAGCAAGCGGCGCCCTATGCGGCAGAAGATGCTGATGTCACATTACAATTGCATCAGGCACTGTGGCCTCGGATTGCGGAAAGCGAATCCCTGAAGACTGTTTTCACGGATATCGAAATGCCGCTGGTACCTGTGCTGTCTCATATCGAGCGCACTGGCGTTCTGATTGATCAGAATATCCTCGCCGCCCACTCAAAAGAACTGGCTATCCGTCTGAATGAGCTGGAAAACAAGGCACATGAACTGGCAGAAGAACCTTTCAACCTGTCTTCGACCAAACAATTGCAGGCCATTCTGTATGAAAAACAGAAATTACCGATTCTGAAGAAAACGCCGGGTGGCGCGCCATCGACTAATGAAGAAGTTCTGGCTGAGCTGGCTCTGAATTACCCGCTGCCAAAAGTCATTCTTGAATATCGTGGTCTGGCAAAACTGAAATCGACCTATACCGATAAACTGCCATTGATGATCAATCCGCAGTCCGGACGTGTGCACACGTCTTATCATCAGGCAGTGACTGCCACCGGGCGTCTATCTTCCAGTGATCCAAACCTGCAAAACATTCCGGTGCGTAATGACGAAGGTCGCCGCATCCGTCAGGCGTTTATCGCGCCGAAAGACTACATCATTCTGGCTGCCGACTACTCGCAGATTGAACTGCGTATCATGGCGCATTTATCTAAGGATGAAGGTTTGCTGAAAGCGTTCGCCGAGGGGAAAGATATCCACCGCGCGACTGCCGCAGAAGTCTTCGGTACGCCGCTGGAGAAAGTATCCGGTGAGCAACGCCGCAGTGCGAAAGCGATTAACTTCGGTCTGATTTATGGCATGAGCGCATTTGGTCTGTCGCGCCAGCTAAATATTCCGCGCAAAGAATCCCAGCGTTATATGGATTTGTACTTTGAGCGCTATCCGGGCGTGCTGGAATACATGGAACGCACCCGCACTCAGGCGTCTGAGCAGGGTTACGTTGAAACGCTGGATGGTCGCCGTCTGTATCTGCCAGACATTAAGTCCAGTAACGCCATGCGCCGTAAAGGTGCGGAGCGTGCAGCGATCAACGCCCCGATGCAAGGAACGGCTGCGGATATTATCAAGCGTGCGATGATAAGCGTCGCTGACTGGCTGAAACAACCGGATGCGCCGCGTGCTCGCATTATCATGCAAGTACACGATGAACTGGTGTTTGAAGTGCATAAAGATGATGTGGAAGTGGCAAGCGAAAAAATCCGTAATCTTATGGAAGCAAGCATGACGCTGGCCGTTCCACTGAAAGTAGATGTGGGCACTGGCGAAAACTGGGATCAGGCTCACTAAGTGAATAGTTACTAAGCTTTTTTTGTAATTAAGCTACAGGATTATGTGCTCATACCATGAGAGTGATCGCATAATCCGCGATTTTTGTGTAAGTAAACTACAAAAAGTTCTTTTTCCCCGTCAGAAAATAGGGTAAAGTTTCTCTCGTAGGGTACAGAGGTAAGATGTTCTATCTTTCAGACCTTTTACTTCACGTAATCGGATTTGGCTGAATATTTTAGCCGCCCCAGGCATTTATGTCTGGGGCGTTTTTTATTGGATTTTTCATAGCGTTATACCCATAAAAAAGGGCAACCTTGCGGTCACCCCTTTCTGTTCTTTACTTACATTTCCCCGTTCCCGGGGCGCTACTATTCGCCTTCGTTAGAAAGCTCTTCTTCCTGCACTTCCGGCGGGATTTCGCTGAACCAGGTGTTCAGTTTGTCACTCAGTTTATCCACGCCCATTTTCTTCGGTGAGGAAAATGCTTCTACCTGAATATCACCCATGAATTCTTTCACCGCTTCACGGACCATTTTTATCTGCGCCTGACGTGCGCCTGAAGCCAGTTTGTCGGCTTTAGTCAGCAGCAACATGACCGGCGTACCCACATCAACTGCCCACTGAATCATTTGTTGATCGAGATCTTTAAGCGGATGGCGGATATCCATCAACACAACCAGACCTTTGAGGGAGTTACGCATTTGCAGATATTCGCCCAGCGCGCGCTGCCATTTACGCTTCATTTCTTCCGGTACTTCCGCGTAGCCATAACCCGGCAAGTCGACCAGGCGGATGCCCGGCTTCACTTCGAACAGGTTGATGAGCTGAGTACGGCCAGGCGTTTTACTGGTACGTGCGAGGCTTTTCTGCTGTGTCAGGGTATTCAGCGCACTGGATTTGCCGGCGTTTGAACGACCAGCAAATGCGACTTCAATGCCTGCGTCAGATGGCAAATGCCGGATATCCGGGGCGCTCATGACGAAATGGGTCATATGATAGTTGTAAGTTTGGCTGGTCAAAGCGTGCGTCTCCGTGAGGCATGAGTATCTGGCTGGCGATTATAACTGCAACAGAGCCGAGATGCGTTCGTGTTTTTAAAATCCGAATGATGAGGCGAAGGGACCACAGAGATGAAGGCGGGGGAAATTGCCTTCATGATGTAAGACATTTGCTATTCATGATGCGGGTTATTTCGCTTGTTTTGTCGCCGAATTTTTTAATGTTATTCAATTTCAATAAGATAAAATTGATGTCGTTATGAAATCGACAAGACGGCTGGCGGGTATCTTGAGCCTTTGTGCCAGTCGGGTAAAGTATTTCTTACGCGGTGAAGGCGAGCAGGGAAACAAGGACGAAAATTGCATTCACGGATCACGGGAAATGCATCGCGATTTAAGGATGAACGGAGCCGGAGGCTCTGAAAGGCAAAGGAAAAACCGGGACGTTGATGCTATACAGGGAAAGTATTTGATGAATATCCTTCTGAGGAAGGAAAGAAAAAGGCAGCAAGGTTACCTTGCTGCCTTTTTTCTTTGCCCGCTTTCTGCTAGATTCCGGCGCAAATCTATACTAAATGTACACACCTAAGAGCAGATGCCATGAAACAGCCAGCGAAAGCACCGCGCGCCAATACCGCGACAGCTAAAACGAAGAAGAAAAGTCGTGTCGAGCTTGATATCGAAGCGCGCGAACGCAAGCGTGACAACAAGCGCCGTGGCCATAAAGCAGGCTCACGCGCCAATCCGGATGCGGCTCAGAACCAAAGCGGCGCGGGCACGAAAAAAGCCGATCCGCGTATCGGTAGCAAAAAAGCCGTGCCTTTGATCGTTGAGACCGTTACGAACAATGCAGCGAAAGCTAAAAAAGCCGCACAGCCGAAGCAAGATGCAAAACCTAAGATGACACCGGAAGAAGAACTGACGTTACTCGAAAATGATGAGCGTCTGGATTCTTTGCTGGATCTCATCGACGATGGCAAAGCATTAAGCGCAGAAGATCAGGCTTATGTTGATCAGACACTTGATCGCATCGATGTTCTGATGGAAATCCTCGGCATCGAACTCGGCGAAGATGAAGATGACGAAGAAGAAGTGAAAAACGAAGACATGATGCAGTTGCTCAAGCGCGGAAATCCAAAAGAGGGTTTCTAAGCTATGCGCTGGGTCATCCCGGCAATAGCCTTACTCTTTGCATGTTATCTGCTTTGGTTATTCGGTAAACTACGCCGGTTATCGAAAACCAAAGCACGTTTGCGCAGAGCGACCTTTGCACGGCAGGCTCAAAGCCTGCCTGTAAAGCGAACCGGTCGCATCCGACGCCGGAAGGAGTGAGTACCCCATGTCAGAACAGACTACCGTCTGGGATTTAGCGCTGATCCAGAAATACAATTATTCGGGTCCGCGATACACATCCTATCCAACAGCACTTGAGTTCAGTGAACGCTACGATAATACCGCTTTCGAAAATGCGGCTGCCCGTTATCCGGCACGCTCGCTCTCATTGTACGTGCACATTCCTTTCTGCCATAAGCTCTGCTACTTCTGCGGCTGCAATAAACTGGTGACCCGCCAGCAGCATAAAGCCGAAGAATATCTCAACGTGCTTGAAAAAGAGATCAGTCACCGTGCACCGCTCTTTAAAGGTCGTCAGGTCAGTCAGCTGCATTGGGGCGGTGGTACTCCGACTTACCTCGATAAAGCGCAGATAAGCCGTCTGATGGGCCTTCTGCGGGCACACTTTGATATCCTGCCCGACGCAGAAATGTCACTGGAGGTAGATCCACGTGAAATTGAGCTTGATGTGCTTGACCATCTGCGCAGCGAAGGCTTTAACCGCCTGAGTATGGGGGTCCAGGATTTCAACAAAGAAGTGCAGCTTCTGGTTAACCGTGAGCAGGATGAAGATTTCATCTTTGCCCTCATTGCACGCGCCCGGGCGCTGGGTTTCAACTCGACTAATATCGATCTGATTTACGGTCTGCCGAAACAAACGGCAGAAAGTTTTGCTTACACGCTGCAGCGTGTGGCAGAGCTCAACCCTGATCGTCTGAGTGTGTTCAATTATGCGCACATGCCAAAATTGTTCGCCGCTCAGCGCAAAATCAAAGATGCTGATTTGCCTGGCGCGGAAGAGAAATTGAAAATTTTGCAGGAAACCATCGCTTCACTGACCGGTTTCGGCTATCGCTTTATCGGGATGGATCACTTTGCTCGCCCTGAAGACGAACTGGCGATTGCCCAGCGCGAAGGCAAATTGCACCGTAATTTCCAGGGCTACACCACACAGGGCGACAGTGATTTGCTGGGAATGGGCGTTTCGGCCATCAGCATGCTCGGCGATACCTACGCGCAGAACGAAAAAGATATCAAAACCTATTACGCTCATGTGGAAGAGCAGGGACATGCCTTATGGCGGGGTCTGGAAATGACGAATGATGACTGCCTTCGTCGCGATGTCATTAAATCTCTGATCTGCCATTTTGAGTTGAATTTTGCTGATATCGAACAGCGTTACGACATTCGTTTTACCGATTATTTTGCTGATGATCTGGCACTGCTGAAGCCGCTGGCTGAAGACGGGCTGGTTGAGGTGAGTGGCACACATATTCAGGTGACACCGCGCGGGCGTTTGCTGATCCGTAATATCTGTATGTGCTTTGATATTTATCTGCGACGTCAGGTGCGCCAGCAACAATTCTCCCGCGTTATCTGACAGTCTGCTCTGCAAATAAAAACAGCCGCATAAGCGGCTGTTTTGCTGTCTGGTGCGAGGACTTTTATTCCATGCCCAGTTCTTTCAGTTTTCGGGTCAGGGTATTTCGCCCCCAGCCCAGCAACCGTGCCGCTTCCTGTTTATGTCCCTGTGTATGGCGTAGCGCCGTGGTCAGTAATGTACGTTCCATTTCAGGTTGCGCTTCTGACAGCAGGTTTTGATGACCGGAACGCAGCGCACGGTCTGCCCATTGTGCCAGCAATGTCGCCCAACTGTCTGGCAGACTCTGACCACCGGTTTCAGGGGCCGAGGTCTCAAACAGTTCGCTGGGTAAATCCTGAATCAGCACTTCCTGACCCGCCGCCATGACGGTGAGCCAGCGGCAGGTGTTTTCCAGCTGGCGCACGTTGCCCTGCCATGGCAATCGCGTCAGTGCCGTTTCTGTTTCCGGATGCAGGTTTTTTGCTTCCACACCCAGCTCTTTAGCCGCGACTTGCAGGAAGTAACGCGCCAGACGCGGGATGTCTTCACGACGTTCACGCAGCGGCGGCAGATGGACGCGGATAACGTTCAGGCGGTGGAATAAATCCTCGCGGAATTTCCCTTCCTGAACCCGTAGCTCCAGATTCTGGTGAGTCGCAGCGATAATACGCACGTCCACTTTTACCGGCGCATAACCGCCAACACGATAGAACTGGCCATCTGCCAGCACGCGAAGCAGACGGGTTTGCACATCAAGCGGCATATCCCCGATTTCATCGAGGAACAGCGTGCCGTTATCGGCTTGTTCAAAACGTCCCTGACGGACGGTGTTGGCGCCGGTAAACGCCCCTTTCTCGTGGCCGAATAATTCGGACTCAATCAGGTCTTTCGGGATAGCAGCCATATTCAGCGCGATAAAGGGCGCTTTGGCGCGCGGGCTGTGGCGGTGTAAGGCGTGAGCGACCAGCTCTTTACCGGTACCGGATTCCCCATTAATCAGCACGCTGATTGAAGAACGGGACAAACGGCCGATGATGCGAAATACGTCCTGCATAGCGGGCGCTTCACCGATAATGTCTGCGGTCGGGCCACTCGCAGGCTGGCTGCGTGCCGGTTGCTGTTGTTCCTGATAATGACTGATGGCTCGTTCAACCAGTGCCACGGCTTCATCAATGTCGAACGGTTTTGGCAGATAATCAAACGCACCTTGCTGATAGGCGCTGACTGCAGCATCCAGATCGGAGTGCGCTGTCATTATGATGACCGGAAGCATCGGGTGACGTTGTTTAATCTGCTTTAACAGCGCTAAACCGTCCATCCCGGGCATGCGGATATCTGATAACAAAACGTCAGGGGTTTGAGTCGCAATGGCATCAAGCACTTCATTGCCGCTGTCAAACGTGGTGCAGGTCAAACCGGCTCCAGTGAGCGCACGTTCAAGTACCCAGCGGATGGAGCTATCGTCATCGACGATCCAGACTATCCCTCGTTGCATAAGAACCTCACTGGCGAATAGGCAGGAATACCGAGAATTCGGTATGTCCTGGCCAACTGTTAAATTCAACTTTACCCGAATGCTGATCAATCAAACTGCGCGCGATGGACAGGCCCAAACCGGTGCCCCCTTCGCGGCCACTGACCATGGGGTAAAAAAGGGTGTCCTGCAAATGCGCCGGTACGCCGGGGCCATCATCTTCAATATCGATACGGGCCACCAGACGATAACGCACGCCGTGTAACGTAATCTGGAAAGCAGTACGCGTGCGTAATGTAATTGTGCCGCCTTCCTCCCCCAGCGCCTGTAATGCGTTGCGGGTGATGTTTAACAAAATCTGTTCTATCTGATCGGGGTCGTGCGCCAGTTCAGGCAGGCTCGGATCATAGTCCCGCACCAGCTGAACGTTATCCGGCTTCTCCATCGAGACCAGTTGGCAAACCCGTTCCGCAACCTGGTGAATACTTTGTGTCACATGCTGGCTCGGACGTTGCGGGCCCAGCAATCTGTCGACCAGATTACGCAGACGGTCAGCCTGCTCAATAATGACTTTCGTATATTCCAGCAAGGCCGGATCGGGCAGCGCTCTGGATAATAATTGTGCTGCGCCACGCAACCCGCCGAGCGGATTCTTGATTTCATGTGCCAGACCGCGGATCAAATCACGCGCAGCAACCTGTTGAGCGTGCTGTAATTGTTCCTGGCTCAGGCGGCGCTGATTATCCATCGGCGCCAGTTCCACCAGAATGAAACCTTCTGGCAGCATCTGTGCGGTCAGCGACAACACATGCGCGCGGCCGTCTACGACCAGCGTCACTTCACTGTCTGTAAAGCCCTGTCCGGCTGTCAGACTTTCACGCATTAATTCGATGTTCAGCGAAAAATATCCCACCAGTTCTGGCAAAGGGGTGCCAAAAAGCTTTCGGGAACTTTGCGCCAGTAACTGCTGAGCTGCCGGATTGGCATAATGCACAGCCAATTCGTCGTCTAACAGCAGAACGCTGTTGATTAAGGAATTCAGGATCTGCCCAGCATCGGGCAGTTTGCCAGTTGCCATACCGCAGTCTCCCGCACCTGATTGGTGCATTTTATCTCGCTACCCGGTGAAATCACGGGTCAGAGGGGTTGAGCAGGAAAGAGTGTGGAGAAAAAAGCCCATCCGGAGATGGGCTGAAAGTTTCCACGGCAACAAATATAAATCGTCTTACTTAATTTTGACGCTGAAGGGTTTGTGAACACAGGCCTTCAGTCGGGTATTACCCTCAGCGCCAGCCCGAAGACGAACGCTGAGTCCGGTTTAATCGAAAAATTAAACGCTGTAGTACAGTTCGAACTCAACCGGATGCGGAGTCATGCGCACGCGGTCCATTTCTTCTTTACGCAGACCGATATAAGCATCGATAGCGTCGTCAGTGAACACGCCACCACGGGTCAGGAACTCGCGGTCTTCGTTCAGTGCGTTCAGGGCTTCTTCCAGTGAACCTGCAACTTTTGGAATTTCTGCTTCTTCTTCCGGTGGCAGGTCATACAGGTTTTTGTCCATCGCATCGCCAGGGTGGATCTTGTTGATGATACCGTCCAGGCCAGCCATCATCAGTGCAGCAAACGCCAGGTATGGGTTAGCCGCTGGATCAGGGAAACGTGCTTCGATACGCATCGCTTTAGGCGTTGATACGTGTGGAATACGGATGGATGCAGAACGGTTACGCGCAGAGTAAGCCAGCATTACTGGCGCTTCATAGCCCGGGACCAGACGCTTGTAGGAGTTGGTGGTCGGGTTAGCGTAGGCGTTGATTGCTTTAGCGTGCTTAATGATACCGCCGATGTAGAACAGTGCCATTTCAGACAGGCCGCCGTATTTGTCGCCAGCGAACAGGTTGTTACCGTTCTTGGACAGAGACATGTGGCAGTGCATACCTGAACCGTTATCGCCAAACATTGGTTTTGGCATGAAGGTCGCAGTTTTGCCAAATGCGTGAGCCACGTTGTGAACCACGTATTTGTAGATTTGGATTTCGTCAGCTTTTTTAGTCAGGGTGTTGAAGCGGGTTGCCACTTCGTTCTGACCAGCGGTTGCCACTTCGTGGTGGTGAGCTTCAACAACCAGACCCATTTCTTCCATGGTCAGACACATGGTAGAACGCAGATCCTGAGAGGAGTCGACCGGAGGAACCGGGAAGTAACCGCCTTTTACTGCAGGACGGTGGCCTTTGTTGCCGCCTTCGTATTTGGTGCTTGAGTTCCATGCGCCTTCGATATCATCGATAGCGACGTGAGAACCGGAGATGCTGCTGCCGAAGCGCACATCATCAAACAGGAAGAATTCTGGCTCTGGCCCGAACAGAACGGTGTCCGCGATACCGGAAGAGCGCAGGAAATCTTCTGCACGTTTTGCGGTAGAACGTGGGTCGCGGTCATAACCTTGCAGCGTGGTTGGCTCAAGGATGTCGCAACGAATGATCAGGGTAGTTTCTTCGTAGAATGGGTCAAGAACAGCAGTGCTCGCATCTGGCATCAAGACCATGTCAGATTCGTTAATGCCTTTCCAGCCACCGATTGAAGAGCCGTCAAACATTTTGCCTTCTTCGAAGAAGTCAGCGCTAACCTGGTGCGCAGGAATGGTGACGTGCTGTTCTTTGCCTTTGGTATCAGTGAAGCGTAAATCTACGAATTTCACTTCATGCTCATTCAGCATCGTCAAAACGTGTTCAGCGGACATACTAGTTCTCCCGAATTTCTCATTATCGTCGTGGAACGAATAACCATTTTTGGTCTTTAGTTGGAAATAACAGCCTTACTGGAACTGGCGTGTAGACTGAACAGCGCTATTATTTGTCTGGTCAGGCTCTTCACCCTGTAAAAAATTTTTTACCCTAAAAAACTTTTACTCTAAAAACTATTAGCGAAAACTGTGCCAACTTTGAGAAAATGCAAACAACGCCATTTTACAGGGCTTTTGCACTCGACAAGTATGCACCATAACGGAATTCTCGCACTAAAATGGTGCTAACTGTGAGAGTGAAAGCACTATAATGGTGCGTCATAATGGTTCAGTGGTCTTTTTGCACCGTGAAAGGGATCACAAAGTAGCCATCCATAAGTTGTTTCAACAAGATCCTTGTGATCTTGTTTAGAACCTCGCTTAATACGTGTACAATAGCGCGCTATTTCTAATGCCTGAGGCAAAGCTGTGATCGAAAATTTGCGTAACATCGCCATTATTGCCCACGTTGACCATGGTAAAACCACCCTGGTCGACAAGCTGCTGCAACAATCCGGTACTTTCGGAGAGCGTGTAGAAGCCACTGAACGCGTAATGGACTCCAACGATTTGGAGAAAGAGCGTGGGATTACCATCCTCGCAAAAAACACCGCCATTAATTGGAAAGACTACCGCATCAACATCGTGGATACCCCAGGACACGCCGACTTCGGCGGTGAGGTAGAGCGTGTGATGTCAATGGTCGACTCGGTGCTGCTGGTTGTGGATGCAATGGATGGCCCAATGCCGCAAACCCGTTTCGTGACCAAAAAAGCCTTCGCTAATGGTCTGAAACCGATCGTGGTAATCAACAAGGTTGACCGCCCTGGCGCGCGTCCTGACTGGGTTGTCGATCAGGTCTTCGACCTGTTTGTAAACCTGGACGCAACCGACGAACAACTCGATTTCCCAATCATCTATGCATCAGCACTGATGGGTATCGCGGGTAACGACCATAACGATATGGCCGAAGATATGACCCCGCTGTACCAGGCGATCGTTGACCACGTATCTCCGCCACAAGTTGAGATGGAAGCACCGTTCCAGATGCAAATCTCTCAGCTGGACTACAACAACTATGTTGGCGTCATCGGCATCGGCCGCATCAAACGCGGTACCGTTAAGCCTAACCAGCAAATCACTGTCATCGACAGCGAAGGCAAAACCCGCAACGGTAAAGTCGGTAAAGTTCTGACCCACATGGGTCTTGAGCGTATCGAAGCCACCGTTGCTGAAGCGGGCGACATCATCGCAATCACCGGCCTGGGCGAACTGAACATTTCCGACACAATCTGTGATCCGGCGAATGTTGAAGCTCTGCCTGCGCTGAGCGTTGATGAACCAACAGTAACCATGTACTTCAACGTAAACACCTCTCCGTTCTGTGGTAAAGAAGGTAAGTATGTGACTTCACGTCAGATCCTTGACCGTCTGAACAAAGAGCTGGTGCACAACGTTGCATTGCGTGTTGAAGAAACTGAAGATGCTGATGCATTCCGTGTTTCAGGCCGTGGTGAACTTCACCTGTCGGTTCTGATCGAAAATATGCGTCGTGAAGGTTTCGAGCTGGCGGTTTCCCGTCCTAAAGTAATCAACCGTAAAATCGATGGCCGCATGCAAGAGCCATTCGAGAACGTGACACTGGATATCGAAGAGCAACACCAGGGTTCTGTTATGCAGGCCATGGGTGAGCGTAAAGGCGATGTCAAAGACATGATCCCAGACGGTAAAGGTCGTATCCGTCTTGATTACCTGATCCCAGCACGTGGCCTGATCGGCTTCCGTACCGAATTCATGACCATGACTTCCGGTACCGGTCTGCTGTACTCCACGTTCAGCCACTACGATGACGTTCGTCCGGGCGAAATCGGCCAGCGTCAGAACGGCGTGCTGATCTCCAACGGTCAGGGTAAAGCTGTTGCGTTCGCACTGTTCAGCCTGCAAGACCGCGGTAAATTGTTCCTGGGCCACGGCGCAGAAGTGTATGAAGGCCAGATCATCGGTATTCACTCACGTTCTAACGACCTGACCGTGAACTGCCTGACCGGTAAGAAACTGACTAACATGCGTGCGTCCGGTACTGACGAAGCAACGACTCTGGTTCCTGCTATCAAAATGTCTCTGGAGCAAGCTCTGGAATTCATCGATGATGACGAACTGGTCGAAGTGACTCCTCTGTCTGTGCGTATCCGTAAACGTCACCTGACCGAGAACGATCGTAAACGTGCAATGCGTGGTCCTAAAGAAGGTTAATCTTCTTTAACGTTTGCCGTTACACAGAAACAGGGTGCCTTCGGGTACCCTGTTTTTTTTATGTTTTTTTCTCCTCCGTTCGTTACGCCCCGTCGCGTTGCCCCTGTTCACTTGTACGTTTTACCGCTAAAGTTAACTGTCATCTTTGAAATCAGGAGCGTGCAATGCTGTACATTTTTGATATGGGAAACGTCATTATTGATATTGATTTCAAACGAGTGCTGGGGGTGTGGAGCCATCTGAGTGGCACCCCGCTGGCGACGCTGACCGAGCGGTTTTCAATGGGCGAGGTGTTCCAGAAACACGAGCGTGGTGAAATCAGCGACGAACAGTTTGCTGCCGATTTATGTCATGAAATGGGTATCGCACTAAGCTTTGAACAATTCAGTGCGGGCTGGCATGCGGTGTTTGTTGGTCTGCGTCCTGAGGTCATTGCCCTGTTTCAGAAACTGCGCGAAGAAGGTCATCGTGTCGTCGTGCTTTCTAATACCAACCGCTTACATCTGGATTTCTGGCCTCATCATTATCCTGAAATCGAAGCCAATACCGACGCGATGTACCTCTCGCAAAATTTGGGTATGCGCAAACCGGAGCCCGAAATTTTCCGGCATGTTCTGAAGAAAGAAGGATTCACCGCCGATCAGGCCGTGTTCTTTGATGATGTTGCTGAAAATATCGAAGCCGCCCGGAATGCTGGCATTGAGGCTGTATGGGTAGAAGATAACCAGACGGTACCGAAATACTTTTCCTGAAGGATGTAAGGATGCAGAAAAGGGCACTGAGCCACTACCTAAAATCGTTGTGGAAATTTACGCGCCTGCTTTTAAAGCGTTCGGATAAAGATGGCCTGACGCTTCTGGCGGGCCATCTGGCCTATGTCTCTTTGCTATCGCTCGTGCCGCTGATCGCCGTGGTATTTTCACTTTTTGCATTATTCCCTGTTTTTTCAGAAATCAGCATGCAGCTGAAAACATTCATCTTTTCCAACTTCATGCCCGCGACCGGTAATACTATCCAGCGCTATCTGGAACAGTTTGTTGCCAACTCCAGCAAAATGACGGCCGTGGGCACCTGTGGATTAATCGTCACCGCGCTACTTCTGATAGCCTCGGTAGACAGCGTGCTGAACAAAATCTGGGACAGCAAAACCACGCGTCCGATTGTGTTTTCTTTCGCTGTGTACTGGATGGTGTTAACGCTCGGGCCAATTCTGCTGGTGGCCAGCGTGGCTGTCAGCTCATATCTGCTCTCCCTGAACTGGCTGAACATCAGCGGTGTGCATTCGGTGATCGACCACGCGCTGCGCATTCTGCCCTTGCTGATCTCCTGGGTGACATTCTGGCTGCTCTATCAGGTAGTCCCGACGGTCAGAGTGCCGGCAAAAGATGCCCTGATCGGCGCGCTGGTCTCCGGCGTATTATTCGAGTTGAGTAAAAAAATCTTCACCTTATACATTCAGCTTTTCCCGTCATATCAGTTGATTTACGGTGTACTGGCGGTGATCCCCATTTTATTTCTCTGGGTCTATGTCAGCTGGTGTATCGTTCTTCTTGGGGCGGAAATTACCGTCACGCTGGGCGAGTACCGTTCTCTAAGAAAATTGCAGTCTGCTCAACATAGGGCAGAAGAATAATCAGTCCGAAGGATTTGTATGATTGCGTTAATTCAGCGGGTATTGAATGCCAGCGTTACGATCGATGGCGAAATCTGTGGCCAGATAGGACCGGGGTTACTGGTTTTACTGGGCGTTGAACAGGGCGATGACGAACAAAAAGCCAAACGCCTTTGTGAACGGGTGATCGGGTACCGAATCTTCGGTGACGAAAATGACAAGATGAATCTGAACGTGCAGCAGGCCGGTGGCAGCCTGCTGGTGGTGTCGCAGTTCACGCTGGCGGCGGACACACAAAAAGGCATGCGTCCTGGGTTCTCGCGCGGGGCTGAGCCACAGGAAGCGGATCGGTTATATCAGTATTTTTGCGGGCAGTGCCGGGAAAAGGGCATTGCTACCGAAACCGGACGCTTTGCAGCGGATATGAAAGTGGCACTGGTGAACGACGGGCCGGTGACCTTCTGGCTACAAGTCTGATCCATAAGGCATAACGCCGGAGAGAAAGCATCTATGTATCATCTGAGAGTACCGACGACCGAAAAAGAACTGGCCGCCTATTACCGATTCCGTTGGGAAATGCTGCGTAAACCGTTGCATCAGCCGGAGGGTTCAGAGCGTGATGCCTACGATTCCATCGCACATCACCAGATGGTGGTTGATGAGGAGGGCGAACCGGTGGCGGTTGGCCGTTTATACATCAATGCCGATAATGAAGCCTCTATCCGCTTTCTGGCGGTTGATCCAAATGTACAAGACAAAGGGCTGGGAACGCTGGTCGCGATGACCCTGGAGTCTGTGGCGCGTCAGGAAGGGGTGAAACGAGTGGTCTGTAGCGCCCGCGAAGATGCCGTGGATTTCTTTGCCAAACTGGGCTTTGTGAATCAGGGCGAAATCACCACGCCGCAAACAACCCCGGTTCGCCACTTCCTGATGATAAAACCCATCGAAACGCTGGATGATATTCTGCATCGCCCTGACTGGTGCGGCCAGCTTCAGCAGGCCTGGTATGACCACATCCCGCTCAGCGAAAAAATGGGCGTACGTATCAGTCAGTACACCGGCCAGCGATTTGTCACCACGATGCCGGAAACGGGCAACCAGAATCCGCACCATACATTGTTCGCTGGCAGTTTGTTTTCGCTGGCAACGCTGACCGGCTGGGGGCTGATCTGGCTGCTGCTGCGTGAGCGCCATCTGGGCGGCACCATTGTGCTGGCGGATGCGCATATCCGTTACAGCATGCCGGTGACCGGCAGGCCGCGTGCCGTTGCCGACCTGGGCTCTGTCCGCGGTGATCTCGACCGTCTGGCTCGCGGGCGGAAAGCACGCGTGCAACTTGAAGTGAATTTATACGGCGATGAGACAGACGGCGCGGTGTTTGAAGGCACCTATCTGGTATTGCCCGCCGCGCCCGGCGCACCGCTGGAGCCTGAAATTAACTGATTGGTTTCTACCCAAAATAAAAGGCACCGCCATTGCGGTGCCTTTTGCATTTTTGGTGATGCCTGGATTAAGGAGTAGCAGATGCTGGCGTACCGGAAACCAACCCGTTTACCATTCTCTGGTCAATTGCCTGGCTGCCGTTTATCTGCAATGTCCCGCTGAGCGTGGGTTTGTAATCCACGTTTGCCGGCATCTGTCCTTGCAGATTCAGCTGCATATTAGCGTTACCTTCCAGCGCCACATGTGGCCATCCCCAGTTTTCCAGCTGATTCGCCGGTACTGAGCGGGCGGTCATCTTCACAGAGAAATGACGCTGCGGCTGCTGATCAACCGTCGCACTGGCTTCCAGCAATCCTTCTTTGGTAAAGGCGCTCAGCTCAGAAATATTCACCTGACGGTCGTTCGCCTCCAGGGTGATGGAAGGACGGCGCACATCATTGCGGTTAAATGTGGCTTCACTTGCATTCAGATTCAGCTTACCGCTCCAGATCCCCCACTGATGATTACGCGCCAGCAACAGGTTATTGCCGAGGCCATCAAGTGCAGTCAGCTGGAAGGGGAACTGCGGATTGATATCAATAATCAGGTTCCGGTTAGCAATGAACCGGCTGATAAAGACTTCAGACAGCGAATCCGGCAGTGCCTGATTCCAGAGTTGTTTCCAGTTTTCCGGCAAGGTGTATTCCAGCCCCGCAACAGACACTTCATCAAGCTGAAGGCGTTTGTTGGCGCGCAGCCAGTTGCCGGTCGTGCGCAATAAACTGCGCTCCCAGCGCGCCGTAGCTTGTTTGATCGCAATGCCCTGCGGCGAAAGGTCGAGGCTGATGATCGGATCCTGAATATGCAGGTTTCCATCAATCATATCCGTCGCATTCAGGGTGATTTCGCCGTCATCACTTTGCCAGTCGCCTTTTTCGAGCGTCAGATCCTGCACGGACAAATCAACGTCGCTGAATGCCCAGTCTGTTCCCTGCAAACGCGCGTCGATCAGATCAAGTCGCTGAATAGTCACTTTTGGCAGGGTCTGGAAGTCGTCGAAGAAAGCAGAAAGCGGTTTGGAGGTTTGCAGACGCACATTGCTCAGCCGCAGGTTTTCTATGTTCCAGCTGCCATCGGCGGCCTGCGTCGCTTTACCCGTTAACTGACCGCGAGCCAGATCGCCGCCAAAATTACTCAGCGTCAGATTCTTATTATTGATGTTGCCCTGAATCAGCACATTTTCGGCCGGCAGTCCGTTGACCGTCAGGCTGGCGGCGCTCAGCTGGAAGTCAGCTTTATCGCCTAAAAGCTGATTGGGTTTTGGCTGCCACGGCGAAATACCGGCGTTAATCTGCTGACCCTGAATGTCTAAGCCAGCGGTATTGCCGGTGAGCGCCATTTTACTCAGTTGCAGGGTATTGGCCTGCAATGGCAAATTCATTGACGAAGGACTGACATTGAGGCGTCCGCTGACCAGCACGACGCGATCGAAAAAGCGTGGTTCGGTGATCTGACGCCAGCTTAAATCCAGATCAACTTCACCGGCATTCAGCACTTCCGGCTGATTCTTCTGCCCGAAGATGACATTGGTTAACGCCACCCGACCCGGCGACGACCAGTTATGGTCGAGTTTCTCCACGGAAAGACGGTACTCGCTGTTATTGCTGACCCAGCGGCTGACCCAGCCAGCAGCCCAGCGGGTTTGTAATAGGACGTACACCAGCACGATCGCCAGCACCAGAAGTAAGGCGAACGTCAGCAAAATTTTACCGATAAATCTCATCGTCTGGAGCCCTGTAACGGGAAAATGGAAAAAGATTCTTTGTTTATGCCGCAAACAGCGAATTTTCTCAACAGGTTAGCCAAATGGAGGCAATAAAAAGCGGCAGAGGTTCCAGACCCTCTGCCGCTGTTGCACGCGGATTACATCCTGCGTTTACTTCTCGTGAGGGAAAACCAGATTCAGAACAATCGCAGTAATGCCGCCCGCTGCAATGCCAGAAGAGAGAAGAGTTTTCAGCCAGTCCGGTGCGAATTGCAGGATCAGCGGCTGCTGAGAAACACCCATACCGACGGCGAGAGAAAGCGCCATGATCATAATCGCGCGGCGATTCAGACGCTCGCGGGAAACAATGCGCACACCCGAAGCGGCAATGGTACCGAACATCACGATGGTCGCGCCGCCCAGTACCGGTTCAGGAATATGCTGCACAAATCCCGCAACAGCCGGGAACAGCCCGAGGATGATCAGCATCAGCGCGACCACAAAACCGACATAGCGGCTGGCAACGCCGGTCAGTTGAATGACGCCGTTGTTCTGCCCGAAGCAGGAATTCGGGAAGGTGTTAAATACAGCAGAAAGCATCGAGTTCAGGCCATTGGCCAGAACGCCGCCTTTGATGCGCTTCATGTACAGCGGGCCGCTGACCGGTTGCTCAGAAACGTCCGAGGTTGCGGTAATATCACCGATGGTTTCCAGCGATGTCACCATGAAAATCAGCATCAGCGGGATCAGCAAATTCCAGTCAAAACCCAGTCCGTAATACAGCGGCGTTGGTAATGTTATCCAGTTGCTTTGCGCGGCTGGCGCAACGGTTGGCAACATGCCCGTCATCCAGGCCACCAGATAACCCACGGCCATGGCGATAACCAGAGAGGCGACACGCAGGTAAGGGTTACGTTGACGGTTCAGCAGAACAATCACTACCAGCACGACGGCAGCCAGCAGCAGATTTTTCGGTGCCCCGAATGTGTGATCGCTCATGGCCGCATAACCGCCGCCGATAGACGTCAGTCCGACCTGAATGAGTGAAAGCCCGATAATCATCACCACGATGCCGGAAACCAGCGGCGTAATGATGCGGCGTGCGAGATGCAGGAAACGGGAAAGAATGATTTCGGTGCAGGAAGCCAGCATCAGGGTGCCGAACAGCGCCGCCATCATGGTCGGCACATCTGCACCGCCATTTTTCAGCGCCATTCCGCCCATGATCAGCGGCGCAACAAAGTTAAAGCTGGTGCCCTGAATCGAGAGTAAACCCGAGCCGACCGGTCCCCAGGTTTTAATCTGCAAAATAGAAGCCAGGCCGGAGGCGAACAGCGACATGCTGATGATGTGCTGCGTGTCCTGCGCAGGCAAACCCAGCGCCTGGCAAATCAGTAGTGCTGGTGTGATTACCGCAACAAACATCGCCAGCAAATGCTGACAGGCGGCGAATAACGTTTGAGGTAATGGCGGGCGGTCCTCGAGCCGGTAAATCAGTTCACTTTTTTGCTGACGGGAGAGATCGGGTTGCTGTGTTTCTTGTTCTGCGGTTTGCGAACTCATGCTGTGGCATTCCAATAAGCGGCAAAGCGGGCATTTTTATTGAAATTAACGACAAAAGCAATCGTTTGCTAATGGCAATATTCCTCGACTGGTTTTGGATTGGACGGGATTTATGGCCTGTTTTTCTTGCCTGACGCAGCTTGAATGACTTCTAATTCAGCTTCTGGGAAAAAACATGTCAGTGAAGTTTTTATAACTCGATAATTTTATTGGATTTATTTTAAAATGGAGTTCGTCAATGATTCAACTCGACACCTACGGCACCCTGGTTGCCGCCACGTTGGTACTCCTTTTAGGACGGAAATGCGTCCAGTCGGTCAAATTCCTCAAAAAATACACCATTCCTGAACCCGTTGCCGGTGGTTTGCTGGTCGCTTTATTGTTACTGATCGCCAACCAGATATTCGGCTGGGAAGTCGGTTTCGACATGTCTTTAAAAGAGCCACTGATGCTGGCATTTTTTGCCACGATCGGTCTTAACGCCAATCTGGCAAGTCTGCGGGCAGGCGGCAAATCGCTGTTTCTGCTGGTGTTTGTCGTCGTGGGCTTACTGCTTTTGCAAAATGCCATCGGTATCGGAATGGCGAAAATGCTCGGGCTGGATCCGCTGATGGGGTTGCTGGCGGGGTCGATTACCCTTTCAGGTGGCCACGGCACCGGCGCGGCATGGAGCAAGCTGTTTATCGAGCGTTATGGCTTTGAAAATGCGACGGAAGTCGCGATGGCTTGCGCAACTTTTGGTCTGGTGCTCGGCGGTATTATTGGGGGGCCGGTAGCGCGCTATCTGGTCAGCCATTCTTCCACCCCCAACGGAAACCCCGAGGATATGGTCGACCCGAGCGCATTTGAGAAACCGTCGATTGGCAGGATGATTACGCCACTGGTGATGGTTGAAACCATTGCCCTGATCGCGATTTGCCTGATGGCTGGGACATATACCGCCAGTCTGTTGCAAGGCTCGGCATTTGAAATCCCAACCTTTGTCTGCGTGCTCTTCGTTGGTGTGATCCTGAGTAATATGCTGGCATGGCTCGGTTTTTATCGTGTCTTCGACCGTGCGGTATCCGTGCTGGGTAACGTCAGTTTGTCACTGTTCCTTGCCATGGCATTGATGAGCCTTAAGTTGTGGGAGATGGCGGCACTCGCCTTGCCGATGATGGCAATTCTTATCGTTCAAGCCCTCGCGATGGCGCTTTACGCGATTTTCGTGACTTATCGCGTGATGGGGAAAAACTACGATGCGGCGGTGTTGGCGGCAGGACACTGTGGTTTCGGGCTGGGTGCCACCCCGACGGCCATTGCCAATATGCAGGCGATCACCAACCAGTTTGGCCCTTCGCATCTGGCGTTTCTGGTGGTGCCGATGGTGGGCGCATTCTTCATCGATATCGCCAATGCGATTGTGATTAAACTCTACCTGATGCTGCCTGTATTCCCGGCTATCAGCTAAAAAAACAGGCACAGAAACATCGCTTCTGTGCCTGACTATTCCTTCCCGTCGGGTTTATTGTGCCGCGTCCGCCTTCTCAGTGAACACCTGTTCGGCCTCAGCGGCTTTTTCCTGCGTCAGTAACTGCTTCTCGTAGACCTTGAAGAATGGATAATAAATTACCATCGACAGTGCCATCAGCAGGATAACCAGAACCGACACTTTGAAATCCCAGCCCATCGCCCAGGCCGCCCCGATCGGTGCCGGCGATGTCCAGGGGACCAGTGAAATCATATGCGGGAGCAGATCCGTCGATACGGCCAGATAGGCGATAACGGCATTGACCATCGGTGCCAGCAGGAAGGGAATGAAAAATACCGGATTCATGACGATAGGTGTGCCAAAAATCACCGGCTCATTGATATTGAAACAGCTTGGCACCAGACTGAGTTTCCCCATGGTGCGCAGATGCGCTGACTTACTGCGACAAAACAGCAGCACCAGTCCCATTGTCGCGCCGGACCCGCCAATCACGATCAGGAAATTCCAGAATGCCTCGGTCATGATGTGCGTCATGGGTAAACCGGCAGCGAGATCTGTCTGATTCAGCCCGAGATTGGTTAACCAAAAAGCCTGCAACATGCCAGATACAATGGCCGAGCCATGAATGCCGGCGAACCACAACAGGTGGCAAATCAGCACGGCGAGAAGTACGGCAGGCAGCGAGTCTGCGGCAGAAATCAGGGGTTCGAACAGCGCCATAATCGCCTGTGGCAGCAACATATCAAACCCTGACTGGACCAGTAAGCTCAGCGGGAAAAGTGTAATCACCACGGCCACAATCGGGATCAGCAAATCAAACGAATGCTTAATGTTTGAAGGTACCTGTTCGGGTAAACGGATACCGATATTGTATTTTTTCAATAACCGCGTCAGTTCGGTGACATAAATCGCCACCAGAATAGCCGTAAAGATCCCCACGCCGCCCAGCGCCGCCGTCGACATCTTTTCATCAATCTGCGGTGCTGCGACCAGCAGGAAAGACATCAGCGCCAGCATTGCGGTCATGAACGGGTCTAGCTTGTAACTTCTTGCCAGATTGTAGGCAATCGATGCCGAGATGTAGATGGACATAATGCCCATCGTCATATTGAACGGCGTCAGGATCTGCACTTCATATTTTGCCGAGAGCGCCAGCCAGCTTCTGGCGAAGCCCCATGAAGATTCGGGCGAAAATGGCGGGTGAACAAAAACCAGTAAAAACGAACCAACAATCATAAAGGGCATTGCTGAGATGAAGCCATCACGCACTGCCATGACATGTCGCTGTGAGGATAATCGCGCGGCGAAGGGGCTGATTTTCTGTTCTATAAAAGTGAAGAGGGATTGGCTGATACTCATGATGATTTGGCCTTATGTTGAGGACATCAGACAGGGTTGCCTTAATTATCATCAGTGTAGTGACGGGAGGTGAAACCGGTTACCGGCTTTTCCCCACTCTGTGAAGGTTATCAAATAACCAGTGCGGAGAGTGGTTTTGGGGGCGCAATAGGGAAAAGAGAAGAGAATATGTTGGAAACAAAACATCATTTTTAATAATGATTTGATGAAGTGAATGAGCGAAAAGAGAGATCAGGCGTTGGTGTAACGGACTCTTTCTGGCAGCCAGCGCTCAATCAGAGCTTTGGCATGATCAGGGAATTGTTGCTGCAGATAACGCGCAATGCGCTGTACATCCGGGATCATCGCCTGATCACGTAATAAATCAGCGACTTTAAATTCAGCGCTGCCGGTCTGACGCGTGCCCAGTAGTTCACCCGGCCCGCGGATTTCCAAATCCTGCTGTGCGATAACAAAGCCATCGTTGCTGTCGCGTAAAACCTGCAAACGTTTCTGCGCCGTTTTGCTGAGCGGCGTTTTGTAGAGCAGTACACAGTGAGAAGCAACGGCACCACGTCCAACGCGCCCACGTAACTGGTGCAACTGCGCCAGCCCTAAACGCTCCGGGTTTTCGATAATCATCAGGCTGGCATTCGGTACGTCAACGCCGACTTCAATGACAGTCGTTGCCACCAGAAGCTGCACTTCACCCTGTTTGAATGCCTGCATAACGGCCTGCTTTTCCTGGGCTTTCATACGACCGTGAACCAGTCCGATATTCAGCGCCGGAAGTGCTTCTTTCAGGCCTTCCCATGTGGCTTCAGCGGCCTGCGCTTCCAGCATTTCCGATTCTTCAATCAGCGTACACACCCAATAAGCCTGACGATTTTCCTGCTCGCAGGCACTTTTGACACGGCTGATAATGTCACTGCGGCGGGTGTCCGGAATGGCGACGGTAGTCACCGGCGTGCGGCCTGGCGGGAGTTCGTCGATCACAGAGGTATCAAGATCAGCGTAAGCCGTCATTGCCAGTGTGCGTGGGATCGGCGTGGCGGTCATGATCAACTGATGTGGATGGAAGCCCTGTTGCAGACCTTTTTCCCACAACGCCAGACGCTGATGCACACCGAAACGGTGCTGTTCATCGATAATGACCAGCGAAAGTGACGAGAACAAAACCTGTTCCTGGAAGATAGCGTGCGTTCCCACCACCATCGACACCTGTCCGCTGGCGATCGCATCCTGCTGTGCCTGCCGGGCTTTACCCTTTTGTTTGCCCGCCAGCCAGCCAACCTGAATACCCAGTGGCTCAAACCACTGACGGAAATTATTGGCATGCTGTTCGGCCAGCAATTCTGTCGGCGCCATTAATCCGACCTGTTGGCCCTGAGCAATAGCGCAAAGTGCGGCGAGGGCGGCTACCAGCGTTTTACCTGATCCCACGTCGCCCTGCACCAGACGCATCATAGGATAACTTTTTGCCAGGTCCTGTTCAATTTCTGCCACAACCCGTGCTTGCGCACCGGTCGGGCTGAAAGGAAGCGACGCGAGGAACTGATTTTTCAGGCGGTCGTCATGATGCAACGGCAGCGCTTTATAACTCTGTGTACCGGCGCGGACAGCCAGCATACTGAGATTATGTGCCAGAAGTTCTTCCATAATCAGGCGGCGTTGAGCCGGATGATGACCTTTTTCAAGGTCTGCAAGCTGGATATCTGGCGGCGGGCGGTGCAGCAAATGCAGCGCCTGAGGAAGCGGGATCAGCGAACGACTCAGTTCCTCTGGCAACAGTTCGGCGACAGGTACGGTGTCGAGCAGTTCAAGTGCCTGATCCGTCAGTTTACGCAAGGTCGCCTGGCGGATACCTTCCGTTGTCGGATAAACCGGCGTCAGTGATTCCTGCAGAACGACTTCGCTGTTTTCACCCTGAATGCGGTATTCCGGATGGATGATTTCAGCACCGATCGTGCCGCGTTTGATTTCACCATAAGCGGTAACACGGCGACCTGTTGCCAGGCTGTTTTTCATCGCGGCGTTAAAGTTGAAGAAGCGTAACGTCGCCATGCCAGTGCCGTCACTTATCTGACAGGTCAGCATTCTGCGGCGGCCAAAACTGATATCACTACGCAACACTTCGCCTTCTATGGTCGCGAAAATGCCGGGCTGTAAATCATTGATGGTGTAAAGGCGGGTACGATCTTCATAGCGTAAAGGAAGATGAAGCAGTAAATCCTGAATAGTTTCAAGGCCGAGTTTGGCGAGCTTGTCTGCCTGACTGGCTCCGACGCCGGAAAGCGACGTCAGCGGGATGGCGTCGAGCAGGCGGCCTTTCATCTTTTTTTGACCGTCATTTGCATCGCCGACCACCATTCATCATCGGCAATGATTTGCCCGTGATCGTCAATGAAAGGGCGGGGAAGCTTCTTTCGCTTCGCCACATTGGACAGAACGGGATAGCCGCCTTCAAACAGCAGTCGCTGCTGTTCCTTCTCGCTCAGCAGACTGCTGTCGCGGCGATACATACCGGCGTTTTCGCGCTGGCGCTGGGCTTCGTACAGGATAAGCGCCGAGGCAACGGAGACGTTCAGAGATTGCACCATACCAATCATCGGAATGATGATATCGCTGTCAGCCAGCGCTAACGCTTCAGGTGTGATACCGGTTTTCTCCTGACCCAGCAATATGCAGGTCGGGCGGGTGTAATCAATCGCGCGGAAGTCGACGGCTTTCTCTGACAAGTTGGTTGCCAGGATTTGCATGCCCTTCGCCTTCATTTTGGCGACGGCATCCTGAATGGTTTTGTGTGTTTTGACCTGAACCCAGCTGTTGCTGCCTGCCGCCGAAGAGACCAGTGTCTTCATTCGGGTTGTAGGCCAGACAGCGTGGATTTCGTGAACGCCGACGGCGTCTGCCGTACGGATGACGGCAGAAACGTTATGTGGTTTATGCACCTGTTCCATACAGACCGTCAGGTCTGGCTGTCGGGCCGCAAGCATTTCGCGGATGCGGGCATAACGTTCTGGGGTCATAACAATCAGTTTCGGTTGCGGGTAACTTTGATGACGTCCGGCATGATACGGATTTTACGCATGATATTCGCCAGATGAACGCGATCGCGGGTCGTCAGGCGGATAAAGGCGCTGTAGACGCGACCGTCTTTTTCTTCGGTGCTCAGATTCTGAATGTTCGACTGCGCGGCATTAATTGCAGCGGTCAGGTTCGCCAGTGCGCCCTGATGGTTGAACATATCAACTTTGATTTCAGCGATAAATTCCTGATCAGTTTCCTGGTGGTTATCCCAGTCAACGGCCATGAATTTCTCAGGTTCTTTCTGATAACCGCGAATATTACGGCAGGATTCATGATGGATCACCAGCCCTTTGCCCGGACTGACGTGGGCAATAATCGGGTCACCCGGAATCGGACGGCAACATTTCGCGAAGGTGATTAGCACGCCATCTGCGCCTTTAATCGGCAGATTACGGGTACCTGACGATGCCATTGAAGACTGGTCACCCATCAGGTTTTTGGCAACCACAACGCTCATGGCATTGCCGAGACCGATTTCTGCCAGCAGGTCATCCATCGCCGGGAGCTTCATACGATCCAGCTCGTTTTTGATGTTTTCCGGCGGAATATCTGACAGTTTTTTACCGGCACCCAGCGCATGATTCAGCAGGCGACGGCCAAGTGAAACCGAATCATCACGTTTCAGGTTCTTCAGCATCTGGCGGATTTTGGCGCGTGCACGTGAGCTGACGACAAAGTTCAGCCAGGCTGCGTTCGGGCGGGCGCCCGGTGCGGTAATGATTTCGATAGTTTGTCCGCTGGTCAGCGGCTGCGAGAGCGGATACGGTTGGCGGTCAACGCGCGCGCCAACGCAGGCATGGCCGATATCGGTATGCACAGCATAAGCAAAGTCGACCGGTGTCGCGCCCGCAGGCAATTCGACGATACGACCTTCCGGCGTAAAGACGTAAATCTCGTCCGGGAACAGATCCGATTTCACGCTCTCAATAAATTCAAAGGAGTTGCCTGCACTTTGTTGCAGCTCAAGCAGACTCTGTAACCAACGCTGAGCACGGATCTGTGCGGTGGTACTGGTTTCACTGTTCTCTTTATAAGCCCAGTGAGCCGCAACCCCCATCTCCGCCATCTGATCCATATCTTCCGTACGGATCTGTACTTCAACCGGCACACCATGCGGACCGATTAGTGATGTATGCAAAGATTGATAGCCGTTGGCTTTGGGGATGGCGATGTAATCTTTAACCCGACCCGGACGCGGTTTGTACAGGCTATGTGCCTGTCCTAACACGCGATAACAGGTATCGAGTTCTTTAACGATCACCCGGAAGGCGTAGATATCCATAATAGAATGGAAACGCTGTTCCTTCAGGTGCATTTTGCAATAGATAGAATACAGGTGTTTTTCGCGACCACTGACACGGCACTGAATGCCGGCTTCGGTTAAACGGCCTTCAATCTCAGAGAGGATTTTCTGGATCATCTCTTTACGGTTACCACGCGCAGCTTTCACCACTTCTTTGATGACGCGATAACGGTTTGGATAAAGGGCTTCGAAGCCCAGCTCTTCGAGCTCGGTTTTCAGGTGATGAATACCCAAACGGTGTGCCAGCGGGCTGTAAATTTCCAGCGTTTCACGGGCAATGCGGCGACGTTTGTCCGGGCGTAAAGAGCCCAGCGTGCGCATGTTATGAGTACGGTCAGCGAGTTTGATCAAAATGACGCGGATATCTTGCACCATCGCCATGACCATTTTGCGGAAGTTTTCCGCCTGCGCTTCTTTCTTATCACGGAATTTCAGCTTGTCTAACTTTGAAACGCCTTCAACCAGCTCAGCAACGCTTTTGCCAAACAGTTGTTCCATGTCCTGGTAAGTTGCAGGCGTGTCTTCGATAACGTCGTGTAATAACGCCGCCATCAGAGTCTCATGATCGAGCCTCATTTCAGCCAAAATACATGCCACGGCCACCGGGTGAGTAATATACGGCTCACCGCTGGAACGTGTTTGCCCCTCGTGCGCGTCCCGCGCCACGAGGTAAGCCTGCACGAGGCGCTTAATTTGCTCCTCCGGCAGGTATTTTTGAATCAGTTGATTCAGGCTTTCAAAGATATACAAGTGAGATCCGTTTCGTTAATTAACGACGGCCTTCAGCGATGGCAGTCACTGCCTGAATCTCTGCGGCTTCCTGCTCCTGTTGCTCCTGACGGTCACGAACGTCGAGGATCTGATTGGTGATCAGGCCTTCTTCGATTTCGCGCAGGGCAATTACAGTGACTTTATCGTTTTCTTCAGCGACCAGTGGATCTTTACCACCAGATTGCAGCTGGCGTGCGCGACGAGCAGCCACCAACACCAGGTCAAAACGGTTACCAATTTTTTCAACAGCGTCTTGAACAGTTACGCGTGCCATATATGTGCTACTCCACAGGGTGACGAAAGACTGGGCATAATACTGAAAGTGACTTCAGTCTGCCAATAGTTTGGTGATTAATCCGTCATGACGGAGCCGCTGACGGCTCAGACGCAGACGTTCAGCGCGAATAATGGTTTTTAAATCCGATAAAGCCAGATCAAAATCATCATTCACAATTAAATAGTCGTATTCGGCAAAGTGTGTCATTTCAGCTACGGCTTGTGCCATACGTTTTGCGATAACGGCTTCGCTGTCTTGCCCGCGGCCACGCAGGCGACGGTCTAGCTCATCTTTCGATGGCGGTAAGACAAAAATACTGCGTGCCTGCGGCATTTTTTTCCGAATTTGCTGCGCGCCCTGCCAGTCGATATCCAGAAAAACATCCACACCCGACGCTAAAACCTGCTCAATGGTTTCACGCGAAGTCCCGTAATAATTACCAAAAACTTCTGCGTGTTCTAAAAAGGCATCACGTTCAATCATTTCGCGAAACGCTTCTTTGTCGACAAAGAAGTAATGCTCGCCATCTTTCTCGCCCGGACGTATAGCTCGGGTCGTATGAGAAATAGAAACCTGTGTGTCGTAGAGCGGTTGTGTTTTAAGTAAAGCCTGAATCAGACTTGATTTGCCTGCTCCACTAGGGGCGGAGACAATATATAGCGTGCCTTGAACCATGATGACGTTTCAACTGAATGGGTTGATAGGAAGTATGCGAAGAGTGATCTCTCGCACAGTATACACGCTCGCTGCATTCGGTGCAGCGCCCAGACGTATTTCATCGCAACTTTGCCAGAGAAAATAGCCTTTCCTGACAGATTTACGTGCCGCATTCCAAATTTTTTCTTCGTTGCAGCAACAGATGAAATAACCAGGAAGGTATCTCGCAAGAAGGGATTATGCCACTGGCAGGAAAAATTACACCGGCGTTTACTGGCCTTCACAAGGAGGTGCCAATGCGCCAGTTTATTTTTCTTATCTGCCTGTTCCCTTTTGCTTTCTCTGCTTCCGGTAAGAATATGCCGTCGCCAGACTGCCCTGTCTGGCCATCAGAACGCCTGACACAGGAAACCCACCATCTCACCGCTCAGCTGACCCAGTGGGATGCAGCCTACCATCAGTCTGGCAGCAGCCCGATAGAAGATTCGGTCTATGATCATTTGCGTCAGAAACAACGTCTCTGGCTACAGTGTGCCAGCCAGCCGGTGCCTGAACTAACAGTGCCAGCGAGTGATGATGCTGAATTTACGCATCCGGTGGCTCATACCGGCCTGCATAAAATGAAAGATAAATATGCTGTCGCAAACTGGATGCAGGGGCGAAAGAATCTGTGGGTGCAGCCCAAAATCGATGGCGTGGCGGTGTCGCTGATTTACCGTTATGGGCAGTTGGCCGCACTGGTTAGCCGTGGCGATGGTGAGAAAGGACAAAACTGGACGGTAAAAGCCGCGTCAATTCCGGCGATCCCGCTGCATATCCCGGACATGAGCCCTGAGTTGATATTACAGGGCGAGCTTTATCTGTTGATGACCGGTCATCAACAAAGTGCTGATGGCGGGATGAATGCAAGATCAAAAGTTGCGGGTGCAATGATGCGTGCTTCTGCTTCTGACCTGCTGAAGCAGACGGGTATTTTTATCTGGTCATGGCCGGATGGACCCACGCTTATGGCTGACCACCTGGAGAAGCTGAGCCAGTTCGGTTTTCCGGTTGTGGCTCAGTTCACGCATGCGGTGAGCGCTGTCGAAGATGTGGAAAAATGGCGTGAAGACTGGTTTTACCAGCCTCTGCCTTTTGCGACGGATGGTGTGGTTGTTCGTCAGCAAGAAGAGCCTGCCGGGAAATACTGGCAAAATAAACCTGCAGTCTGGGCGGTTGCCTGGAAATATCCGCCCGCCAGACAGCTCACCGATGTCACGGGTATCACCACCACCACAGGACGAAGCGGGAAAGTGACCGTTATCCTCAACCTGAAGCCCCTGAGGCTGGACGATAAGTTAGTCAGTAAGGTGAGTGTGGGATCGGTTAGCCGGTTCAGACAATGGGATGTTCTTCCTGGCGATCAGGTCGCTGTCGCGCTGGCCGGACAGGGGATCCCGCGCCTTGATGAAGTGACATGGCGGGTAAGTAAGCGTACGGAAATGCCTTTGCCTGAACCAAGGCGCTATAACGCACTTTCCTGCTTTACGCCTGAACCGGGCTGCATGCAGCAGTTTCTCTCACGTCTGATCTGGCTTAGCGGGCCGGAAGCGTTAGATATGGCGGGGTTCGGCGGGGCCACATGGCAAAAGTTACTGGATGCTTCCCCGGCGGATTCTCTGATCAGCTGGTTAAGCTTTAACGTGAAAGAGCTGGCTGCGGTTCCGGGTATCGGTGTTAAACAGGCGCAAAAACTGATGGCGCAAATTCATCTTGCACGCGAAAAGAGCTTCCGGCGCTGGCTGTCAGCAATAGGATTTCCTTCTTTTGCCCTGGGATTTGCAGAACGCCAGCAAAGCTGGAACAGGCTGACACAGCTGACGTCTCGCGACTGGAAAATGACTGAGGGGATCGGGAGAAAACGGGCCGCTCAGGTTTTTGATTTTATTCATCATCCGGACGTTGAGATTTTGACCGAAGCTCTGAGGCAGGCGCAATTGCCTGCATTCCACTAACGGGCTACAGGAAGGACGCATTAGTGGTCCGAATGCGGGTAATTAAACACAGGCAATCCAAGGCGAAAACGCAGCGCAATAAGACGCGCGGTAAAGCCGATCAGTAACGTGATAATAACCACCAGATTGTGGGGCAGTGAGAAATATTGTAGCCCGATGTAAACCCAGGCGGAGGCAAATGACACGCCGGCATAAATTTCTTTCTGAAAGACCAGCGGGATCTGATTACACATCATGTCCCGCAGCACGCCGCCAAAAACACCGGTAATGACCGCACAAACCGAAGCAATGATAGCGCCATGTCCCATATCGAGGGCCACTTGTGTCCCGATAATGGAAAACACCACCAGCCCCACGGCATCAAGCACTAAAAAGAGCTTTCGCAGATGTTGCATTAAAGGAGCCAGCCAGGTGGTCATTAGCGCGGCCACAGCCACAATCACGATGTACTCCGGATGCTTAACCCATCCCAATGGGTAATGCCCTAAAAGCATGTCGCGAACAGAACCGCCGCCAATGGCCGTCGCTGCAGCAATAATAATGACGCCAAAGGAATCCATTTTCCGACGTCCGGCAGCCAGAGCACCGGTCATGGCTTCTGCGGTGATCCCAATAATATAAAGAACGGTGAGTAACATGGATGTGCGCCAGACAAATCAGTCAGTGAGGAAACGGTAGCCGCGTAGAGTAATGAGTTTCCCATTAGCTGGCGACTGAGTTTTTCTTTTACATGGCTTTTAACATTACTTTATCTAATGCTGATTTCCCTCGTGTCAGCCATTACTAAAGGGTAAGAGAAAATGTTGTATTATTTTAGATTAGAAAATTGGTGATTACTCGTTTGTTTTGACGGTGCTTTTCCATTTATCCATGACGCCGTTTTTTATCAGAGGTGAATTTTCTTCGCTTATAGGTTACGATTAATTAAAATCGTCACTCATTGACGCACGGCTTAATTGTTTAATCTGCCCGGAGGAGTGTATGAAGCCCGATATTCCGGTTGCGTTAACACAGCGTGGACCTGCCGAGCACGAACGGCGTGAACAAATTATAGATGCGGCATTCGAGCACTTTCGTCTTTATGGCTATGCCAAAACGTCGGTGGCGGATCTTGCCAAATCGATTGGCGTTTCAAGTGCTTATATTTATAAGTTTTTTGAGTCTAAACAGGCTATTGGCGAAGCCATTTGCTCGCAGCGGGTGGGGCAGATAGATGAAGCGCTCATGGTGATTGCGCAAAGTGACCAAAGTGCGACTCTGCGCCTGAGATCTATTTTTAAAACGCTGCTGACACGTAGTCTGGATCTCTTTTTCCTGGACAGGAAATTACATGATCTGGCCGCGATAGCCTCAGCTCAGCGATGGAAATCCACATTAAATCATCGTGCTATGATATACAGCATTGTTGAGAAAGTGGTTGCCGACGGCCGGGAATCCGGTGAATTTGAGCGTAAAACGCCGCTGGATGAGGTTTGTATGGCGATCACCACGGTGACAACCCCCTTCTCGCATCCGTTATTGCTGGAACAAAAAACACCTGAACAACTGGAAGAACGCGTTCAGGCAATCACCAGCCTGGTGTTGCGTAGCCTCGCAAAGTAGGCACAATAAAATTTTGGGTTACGGGTTTACAAAAACGTAATTCGTCACATACTGTCAGGCTTTATTATCCAGAAACCCGTTTCTGGCCGGTTCATGTAATCGCCTGCAGAAACTTACGTCTTATACAGACAGAGAGGAATGTTTTATGACTCATCGTCGAGTGGTTATTACCGGCATGGGGGCTGTGAGTCCTCTGGGCTGTGATATCGAAACTATCTGGAAGCGTCTGCTGGCCGGTCAGTCTGGTATCCGAGTTTTGCCGGAAGAGATTGTTGAAACGTTGACTGTGAAAATTGGTGGTCAGGTACAAACTAAAGAACAGGACCCTGAGTCAGGATTCGATCCGGATATGTTCGTGGTACCGAAAGACCAGAAAAAAATGGACCGTTTCATTCTGTTTGCGATGGCTGCTGCGGATATGGCTATTGCTGATGCCGGCTGGAAAGCAGAAACGCAGGAACAGCAGGAACGTACCGCAACTATCATCGGTTCTGGTATCGGCGGCTTCCCGGCTATTGCCCATGCCGTGCGCACCAATGACAGCCGTGGCGCTAAGCGTTTGTCGCCTTTCACTATACCTTCATTCCTGGTGAATCTGGCGTCTGGCCAGGTTTCGATTAAACATCAGTTCAAAGGCCCGATTGGCGCACCGGTAACGGCTTGCGCGGCAGGTGTTCAGGCGATTGGTGATGCAGTGCGTTTGATTCGCAATGACGAAGCCGATGTTGCGCTTTGTGGCGGCGCAGAAGCGGCGATTGATACCGTGAGCCTGGGCGGTTTTGCTGCAGCGAAGGCCATGTCTACCGGTCATGAAGATCATCCGGAAAAAGCCTCCCGTCCGTTTGACAGCGCGCGTGATGGTTTCATCATGGGCGAAGGCGCAGGCATGCTGGTGATCGAAGAGCTGGAACATGCGAAGGCACGTGGCGCCAAAATTCTGGCTGAGATTGTCGGTTACGGCACCAGCGGTGACGCCTACCACATGACGTCCGGTGCGGAAGATGGCAACGGTGCGGGCCGCGCGATGAAAATCGCCCTGCGTCAGGCGGGTATTCAGCCATCAGACGTGCAACATCTGAATGCTCACGCCACGTCTACGCCGGTGGGTGATCTGGGTGAAATCAATGCGATTAAAACCCTGTTTGGCACTGACGGCAAACTGGCTGTTACGTCTACCAAATCTGCGACCGGACACTTGTTGGGCGCGGCTGGCGGGCTGGAGACGATCTTCACCATTCTTGCCGTACGTGACCAAATCGTTCCTCCGACGCTGAATCTGGAAAACAAAGACGAAGCGGCTGCCGGTCTGAACATCGTCGGTAATACTGCGCAGAAACATGACATCACCTATGCCTTATCAAACGGTTTCGGCTTCGGTGGCGTTAATGCCTGTGTATTGTTGAAACGCTGGGAAGACTAATTTCTTTCTTCGCTGACGCATAAAAAAACGCCTCGGGTTTTATGACCGGAGGCGTTTTTATTATGCGGGGGGAGAGGATTTACTCGATGTTGAATTTGAATATCGAGTAATTGCGTATTGTCATTGATTTTATTGAGTTTTATCTACTCCATTTTTTCAGTATGTACACTCTTATGTACACAGAAAACAGACGCTATACTGAAAATGCCGCTTAATTGAGCAACGCAGCGTGACCACTGCGTCCAGACCGTACGTTTATCGAACAGTTCTATTTCATGTTCTGCGATGAGTCTATCGACTTTGCGAGGCAGGCGTGAGCATTGCATAGCTTCTATCATATAGCGCTTCATTTCAGCTATGCTGGGAGCGTTTGGTAGCGTGTAAAGATACCCCCTTTCCAATAGCTCATCCCCCAAATCTTTCGTGTAGACCCGGAGCCGCTCGAAGGGATTTCTCATCTCTAAAATATGGGCCAGCATCAAGGCATTACCGTTTTTGCTTGTGGGCGTAGCGTTTGGTCTGTATCGGGCTTCGATACGCAGAAATTGCTGATACTCATCAAAATTGATGTTAATGAATTTGGCTCTTTCTCGAAAGACCAGTTTTCTACCGCTGTTAGCGTCTACTTTTCCATAGCAAAGAAAATGTAAAAACGAGCGGTAACTGCCTATTCTGATTCCAGGAAAACCATTTTCTTTATTAAAGTATGCTGTTTTTCCTGAACGTTCTAATCCCCATATGTAATCATCTAACTTGCAGTTGTAGATATCAATAGCGACATCAATTTGCGTAACCCAAGCCCGTGCCAGCAGTTGGTTAAATATTCCACCTAATCGACGGTCTATCCACGATAACAAATGATCTATTTTTTTGGGAGCCATATGTTGGGGATGAAAATCTAAACGTATTCCGCCTGTATTACGATTTATTGGTGAATAATCAATTCGTAATAGCACGGGAGAGTGTTTCTTCTTTCTTCGAATCAGTAAAGCCTTACCGTAAGGCTTTCCTTCATCGTTTCGGATATATTGGGCTCGATATTGTTTAAATTCCTTCTGGCTCATCTTTTTCAATCTGGTATATGTTCTCTTTCTTTCGCTACTATTATTGAATCGACTTACAAGACTAAGTTTATCAGTTCTCATTTTTATACGTTGATCTCTGGTATTCTTACCAATATCAAGTGAACAACAAAAATCTATGTTGCGTTTATTCAGTAACATTTATATCCCTTACAGAAGTAACAATCGGTATGGGATAGTGAGTATTGAATCATATAATCACTATCCCTATTGGATGTGCATATAACGTGCTATTAGAGCGATGACACTTTGTCACTCAATTCTTTCTTGTGTCTGATAGCGGTACTTTCTGGCGGCTGGCAATCCATTGCAGTATTTCTTCTTCCCTCCACGCTACAGAACGAGAAGGCGTGTCTACATCACCAAATCCGCCAGTCAGGCGGACAGGTTCAGGAAAATGGCCCGCTTTGACTTGGCGATAGAGCGTAGCGCGTGAGAAAGCACAGTATTCAAGGACTGTTTTCAGTTTGATCAGACGTAAAGAGTTCATCGTAAAAACCTAGTCGATTTACGCATCCAATTGATGCAAAGCGCCTTTACAGATTTTCAGAATGAATGATTTTTTGTGGAAAAAACGTTGTTATCATCAGAGGTTTTTTGGCTTGATTTTAAATTATATACTTGTTATTTAACGATTAATTTAGGTTTCTATTTTCTGAGATGATTAGATCTGATGGTCAGAGTTCTATCTTTCTAATCTGATGATCAGATTCAAACTTGACAGTTTGAAACCTATCCGTAATCTGACGATCAGATAACCCAGAGGAATCAGTTATGGCGTTAAAACACAGAGAACTTGATGAACTTGATGAGCTTGATGAGAGCGATGGGAATGATGAATTTGAGTTCGATGAAATTGAGGAGTTAGATGAGGCTACAAAAGTTCGTCGTAAAACCAATATTGCTTATCAAAACGTACGCAAAAAACAGCTCAAAAAAATAGGTAAACATCATATTCAAATCAGGCTTGATGATGAAACTTTTGAAAAATTATGCGACTTGTGTGAAGTGCTAGGTTATAAGAGACCTAAGCCTAAAATGCACAACCTTATAGAAATGTATTCGGCAATTTTTAAATATCTCTTAAGAACCAGTGACGAAAATTTCGAATACAGTCCAAACACCAAAAAATCAATAAAGATATTAGGCATATATAAGTATGTTGATCATCTCAGATATGAACAACAATTGGCTAAAGACGTTATCATCTCAGAGCTTCAAAGAAAAGATGTCAAAATCCCGGTTGGGAAAGTTGATAATAAGAGCGTAGTGTCAGGAAAAGACAAGTTTCTTGAACAATATTTTGATAAAGATAAAATTATTAGAGTGCTTAAAATGGTAGATGATAAGATCTAAATTACAGGTAATAATCAGATTTTTGGATAAAATGAGACTTTACTTTTAAGTCTCATTTCGTATATTCATCTAAAAGCATAATTAAAACGCGCCTTTGTTCATGAGTTAATCGAGGCCATATTTGATCAAGGCGATTCTTTAAATCTGCATCCTTTAATGGCACGAAATCCTGTTGTTTCTTCGATTCCCTATCTAGTGTTGAGAAGCAATCAATAAAAAACCAACTGATCGGTGAATTGAGCTTAATCGCTATGTTCACAAGGTGCGCCACGTTAATCTTATTAGTTCCGCGTTCATAGCGGGAAAGTTGCTGATGAGAGATATCAACAAGCTCTGCCAGGTACTGGGCAGTCATTCCCAGTTCCTTACGGCGCATCTGTATACGTTGACCAACCTGCTTATCTGTACTCTCTGAAGTTAATTGAGCCATGTACCACTTCTCACACCATTAAATGTCTATAAATGGAAGTTTGTGGGCTTTTTGCTCTTGTATGAACGTCTTTTATGGATTATAAATATATTTTTGCGCATCTATGGATTTTGTAAGGCGAGTGTGGAGCTATCGGGATCTGGTGCTTCCAAGATTTGCTTTGTTTCCTGCAAAGGCTGGCCCTTTCGTTAAGTCGATTACAAAACTATGATTCGATGTGCACTTTGGTATGGGCGATGAAAAAACAAAATATACTTATTATTGAGTCACGCAGTGATCTGGATATATATGATGAAAGATATGAGGGCAATACGCTAAAGACGATTTTGGAGTTACAGGGGGTAAGAGCAAAAAGTATAGAAGTGGTTAACGAGAAGATGTTCGTTAAGGCGTTAAAGATAGCCCAACGAGAGCATATAAAATATGTGCATATTAGTGCTCATGGCACTGATGAGGGGTTTATTTTAACTGATGATGGGTTTATTACATGGAAAGATTTTGATCGCATCGCGTGGCCAATATTGAGAGGTAAGTGTATTTGTTTCTCAAGTTGCTCTGTTGGTAAGGGGGTAGGGAAATTATTCGATTTCCATAAATCTTTCTGCAACGCAATTGTTGGGCCGATAAGAGATATCTCTTGGGGGGAGGGGCTTGTCGCGTATTCTGCATTTTATCACAGGGCGCAATTATATGAAAAATCATCCTTACAGGATGTTCGGGTAATGAATCATATTGTTGGTGCGGGTACGTTTAGACTCATCGAGTCGCCATATATATCATCTACCTACACAATTGATGGATTTATAAAACATACAGAGTAAGTTAATTTATTAAGGATATCTCATGGTAAATATCATAAACAAAAAATCTTTATTCATTCTTTTAATGATGTCTTGCAGTGCAAGTTATGCTGCTTCCTTTGATTGCAATAAAGCAACTTCAAATGTTGAAAAAATGATTTGCTCAGATCATAAGTTAGGTCTTTTGGATGATTACCTAGCCAAAAACTATAGAATATCTATGGGGCCTGATATGCCTGAAGAATCAAAATTGAAGATTAAAAAATCGCAAATGGAATGGCTCAATAAGCGAAATGCTTGTACTGATACTCAATGTATTGAAGGTTTGTACTCTAGGCAAATGGATTATCTTTGGAATGAATGCTTTGACCATCTTCATGGGAAAATGGAGTATACTAAATACTCTGAAGCTATAGATAAGATAAAGAGGGATGTAGATTCACAAGAATATAATAAAACGCATAAGAAACCTGAAGAACTCATCGAGGAATTATCCGCTAAGAATGCTAGTAAAGTTCATCAATTAGGATTTAATAATAGACAATTGAAATCTACTTTGTTTTTAGATGGGTTTGGTAGTTACTTCAAATACCATACTCTTAATGAATCTTTGTCATTGATTCTTGAATTGCCTGATCTAATCTCATTAGAGAAAATTGATTACAAAGGTTATGCTGGCTTTAGAATAAAAACATCTGGTCGACCTTACTCTGGATTCATTTTTCGAGAAGAAAATGATGAGATTTATTTAACCGGTATTGTGTCAGGCGATAAAATTATAGAGGCTACTACCGAAAATGACATGCGAGAGCTAGCTCGTATTTTTTTGAGCTATACAAACTATGTTCTAAATAATAATGCCAGAGATTAATGATGGGCATCACTATATTTGTCACTGAAAATAGTGTTGCTGAGTTTAATATCAATATATTTCATGGTGATGTTTCTACTGTAGCCTCTCTTGACGGTAAATATAAGAAAAAATAAATCTTTGGCAAGTGTCATCCATAATTACGGTACTTGCCAATATGAAACAGAATAACGAGTAAATACTAATAAATTAAGGGGGATCATCCATTGTGAATATTTTTTTTCCTTTGATTTTTAAGCCTTTCATGTGTTATTGACATATATTCTGGGTTTATATCACACAAAACAGCTTTACGATCCAACATCATGCATACAGCACCAGTGGTGCCTGAACCACACATAGGATCAAATACTATATCACCTGGTTTTGTGACCATCTCAATTAACGGTATATAAACTGCCATTGGCTTTTGGGCCGGATGGCCGGTTTGCTCATTCTTACGGATGAAACCAATGTTCAGAGGGGCTTCAATGACAGATGGCGGCCCAGGCATATATCTTAGTTTACCTTCAGATTTTTTTGCCAATTGTGATTCATTTAAAAAATGCTCAGGATACATTTTAGCATCTGGGGTACTTATATGCAGGCAGGTCATTTGGGCCGAACGCCATCCTCTAATCACCGAGGGATTATTTTTATAGTACCAAGTTAACCATGCATTATATTTATGAGAATGAGGAATTGAATCTATAAATCTTGCAACTATTTCTGGGAATCCCCAGAAATAAATATGATCAGCTATTGTTGCTAATTCGTTTAATATATTAGTTATGTATTCTACATAATCATCTCTGGTCCCGCCAACTCCTTTGTTATACCAAGGATCAAACATAGCACATGAGCAACGTCCATACTCGCGCCTAAATCTATCTATAGAAACAAATACATCAGTTGGTTCATAAGTGATGATATCATTTGATTTCATAGCCGAAATACTCCAGAAGAAATCTTAATGATTCTGCTTTTTGTGTCTCGCCCACTGATTGCAATATTGCAGTAACATTAATTTTACCGTTGTTTGAATCCCAATAATTCTTTTTCATAACTTGATGGCGTCCGCATAATGCTTGCCATTTGTTGGGATCGTTACGATCAGTTTGAGGTTCAATAGAATGAGGTGTCATATGGTCTGGTGTTAATTTTACTGACCCTCCACCAATTGGATCAATATCGCCAGCCGCAAGGCCACAGTGTTGTCCATCTTCTGTCCATTCACACTTATAATCTGCACGTTCTAACACTAAATCCCAGCAAGGCTTTGTTGGCAATACGCGCTTTGCTGCTGTTAGACGTCTTTCTGAATGAGGCATCAGATATTCTTCAGGAGCAAGCGCTTTAAGGTCACGCCAAGAGAGAATGGTGTAACCTTTATCCGTTCTTAACTCTGAAAGACGTTGATGCCAGTTCTCTGGTTGTTTTCCTGTAGCTGGATTCGTTGCTGCACGAATGATTTGCTCGCGCGTAACGATTTTACCGATGTTGTTAAGAAATAGTGCTTCAATACGCTTGCTAACACTTTCCTGAGCGTATGAGGCAGTGTCTTGGCTGTAAATTTTACCTGAAGATTCCATCGTATAGTCTCCTATGTATTGTAGTGGTCAACAAAAACTGGCCACGGCTTTAGAGTTTTTCCAAAACAATCTTTCTGATTCATTCGGCGTCAAACCACCATTATATTGATGAGGTCTGAGCTGGCTGTAATATCCTGTGATGTAATTCGTTATTGCCGTGCTGGCTTGGCTAAAATTAGCGTAGCCATTATCCGGTACCCACTCTGTTTTCAGACTTCTGAAGAACCGTTCCATTGGGCTGTTATCCCAGCAATTTCCCCGGCGACTCAGACTTTGCTTTATCTGATATCTCCACAGTAACTGCCTGAAATTCCTGCTGGTATAGTGACTGCCTTGATCCGAGTGATACAGTAAATTAGCCGGTTTTCCCCGTGCTTCCCAGGCCATCGACAGGGCTTTACCTGTCAGTGCTGAATCAGGGAAAAATGACATCGCCCAGCCAACCGGTTTACGGGAAAACAAATCGAGTACTATAGCCAGATAAGCCCAGCGTTTTCCCGTCCAGATATAAGTCACATCACCGCACCAGGTCTGATTAGGCTCGGTAACAGCAAACTGGCGATCCAGATAATTAGGGATCTCAATGTGTTCCTTAGACGCCTTCTTATAACGATGGCCAGGTTGCTGACAGCTGATAATATTGAGCGCTTTCATTAGCTTTGTTGCCCGCCAGCGGCTCAGTTTTATACCTTTGGTGGTGACCATCGCGGCAATGCTTCGCGCTCCTGCTGAGCCGTTACTTTCGCGATAAACTTCACGCACAAGGCTCAGTAATGCCACTCTCGTGGCGTCAGGCTTCCTGGGCTGCCGCCAGTATTTATAACTGCTGCGATGAACCCCAAACACGTTGCACACAACGGCAACAGGAAACCGCGCCCTGAGTTTCTCAACTAATGAGAATTGTTCAGGGAGTCTGACATCAAGAGCGCGGTAGCCTTTTTTAATATATCCCTTTCCATTTCAACGCGTTGAAGTCTTTTCTTTAGCTCGCGTATTTCAATCTGCTCAGGTGTCATGGGTGAAGCAGTGGGTGATTTTCCCGCTCGCTCTTCTTTCAGTTGTCGAACCCATTTGTCCATTGTGGATTTGCCGACGTTCATTGCCGTAGCAGCGGCGGCAACGGTGTAATGCTGATCGAGTACAAGCTGGGCAGCTTCGAGGCGAAACTCGGGGCTAAAATTGCGTCTGTTACGTCCGGTCATAATGCCACCTGTTTTTACTGTGAGGTGATGATATCACCTCTATTCAGGTGGCCAAATTCAGTGTGCCACTACA
>NZ_JQJR01000019.1:0-47444 GCF_000745615.1 Rahnella sp. WP5 | reverse complement strand
CCCTGTCAGCGTACCGCTCACAGGGTGGGGGTGACCATCTTATTAAGCGCCTCCCGGAGGAGGCGTTCGTCAGCCCTCATCAGACGCTTGCGCGTTTACTGAGCAGAAGCCAGTTCAGGTTGTTTCTCATCAGTTTCACGATCCAGCGTCATGCGGTGCAGTTTAGATGCAGTGACCAGCATCAGCACAGCAATCACAGCCGTTGCAATACCAATCTGCAGGAACACGTGGCTATAAATTGCCAGTGAAGCATGCGCGTCATCAATGTCAGCAGGCACGGCAGTCAGATTGGCCACGTAACCCGCGATAATTGCAGCGGCTGCGGTGGTCAGGAACCAGGCACCCATGATGAAGCCCATCAGACGCTGCGGAACCAGTTGAGCAACCATCGCCAGACCCAGACCGGAAATCATCAGTTCGCCGATACTCTGCAGCGCGTAGCTCAGTACCAGCCAGTTTACTGACACAATGCCTTGCTCATTCGCCAGGCTCGCACCCCACGGCAACACCAGGAACGCACCGGAACACAGCACCATACCCATCGCAAACTTGTGCGGCATTGGCATACGGTCACCGACCTTGGTGTAGACCGCCGCCAGAACCGGGCTGGCAACCATGATCCAGAATGGATTCAGCGCCTGGAACTGCTCAGGCTGGAAGCTGATACCCAGCAAATCGTGGCCTACGTTGTGGATAGCGAAGAAGTTCAGCGACGTTGGCATCTGGCTGTACAGCACGAAGAACACCACCGCTTCCATCATCAGCAGGAACGCCACAATCATCTTCCGGCGGGCGATGCCTTTCATTGAGAACGTTTCTTTCGCAAACACAATAATGATACCGACGGAAACCACACCCAGAACCATACGTGCGATGGTTTGGTTATGCAGTAACCAGCTTGACAGGAACACCAGCGCGACAACACCGACCAGCACCATCAGCAGTTTTTTGAACTGCAGCGGCGCGAAGTCTGGTTTTGACCCCTGACGTTTGACCCATTTGCGGCAGAACAGGAAGTTCACGATGGTGATCAGCATACCCACAACGCTCAGGGAGAACGCGACACTCCAGCCGTACTTCGCGGCCAGCCATGGTGTTGCCAGCATGGAGAAGAACGAACCGATGTTCACCGACATGTAATACATGGTGAATGCGCCATCGAGACGCGGGTCATCTTTTTCGTAGCAGGTAGAAAGCAGTGAGGATGGATTTGCTTTAAACAAGCCGCTACCGACGGCGATAGTCGCCATACCCAGATAAACCCAGAAAATTTCATGGCCGGAATAGGCAACGAATGAATAACCCAGCGCCAGCACAATCGCGCCAAGCACGATCACGCGTTTTGAACCCAGCACTTTATCGCCCAGCCAGCCGCCGATAGCGACGAAGCCATAGACCAGCGCACTGAATGATGAGAACAGGGTGATGGAGTCGGCTTCACTCAGGCCAAGCATTTTGACCAGGTAAACCGCCATGATCCCTTGCAGGCCGTAGTAACCGAAACGTTCCCACAATTCGATGGAGAAGATCAGGTAAAACGCTTTTGGCTGTTTGAAGGCGTTAAGACTCACGCTTTCATTGTTTGGTGTTTTGTTTGCAGTTGACACTCGTACCTCTGTTTATTCCTTCCGGCCGTATGTGGCGGAAACGCATAAGTGGCGCGAAATAAGCACCCTTTGCATTGTTATAAGATGGGATGACGGCAAGTAATGTTCACTATCTTCGTAAATGTGGCAAGGAGTTTGACATATGCTGTTACATTTAACTTATCCGACGTGATTAAACTATGTTCGAAATGTTATGCAGAATTAATGTTTATGTTTTCTAAATAGACAATATGAATATGTTGCACGAATTGTAATCACTACTCTTATAGTGCCATTGTTTTACAGGGAAATACTTAAGTGGTTTATTTGTCTGATTTGGCGTGATTATGTAGTGAATATCTCTGGTGTGTTGTGCTTTATATGGTGGTTTATGAATGGCTTGTTTGCTGCTGAAGACGCAACCAGAACGGCGCACAGTGTAATGTGATCCGTTTCTCGTTTTAACACTAAATTTTCGATTGAAAATAAGATTAATACGACTTATGCCGGTTAGGTGGTGCAGGTATTTACAATTGGCATCACCGGCAGGGGAATATCCTGCCGGAATGAGGGGAGAAAGAATGAAGGTAAACAGGTGAAGAACTACTGATTCAGGGTATCGCCCAGCGTCTGAATCAGACGGTTTGACCAGCTGAACAGCGCCGCAGTCAGCAGAATATCCAGAGATTGTGTTGCCGTATAACCTGCATCAGACAAACTATGCAGCTGGCGTGCATCAAAACGTTCCGGGGTACGGGTCAGGGCGACTACCGTTTCCAGCAAAGCAATCTCTTTTTTGTCTTGCAGATTTTTCGACAGCGTATCAACGGCATCATCGCGGTGATTTTCTGCGAATAATTCGTTAATCAGCAGCTCATTCCCACCCGCTTCAAGATACAAACGTCCGTGGATCCCGGCGCAATACAGACAACCGTTCAGCTGCGACGTGGCTACGGCAGCCAGTTCACGCCACGCGGCTACCGGCTGCGCACCTGCCTGCATAATATTATTAAATACCGCAGAAAATTCGCTCAGCGCGTCGGCGTCATGCACCAGCAATGTATAGAAAGAGGAAGAACGCGCATCTGGCGCGATTAAATCCAGTACATCCTGCTGATGCTGGCTGGCATTTTCCGGCACCACTTCAGGTAAACGCGACGTCCATTGCAACATCGCCAGTGAAAACCCTTTCTGCCCGCAACCTTCCGGCGAAGGAAATCCTGGCAATACGGCGGCGGCGCGACCACGTAAACCATTCAGAACCGCCAGTACGCGTGCCTGATAGCTGACAAAGCCAATCACTTGCGTAAAGGTCACGATATCGCGCGTGCTGAAACCCACGTCATAAAGCTGATGCAGCATCGGTGCAGTAATCAGCGTTGGCTGGGTTGCGAGTAATCGTGCGAACTGGGTAATGTGGGTCTGGCGGATGTTACTTTCACGGGAGGCGTCAGGGCTGGGAAGCGGGGCGAGACGGGCAGCGTAATGGCTACAAAGTGTCTGTACGCCGCTGACCTGTGCCACCGTCAGCGCACTACAGAGACGGTCATACAAGGATAATGTTTCGGTACGTGAAACCTGCAGATTGTCAGGAAACAGTACCTCATAACAGGCGCGGGAGGCTCTCAGTAGTCGCTGGCGGTCGTTAAGTAACTGGCGAAGTGTCGGGTCAAGTTGAGCATCAAGGCCCAGCAGAAAGCGATCCTGTACCAACGCAGCGTGCGGATCGAGCGGCAGATGACCATATTGGCTGGATTGTGTTTCATGATACCAGCCGCTGTGCGCGGCCTTGCGTTGTTGTTCCATGAACGGGTCCTTTCTTCAAGCCTGCTACTCAGGCAAATTATCAGACCCTATCGTTGCCGATACTGCTGCCGATATAAAATAATGTTAAGCGATAAATCATATCGAAAAGGAATAGAAGAGGGTGGATTTGCATAATAAAGAAAACGGCATCAGTTTCCTGACACCGTTCAGGGGGTGAATCTGCCCGTTTATTATGCAGAAAGGGCGTTAATTACCGTCACGACGCCAGGCATCAGCAGTCAGCGCTTCGCCAAAGTGACTCGAAATCAACCGTTTGGTGAGGTCATGCAGCGGTGCCGCCAGAACTTCGGCCGTATTTCCGCGTTCCACCACCTCGCCTTCGTGCATCACCAGTACCTGATCGCTGATGTGTTTCATCATGCCCAGATGCTGCGTCACGTAGATGTACGAGATGCCCTGTTTTTCCTGTAATTCGAGCATCATATTGATGATTTGTGAACGCATCGACATATCCAGAGACGCCAGCGCTTCATCAGCCACTATCACTTTGGGTTGCAGGATAAGTGCACGTGCCAGTGCCACGCGCTGCTTCTGACCCGACGCCAGCATATGCGGGTAATAATTGGCGTGATCGGGCAGCATGCCGACCAGCCGCAATGTCTGGTTGATGCGTTGTTCGCGCTGTTGTGCATCCATTTCGCTGTTCAGTCGCAGGGGGGCTTCGAGTAACTGCCCGATACGCTGACGTGGATTAAGTGAGGTGCTCGGGTCCTGAAAAATCATGCGGATTTGCTGGCTGCGGAAACGATAATCACGAAACGTCAGCGGATGATCATCAATCAGAATTTCGCCGTCGCTCGGCTCGACCATGCCGGAAAGCATTTTAGCCAGCGTCGATTTGCCTGAACCGTTCTCGCCAATAATCGCCAGCGTTTGTTTTTCGCGCAGGGTAAAGCTGACCGGTTTCACGGCCTCGAGATTCATCTTGCGGAACAGTCCGGTGCGATAACGGAACGTTTTGCTCAGATTACGGACTTCGAGCAGGGTTTCGCCCATTATTGCTCCTCCATGTTCAGCGGGAAGTGGCAGGCGTAAGCATGTGTTTTTGCCAGACGCAGGCGCGGCGTTTCGATGCATTTTTTCTGCGCGTAAGGGCAGCGTGGCCCCAGACGGCAGCCAATCGGCAAATGTTCCAGCGAAGGAATGGCACCTGGCAGCGTATTCAGACGGCTTTTATGTGGCAGTGAGCGGCCGAAATCAGGCATCGCGCGGATGAGCGCCTGCGTATAAGGATGATGCGGCGTGGCCAGCAATTCTTCACACGCTGCGCTTTCAACCGTTTGTCCGCAATACAACACGTTGATACGGTTCGCCCATTTGCTCATCATTTGCAGGTCGTGGCTGATCAATAAAATGGTGGTGTTATTGTTCTGGTTGAGTCGCGCCAGCAGGCGGAAAATCTGCGCCTGCGTCGTCGGCTCCATGGCGTTAGTCGGTTCATCGGCAATCAGCAGACGCGGCTGATTCGCCAGCGCGATGGCGATCATCACTTTCTGGCACTCGCCTTCGGTCAGTTCATACGGATAACTGGCCATAACGTCTTTGTGATCTTTAATGCCGACGCGGTGCAGCAGCTCGATGGCGCGTTTTTTGCGCCACTTCCAGCGCTGATACCAGCGGCCTTTGTAGGTCCAGCCGGGAATGGCCTGAATAAGCTGGCGGCCGATGCTTTCAGAAGGATCCAGACAGGACTGCGGCTCCTGAAAAATCATCGACACATTTTGCCCGACCAGTTTACGTCGTTCGCGTGGCGTCAGTTGCAACAGCTCGATGTTATCAAAGCGCATCCGGTCCGCCGTCACGCGCCAGTTGTCTTTGGTAACGCCACAAATCGCCTTGGCAATCAGGCTTTTACCCGAACCGGATTCGCCCACCAGCCCGCGAATTTCCCCGGCGTTGAGCGTCATACTGACGCGATCCACAGCTTTGACCGGGCCATCGGCGGTCATAAATTCAATGGTCAGATTGCGGATATCGAGTAACGGCATTATTCCACTCCCGCATTAATCGCCCGACGCACACCGTCACCCAGCAGGTTGATCAGCAACACGCTGATAAGAATGGCGGCACCCGGCAGCATGACGGTCCACGGTGCGACATACACCAGCTCCAGCGAATCGCCGAGCATGGCTCCCCATTCCGGTGACGGCAGTTGTGCGCCCAGATCCAGAAAGCCTAACGCGGCGATATCCAGAATCGCCATCGACAGTGCGCGGGTAAATTCCGTTGCCAGCACCGCAACGATATTTGGCAGAACGGCATAACGCAGAATCTGCCAGGTGGAGGCACCATCGAGTCGTACGGCGACCACATACTCTTTTTCCAGCTCATCATGCACGGCGCTGTAAATCGTGCGCGAAATGCGTGGCAACAGCGCCAGCCAGACGGCCAGCATCGCATGCTCAAGTTTCGGCCCGATAAACGCGACGACGACAATCGCCAGCAGCAGGGAAGGGATAGACAGCAGCGTATCGAAAATATGGTTCAGAATGGCCGATTTCAGGCCACGGCTGATCCCCGCCAGTACGCCGATGATCACACCACATAAAGACGCCGCGAGGGTTATCACCAGTGCGCCGCCAATCGTCGGCGCAGCGCCTGTAAGCATCCGGCTGAGTAAATCGCGGCCAAGATCGTCGGTGCCGAGGAAGAACGACACATTGCCGTAGCGCGACCAGGAGGGCGGCAACAACTGATAACCAAGGAATTGTTGATCGAGCGCGTAAGGCGCTAATAAATGGCCAAATATGCACAGCAATAACAAGCCGAGCACGCCGTAGAAACCGATCATCGACAGTGTGTCGCGATAGAAAATCCCCCACGTATGGCGCAGAGGACTCGGGACCTGTTTTTCGCGGTATACATTATCGAAGGGCATACCATTCCTTATGTTTCAATGGATTCATCAGTGCGCCCAGAATGTCTGAAAGCACGTTAACCACAATTACCAGCGAGCCAACGACCATCACACCGGCTGAAATCGCCGCGTAATCCTGCTGACGGATAGCGTTAATCAGCCATCGCCCGATGCCTGGCCAGTTAAAGACCACCTCAGTAATCATCGCCAGCGTCAGCATGGTCGAAAATTGCAGGCCGAGCTTGGGAATAATCGGCGGCAGCGCGTTGTGTAATACATGGCGACGGATAATCGTAAAGCGTGATAAACCGCGCGTTGCGGCGGCTTTCACATAGTTTTTCTCCAGCACATCGTCGGTGGAAATGCGCATCAGGCGGATCACTTCGGTCGTCGGCGCCACGGCCAGCGCGGCGATCGGTAAAATCATATGGCGGATAGCGCTCATGATCATCTCATGGCGGTATGGCGAATCAGAAAGCCACGCATCAACCAGCGTCAGGCCGGTGACACTTTTCAACTGATAGAGTAAATCCAGGCGACCGGAAACCGGCAGCCAGCCCAGTTGCAGCGAGAAGAACAGCATCAGCAGTACCGCCAGCCAGAACACCGGAATGGAAAAGCCGAGCAGGGCGATGCTGCTGATGGCGACATCCGGCCATTTTCCACGCATCACTCCCGCCAGAATGCCCAGCGGGATCCCGACGACTAATGCCAGCGCAAAGGCCAGCACGCACAATTCCATCGTGGCCGGGAAAACCGCTTTCAACTGATAAGAGATGCCTTCGCCGTTGATACTCGACACACCGAAATCAAACTGGCAAAGACCCGCAAAATAGAAGCGGTAGGCGTCCCACAAGGACGCGCCGCGCAGTGGCGCATTCGGCGTGAAATAGCTCAGGCTGAACGCCACAAGGCTCAGGAAGAACAGGGTCACCAGCAGCAGCAAAATGCGGCGTAACGTAAAGATAATCATGGAACTTTCCTTCCTTCATTATCACGACTTTTTTCATCATCACGGAAGACGCCGGCAAACGAGGAGTTGCCAAACGGGCTCAGTACCAGCCCTTTGATGTCGTAACGGTAAGCCTGAAGACGCAGGGAAGACGCCAGTGGCAACACCGGCAGTTCCTGCTCAAGGATTTTTTGCGCCCGCTGATAAAACTCAATACGCTGGGAAAGTTGCTGTGACAACAGCCCCTGACGCAGCAATTCATCAAATTCCGGGTTACACCAGTGAGCATAGTTGGTCTGCGAATGAATCGCTGCACAACTGAGCATGGGGCGGAAGAAACTGTCCGGGTCATTACTGTCCGTTGACCAGCCAGACAGCGTCAGGTCGTGATTCATCTCCATCAGCTTGGCTTCCTGGAAACGTCCCTCGACCGGGACAATGGTGACTTTAATCCCTACCTGTCCCAAATCGGCCTGGATCAGTTCGGCGGTTTTCAGCGGGCTGGGGTTAAAGGACTGCGACGCCGTCGGCACCCATAAATGCAGGTTGAGCTTTTCCTGCCCGAGGTCTTTCAGGATTTGCTTCGCTTTATCCGGATTGTATTCCGTTACCTGCGCGTTGCTGTCATAAGCCCAGGACGCACGCGGCAAAATAGACGCAGCGGTTTCAGCGGTGCCGTAATAAATCGACTGCATCAGGCGCTGATTGTTGATCGACAGCGCCACCGCCTGACGGATACGCGGATCATTGAGCGGGGCTTTGTTGGTATTGAAAGCCAGGTAGGCAACGTTCATCCCCGGGCGCAGGGAAAGACGCAAGCGCGGATCCTCACGTAGTATGGACAGCTGACTGGCCGCCGGATACGCCAGCACATCACATTCACCGGTCAGCAATTTCGACAAACGCCCGGTGCCGCCAACGCCCATATCAATCACCACCTGTGCCATACGCGGTGTGCCTTTCCAGTACTGTCCGTTGCGCGCCAGCCGCACATATTGCCCGGTACGGTATTCACCAAGCTGGAACGGGCCGGTGCCTACCGGCTGGCGATCAATCTCTTCTTCGTTGCCGGATTTGATGAGATTCGCGGCATATTCAGCCGAAAGCACCGGTGCGTAATGCGTGGCAAGATGCCAGAGAAAAGAAGCGTCAGGATTATTGAGGCGAAACTCAACGGTATAGTCGTCCAGTTTTTTGATGCTTTTCACCGCATGGGCAAACTGCAGGCTGTCGAAATACGGATATTCTTCACCGTTTACAGCGTGGTAGTGATTATTCGGGTCGATGATGCGCTGGAAGCTGAACACCACATCGTCGGCGTTCATCTTGCGCGACGGTGAAAACCAGCCGGTTTTCTGGAAAGGCACATCTTTGCGCAGATGGAAACGGTAGGTTGCGCCATCATCCAGCACTTCCCAGCTTTGTGCCAGTTCGGGGATCAGGCGATAGGTATAAGGGTCGACATCCAGCAGGCGGTCATATAACTGTGCGGCCAGCGTATCAATGATCAGCCCGCTGCTGGCTTTCTGCGGGTTAAAGGTATTGACCATGCCGTTAACACAATAGACAAAGCCGCTCTGGCGAATATCTTTCACCGGCGCACTGACGACTGGCGGGCTGGCGTGTGTTGGAGCAGTCTCAGCAAAAACTGTCGTGGACAAGCCACTCAGTAAAATCATCCACAAAGTTAGACGACGCATAAAGGCTTCAAAGTTAAGGTGCAATAGCTTAAGTGTACCGTACTCTGCGAGGTACCCCAATCCATTGAGCAAATCAGCGTGCGGGACTGCGGCACTTCGCGCAAAAACCGTTCGTTTTCCGGCAAAAAAAGAGCATGTATCAATAAAACCCTTGAAATTGGATTGCTATTGTTATGTTATATTATATTATAACAATAATCGCAGGCGAAGTATTCCTGCACTGTCCTGAGATATGAGGTTAATGATGTCCTTACTCCCTGTTACCGTGCTGTCCGGTTTTCTTGGCGCAGGTAAAACTACCGTTCTCAACCACATTCTGAACAACCGTCAGGGATTGCGCGTGGCGGTGATCGTCAATGATATGAGCGAGGTGAATATTGACGCCGCACTGGTCGCCAGTGAAATCACGCTCGACCGTCAGCAGGAAAAACTGGTGGAAATGAGCAACGGTTGCATCTGCTGTACCCTGCGGGAAGATTTGCTGATTTCAGTGCGTGAGCTGGCACAGGCCGGACGTTTTGATTATCTGCTGATTGAATCGAGTGGTATTTCAGAACCGCTGCCGGTGGCGGAAACCTTCACTTTCGAAGATGAAAACGGTGAAAGTCTGTCGCAGTTCGCACGACTGGATACGCTGGTGACCGTGGTCGATGGCGTCAACTTTATGCAGCAATATCAGGAAGCGCGCAGTGTGCAGGAGGCCGGTGAAAGTCTGGGCGAGGACGATGCGCGTAGCGTGACGGATTTGCTGATCGACCAGATAGAATTCTGCAACGTGCTGCTGGTGAGCAAAACCGATCTTCTCGACAGCCTGCAACAGCGGGAAGTGATTGCACTACTGAAAAGCCTCAATCCCGATGCGCACATTATACCGATTTCCCCCGGCAGCCTGCCGCTTGAAGCCGTGCTTAATACGTACCGGTTTGATTTCGCCAAAGCACAGCAGGCGCCGGGCTGGCTGAAAGAGTTACGCGGTGAACACACACCGGAAACCGAAGAGTACGGCATCAGCAGTTTTGTCTACACCGCCCGCAGGCCGTTTGATCCGGATAAGTTTTACCGCGTGGTGCACGGCGACTGGGGGGGCGGTACCTTACTGCGTTCCAAAGGCTTTTTCTGGCTGGCGTCGCGTCCGCGCTTTGCCGGGCAGTGGAGTCAGGCGGGCGGCATAGCGCGCTATGGCATGGCGGGTATTTTCTGGCGTTCGCTGCCGGAAAGCGACTGGCCGCAGGACGAGGAGACCCGTGAACACATTATGGAGAAATGGGTTGAGCCGTTTGGCGATATGCGCCAGGAACTGGTGTTTATCGGCCAGCACCTGAATAAAGAAGAGATTATCCGGCAGCTGGATGCGTGTCTGTTAAGCGAAGAGCAGATGGCAGAAGGCATCGAACACTGGGTCAACATGGCCGATCCGTTCCCCGAATGGTAGTCCTTAGTGACCTTAAGGTGTTCATAAAGTAGCCATAATATCAGTGTGGTAATGAGAAATATTCTCAACAAAGTGCTTTACAGACGATACTGAGAACTATTATCATTCTTTTCACCGGACGAGAGGCGGCCCGCCAGGGACGTTAATCGCGAGGTACGACATTGCTCACATTGCGTCCAGTATTACTTAGCCAGCTCGGGTGCTGGCTTTTTTTTGCCTGTTATTCAGCCCCTTCCTGCGAATTGACCTGAATCGCGTGTTTCTTCAACATTCCGCGCAACTGATGATAAGTCACGTTCAGCAACTCTGCGGCTTTACGCTGATTAAAGCGTGCCTGCCGTAAAGCCTGCTCAATCAGATTTTTTTCCTGTCCGGTCACCCATTGCTTAAGATCCAGCGGTAACGTCGGCAGCGTGTCGTGTGGACTGACGTCAGCCGTTTCCACGGTGGCAGTGCGCTGCGCAAACGGGTTCAGGATAATATTATCGAGCGGAAAATCGCTGGTACCATGGCGGTACATCGAGCGTTCGACGACGTTTTTCAGCTCGCGGATATTGCCCGGCCAGCGGTAGGCCATCAGCGTCTGACGCGCATAGTCGGTAAAGCCGGGGAATAACGGGAGAGACAGTTCGCGGCACATCTGAATGGCGAAATGTTCCGCCAGCAACATGATGTCCTGCTGGCGTTCACGCAGCGGCGGCAGTTGCACCACATCAAACGCCAGCCGGTCCAGCAGGTCGGCGCGAAATTTTCCTTCAGCGGCCAGCACCGGTAAATCATCGTTGGTCGCACACACCAGCCGGACATCCACCTGTAACGGCTGGCTGCCGCCGACGCGCTCCAGATGACCGTACTCAATCACGCGCAGCAGTTTTTCCTGCACCAGCATGGGCGCTGTCGCCAGCTCATCGAGAAATAACGTGCCGCCATCCGCACGTTCAAAGCGTCCGAGATGACGTTTCTGTGCGCCGGTAAACGCGCCGGCTTCATGGCCGAACAACTCGGAATCCAGCAGGTTTTCATTGAGCGCCGCACAGTTGAGCGAAATGAACGGCCCCTGCCAGCGGGGCGACAGATAATGCAGACGATGCGCAATCAGTTCCTTTCCGCTGCCGCGTTCGCCGGTGACCAGAACCGGCTTATTCAGCTTCGCCAGTTGTGAGACCTGTTCCAGCACTTCGATGAAGGCGTTGGCTTCACCGAGTAAATTGTCTGTGTTATCCGTCATTTGGCTTTCCTTGTGTGGTGAAACACACTAACACTTAGTGAAAATAATCATCTCGAAAAATAAGCATAGCAGAGACAAAAGTAAAAAATTCAATTTATTCATGCAGATAATGATTTTAAAAAGTTGGCACGGATCCTGATATAGGTTTATCGCCGCAGTGAAAAATTATCCTGCGGATTTAACCGGTAATCATTTGGCCGGAAACCAACAGAAACAAAGAGGAATTTCGATTATGGGTATTTTTTCTCGCTTCGCTGACATCATTAACGCCAACATCAACACCTTGCTGGATAAAGCAGAAGATCCGCAAAAACTGGTTCGTCTGATGATTCAGGAAATGGAAGACACGCTGGTGGAACTGCGTTCTACCTCCGCCCGTGCGCTGGCAGAAAAGAAACAACTGATCCGTCGTATCGATCAGGGTGAATCCCAGCAGAGTGAATGGCAGGACAAAGCCGAACTGGCGTTGCGTAAAGATAAAGACGATCTGGCGCGTGCGGCGCTGATCGAAAAGCAAAAGCTGTCTGAGCTGGTGACCACGCTGAAAAACGAAGTGAACGTGGTAGAAGAAACGCTGGATCGCATGAAGTCAGAAATTGGTGAGCTGGAAAGCAAACTGACCGAAACCCGTGCGCGTCAGCAGGCGCTGACCTTACGTCATCAGGCCGCCGCGTCCTCGCGTGACGTCCGCCGTCAGCTCGACAGCGGTAAAATTGATGAAGCGATGGCGCGTTTCGAGCAGTTCGAACGCCGCATCGATCATATGGAAGCGGAAGCAGAAAGCGTCAGCATTGGTAAAAAGAAATCGCTGGATCAGCAATTTGCCGAACTGAAAGCCGACGATGAAATCAGCGCACAAATTGCTGCGCTGAAAGCTAAAATGAACGGCAATCAGGACGCATAATGTTTGCCATTAAACCTGCCTGTTCGCAGGCAGGTTGTTGCAGGATTAACGCCGTAACCGGTAATAAATAAGACTCATAAGGAGAGACAATGAGCTTCCTGTTTTTAGCTATTCCGCTGACTATTTTCGTTTTATTCGTGGCGCCCGTCTGGTTGTGGCTTCACTACAGCAATCGCCAGCAAAATGGCAGTCAGCTTAGTCAGCATGAAATGCAAAATCTCACCAGCCTGACTCATGAAGCGCAACGTATGCGCGAACGTATTCAGGCACTGGAAGAAATTCTTGATGCCGAACATCCGGGCTGGAGGCAATCATAATGGCGACCCGTCTGTCTGAGAAAAAACTCTACCGCGTGCCGGAAGAGGGCGTAATAAAAGGCGTACTGGCCGGGCTGTCGCACTATCTGGGCGTGCCGGTAAAATTGCTGCGGATTATGGCCGTGCTGTCGATTTTCTTTGGTTTATTCATGTTCACCGTCCTGGCGTATATCATTCTCAGCTACGTGCTGGATCCGGTACCGGCCAGTGAATATGACGATGAAACTGCGCCATCGCCGCGTAACTTGCTGGAAGAAGCCGACCGCGAGCTGAAAGCCAGCGAGCAGCGTTTACGCCAGGTCGAACGCTATGTCACCTCTGAAACCTTCGGGGTGCGTAGCCGGTTCCGCCAGCTTTAATTCTTTATTCATCGCTTTGCCTCTGGCCGCCGGACGTTGCTCCGGCTGCTGTTTTCCTTCTCATCTCCCGCTTAAGGAATCTTTATGACCCGTTACCTGAATTCCTCGCTGCCGGGTAAGCGCAGCCTGTTTTCGAAAATTTTCAGCGTGATCATTACGCTGGCGCTGACCTTTGGCCCTGCCGGGCTGGCAGCGCGTGTGTTGGGCGTGGTGGGAAAAGGGCCAATGAGGTATGTTTTAGCACTATTATTAGAACCATTATTCAAACGTATTTTGACCGCGCTGTTTGGGCGCTACGCCAGGGAGAGCAATGAAAAGACTACAAAATGAGTTTAATTCACTGATCAATCGCGGCATGGACAGACATCTGCGGCTGGCTGTCACCGGTTTAAGCCGCAGCGGAAAAACCGCTTTCATCACCGCCTTCGTTAACCAGCTTTTACACATGCACAGCGGCGCACGTTTACCGCTGTTTTCGGCTGCCCGCGAAGAGCGTCTGCTTGGCGTGAAACGCGTTCCCCAGCGTGATCTGGGGGTGTCGCGATTTGCTTATGACGAAGGGCTGGCGTCACTCTACGGCACGCCGCCTGCGTGGCCCACGCCGACCCGTGGCGTCAGCGAAATCCGTCTGGCACTGCGTTACCGATCCAACGATTCCCTGCTGCGTCACTTCAAAGACACCTCCACGTTATATCTGGAGATCGTCGATTATCCCGGCGAATGGCTGCTGGATTTGCCGATGCTGGAGCAAAACTATCTCGACTGGTCGCGCCAGATGGCGGGGCTGTTGCAGGGCGATCGTGCAGAATGGGCGAAGCCGTGGCTGACGCTGTGTGAACAATGTGATCCGCTGGCCCCGGCGGATGAAAATCTGCTGGGCACAATTTCACAGGCCTACACCGATTATCTGGTGCGCTGCAAGACCGAAGGTTTGCACTTTATCCAGCCGGGGCGTTTTGTTCTGCCGGGAGATATGGCCGGTGCGCCTGCGCTGCAATTTTTCCCGTGGCCGGAGCTGAACCGCTATTCCGATGCGCAACTGGCGCAGGCATATAAAAACAGCAATCTCGGCATGCTGCGCGCACGTTTCGACTATTACTGTCAGCACATCGTGAAAGGTTTTTATAAAGACCATTTCGTGAAGTTCGACCGCCAGATTGTGCTGGTCGATTGTCTGCAGCCGCTTAACAGCGGGCCGCAGGCATTTAACGATATGCGCCTCGCGCTGACGCAGCTGATGCAAAGTTTCCATTACGGTAAACGCACACTGTTCCGCCGTCTGTTTAATCCGTGCATCGATAAACTGATGTTCGCCGCCACTAAAGCCGACCATATTACCGGCGATCAGCACGCTAATCTGGTGTCGCTGTTACAACAACTGGTGCAGGAGGCCTGGCAGAATGCGGCGTTCGAAGGCATCAGTATGGATTGCGCCGGGCTGGCTTCGGTGCAGGCGACGGAAACCGGCATGGTGGAATATCAGGGGCAAAGTCTGCCCGCGCTGAAAGGCCACCGTTTGCAGGATGGCGCGCCGCTGACCGTGTTCCCCGGCGAAGTGCCTGCACGTCTGCCGGGTCATGCGTTCTGGCAAAAACAGGGCTTCCATTTTGATGAGTTTCGTCCGCGTGAAATGAGCGTGGACACCCCGTTGCCGCACATCCGTCTGGATGCGGTGATGGAGTTTTTACTGGGAGATAAAATGCGATGAGCGAACCGATTAAACCGCGTATCGATTTTGAAACGGAATTAAAGGCCCCGGTCGATCCGGTGATCAAACCGGCGCTGGCGTTTGATGAGCAAATGTCAGAACGTTTTATTCCGGTTTCCGTTGAAACGGATGAACAGCAGGAAGAGGGCGAGGCGGAAGCGGTGCTCAACCGTGCGCTGAAACCGCGTCGCAGTTTGTGGGGAAAAATTGTGCGCCTCGGCGTGGCGGTGCTGGGCATCAGCGTGGTCGCGCAGGGCGTGCAATGGGTACACGAAGCGTGGATCCAGCAGGACTGGGTGGCGCTTGGTGCCTGCACCGCAGGCGGGCTGATTATTGTCGCCGGTGTCGGTTCCGTTGCGACCGAATGGCGACGCTTGTACCGCCTGCGTCAGCGCGCCGACGAGCGCAATACGGCACGCGAATTAATGCACAGTCATGGATTAGGGCAGGGACGTGTATTCTGCGAAAAACTGGCGGCGCAGGCCGGGCTGGATAACAGCCATCCGGCGCTGCAACGCTGGCAGGCCTCACTGCATGAAACCCAAAATGACAGGGAAGTGGTTGAACTGTATGCCCGTCTGGTTCAGCCGGTTCTCGATGCGCAGGCACGGCGTGAAATCAGTCATTCAGCAGCCGAATCTGCTCTGATGATCGCTGTCAGCCCGCTGGCGCTGGTGGATATGGCCTTCATCGCCTGGCGCAACCTGCGGCTGGTTAACCGTATCGCGGTGCTGTACGGCATCGAACTTGGCTATTACAGCCGTATTCGTTTGTTCCGTCTGGTGCTGCTGAATATGGCATTCGCCGGTGCATCCGAACTGGTGCGTGAAGTGGGCATGGACTGGATGTCACAGGACCTTGCTGCCCGTCTTTCAGCCCGTGCGGCACAAGGCATCGGTGCCGGTTTGCTGACTGCGCGTCTGGGCATCAAAACCATGGAACTCTGCCGTCCGCTGCCGTGGCTGGAAGGCGATAAACCTAAACTCGGTGATTTTCGCCGTGAGCTTGTCGGCAAGCTGAAAAACAGCATGGTGAAAAGCGATAAAACTAAATCAGGCGTCTGATATTTCTGCAGTTTTAAACTGCCAATAAAAAAGCCCCCAAATTAACGGGGGCTTGTATTACTCTGACTAAGTTGCTTATAAATTAACTTTCGGTACAACAAAAGCTGTTTATAAACTTAGGTTGTCAGATAGTTCTGTGCTTTAGCAAGACCATCGGAAATTTGTGAATACGCCTTGTTCACCGCATTACTGGTGTCACTCACCGTGTCCTGACCAAAGTTTGATAGGCGATCGGCAACCTTATTAACATCTTCCGACCAACCCGCACCATTAACCATTTCAATATCATGTTCTGTTAATTGTTTCATCTTAGGCCTTCCTTTTAATCTGTTAAAGCAAGTCCCCTTAAATAACGGGGGCGATGAAAACATTGAGTAAGTCTATAGAGATAATTTCTACGCAATGTCTTCACAGGGATTAAGCCTAGAGTACTGCGGACGGAATTTGACTAGGAATAATCTCCTATGTGGATTTAGATATGTAACTCATTGTTTGAAAACATTATTAAGATATTTTTAAATCTGAATAATTAATGCAATGTGCAAAAAATAATCGAACCAGACGTCAGGTGGTTATTTTTTATAAGACATTGAAATTAATATTACTGCGCAATTATCCCTGCGTGGTAATAACTTCATCCGGTGTTTCAGAGTAATCGCGGTGGCAGCGTGATTATGTGCTGCTATCTTTCAAAGATTCTGTTTTTACAGCCGGTTTTTCTGGAACGCTTAAATATGCTCTTTCGTAAAGAGGTAAATGAACATCAGCAAAGTCACTGGGCGGGTAAGGCTTTATTGCTCGCTGGCTGGCCTTTATGGATTGTCACGACACTCACGGCCCTCTTCCTGTTTGCTTTACTGATATTCCTGATCTTCGCTAACTACACACGTCGCATCAACGTCAGCGGTGAAATCATTACTCAGCCGCACAGCATTAATTTATTCAGCCCTGAGCAGGGCGTGGTCACCAAATTGTATGTCGATACCGGCAAACCCGTAAAAAAAGGCCAGCCTTTATATGAAATCGACGTCAGCCGTGTGACGCAGGCGGGGAATGTCAGTACCACCACGCTCGCTGCTATTAAAAAGCAGCGCGAGCAAATCGATTCCATTATTGCCCAGCTGGAACACAATAAGCAGGAAACCCTGCAAAACCTGCAACAGCAACTCGATCAATATCAGAAGGCGCATGAAGTCTCACAAAGCATGGTGGATTCGGCGCAGGAAGGGCTGGATGCCATGAAAAAGAGCATGCAGAACTACGGGGCATATCAGAAGAAGGGCCTGATCAATACTGACCAGTTGAATAATCAGCGTTACCTGTTTTACCAGCAGCAGACATCGTTCCAGAGCCTGAACACCCAGGCGATTCAGGAAGCGCTGCAAATCACCAATCTGCGCAGCGAACTGGTCACCCGCGCCGCCGAGTTTGATAACCAGATTTCACAGTACGGCTACCAGCGCAATGACCTCGAACGCCAGCTGGCGCAGGCCGATGCTAAAGGTTCCTTGCTGATCACCGCGCCGACCTCCGGCAAAATCTCTTCGCTGAGTGTCACGCCCGGTCAGATGGTTAATGCGGGTGACAGCCTCGCGCAACTGGTGCCTGCCAGTAATTCCCCGTTCTTTCTCGTTGCCTGGCTGCCTAATGAAAGCGTGCCGTACGTGAAAGCTGGCGAGCACATCAATATTCGGTACGAAGCCTATCCGTTTGAAAAATATGGTCAGTTCCCCGGCAAGGTGGAATCGATTTCCTCTGCGCCGGTTTCCGAACAGGAGCTGAATTCTTACGCCAGTGCGCCGAGAACGGCCAATGGCACGGTCAGCGGGCCGTATTACAAAGTGATTGTTTCACTGGATAAAAAAGCCATGAACTGGCATGGCGAAACGCTGAATTTATCCAGCGGCATGAAAGCCGAGTCGACGTTATTCCTGGAGAAAAGGCCGCTGTATCAGTGGATGTTGTCTCCGTATTACAGCATGAAGAAAAGCGTGGTGGGGCCAATCAATGAATCTCGATAACGTACGGGAGCTGGCTGACCGCCTGCACTTTAGCTGGCGCCACCGGGTGCCGCAGATTATTCAAACCGAGGCCGCCGAGTGCGGACTGGCCAGTCTGGCAATGGTCTTTGGCTATCACGGCAAACACGTCGATTTGCAAAGCCTGCGTCAGCGCTATGGCATATCTTCACGGGGCGCGACGCTGCGCACGCTGATGGATATCGCGGCAGCGAATGAGATGAAATCCCGCGCATTAAAGCTGGATATCGATGAGCTGAACGCGCTGAAAACGCCGTGTATTTTGCACTGGGATCTCAATCATTTCGTGGTGCTGGTTGGCGTTAAACAGGGCAAAGTGATTATTCACGATCCGGCCTTTGGCCGCCGTTCGCTTGGCATGCGCGAGGTGTCCGAGCACTTCACTGGCGTGGCACTCGAGCTGTGGCCGGACAACGGTTTTACCTCCGAGAAACCGCGTGTGCGGCTGGATCTGCGCAAAATGATGGGCAACGTCAGCGGCCTTATTCCGGCGCTGACCAAAATCTTCTGCCTCTCGCTGATGATCGAATCGGTCAACCTGCTGCTGCCGGTCGGCATGCAACTGGTGATGGACCATGTGATCCCGGCGAAAGACCCGGATTTACTGACCCTGATTTGCCTTGGCTTACTGTTCTTCATCATTTTCCGCACCGGCGTCAGCATGTTACGCGCCTGGACATCGCTGGTGATGAGTACGCTGATTGATGTGCAATGGAAAGCGCGGCTGTTCGATCATCTGATGAAACTGCCGCTCGATTATTTTGAGAAACGCAAACTCGGGGATATTCAGTCGCGTTTTACTTCCCTCGATACGCTGCGCACCACGCTGACCACCAACGTGGTCAACAGTATTATCGACGGCATTATGTCGGTCGGGTTAATCGTGATGATGGTGCTGTATGGCGGCTGGCTGATTTGGGTGATTCTTGGCTTCACGGCGATTTATGTCATCTTCCGCCTGACCACGTATAACGCTTACCGCCAGGTTTCCGAGGAGCAAATCGTTAAAGGTGCGCGTGCCGGTTCGCACTTTATGGAAACGCTCTACGGCATCAGCACGCTGAAAGCACTGGGTTTATCGAAAGCTCGCGCCAATTTCTGGCTCAATCTGAACATTGATAACGCCAATGCGACGGTGCGCAAAACTAAGTTTGAGATGATGTTTACCGGCGGCAACACGCTGATCGCCACGCTCGATCAGGTCGCGCTGCTGTGGCTGGGGGCGACGCAGGTGATTGACGGCCATATGACGCTCGGGATGTTTGTGGCCTTCAACACCTATCGCGGGCAGTTCTCCGAACGTGCTGCCAGTCTGCTGAATATGGTGTTGCAACTGCGGATGCTTTCCCTGCACCGCGACCGTATCGCGGATATCGCGCTGACCGGCACCGAGAAATCACTGCCGGAACGTGAGCTGCTGCGGGCGGGCGAGGCAGCGTCGCTGGAGGTGCGGGATCTGGTGTTTCAGTACGACAGCCTTTCCGCACCGCTGATCAACGGGCTGAACCTGTCGGTGGCAGCGGGCGAAAGTGTGGCGATCACCGGGCCGTCGGGGCAGGGTAAAACCACGCTGATGAAGATCATGACCGGTTTGCTGACGCCCACCGAAGGCCGCATTCTGATTAACGGTATGGATATCACCACCGCCGGACTGAACAATTACCGCAGTTGCATCGCCTGTGTGTTACAGGATGACACGTTGTTCGCCGGATCTATCGCCGAGAACATTGCCAGCTTTGATGAGCAGAAAGATGAAGCGCGTATTATTGATTGCGCCCGCCGTTGTAACATCCATGACGATATCGAACGGATGCCGATGGGCTATGAAACGCTGATCAGCGAACTGGGCGGCAGCCTGTCGGGGGGGCAGAAACAGCGTTTGCTGATTGCCCGCGCACTGTACCGCCGTCCGGCGATACTGTTCCTCGACGAGGCCACCAGCCATTTGGATCTGGACAATGAAATGCGCATCAATCAGGCGATCAGCGAACTGGACATTACGCGGATATTTATCGCCCACCGTCCGTCTACGATTGCCTCAGCAGATCGCGAGATCAAGCTCGGTTAAATCCTTCCTTAAGGCGATCCCTGTTCCGGGATCGCCTTTCCAAAATTGCGGCCTCTGTTACATCTCCTCACGGAAAGTTCATCATTTGTTTAAAAGTTATTATAAAATGCGGGCTTCATCGTCTGACGGCGCTGCATCGCCTCCTGCCGTCTGAACTGTCTGTGCTCCTGTTTCTAAAAAATATCAGCACAACAGATTAATTTTTAGGAGTTTTCATGTCGAATCAGTTCCCGAGCTCACGCCTTCGCCGCCTGAGACAGTCCGAATCCCTGCGCACTCTTTTTCAGGAAACTGAATTTAGCGTCAACGATCTGGTACTGCCGATTTTCGTAGAAGAAGAGACCTCTGAATACGTACCCATCGAAGCCATGCCGGGTGTGTTGCGCATCCCTGAATCCCGCCTGGCATTTGAAATCGAACGTTACGCCCGCGCCGGTATCCGCTCTGTCATGACGTTCGGTATTTCGCATCACATGGATGCCACCGGCAGCGATACCTGGAACGAAAACGGTCTGGTCGCGCGAATGGCGCGTATCTGTAAAGACACCGTGCCCGAAATGATTGTCATGTCCGACACCTGTTTCTGCGAATACACCTCACACGGCCATTGCGGTGTGTTGCACGACCACGGCGTGGATAACGACGCAACCCTGGTCAACCTCGGTAAACAGGCTGTCGTGGCGGCGGCCGCCGGTGCAGATTTCATCGCGCCATCCGCCGCGCAGGACGGTCAGGTGCAGGCCATCCGCAGTGCGCTGGATGAAGCCGGATTTATCGATACCTCAATCATGGCGTATTCCACCAAGTTTGCATCTTCCCTGTACGGGCCTTTCCGCGAAGCGGGCGGCAGTGTACTGAAAGGCAACCGCAAGCAATATCAGATGAACCCGATGAACCGCCGCGAAGCCGTGCGTGAATCGTTGCTGGACGAGCAGGAAGGCGCCGATGCGCTGATGGTGAAACCGGCCGGTGCGTATCTGGACGTGATCCGCGATATCCGCGAAGCCTCCCGTTTGCCACTGGCGGCGTATCAGGTCAGCGGTGAATACGCGATGATCAAATTCGCTGCACAAGCCGGTGCTATTGATGAGCGTGCCGTCGTACGTGAAAGTCTGGGCGCGATTAAACGTGCGGGCGCAGATATTATCCTGACGTACTTCGCGATGGATATTGCCGAAAACGGGCTGTAATTTTTGCTCTCGCTGCAAACCAAAACCGGGCTTCCGCCCGGTTTTTTTATGTCCTCGCGTCGGAAGCTGATACTGCGCGATGTATGTTCAGATAACGTCTTTAATATTTAAGAATAGCAGAAAATTAAAATAATGCTTTTTTATAGAGAATTACCTCACCATTAATAGGGTGTAATTAATAAAAAAGTATTCATACAAAGAATAAGGTTTTACAGCGGTTAAATTACTGACTTTTGTAACTTAATAAACTGAGTTTTTTATTAACTAATTTTTATAGCCTGCCGATACCCCATGTGCTTCACATACAATTGTATTTATAAAAATAATGGAGAGCCATGCGCTATGAAAATATTTATGTCATATTTTGAAAATCTAAAAGTCGGGAAAAAATTAGCATTAGGTTTCGGACTTATCTTATTGCTGAGTATTGCAGTTGCTTTATGTGGTATTAAAAATCTGAATGATATTTCCATTCGAGCTGAGAAAATAAGCCAGCTTAAAGTGATAACTGACCAGTTTGCTATGGCGAAGTCTGAAAGACTGGAATATGTGAAAACGCACGATGAAAAATACATCACAATGAATGAGGTGAACTTACAGCAGGTTGATAAAAAAATTGAAAGTCTCAGGTTGCTTCGTTGGGATACAGAGCACCTGAAGATGCTTAATGAAATGTCAGAGGTCATGAAGACGTATCGTGACAAGCGTGCTCAAACGGTCCGCGAGACCCAACAACGTGATCTTGTTGTCAGTCGTTTTGTGCTGACACGCGAAGAATCTGAGATTAACAGTCTGGCTCAGTCCTATGCACGAGATCCCGCACGTGCTGTCACCGCGATCGCGTTAGGGGATATCGTCAGACACATTGATGGGGTGGCGACACGTGTAAAACTCCTCCAGTTTGAGAATACTGAGGAATCCCTTCAGGCTTTAACAGGTTTTATGGATGAATCGATTCAGCAAATGGATGCCGTCAAATCCCAGTTAAATCCGGCTGATGTCAGCATACTTGAAGAAATTGAACGCTCGGTCTCGGCCAAAAAGGCGAGTGCCGGAAACTACCTCCAATCCTATATTGCTGAGCAGGAAGCGACTCAGTTGCTTGCGAAAGCAGGCGGCAAGCTGACTACCCTGAGTGACAATATATTTGAATCGGAGCTGAGCGCGGCGCATGACGATATCAGAAATGCAGTTATATGGATGACTTCACTCCTGGTAGCAGCAGTCTTATTAAGTATTGGCATTGCACTGATTATTTCCCGCCAAATTGTGAAGCCTCTGGCTGACACGCTTGACGTCGCCAGACAGATAGCGCGCGGTGATTTAAGAGCCCATCTCAATACCACGCGTCGTGATGAACTGGGAGAACTGATGCAAGCTGTAGATGAGATGAACACCGATCTCCGCCGTATCATCGGGGATATTCGTACCGGTGTGACGCAGGTGAGCCATGCCTCCGCAGAAATTGCGGCAGGTAATAATGATTTATCCGCACGCACTGAGGAACAGGCTGCTGCGCTTGAAGAAACGGCAGCGAGCATGGAGCAGTTAACTGCGACGGTTAAACAGAACGTGGACAATATTCATCATACCAGCCGCCTGGCGGGCAGTACTTCAGAAACGGCGAATAAAGGCGGGCAACTCGTCTCTCATGTGGTGAAAACTATGAATGAAATTACTGCAAGCTCAGCAAAAATTGCTGAGATTACGACGGTAATTAATAGCATCGCTTTTCAGACCAATATTCTGGCTCTCAATGCGGCTGTTGAAGCGGCGCGTGCTGGCGAACAGGGGCGGGGATTTGCTGTTGTGGCAAGCGAAGTGAGAAGCCTTGCGCAGAGAAGCGCTCAGGCTGCAAAAGAAATAGAAGGTTTAATTGGTGAATCGGTAGAGCGAATTAATGCAGGGTCAGATCTGGTAGAACAGGCGGGGACTACCATGCATGACATAGTGACCAAAGTGGCTAATGTTACCGAAATACTGAATGAAATTACTCAGGCATCGGATGAACAGAACAGGGGAATATCTCAGGTAGGGCAGGCAATAGTGGAAATGGACAGCGTGACTCAACAAAATGCGGCCCTGGTGGAAGAGTCTTCTGCTGCCGCCAATGCGCTGCGAGATCAGGCACAAAATCTTGCTGCGTCTGTTTCACGTTTTATTACTGAGTAATCTGATTTTCAAAACAGTCGTGATATTGCGTGCCGTTTGTGCACCACATAGCATGACTGTTTTGTTAAGCCGACCATGCGTGTCGTCGGCCAGGTTTTGAGATAAATGCAATTCCCATCCGTAACCCTACTTCTTCACAATGCCCGCAATATCATTGGTGTTCATCAGATGATAATCGCCATTCATGTCGGTGTAGCTGGTCATGCCGGTATTGCGGTCACGATCCGGTTCGCCGTGGGCGAAAAACTGGTCACCGGATTTGGTGTTAATCACATAATCGCTGGCGCAGCCAGTTAACGACAGAGCCAGAACCACAGCCGTCAGGCAGGATAATTTCTTCATTGTTCAGTAGTTTCCCGTTGCAATCATCTGCCCATATTACAAAACAACCCGCCGCAAGAAGCAAAGAATAAAAATGTCACCAGGCGTAAGCGTGCGTGCAAAACCGTGCTTGTGCACCAGCACGGTGCGATGTGATCCCGTCGTTGTTTCTGTCAGTTGCCCGTAACGCTCTCCCGTCGCTATCTATACTCACATAACCCGTCACATTCTCAGAGGTTGAGTAACAATGGCAGATATTTTGCTTATGTTTTTTTACCTTTGATGTTTTCACCCCCGGAGATAAGCGGGAAACCCTCAGTCTTAAGGCTTAAGCGTTAAATTTCAGATTTTCTGATTACGACTTCGTGTTGGTGTTTTTGCTACATGCGTTTTCCATAACCCGTTTTGCATAAACTCTGTCCTAAGGATCATGATGATGTCGATGAAATTTATTAAAAGTCCTCTTTCTTTATTGCTGGCAGGCTGTCTGGTCACTGCGTTTACCGCGCGTGCGGATATCGTGATTGGCGTTGCTGGCCCGTTCACCGGCCCGAATGCCACCTATGGCGATCAGTACTGGCATGGTGCCACACAGGCCGCTGAAGACATTAATGCCGCTGGCGGAATCAACGGCGAGAAAATCAAACTGGTGCAGGGCGATGATGCCTGCGAACCGAAACAGGCCGTTGCGGTCGCTAACCGTCTTGTTGATCAGGATAAAGTGCAGGCGGTGGTCGGGCATTTTTGTTCATCTTCTACCATGCCCGCATCTGAGGTGTACAACGATGCCGGAATTATCGCCATCACGCCGGGATCCACTAACCCGCAAATCACCGAACGTGGCATGAACGACATGTTCCGCATGTGCGGACGTGACGACCAGCAGGGGCAGGTTGCCAGTGATTACATCATCGACAAGCTGAAAGCCAAAAAAGTGGTCATTATCCACGACAAAGACACCTACGGGCAGGGGCTGGCGGATGCCACCAAAGCGGCGCTCAACAAGCGTGGCGTGAAAGAAGTGATGTATGAAGGGTTATCGCGCGGCGAAAAAGATTTCAACGCGCTGGTCACCAAAATCAGTGCGCAGAAACCGGATGTGGTGTTCTTCGGCGGTTGCCATCCTGAAGCCGGTCCGCTGGTACGCCAGATGCGTGAGCAGGGCGTGCAGGCCACGTTCTTCTCCGGCGACTGTATCGTCAACGAAGAAATGGTCACCGCCGCAGGCGGCCCGCAATATACCAACGGGATTCTGATGACCTTCGGCAAAGACCCGCGTCTGATCCCGGAAGGCAAAGTCGTTATCGATAAATTCCGCGCCAGCAAGTTCGAGCCGGAAGGCTACACCCTTTACTCCTATGCCTCCGTTCAGGCTATTGCCGCGGCATTCAAAGCCACCGGCGGCAGCGATTCCGCCAAAGCCAGCGCCTGGCTTAAAGCCAACAGCGTCGATACCGTCATGGGCAAAAAAGCCTGGGACAGTAAAGGCGACCTGAAAGTCTCTGATTACGTGGTTTATAAATGGGATGACAAAGGCAAATATCAGGAAGTTAAGGAATAAAGCACTCTTATTTGCCATTTTGAACCCGGGCAGTGCTCACTCTTTATGAAAGAACTGGCTCACGTACTTAATGTACGCTCCGGCTCTTGTGCGCTGGCCGGGTCCAAACTGGCTGCAACGATAACGCTTTATCAGCTTTAATGAATGCGCCCTTAGCCAGGCGCGGTCACAAAAAGAGACTGCGTATTTATGGATTCATTCTTCCTGCAACAACTGTTTAATGGCATTACGCTCGGTGCTGTCTACGGTCTCATTGCCATCGGCTACACCATGGTTTACGGCATTATCGGCATGATCAACTTTGCACACGGCGAAGTGTATATGATTTCGGCTTACCTCTGTGCCATCGCGCTGGCGCTGCTTTCCTTCTTCGGGCTTCACTCTTTTCCGCTACTGATCCTGGGCACGCTGGTGTTCACCATCGTGGTCACCGGCGTGTATGGTTGGGCGATTGAACGCATTGCCTATAAGCCGCTGCGTAATTCGACCCGTCTTGCACCGCTGATTTCTGCTATCGGCATGTCACTTATCTTACAAAATTACGCGCAAATCAGTCAGGGGCCGCGACAGCAGGGCATTCCGACCATGCTGGATGGCGCATTCCGTTTTCATATCGGCGAAAGTTTTGTCCAGATGACCTACACCAAAATTTTCATTCTGGTGGCGTCGCTGGCTGGCATGCTGGTTTTATCGTGGATTATCAGTAATACCAAACTTGGTCGTATGTGTCGTGCGGTGCAGCAGGACAGAAAAATGGCTTCCATTTTGGGTATTAACACTGACCGCATTATCTCGCTGGTCTTCATGATTGGCGCAGCGATGGCCGGACTGGCCGGGGTTCTGGTGACCATGAACTACGGCACGTTTGATTTCTACGCCGGTTTCATCATCGGCATCAAAGCTTTTACTGCGGCGGTGCTCGGCGGCATTGGTTCATTACCCGGCGCGATGCTGGGCGGGCTGATCCTGGGGATTGCCGAAGCGCAGTTCTCGGGCATGGTGAATTCCGATTACAAAGATGTGTTCTCCTTTGGATTGCTGGTGGTGATCCTCATTTTCCGCCCTCAGGGCCTGCTGGGCCGTCCGGTCGTGACGAAAGTGTGAGGGAAATAAAATGATGTCACAAACTGCTGTGAACAGCGGATTTTCATTTAAACGCTGTCTGCTGGATGCCATTTTTGCCGGGCTGGTGGCGCTGATTATTTTCGGGCCGGTGGTCGGCGTGGTGCTCGATGGTTACAGCTTTAACTTTCATAGCCAGAGGCTGGTCTGGATCATTGCTGCGGTGATGACGGGCCGCTTCCTGCTCAGTGCATTTTTAGAAACCACGGCCGGGCAGAAAATGCGTGCGCGTTTCGAATCCGACAGCGCGGGCGTCTATGTCCGGTCGCCGGATTATAAAAGTCATCTGCGCTGGGTTATTCCGCTGCTGATTGTGCTGGCCATTTTCTTCCCGTTCGTCGCCACCAAATACATTCTGACGGTCGCCATTCTGGGACTGATTTATGTGTTGCTCGGCCTCGGGCTGAATATCGTGGTCGGACTGGCCGGTTTGCTCGATCTGGGGTATGTGGCGTTTTACGCCATCGGGGCTTACGGGCTGGCGCTGGGGTATCAGTATCTCGGCCTCGGCTTCTGGTCGATGCTGCCGCTGGCGGCGGTGATGGCCGCGCTGGCCGGTGCGTTGCTGGGTTTCCCGGTGCTGCGTATGCACGGCGACTATCTGGCGATCGTGACGTTAGGTTTCGGTGAAATCATCCGGCTGGTGCTGACCAACTGGTTGTCGTTTACCGGCGGCCCGAACGGTGTTTCCGCGCCTCCGCCCACCTTTTTCGGGCTGGAGTTTGGCCGGCGGGCGAAGGAGGGTGGCGTGCCGTTCCACGAGTTTTTCCATCTGACCTACAACCCGAATATGAAATTTATCTTCATCTATGCCGTGCTGGTTCTGGTGGTGTTGCTGGTGTTGTTTATCAAACACCGGCTGACCCGCATGCCGATTGGCCGCGCGTGGGAAGCGCTGCGTGAGGATGAGATTGCCTGCCGCGCGATGGGGCTGAATCATGTGCTGGTCAAGCTGTCTGCCTTTACCCTCGGGGCTTCCACGGCCGGAATTGCGGGCGTGTTTTTCGCCACGTATCAGGGCTTCGTTAATCCGACCTCTTTCACCTTTTTCGAATCTGCACTGATTCTCGCTATTGTGGTTTTGGGCGGTATGGGCTCAACCATCGGCGTGGTGCTGGCGGCATTTGTGCTGACCGTCGCGCCGGAACTGTTGCGCAGCTTTGCCGAATATCGCGTATTGCTGTTCGGCGTTTTAATGGTGGTGATGATGATCTGGCGGCCACGCGGGTTGATCCGCATCAGCCGCAGCGGGTTTGCCGTGCGTAAAGGAGTCGCGCCATGAGCGAAGCGTTAGCGGATAACAACATCCTGAGTGTCGAGCATTTGCGCATGCATTTCGGCGGCATTAAGGCGCTGAACGATGTGAATCTTGCGGTGAAACGCGGATCGATTACCGCGCTGATCGGCCCGAACGGCGCAGGAAAAACCACGGTGTTTAATTGCCTGACAGGTTTTTATAAAGCGTCCGGCGGCAATATTTTGCTCAATACGCGCCGCCGGACGACCAATGTAATCCAGGTGCTCGGGCAGAAATTTCAGCCTGATGACTGGATAAAACCGGCGCAACTGGGCAAACGTATTTTCTACAAAATGTTCGGCGGTACACACCTGGTTAACCGCGCCGGGCTGGCGCGTACCTTTCAGAATATCCGGCTGTTTCGTGAAATGTCGGTGGTTGAAAATCTGCTGGTGGCTCAGCACATGCAAACCAACCGCAACCTGATTGCCGGTGTGCTCAATACGCCGGGTTATCGCCGTGCGGAAAATCAGGCGCTGGACCGCGCATTTTACTGGCTGGAAGTGGTGGAACTGGTGGATTGTGCCAACCGGCTGGCAGGGGAAATGTCTTACGGTCAGCAGCGCCGGCTGGAAATCGCCCGTGCGATGTGTACCGCGCCGGAAATGATTTGCCTGGACGAACCGGCAGCCGGTCTGAATCCGGTTGAAACACGTACGCTGAGCAAAATTATCCGCTTCCTGCGTGATCATCACGACATCACCGTGCTGCTGATCGAACATGATATGGGCATGGTGATGGACATTTCCGACCACATTATCGTGCTCGACCACGGCGACGTGATTGCCGAAGGAATACCGCAGGCTATTCAGAACGATGAGAAAGTCATTGCCGCGTATCTGGGTGCTGATGAAGACGACGAGGTCAGCTTATGAGCGACGCGATGCTGGAATTTCGTGATGTGAATGTGTATTACGGGGCGATTCAGGCATTACAGCAGGTCTCTTTGCAGGTCAGTGAGGGGGAAACGGTGGCGTTGATTGGTGCCAACGGTGCCGGGAAATCAACGCTGCTGATGTCGATATTCGGCCAGCCACGTATACAGAGCGGGCAGATCCTGTTTCGCGGGGAAGATATCAGCCGCAAATCGACACACTTTGTGGCTTCGGCTGGCATAGCGCAATCGCCGGAAGGGCGACGTGTTTTTCCGGATATGACCGTGGAAGAAAACCTGCTGATGGGCACCATTCCCGTCGGGAATAAACACGCGGCAGAAGATCTGCACACCATGTTTGAGTTATTCCCGCGCCTGAAGGAACGCCGTAAACAACGGGCGATGACCATGTCCGGTGGTGAACAGCAAATGCTGGCGATTGCCCGTGCGCTGATGAGTCGCCCGAAGCTGTTACTGCTCGATGAACCGAGTCTTGGGCTGGCGCCTATTATCGTTAAACAGATTTTCCAGACCTTACGCGAACTGGCAAAAAACGGCATGACTATCTTTCTGGTGGAGCAAAATGCGCATCATGCGCTCAGGCTTTCTGACCGGGGTTATGTGATGGTCAACGGACAAATTCGTCTTAGCGGTTCAGGCGAGGAACTTTTACATAATCAGGAGGTGCGGAAAGCTTATCTCGGAGGAATCTGATTTTTCATCTTCAATGCCCGCGATACCCCGTATTGCGGGCGTTCCCGCCAACTTTTTTCCGCATTTTCAACCTGCCTCCACATTTCGCCCACAGTATTCCGCTATCATGCAATTCTTACAGAAAGGTGACCGGAAAGTTAATTTTCTGAGGTATCATGCGGAATTAGCTGTCATGAATTTGTAAAACGTCAGTTTTTTTGGGCACATCAGTGGCCTGAAGCCGTGTTAAGGCGTTGACCCACCAGGATCAACAGGCTATATAGCGCTATCCGTTTTTGGCATGAATTTTCCTGTCTCAGGGATGAAGTAAGTGAATGACAAACGGGTCATTCGCTCGATGAGTTGAACCGTCGGCGCTGCTCGCAAAACAGCAGAAATGGGTCGTAGAGTTTATTGTTTAAATCAGACAGGGTGCTGAAATGGCTTCTGAGATAATTTCCTTCGTATTATTTCTTTCTTCTATTTTTCTCTACGTCACGCGGGCGTCGGCCAGCCGTGTCTGGTTTTCACTGGTGCTGTTTTTCCTCGGGCTTTACGTCATTCTTAACGTCATCCTGATCGGCAGCAATTATTTCACCGGTGAAGGCATCACGGACGCGGTGTTATATACCGTCACCAGTAGCCTGAAAGGGGCGGGGCTCAATAAATATATCCTGCCATTTATCGGTTTACTGGCAGGGCTTGTCAGCGTATTTGCTTTGCTGGCGTGGGGGCTGAAGCAGCGTCGTGCCAAAAACAGCAGCGCGGTCTACAGTGCGCTGGCCGTGGTGCTGGCGGTCTTTTCTGTCGGTTCCACACAGGCATTCCAGAACATCTCCCGTCTGGTCAAAACGCAAATCTCAGGCAGCGGTGCAGATTTTAGTACCTATTACAAAGTGCCCGAAAAAGCCATTAAAGGCGCGAAAAAGCCTAACCTGGTTTATATCTACGGCGAGAGTCTGGAACGCACGTATTTTGATGACAAAGTCTTCCCCGGCCTGACCACCGAATTAAACCGCCATAAAGCGCAGAGTACCGATTTTACGAACACCAAACAGTTGCCGGGCACTGGCTATACCATCGCAGGTATGGTGGCTTCTCAGTGTGGGATCCCGCTGTTTGCGCCGTTTGATGGTAATGCCTCCAGCGCACTGGCGACTTTCTACCCTGAAAACGTCTGTCTTGGCGATGTGCTCAAAGGTGCAGGTTATACCAACTATTTCTATCAGGGCGCTGAACTGGCTTTCGCAGGCAAAGGGACCTTCCTGAAATCCCATGGTTTCGACCATCTTTATGGTTACAACGAATTGCGTCCGACTGTGGCGGACCCGTCTTATAAAAATGACTGGGGCTGGTATGACGACACCTTGCTGGATGAGGTGTACAAAAAATTCGTGACGCTGAGTCAGGAAGGTAAGCCGTTCTCACTGTTCACGCTGACCGTTGATACGCATCATCCGGACGGCTTTATTTCCCGCGGCTGTACCCGCAAGGAATATAAAGTGAACGGTAAAGCCAACCAGTCACTCAGCGCCGTGTCCTGTAGTCAGGAACTGATTGCCGCATTTATCGATAAGATTAAAAAGTCCGGTTATTTCGATAACACCATCATTGTGGTGTCTTCCGATCATCTGGCGATGAACAACACGGCTTACAACATTCTGACCAAACAGAACCGTAAAGACCTGTTCTTCGTACTCGACGGGCGTCATCCGGCAGGGGAGCTGAACGGTGCGAAACGCAGCACCCTGGATAATGGCGCGACCGTACTGGATATGATGGGCGGCGACAACTACATCGGTCTTGGACGCAGCGGTGTTTCTGCGACATCGATGACTGCGCAGTTCCTCAATATTGATGACAAAGTGAATGCCTGGAAACCGGCGGTCATCAAACAGTGGGGCTTCCCGAACAGCATCAAAGACTATGCGGTGAATACCAAAGACAGCACTTTCACCTTCTCCGGCATGACCATCAAAACGCCGTTTATTCTGAAGGTCACGGCAGACAAAATTGAGCCGATGTTTGATGTCTATCTGTCCACGCCGCTGAAAAAACAACTGGCCGGACTGGCGACCAGCGATAACTTTGTCTGGGTTGATAAATGCTACGAAATGGGACGCGTCTGGGCACCAGAGTTGTCGCTCAATACCGGTCTGTGCGTTGCATCGGGGAACCTCGGGGCGAAGCCGACGATCGTGCAGGTCACCGGCGATACCTTCAAAGGTAAAGTGGACTTCGTGAAAGACACCTCGGGCAGCAATGCGATTTATCAGCAAACCCTGAAGACGCTGAACATTGATGATTCCGCCACCACTTATCAGTCGAAAGCCATCGCTTTTATGGTGCCGGGATTGCCCGAGCAGGTAAAAGCGATTACCGGTGTTTCAGCCGTTGAAAACTGGGGACGCTGGTCAGATGCTAATCTGGCACCGTCGGTGAAAATTGATTACGTTAAACCGCTGCCCGCCACCTTTGATGTGGTGATCCGCGCACGGGCTTACGGCAATAACATCGATAAGCCGGTTTCCGTCCGTGTCGGGGATCAGGAGCAGTTTGTCACCTTCGGCGATAAAGACGGTATCGTGAAAGTACAGTTCACCAATCCGGGAGCGGAGCAAAGTATCGTCATCACGCCGCCGGAACCGACCGAACCTACTGAAGGCACCAGCGGCGGCTTCCAGCCTCGTAAACTGGGCATCGGCATGGTTTCTCTTGAAGTTCAGCCGGTGGATCCGCAGTCTTAATCCGCTGTTTACCCTAAACGCTAAAACCCGCTCCGGCGGGTTTTTTATTGGAAGCAAATTGGGGAAATGGCAATTGAAAAAACACTTAGCATTTTTATCGCTTTACTATCCCATTTCGGTTATTCATTTCAAGAATAACTATCATTAAAACAATATTATAAAGAAATAAGCCGATCGGTATACTCGCCAAATTCCTGCACGGAAACACAGCCCGGAGCAGGCATCTCATCACACTTTTGGGGATAGCGTATGCGCAAGACATTCAACAAAACAAAGACCCGTATTCACCGTGCTGTTTTACTGGCTGCGACCTCGGCAGTGATCATTTCCGGCAGCGTGCTGGCGCCGCTGAGTGCGGCACAGGCCGCCGATAAAACCACGGTTAAGGTCGGAATTATCAGCGGGGAGGACGAAGATGTCTGGCGTGAAGTGGTCAGACAGGCCGCAGCAAAAGGTCTGACGGTAAAACCGGTGATTTTCAACGATTACAACCAGCCAAATGAAGCCCTGCAAAACGGCGAAGTGGATGCCAATGCCTTCCAGCATCAGCCTTTCCTCGATAACCAGATCAAAGTGAATCACTACAACATCGTGCGCGTGGGTGATACCGCTGTGTGGCCAATCGGGTTGTACTCTAAAAAAGTAAAATCTGCCGACCAGCTGAAAGAAGGGGCGGTGATTGGCGTGCCGAATGACCCGGCGAACGAAGCGCGCGGGCTGATCCTGCTTCAGCAATCTGGCGTGATCAAACTCAAACCGGGCGCCGGTATTTTCGCCACTACGGCGGATATCACTGAGAACCCGCGCCACGTCACCATTAAAGAGCTGGATTCCGGCATTATCGGCCGCTCCGTGCCGGATCTGGATGCTGCGATTGTGAACACCGACTGGGCGCTGAAAAGTGGCCTGACGCCTGCGGATCGTATCGCGCAGGAACCGGTAAAGAATAATCCTTACAACAACTTCATCGCGGTGAAAACTGAAAATGTGAATGCGCCGTGGGTGAAAACGCTGGTCAGTTCTTACCAGAACGAGGCTGTCAAACAGGTGTTTGATAAGGTCTATAAAGGCACCGGCGTGACGGCCTGGTAAGGATGTAAAGCATGACGATCATCTCTGAAACCGGTGCGCAGTTCACGGCGACGCCTTCAGAAAAAGTCCCTCCACGCCCGGCTAACGCCGGGCAGTTTGCCGGTGGCACTCTGAAAACGCATCAGGATGAGGTGCATGACGTCGTGCGCCTTGACCATGTAAGCCGTCAGTTCGGCACAATTCAGGCGCTGAAAGATGTCTCGCTGACGGTCCGGCGGGGCGAAATCCTGGGCATTATTGGCCGCAGCGGTGCGGGGAAATCCACCCTGATCCGCTGCCTGAACGGACTGGAACAGCCGGACAGCGGCGTGATTGAAATCGAAGGCCATGCCATCACCGGCCTGAGCGAGAAAGCCTTGCAATCAGTGCGCAGCCGCGTGGGGATGGTGTTCCAGCATTTCAATTTGCTGTCGGCCAAAACGGTTGAGCAGAATGTCGCGCTGCCATTGAAAATCGCCGGATACAACAAGGCAAGGCGTCAGGCGCGTGTCGCCGAACTGCTGGCGCTGGTCGGGCTGGAAGATAAGGCAAAGAACTACCCGGCGGCGTTGTCCGGCGGTCAGAAACAGCGCGTCGGTATTGCCCGTGCGCTGGCAGCCAGTCCGGCACTTTTACTTTGCGATGAAGCGACATCAGCGCTCGATCCTGAAACCACGCGTTCGATTCTGGCACTGCTGCAATCCCTCAATCAGAAACTCGGCATCACCATTTTGCTGATCACCCATGAGATGGAGGTGATTAAAAAAATCGCGCATCGCGTGGCGGTGATTAATGGCGGTGAAATTATCGAAGAGGGGCCGGTGTGGCAGGTGTTTGCGCATCCGCAGTCCGCGCTGACCCGTACGCTGTTACAGGGATTATTGCCGCAACTGCCGGAAGCGCTGGCTGAACGGTTGTCGCCGGTACGTCAGGGCGAGGCCATTTACAGCGTCCAGTATGCGGAGCAGGGGCGGCAGGGCGAAATACTCACTCAAATGGCGACGGCATTACCGGGCAAATTCCGGCTGATCCAGGGCGGCGTGGATCATATTCAGCATTATGCCGTTGTGCGTTTCTTCTTCTCAGTGCCGGTAAACGATACGGCATCTGAGCAGGTTGTTTTAGACTGGCTGCGACAGCACCAGGCCACCGTGGAGCTGACAGGTTATGTCTCCGGTAATGATTGATTTACTGATTAACGCCGTCGAAGAAACGTTGCTGATGACGGCAATTTCCGGCCTGTTCTCGCTGATCGCGGGTTTGCCGCTGGGCCTGATTCTGGTGATGAGCAGTCCCGGCGGCATTGCCGAAAATCGCTGGGTTAACCGCTCGCTCGGGCTGGTCATCAATGGTTTCCGTTCTCTGCCATTTATCATTTTGCTGGTGGCGCTGATCCCGGTAACCCGTTTTCTGGTGGGCACATCGCTCGGCACCTGGGCGGCGATTGTTCCGCTGTCGATTACCGCCACGCCGTATTTCGCCCGCGTGGCAGAAGTCTCGCTGCGCGACGTGGATCGCGGACTGACTGACGCCGTTCGCGCGATGGGTGCCAGTAAACTGCGTATTGTCTGGGACGTGCTGATCCCGGAAGCGCTGCCCGGTATTTTGTCCGGATTTGTGGTCACGCTGGTGGCGCTGATTGGCGCATCGGCGATGGCGGGCGCTATCGGCGCAGGCGGACTGGGTGATCTGGCAATCCGTTACGGTTATCAGCGTTTCGAAACGGTGGTGATGATAGAAGTGATCGTCGTGCTGATTGTGATGGTTTGCGGCATTCAGTGGCTGGGGGATCGTATCGTGGCGCGCGTCGATAAACGTCATTAAAAAGCCGGTTATGCGGCAACCGGCTATGTTCAGTCTCTACAACTCGCTGCGTGAACGCCAGCGTTCACGGGCCATAAATCCTTTCACACCGACATCCAGGAACGGGCGCGGCGGCAGATAACTGGCGCGTCCGATGCCCTGCATATCGGCCAGCAACGGATTGTCCTCTCCCAGCGCATGTTCCGCCAGCAACCGCCCGAACGCACTCTGCTTGGAACTGCCGGAACCATTGCATCCCGCTGACGAATACACATTCGGCGCAATATTTCCCCATACCGGCGCGCCGTTGCGCGTAATGCTGATCAGCCCCGACCAGGTGTACGCCATATTGACGTCCTGTAACTGCGGATAAATACGGGCAAATAATGCCTGATGGCGGCGGGCATGACGGCCGGTTTCTACCGCACGGGTCACCAGACCTGGCGTAAAGTTGACGTGCTCACGGATCAGGAAGCGATGGTCAGAGGTATAGCGCAACGTCGCACCCGCCAGTGCATTCACCGGCGTCGAGCCCCACGGCGCAATATCACCGATAAGCTGACGTTGTGCGGGTGACAGCGGTTCAGTCAGTGTTGCAAACGTCGACATCGCGAAGACGTTGCCTTTGAACAGCGGTAACCCGCGTGCTGCTCCATTGATCGCCAGCATCAGTTTACCGGCACGCACTTCGCCGTGCGGCGTTTCTGCATGAATAGTGCCCTGAGTGTCAATCTGCAACGCAGGTGAGTTGGCATAGACCGTGACGTTTGCCGGCAACGTGGCCACCAGCCCGCTGATCAGCGCCGCCGGATTCACCAGAATACAGTTGGGCGTGTACACCGCGCTGCGGTAAAAACCGGTGCCCAAACGCTGACGGAGTGCGGCTCTGTCCAGCAGCTCAAAGCTTTCGCCGAGCGTGGTGAGTTCCTGCTGATAATGCGCGATTTCACCGTCAAACTGCGCACTCACGGCGCAATGGTATTTGCCTGAATTCAGCCAGTCGCACGCAATATCATGTTTATCGACGGTCTCTTTCAGATGATGCAATCCGTACTGTAAAAGACGCCGGTACGCATTGGCGTGTTCCAGCTCAGCCGATGTGCTGCCGACGGTATGCGGTAAATCAATCACAAAACCCGAATTACGGGCCGAAGCGTTATCGGCCACGTCGAGCGCCTCGAGTACCACAACATGCTCATGCGGCCGAAGCTCGGCAATACGACGGGCAAATGCCAGCCCGGCAAAGCCTGCGCCAATCACCAGCCAGTCTGCCGTGACTTTTCCACGTAAAGCCGGATGGCGGGGAATATCACCCCGCAGCGCCGCCCAGCCGTTAATATTTTGATCAAGAGGTAAATGTTTAATTTTCATTGTTCTGTCAGGTGGTTATCCCGGGTGCAATGATCCTAAGGGATAGACGTATAGATGTCTAATGCGGATTAATGCTATCAAAAGAAGGTGAGCTGAATACTGCACAGATAGCGGCTGAATCTGGTCTGTCTGCCACCCCCTGAGAATTTTGCCGGTGACCGGTCGCCTGTCTCCGGAAGTTGGCTATGAAATCCTCCTGTTGCGCGAAAGAAAAAATTGAGAGCGCTATCCGTTGAGAACCAGAGACATGTCCGGGTATCGGGCGCACAGGAAATCGACGAATGCGCGAACTTTTGGCGCAGCAAGCCGCCTGGAAGTATGCAAAACCCAAAGTTCCCGCTCTGCCCCCGACACGATGCCCCACTGAACTAAATCGCCGCGGGCAAGCTGGTTCCATGCGATGGATTGCGGAATGAGGGCAGCCCCACCGCCGGCGATTGCCGCATCGCGGACCATCAGTAACGAAGAAAAGCGCAATTTTGGGATCGGCTCCAGGACCAGTTGCCCGCCATCGAGACTCCAGTGGGCAGGCTGGAAACTCGACGTTACGATGCCGGGCACTGGCCTGATTGCGCCGGGTAGTGGCCTGATTATTTCAGGAGCGGCCACGACAACCAGCCTGTCTTTGGCGAAACACCGTCCGACTAAATTGCTGTCGGGGCTTGGGTTGATGCGGATTGCGACGTCAAATTGTTCCTCGACGAGATCTACCATGCGATCTTCCGCCACGATTTCAATTTCAATTTCCGGGTAGGCCGCACAGAATTCGGCACCAATGCGCCCCATCGCAAGCTGGGAAAACAGGACCGGAGCGGCGACACGCAAACGTCCGCGAGGCGTCGAAACACCATCACCGACCGCCGTCATGGCTTCGGTCACCTCACTCAGCAGGCCTTCAGTCCGGGAGATCAGCGTCGCCCCGGCTTCGGTGAGCTTCAAACCGCGAGCGCTTCGCTCGATCAGCCTCACACCCAGTTGCTCCTCAAGATCTGCGATGCGTCGCGATAGCGTGGCTTTGGAAATGCCGCTTGCGCGGCTTGCCTTACCCAGCCCTTCATTTGTGGCGACGAATATAAAATCAGACAGCGCGTTCAGGTTCATGGTGTTCCATTTATGAGACAAGGTGTCTAAGTTTTAGGATCTTTGTTTTTTAATTGCAACGGAATATTGTCTCGTTATCAGAACTTGCTACGAGGAACCGCAATGAACAACTTACAACGCGCCGTACTGATCCGGCACTACGGCGGGGCAGATGCCGCGCAAGTGGCCGCGATTGAAAAGCCAGCACCGGGACAAGGTCAGGTTCTGGTCAGGGTTCTCGCCGCTGGCGTGAACGGTATTGACTGGAAAGTCCGTGAAGGTCAGGTACGTAATGCCTTTCCGGTTCCTTTACCCATCGTCCTGGGTGCCGAGATGGCCGGGGTCATCGACGCTGTGGGCCCCGGTGCCTCTCGTTTTCGTGTCGGTGACCGCGTCATGGGGGCAATCGGCGGGCTGGGCGCGTACGCCGAGTTCGTGACGATCAATGAAGCAAACCTTTCACCGACACCTGAGGGTCTGGACGATATCCATGCCGCCGCCATTCCCGTCGCCGCCGTCTCGGCCTGGAACAGCTTACACCACGCAGGGCCGCTCTATCCGGGCCAGCGGATCCTCATTCATGGCGCAGCCGGTGGACTGGGAGCTTACGCCGTGCAGTTTGCTAAACGGGCCGGTGCCGAGGTCTTCGCCACGGCGGGCACGGCTGATCAGGATTTCGTACGCAGCCTGGGCGCCGATTATGTCATTGACTATCAGTCCCAACGTTTTGAAGACATCGCCCGAAACATACATCTGGTGCTCGATTACGTCGGAGGTGAAGTGCTGGACCGTTCCTGGCCGGTACTGGCAGAGGACGGCGTTGTGGTCGGAACATCGTCGCCGGACATTCTGGCCCGCACGCCGGCAAACCGCCGGGGTCTCTGGTTTATGAATAAGCCCGATCCGGTATTACTCGGGAAGCTGGCCAACGACGTCGCCAGCGGCACGCTACAGTCCAGAATTGGCGGCGTAGTGGGCTTCGCTGATATTCCCAACGCAATCGAACGTAATCGTACCGTTTCACGGACCGGTAAGGTCGTTGCGGATTTCTCACGTTAACCATTATCACTATCTTGCAGGAGTTAAATATGAGCATTCTCGTTACCGGTGCCACGGGCACCATTGGTTCACTTATCATTCAGGGTCTGGCTGACGCTGGCGCCGGGGTCAAAGCCCTGGTACGCCAGGCGGGTAAGCGCGAGTTTCCGGCAGGGGTTACGGAAGTCGTTGCAGACCTGACCGACGTCGCGTCGATGCGTGCCGCGCTGTCATCGGTACGAACGCTGTTTCTGCTGAATGCAGTTACGCCCGATGAGGTTACTCAGGCCCTGATCGCCCTGAACCTCGCCCGCGAGGCGGGCATTGAGCGTATCGTTTATTTGTCGGTGATCCATGCTGATAAATTCACCAACGTTCCGCACTTTACCGGCAAGCATACGGTTGAACGCATGATCAAAAGTCATGACATTCCCGCCACCATTCTGCGTCCGGCTTATTTCATGCAAAACGACCTGATGGTTCAACAGACGATTCAGAACTACGCGGTGTACCCGATGCCTGTCGGCTCGGCGGGCGTCTCAATGATTGATGCGCGCGATATCGCGGATGTCGCCGTGGCTGAGTTGCTGCGACGCGATAAGGCATCGTCTGCGCTGGATCCTGTCACGCTGGAGTTGATTGGGCCGCAACCGCTGACCGGTGCGTCCGTGGCGAAGATTTGGAGTTCAGCCCTGGGTCGCGAGATTACCTACGGGGGAGACGACGTCACCGCGTTTGAAGGGCAACTCGCCTCGTACGGTCCCAACTGGCTGGCTTATGACATGAGCCTGATGATGGCTGGTATTCAGACGTTCGGCATGCAAGCTGCTGAAGGAACCGCAGAACAGCTACAGGCTCTCATTGGGCACCCGCTGCGCACTTATGAAGATTTCGTTCGCGAGTCTGTTGCCGGGAGCTAAACCGCGAGGCAAAGGGGCGGTTTACTGTCAGGCAGTACGCCGCCGAACAACCGGTAAACGTAACCCAGTCAGGCACTTGTTACCTTGCAGGCATCTTCTCAGGAGGATACGGTATGTACTGGGTTCGGCAGTTCCTCATCCGCACAGGCTTCACCCCGGATACGACTCTGTGCATACCCGCGCAGGCGCTGGAACGGGCTGGTCAGAACGGTATAAACCGACGATACGGGAGTGATTATGAAAAGAGAGTCGTTATTCAGGTACGCGTGGGAACACTATAATTCGGAGCCGGAATATCTCTGGCGTAACCTGCCGGATTATGCCGTGCTTCGTCATCACAATGGTGATAAATGGTTTGGTCTCGTGATGAATGTACCCGGTACCAAGCTGGGGCTGAAAACGGAAGATAAAGTCGACATACTTGAGGTTAAGGTCCGGCCGGAGCACATCGGCTCATTACGTCAGAAAGACGGCATTTTGCCTGCTTATCATATGAATAAAGAGCACTGGGTCAGTGTGATCCTTTCCGGACCGCTGTCGGCAGATGAAATACACGAGCTGCTTGCCGACAGTCATGAACTGACATGCTGATAATATATTCAAAGACAGAGATACCTATGCAGGCGTTATTTCTTAAGCCCCCTTTGATGGATAAGCTCTGAGCGGCGAGGCGCTGCAAAGGAATACGCCACGTGCATAATTAATGGTGCAACAGATCACTTAAAAACTTCCTGGCACGCGGGTGTTGCGGATGATTGAAGAAGTTTTCCGGTTTGGATTTTTCCAGAATTTTCCCCTGATCCATAAACCAGATTGTGTCCGCCACGTCGCGGGCAAAATTCATTTCGTGTGTGACGCACATCATGGTCATACCTTCACGTGCCAGACTGCGCATCACATTCAGGACTTCACCGACCATTTCCGGATCAAGCGCCGACGTCGGTTCATCAAACAACATCACCGGCGGTTTCATGGCTAATGCCCGGGCGATGGCAACACGTTGCTGCTGCCCGCCGGAAAGCTGTGCCGGATAGGCATTGGCTTTGTGTGATAATCCGACACGTTCCAGCAGTTCACCCGCGTGCTTGCGCGCTTCCTGACGTTTCACGCCGAGTACCTTTACCGGCGACATCATGATGTTTTCCAGCACCGAAACGTGCGGGAAAAGATTAAAGTTCTGGAAGACAAAACCGATACGCGTGCGCAACTGATTCAGGCGGGTGCTGGTGCCATGAATATCCATGCCATCGAACAGGATCTGGCCCTCTTCAATAGGTTCCAGCCGGTTCACGGTGCGGATCAGCGTTGATTTGCCCGAGCCGGACGGTCCGCAAACCACCACGACTTCACCACTTCTAATTTCTGCACTCAGGTCGGTCAGCGCCTGATATTCGCCATACCATTTATTAACCTGATTAAATAAGATCATCGGTCGCATCGTCGTTCCTTATTATGATTGAGTCTTCAGCAGTGGAGCCTTCGTCATTTTCTCCGCTTCCGGCATCCGGTTCTGCCGTTTGCGCGTGATACGGGCTTCAAGCTTATTGGCCAGCCACGTCAGGCTGAAACAGATGATGTAATAGCCAATCGCGACAATCGCGAAGACTTGAAAAGGTTTGGTCAGCAGTTGGTTATTCACCTGATTAGCGGCAAAGGTCAGCTCCGGCACATTAATGACGTAACCCAGCGTGCTGTCTTTAATGATAGAAACCAGCTGGCTGACCAGACTTGGCAGCGTGTTGTATAACGCCTGCGGCAGAATAATCAGACGCAGCGTTTTGAAATAACTCATCCCTAAAGCGCGCGCCGCTTCGTACTGGCCGCCCGGCAGCGCCTGAATACCGCCGCGCACGATCTCGGCGATATACGCACTTTCATAAATCACCAGCGTACACAGCATGGTGCTGAAGCCGCTGATGTTGTGACCGATTAACAGTGGAACGCAGAAATATGTCCAGAACACCACCATCAGCAGCGGAATGCCGCGTAAGCCGTAGACCCAGCAGGCAGCGGGCCAGCTCAGCCAGCGGAAAGGCGATAAACGCGCCAGCCCGAGCAGAATACCCACCGGCAGTGCAAACAAAACGGCCAGCAGGGAAATCAGTAACGTACAAAGTATCCCGCCAAGCGGTCCCTGCGGATATTGCCCCATCAGGAACAGCATCCCGTTGTCGTGCAAAATCGTGAACATCTCGAGCATGTGATTACCTCGCGTAGGCCCGCTGGAACCGGCGGGCCAGCAACGCGCCAGCACCCATCAGCAGCAGAGAGAAGAACAGATAACCGGCAGAGGCCACCAGATACGATTCGAAAGTCCGGAACGTCTGGTTTTCAATATCACGGGTCACGTAAGTCAGTTCAGCTACGCCAATGACCATAGCCAGACTGGTGTTTTTGAACAGTAAAACGGTGTGGTTGAGCAGCGAGGGCAGCGCGTTGCGGATGCCCTGCGGTAAAATAACCGAACGCAGCGATCGGGTGTAACTCATGCCCAGCGCGCGTGATGCTTCGGTTTGCCCTTCAGGAATAGCGCGTAATCCGCTGCGGATGTCTTCGGAGAAATACGCCGCCTGACACAATCCGAGCGCAAACATCGAGAACAGAAACTCGGCGTTGAAATCGTTAATCCACATCTGCACAGATTCCGGCAGCAGCGTCGGAATGGCGAAATACCACATCATCAGCTGAATAAGCGTCGGCACATTGCGGTGATACGACACATAGGCGCGGACGAAATATTCGGCGGCGCGTTTGTGCGTCAGCCGGATGACGACCAGCAGCAGGGCAATACACATCGCGAGCAGCCAGGACCCCAGCGCCAGCTTGAGGGTGACAACCATGCCATCGACGATCATCTGCCCGAACTGACCGGTCAGGACTTTGCTGAAATCGAGCGTCATCGTATTTTCACCCTCCTGAATGGTTGAACTGTGGGTTTATAGGAAAAAGATCACAGACCTTCGCCGGGGCGCATGGTGGAAAGGCCACCGGGAACCTGCAACGTCGGGGTGATTTCGATGTTGCCGATGTTGACGGCAATCGGCGCAGAAACGGCAAACGCCACGCAATCGGCGATGTCTTTGGCTTCGGGCAGTTCAAAACCGTCAATGAAACGGCGGCGGGCTTCTTCGTGATCGCCGGAAACATTGCCGAAAATGTCAGTCGCCACGCGACCCGGGCAGATTTCAGTGATGCGCACACGCTTGCCGTAGCAGTCAACGCGTAGCTGGCGCGACAGGGCGTGAACCCCGGCTTTGGTGGCGTGATAAATCGAGTTGCCGCCGAAGTTATAAATCGCGGCAATCGAGGTGATGTTGATGACGTGGCCGCGATCGCGTTCCATCATGCCCGGCACCAGCAGGCGGCAAAGATGCAAAACGGCGCGCAGATTCACATCCACCTGCGTATCCACGGATTCTTCATCGGCGCTCAGGATAGAGCCGGGGCGGGAAACACCGGCGTTGTTCACCAGAATATCCACGCTGATCTCGCTGCACAGGCGCGTCACCGCGTCGAGGTCGCTGACGTCGAGCGCATGCGGAATACAACCGGTGCGGGCGGCGAGGGCGGCCAGCTGATCGGCGCGGCGCGCGACGGCATGAACGGTGATCCCTTCCTGACAAAGGCGTTCGACAATGGCTTCACCCATTCCGGCTGATGCGCCGGTCACCAGCGCGGTTTTGTAATCTGAAAATGGCATTGCGACTCTCCTGTTAAACCGCCGGCTCCATCATGTTCTGCCGGTGGGTGTTTTCTGACTGTATCCAGTAATTCTCAGACGGTATAAGACATAAACCGTGTGAGGCGATAAGAGGGGCTTATAACAGCGTGTTTTACCCTGCCATCAGGCGGCGTTGCCGGGCTGGCGGCATCAGCGCGATGTCCATTTCGGCAATAATTTCCCGCAGCGTATGCACCATTTCGAGGGATTCCGGCGTATCGCCGTGAACCAGAATCGATGTCGCATCCACCGGCAACGTCACGCCGTCGATGCTTTGCACCGTGCCTTCGCGCAGCAACTGGCGGATGCGCGCGCGTACCTGTTCTTTGTCATGAATAACCGCGTCCGGTTTCGTCCGGCTGACCAGCAGGCCGTTGCTTTCATAGGCGCGGTCGGCGAGAAACGTACAAATCACCGGCAAATCCAGCGCCCGCGCCATGCGCTCGACGGCGTTGCCGGGCATCGTGCTGATGATCATTTGTGCATCGAAATTCTTCACCGCCTGCAATAACACCCGCGCCAGCCGGGCGTCTTCGGACACCATATTGCCCAGCGCACCGTGGAAACTCATGTGCGTCAGCGGGTAATCCGCCGCTTTCGCAAAAGCAGAAAGCGCGCCAAGCTGATAGGTGACGTAATGCGCCATCACCTCCGGTTCGATGTGCATCCGGCGGCGGCCAAACCCGGACAAATCGGGGAATCCGACGTGCGCGCCGAGATCTACCTGATACTTTTTCGCCAGCGCGACTGTTTTCGCCATAATCACCGCGTCCCCCGCGTGAAACCCGCAGGCCACGTTGGCGGAGGTGATCAGCGGCATCAGCGCGGCGTCGTCGGCGATGGTGTAATCGCCAAAGCCTTCGCCGATATCGGCGTTTAAATCGATGTATTTCATGCGGCCAGCTCCTCGCAGCGTAAAGTGAAAATCTCCGCGCCGTATTCCACGCAGTCACCGTCTTCCACGGACAGGGATGCCACCACGCCCTGCACCGGGCTGCGCAGCGGCAGATAAATCACGCCGACTTTCAGCAGCCCGAGCAGCGCATCTTTCCCGACTTTTTCACCCGGTTGTGTGAACGGAATTTTGTTGAGCGGATGCTGTAACAACACGATGCCGGGGAAAGGTGCACACACCGCGTCGGGGGCGGTCAGCGCGGGAAGCGCAGGCGTTTCGTCCGGCCTGCGGCATGGCAAAATGGCGGGGGAGACTGGCGCGTATTTCATGCTGACCCGAAAGCCGTTTCCGCTGAGTTCAATCTGGCTCAGGCCGGACTTACGCATCTTTCGTGCGATATCTCGCAACTCGCTGAGTGCTGGTGCTTTTTTTTCCATATCCTTCCCGTCGAAGAGAGAGTGTCCCCGCGCAATAACGACGACAAAACGACCCGCTTTGCGGGCGGTAAAAGCACTCTATCGTGTCACTGCCGACGTCAGGAAAGAGGATTTCGCTTTGCGGTAATAAGGTGCGCTTATTACCCCACCAGCGTCAGTGGCCGGTTATCCACCGTGCGGCTGGCCATCAGCGACAGCAAAATCGCTTTGACCGCTTCGGCGGGCTGGGACAGCGGCAGATGGTCGGACATACAAAATGACAGCGCCGCCTGAATATTCGGTTTATCAATTTTCGCCATCCACGAATCCGAGGCTTTGAGCATCGCGCGGGCGGCGGATTCCGGCATGATCGTGCAGCCTAACCCCGCCGCCAGCGCGGCATTGAGGGTGGTTTGCGATTCGATTTCGCACTTCACGCGGTACGTCACTGCTTCATGGATAAACGCGTCGTCGATGACTTTACGCATGATGTTGTAAATGCGCGGCAGGAACAGGTCATACTTTGCTACCTGCGCCAGGCTGACGGATTTCAGCGGTTTGCTCAGCGCGTGCGGGCAGACGAAATACAACTCTTCTTTCATCAGCGGCATAAACCGTAATCCGTGAATTTCCCGGTTGCCGTAAATCACCGCCATATCCATCCGGCCATTCATGATCAGCTCGCTGAGCGTGGTGCCGAAGTTTTCATTGAAATACAATACGATGCCCGGATATTGCCGGTGGACTTCTTCCATCAGCGGCAATGCCAGTTGCTGTGCGGCGGTGCCCGGCGCAAGCCCGACGGAAACGCTGCCCGAAAGCGCCAGCGCCGAGCCGTCAATCGCGCTCTGGGCCTGATCGCACTGGCGCAAAATGGCCTGCGCGTGGATATACAAAATCTTGCCCGCTTCGGTCGGCGTCACGCCGCGTTTGGTGCGGATCAGCAGTTGCTGATTCACTTCGCCTTCCAGCGTCGCGAGTTGCTGACTGAGCGCAGGCTGCGCAATGTGCAGGATATCTGCGGCCTGAGTGAGGCTACCCACATCGACAATCTTGATAAAATATTTAAGGCGGCGGAGATTCACGATGGCATCCTCATCACGGAAACAAGTGGTGTTATAAGTAATGTGTATGAAGCAAGATGAGTGCCAACACGCACTAACAGGCTGATTTATGTCCGATATCCGGTTTTCCTTCTGATTTACCCGCCGATTTATTCACTGTATAGCCGGATGTTTTCTGCCTTTGCGCAGCCTCCCGAATAATGAAAATCCCTGCCTGCACTGCGCCGGTGCAAATTGCCTGATTTGCGCGTTCAGCCATTGTTTTGTGTTATGTCACCACAACAAAGCGCTATTGGTCGGCGCGGTCCGTTCCTCATTACTCTTTCCCCTGAAGTGCCTCATCGCTGTCCGTCTTTTTACGTTCGATAAAAACAATGGAACCCCAGGACCATGCCTGATATCGCCGATCGCTTAAAAAATGTCTCTGTTTCTGCCTCCGTCGCCATGACGCAAAAGGCCCGTGACCTCGCAGCCGCAGGCGTGAACGTCATTGCGCTTTCTACCGGTGAACCGGATTTCCCGACGCCCCCTCACGCCACGGAAGCCGCCTACGCCGCCGCGCTCGGCGGTGATACCCGTTATCCGCCAACTGACGGAACCCCGGCGCTGCGGGCGGCCATTGCGCGTAAATTTCAGCGCGATAACAACCTGAATTACGACGTGAGCCAGATCCTCACCGCAGGCGGCGCGAAGCAAATTATTTTTAACGCGATGCTGGCGACGATTAATCCGGGCGATGAAGTGGTGATCCCGACGCCGTCGTGGATTAGCTATGCGGATATCGTCAAATTCGCGGGCGGTATTCCGGTGCCGGTGGCCTGCCCGGAGGAGAACAATTTCAAGCCGTATCCGCAGGACATCGACGCGGCGATTACGCCGAAAACCAAGTGGCTGCTGCTGAATTACCCGAGCAATCCGACCGGTTCCGTGGCAACCCGCCAGGAATTGCAGGCGATGGGTGAGGTAATGCTGCGCCATCCGGGCGTGTGGATCCTGACCGATGACATTTACGAACATCTGATCTATGACGACGTGACATTTTATACGCTGGCCGAAGTGGAACCGCGTTTGCTCGATCGCGTGCTGACGGTCAACGGCGTGTCGAAAGCCTATTCCATGACCGGCTGGCGCTTAGGTTTTTGCGGCGGCCCGCAAGATCTGATTAAAGCCATGAGTAACGTGAACACGCAAAACAGCGGCGGCGTCACCACACTCACGCAGGCAGCGGCGGTCGCGGTGCTTAACGGCCCGCAGGATTTACTGAAAGAGCGCGCCGAAATCTACCGCCAGCGCCGCGATTACGTGCTGGAGCGGTTAACGTCCGTGCATGAACTGCGCTGTCATAAACCACAGGGCGCGTTCTATCTGTTCGTGAACATTGAAGGCTGCATCGGGAAAACCACCGCAGGCGGGCGTCACATCAATAGCGATGCCGATTTCGTGATGGCGCTGATCGAAGAAAAACACGTCGTCACTGTGCAGGGCGCGGCCTACGGCATGAGTCCGTATTTCCGCATTTCGTATGCGACCAGCATGGAAGTTTTGCAAGACGGCTGCGACCGGATAGCAGCGTTTTGTGCGGAGCTGAAGTCATAACGTCTGAGTCAGAACCATAAAAATCTATGGTCACCCCCGTTTTTGCAACGTTGATTTTGATTTATGATGGGCTTGCTTAAATCTATACGGCGTCTGATGGGCAACCTTACGTTGCCCGCGCCATGATGAAGTCCGCGCCTGCAGAACCTTAAAAAGCGGACGGCTTCAAAGAGCCATTTTTTATGTCAGGTTCATCCGCAGGTCGCTGTGCCGTTCATGTCATCAATAATCGGTCGTCGCAAAACCAGAAAGTCACTGCGTAATGCCTAAGAGCTAACAGTTCGTCCCTGTTGGCTCTTTTTATTGGATAAAAGCTGTGCGATGGGTTGTCACCGACCAGGCTATTCGGGCCAGTTTGTTGGCTAACCCGCAGGCCACTACGTTCGAGTGATGCCGCGAGAGCTGGGCCTTCACCTAGTCAGCCAGCCGCCCCTGATTGTGTTCAGGTCGT
>NZ_JQJR01000018.1:0-56078 GCF_000745615.1 Rahnella sp. WP5 | reverse complement strand
AATGTGCGTTCGCCGTTTTTAAACTGAACGCAAACATCATGCTTTTTATCCGCCCAGTCCAGACCAACATGAGCAGCAAACTGATCTATCGCAGTCATAACCAACTCCTTTTCACCGGGGATTGGTATGCATTCCACGCTCTTCGAAAGAAATATAGTCAGCAGTTTGTCTGCATGCCCTGAGTATTCGTTAGCGAACGTGGAGCACTTACTGGCTCGAAAGCAAAGCGGCAATCATCAAACCACATGATTCTGGCACAATATTCGTAACCAGTAAGCGCATACCCTGAATCACTTAAAAGTGTAACTCTCAGGGTTCGAATGACTATATCTGGCACATTGCAGACTGTTAATAACATTCACCATTACGCCCAGCGGGTAGTGGTTGATACAATAAACATGCTTAACGAAAGAAAATTTCCGTTTTCCAAACGGACCTACTAGTGAGCAGCAAAACAATATCACCCGTGATACGCCACACCGCCCTTCGACAGGAATAAGCCACGACGGTATCTGTGCTTTTAATCTCGCCTGGATGCAGCCAAAATTCTTCGGGGGTGTGATCAGCCACTGTGGCAGCTTTACGGATCATCGCGGAGGGCACAAGGTACGTAGCCGACACAAAGTGGATTCCTGCGTTTCTACAGGCTAGGAAAAATGACATCAATGGTATTTTTGATGACATCAGGATGGCGAATCATGCAATAGCAGCGGTTTTAAAATATCGGGATTATGATGGGATTCGCTTGGAAAATGGCTCCTAAAAGAACGACTTAATTCCGGAGTGAGCGTAAGTGACATTGCCCGTGAATTTAATACAACTCGGCAAACCATACTCAGGGTAAAAGCATAACCGCAATAATCCTGAATATAAAACATTGCTCAAACACTACGGAACATCAATGTCTTCTGTGTGCCAGAATCTGACAGTATAAATATCAAAATCATTTATCAATACGAGGATTTAACACCAATGTATGATTGAGAAGATTTTATAAGTAGAAGGCTAAGAAATCATATTATGCTTAAAAAGCATACTGCAGGAGTATGCTTTAGGTAAGATCAGGAATTATAGGGTTCTGAAAGTTCTTGTCCTTCAACCCCAGCATAGACAATGATCACTTCGACCGGCTCATCTGTGGTAAAACCGCGATGTACGTCGTCTACAGATTCATTAAAAGCTTCACCTGCTTTAAACTTATGACTTGTACCTGTTTCTTTATCTTCAATGGTCAAGGAACCAGAAATAATATAGGCAACATTAGGCATCGGGTGAGTGTGCCAGGGCAAAGTGGTATTTGCCTCAAAGTGCATTTTCATGACGGTTAAATGCGGATTACCTTCCGGGTATTTTCGTAAGCTTTACCATTCCATGCGCTGCCAATACTTACAAGCTCTTCCGATTTTACACCTTCTGATTCAAATTCAGACGTTTGGTCAGTTTGCTTTTTAGAATAAGTAGACATAAATCGCTCCATATTTGTGTTGAACGTGATGACATATTAAAAAACTATTATCTAGCACGTAGTCTGAATGCTTAAAAATAACGTTTACGTCGCATAACAGCCCTGTCAGGCGTTTACCTGGACTTTATCCCGACGAAATACCAGTGCGTTTACGCCTATGCACATCAGTAAACAAAATGCAGATAACCACATTCCATACGCCATACCAGTTGAAAATGAATGCAGCTCACTGTGGGCAATCATGGCGCCAAACAGACCCACACCAATAACGCCACCAATTTGTCTTGCAGATGCCATCAGACCAGAAGCCATTCCTGCATCTTCCTGAGATACCGAGGAGAGCATAGAATTAGTAATTGAAGGTACAGACATTGCGCTGCCAATACCGACCATCATGAGAGTGCCGTTCAGGAACCATAAAGAGCTAGACTCAGTTAACTGTGACAACAAAATAAATCCGATTATCTGAACACTAAAGCCGGTAGTGATGATCCGGATATCGCTGACTTTTTTTGCTACTCGAGTGGAAACCATTGTAGATATTGTCAGCACAGCCGTTAATGGAATAAAAGATAGTCCGGTTTTGATTGCATCGTAATGAAGAATGCTCTGGAAATAGATGCTCAGATCAAAGACAGTGCCATAAAAGGTCAGATTGATTACCGCACCGCAGAGCGCTGTGGTGGCTAAAACCTTATTTTTGGCCAGGCGCGGGGGCAGCATTGGGGACGCAACGCGCCTTTGAACCAGGATGAATAGCGCTAAAAATATAGCCGCAACGGTCATCATGGCTAAAGGTCCCCGGGTCCATCCCTCAGAGCTTGACTGAGTTAATCCATAGGTTAATGCCGCAATACTTATCGCAATCGTTCCCTGGCCTAACCCATCGACTTTTTTATCTACCCGTGGCGAGGGTGGAGCTGAACGCAAAATCAGGAAAATTGCGAGTAAGCCCAGTGGCACATTAATGAGGAAAACGCTGCGCCATCCGAAATACTCAATTAAAACGCCTCCTAAAACTGGCCCCGCAGCTAAGGCTATTCCCCCACAGGCCCCCCAGGTTGCTACCGCGGTTCTTCTCATGGCCGGATCGGTAAATGACAGTCTGATCAGTGTCAGTGAAGCAGGCACAAGCAGGGCTGCTCCCATACCCTGTACTCCTCTCAGAGCAATGAGCACAGACATGCTATCTGCAAGGCCACATCCGATGGAGCCAATCGTGAATAAGGAAAACCCCCAGGTAAAAATGTTTCTCGCCCCAAACTTGTCCCCAAAAGCTCCACCAATAATCAGCAACGCTGCAAATACTAATGCGTAGCTGTTAATCACCCACTGAAGACCAGTCAGGTTGGTATTGAAGGCATTTTTAAGAGAGCCTAAGCCAACATTGACAACGCTCACATCGAGTTGAACTACGAGGAAACCCATACAGGTGGCGAGCTGTATGGCTATCAACGAAGGGGTATACTTTGACATTATGTCTATCCGGCAATTGAAAAACTAATGTCATAATAAGGTTTGCCTGAACATGTATAAATACTAAAATATGCACACTATCCATGCAAAAGTGCATACGTAATGAATTGGGAAAATCTTCGTTTTTTTGTTGCCATAGCCAGAGCAGGAACGCTATCAGGGGCCGCTAAGGCCCTGGATGTTGACCAGGCGACGGTGAGCCGCCGTCTGATGTCACTTGAGGCTGAACTTGGGTTGAAACTTATCGAGCGGCTTCCTCGTGAGGCAAGGTTGACCGAACCGGGGCGAATTATTCTAGCAGAAGCCATTGAGATAGAGGCATACACTTTTAAAATTGAGCGACTGTCTATAACGAATAAAGAACAAAGAGAGAAGTTGACTATTTCCGCCCCACCTATCCTGGCCAGGCATTTCTTTGCTACAAATATGTGGGCATTATCTCAGGAATTACCTCTTGTCCTCATATCGATATTGAGCGATGTCCACTTCGTCTCTCTATCTCGTCTCGAAGCAGATCTTGCCGTTAGATTATCCCCCGGAATTAAAGACACTGATATCATAAAAAAAGTCGGTAAAATGGATTTCGCTTTGTATGCAGCCAGTAATTATGAGCATCTTGAATCGCCAGAATTATGGGAATTCATAGCCTATCCTGAACGCGTTAACAATTTTGAACATAAACAATGGTTGGATGGAATTATCGGTGAAAAGCGGGTTTCATGTGAAATGGCTGATCTAAGCCATCAGTATGAAAGTGCTCGTTCAGGAGCTGGCGTTGCAGGTTTACCATGCTTTCTTGCAGATAAAGATAAGCGTTTGGTTAAGCTCGAAGTAGATGAATCTATGCTCAACCTTGATATTTGGATAGCAAAGCACCCTGATCGTCGTAATGATCCCCTAGTGGTGCACGCCTCAAACGTCATATCTATTATACTGAATAAGGTTGGGTTAGGATTGAAATAATAAAAAACACTTTTCAAATCAGTTGGTCATCAGCCAGGCTGTTTCTCTGCCGGAGAAAAATACTTTCAAACTGGTCTGACTCATCAATACGAAAAGTCAGACCAATAAATCCCCTCGCGTAAGCCGGGGCTTCAGCAACAATCAGCAGTATTTTCGCCTCAGGAAGCAGACAAATATCCAGTAATACTGCCTTGACCTTATTTGCTTCCCAGAAAAGGCGCAATACTCGCCCAGACGGCATCAAAATTTACGGCAAAAGCAGGATGTGGGGCATCAGGAATGATTGCGAGGTGCGCATTCGGCAGCATTTTATAGGCGGCGAGCACGGTATCAATTGGTGCATTCATATCCTTTTCACCTGCCATAACAAGCACCGGCGCATGGATTGTCTGGAACAGAGACTTACCGACGATAGTCTGATCGTATTGTCGATTAGCTTGTTTATACCATTCTGTCACTTTATCGTGCTGTGGACGAATTTCTGCCTGCTCAGCCCAGTACCGTGGATCAAGGTCGATAACAGACTGTAGGGGGATATCACGATCTTTACGTCCGCCCTGAACGAAGCCTTTTACCCATTCACCTGCGCCAATCGCGACGAGTTTGTTGGTCTGCTTTGGATAATCAGCGGCGAACTGGTACCCCGTATAGGCGCCATCACTAAAACCAATTATGTCAGCTTTAGAAATGTTTAAAGCCGAAAGCACCTCAAGCAGGTCTTTCGCTTTTTGTTTATAGTCTGGTGTGACTGATCCAATGTCCGATTTTCCGTGTCCACGGGTGTTCACCAAAATGACCAGGTGATTGTTTTTAAGTTTGTCAGCAAATTCGCCCATTTCTGCCATTGAGCCGACAATGCCGCCGTGCAGCAAGACCACAGGTTCACCAGAACCGTAGACCTCATAATAAATTTTAGCATCACCAGACTGCACATAGTGTCCGGCTTTAGTGTTGTTACCGTAAGGGGTGGTACTTTGGTAGCTATTTGACTGCTGTCCGAACCAGTGCAAAGGTTGATTTGGGCGTATTTCAGCAGCGTGTGCTGTGATTGCAGACATACACAGTCCTATAAGCGCTGTGAACATTCTGTTCATTCAGATGATCCTTCCCACTCTGATTGGGAGCATAAATACCTATACTGAAAGAGTGACAGACATGGCTCAAATAGCGATGTCGTCATTGAGATTCACCCGCGATCCCAGGGCCATCTCTCTCCGCCATGCATCAATCTGTGGCGGCCAGTGAATCCCTTTAACGATAGATAATGAGCGCAGCAGCGGAAAAAGACGGATATCCGTGAGCGAGAAATGCCCAGAATCTCTCTCTTGCTGTGCGAACAGCAATTCAAGAATCTCAAGTTGAGCATTTATTTCATTAACCATGATTCCGGTTTGTTCCAGCAAACGTGGGAAAGGACCGAAAATGGCTTCTTTTTTGTTGACGAAATATTGTCTCGCTGCATCCTGTCGGAATTCTTCAAAGTCCGAGTTTGCCCAGCGCGGGATTGCCAGCGGATATATCAGTTTTGTTGCTTCTTCCATCCAGGTTTCGATTTCTGGATTGTCAGACATTTTCAGGACAGACGAACCGTAAGTCTCATCAATGTATTTGACGATGTCCAGGCTCTCACCCATCGCTTCATTGCTTTCAGTGACCAGGACGGGAAGCATTTTTTTGCCAATGAGGCGCACTGGCGTTTCTTCATCATCGTTTGGCAGAGTAATGATTTCACACGCAACATCTTTCAAGCCAAAAATCATGCGTGAACGTACGCAGAAGGGGCAATGATCGTAAACATAAAGTTTCATAGCAGAATCTTTCATCACTTTAAATCTAAAAAATTAACGGGTAAATCCATCAAAGGGTGTCATGTACACGGCACCAAATGGATCTAACCGTTTGCGGATTTCATCATCGGGTTCGCCATAAACTGTCAGGCCGGTAATGGTGACTAAAGAGAGAAATGTTTCAGCGAAAGGGGCGAACGTGTGATCAACATGGCTCACCACATCTTCCTGGCGATAACGCTCAACGATGTGTGCCGTTTGCTGATCTTCACTGACGCTGTAAACATAACTCAGCGTGCCGGGCTCTTTACGGGTGGCGTCCACCACGCGTGAGACTAATTCTTTGAATGCAGGGAATTGTCCGTCATTGACGTCCAGGTTAAATACACAGGTGATTTCATTTTTCATCGTAATCTCCAGAACTATGGGAGCAGGCGAACGAGCAAAGAAGAGAGAAAGACATTCACCGCAAGAGGAACAGGCCGTTACGCGCGGGAGCATAACGGCGACTGTGACCAAAGAGCGCTTAGCGTCAGCTCGATTTTTTCAGTGTTTCAGAAAAAAGCTCACCTGAGATTGCCCAGTTATCGGTGGTTACGTCGTTGAAAATGACATAGACATACTGTGGATCGACGTTGGCATGGGTGGCGATAGCATCGGTCACGGCTTTAGCGATAGCAGGTTTAGCCTCATCACGACCTTCAAACATCTGGATATTGACTACAGGCATGGCAGAACTCCTTCAGGTATTGATAAAAGGTCAGTCAGGCTGACGTTGAAGAAATTCTACGCTGATAGCTTAAGTGGATAAACAGGCTAAAAGAGGACAGAGTGTAGAACTGAAATCTACAATCACTCAAATGCTTTCTGCAAGGCTAACTCAATTAACTCATCAATAATAAAGCGAACGCCGGGCAGCAAATGCCGGGCGCGAGGCCATATCACATTGAGTTCGGTGGGCGAAGGATTGCAGGTGCTAAGCAGCGGCACTAGCTTACCGTTCTGTATGTGTGGCCGGAGTAATGCTTCGGGAAACTGAATCAAACCGGCTCCGGCAATACAGGCATCAATCATCGCATCGCCATCACTGATTTGATGAAAAGGCACGGGTTTAAGCCTGATCTCCTTCCCTCCCTCATCACGGATTCGCCAGCTAAGCGGCGCCCCACCCCGCCAGGCCAGAATGCAGCGGTGATGCGCCAGATCAGCCAGCGTTTCAGGTGTGCCGTAAGCAGTAATATAGTCGGGAGACGCGCAGATAATCAGATGCTGATCGTTGAGTTTGCGAGCGATGAGATCGGTGGTGTCTTTCACTGGACCAAAACGAATCGCGAGGTCGAAACCAATATCCAGCGGGTCTATGATACGGTCGTTAAACGTGATGGTCAGCTTCAGATGCGGATAGCGTTTTGTCATGTCCATCAGCACCGGCATCATCACCGAGCGGCCAAAAGCCGCAGGCAAATCGATCCTCACGGTGCCTGTGGGTTCAGTGAGCTTAGAACGCAGCGCCATTTCTGCCGTTTGCAGCGTTTCAAGCGCACTCTGGCAGCTTGCCAGATACGCTTCGCCTTCGGTGGTCAGGCTTATTTTCCGCGTGGTGCGATGAAACAATAAAATGCCGAGATTATTTTCAAGTCTTTGAATACTCTTGCCAATTGCAGATTTAGACACACCAAGTTGTTCAGCAGCTTCGGTAAAGCTACTCGAATTTGCGGCCGTCACAAAGTGGACGATGTTGCTAAAAGATTCGGCTGAAATCACGGTTGACATCGGTTACGCCAGGACAAATAACAAAAAGATACGTTAGCGTAAAGCCGAAACGTAAAAAAACGCAAGCGAAGGGGGAGCTCGTTCCCTGATTTTACTCCAATAATCTAATACTTTTCCCAATGGCTGAGTTAGAGATACCTAACTTATCCGCAGGTTCGGTAAAACCTTGGTCATGAGTCGCCATCACGAAATGCACAATGCGTCGGAAGGAATCAAAAGATGAAGGTACAGGGATCATATGTTTCAGGATCGCCAGAACGTCATGATTTTTATTCTACCTTCTGGGGATGTGCATCTGGTAATTCACTGCTGATTTTCAGGTCCTTGAAATATGCAATCGTGCCAGATTCGATCCATACCCCAACACCTCCACGTGCTTCACTGCCTAATTTTAGGTCATTGACGATTAAAGCAGGTTTAGAACTGTGATCCAGATACAACCTGGCCTGCTGGCCAGAAACGGTAATTTTCATATGGATCCACCGTTCGGTGGCAATATCAGCATAGGTTTCGTACTTTTCCGGTGTCTCTTTCCTCAGTCGTTCAAAGGTGTAATCCGGATAAGCGAAGTATTGCACCGAATGGTTTCGCCGGACCTGATCGTCAGCCTGACTGTTTGTTGGCCGCAGATAGATATTCTCAAACCGTTCTTCTTTATCAATTCGAAATGATAAGCCGATGAAGCCTCGGGCATAAGCCGGGGCATCGTGAGCTAGCGTGCTGGCAATATCCGCCTCGATTGTCCCGTTATGAAAATCAACCGGCAACCAGGCCATGAATGTTCTGTCTGTTAGCACTTCTTTTGCTGGATCCTGAAACTTTTCGGAAGGCATTTGCATTTTTATCGCTTTTTTACCCAGATAATCCTCATGCTTCAGAGAAACCCCCGCGCGCTTAAAATCAGATAACGGGAATGACTTTTGTAGCGCAAGAGGTTCGGCTGATTGTGCTGCCACGAATGAAGAAAATCCTGTCATAAGAACAAGTAACAAATTGTTTTTCATAATACGCCTTACTTTATGGTTAGGTATGCCGAAGCTGATTTTCATGCCCTACAGGAAAGGGATAGATTGATATTTTAACGCTAGGGTATTGCGGAGATAAAGACTGATAAAGGTTAGGCATTTGAAATGAACTGTTTCTAATCAACATCAGGCCGGTATTCCCCTATACAATACTATCCCAGTCGCAGAACGCGTCCCGGAGTAGCCAAGAGGAAATAACACTCAGCGGGGAATACATTGAGAATTCACCATCAACGGCTAATGCCTGATCTGTCACATGAGCAGCAGTCGCAAATTTCTGAGATATCCTCAATGGTCTGGGAAAAATTTGCTTACTACATGGTCTTCCTAGTCGAATATCTTCCTATTGGGGTTTACCCCCAAACTGCCTAATTTGTTCTGGTAGCAAACCCCGTCTAGAAAGGTGGCACTCATTGGTGCAGATTAGGATGATCTCCCTTATTGTCTCCCTGCTTGGCAGAGAGTGCAGTCATCTTTTCGCCACCTGACCAGCCTGGGGGTTTTACTGTTTTTTTAATTTCCTTTGCATTCATCTTCTTCACCAAAAGACTGAGCGCCCAGGCTATACTCCAGACAATGTATTTTACAATGATAAGCGTAGCCATTATTCAGCCCCCTCAATTAATAGCATGTTACCCGCAGTCGTGAGGCCAGTTATAATGTATTGACCATCATGTTTACTCTGGACGCTAGACACTAGTCTATTTTCGATGAGGTAATGAAAATGCCACTCAGCAATTTCAGGTGGCAATTCAGGGAAGTATTGTAACTAAGCCTGTCCATTGATTTTAAAGAACTTTAACATTTCCGTTATCTCTATTCATTGTTATAGCCTATTTTGTGTAAAAGACGATTATATCACGCTCCCTTATAAAAAATTTGTCGATACAGAAGGTTAACATTGGCTAAAATAATCTACCGCTGAGTTTATGAGATTTGTTTTAATAATTATTTAATGTTTTAATCGAATGCCATTAATTATTTTTCTCTTTTATAACTATAAAACTGCATTGCGTCATATCGTGACGTGAAAATATTCTATGTCACAGGATGGTCATGACTGCTGGACAGGCATCCACACGCTGACCTGTCACACTTTCGTGCTGATTGGGGTTTACCCCTATAGTGCCTAACCTTCCCCGCCTCTGTAAGTATCCCGCTTAACCGAACCATTCACTTTTAGAGATCTTCCGACATACTGATTATGTCCCTGAGGAGATCACCATGCGTAAAGCCCGATTTACCGAGCACCAGATCATCACCGTTCTGAAGTCTGTTGAAGCCGGACGTACCGTCAAAGATGTCTGCCGCGAAGCGGGAACATCTGAGGCTTCATACTATATCTATGGACTACCTCCGTTTTGCAAGTACCGAATCGGGTTTTGGGTTGTTGCTTACATCTATCCGGCATCAGGAAAACTAACCTGTGCCCAAATGGGTAATCCGCATACAATCGCCTCAACAACTGGACGGCCTCTGAGGCCAATATAATAGTCAGGTTCCGATTGTGCAGGTGCAACCTGTCACCATTTTTCAGTACACTGCAACTCGTCTGGCTGGGTCCTAACTTCCAACTGACTGATATTCGGTATCTTTTCTCAGCATCGACCAGATTATTCTCGCGTTCTTGTTAGCGACCGCCACGGTCGTTTTATTAAACCCGCGCCGTTCCTTTAACTGGTTAACCCACTGATGCAGGCTGCCATCATTGTTATTCGTGGCAACTCTGACGACAGCGCGGGCACCATGAATAAAAAGTGTCCGCAAATGCTTGTCGCCTTTTTTCGTCATATTCATCAGTACCTGCTTGTCGCCACTCGAGTGCTGTCGTGGAACCAGACCAAGCCATGCGGCAAAGTGACGACCATTTTTAAATTCAGTTCCTTTGCCAATCGCGGCAACAACAGCCGTGGCTGTTTTAGGACCAATGCCTTTAACTTTGGCAATGCGCTGGCAGGCTTCTGATTGCCTGAACACAGCATCAATTTCTTTATCAAAAAAGTTTATACGACGACCCAGATCGTTAAAAAGATCATAGAGTTCTGCAATCGTTCTGCGCATTCTAACGCTAAGACCATTTTCAGCATCTTCAAGGATAAGCGGAACGGCACGACGAACTCTTGAGACTGCCGCGCCGATTGTTATTCCCCGATCAAGCAGCAGCCCTCGGATTTGACAGACTGTAGCAGTACGATGATTAACAATACGCTGTCTTGCACGGTGTAGAGCCTGAATATCCTGCTGTTCAAGGCTTTTCGGTGGAACAAACTGCATCGTAGGTTGCATCAGAGCCACAGCTATCGCCTGCGCATCGTTACCGTCATTTTTTTGCCCACGGACAAAAGGTTTTACATATTGGGGGCTGATGACTTTTACGTTATGACCCAATTTCTCAAACTCACGCTGCCAGTAAAATGCGCCTGTGGATGCTTCTATACCGATCAGACAGGCCGGAATATTAGCTACTGTCTGGAGTAATTCTTTTCGGCCAGTGCGTTTCGTATAAACCGGTTTGCCGGCCTGATTTAATCCGCAGAGCTGAAAAACATTTTTAGCCAGATCAATACCCAGAAATACGATATTCATGGTGATTCTCCTGCTGAACATATTTCGTACAGTTAACCGCAGAGGGAAGAGGTAGTCCATCCCATTAACTGGAAAGCGAAGTATGGTGGCATGGAAGCCTCTGATATCAAAAAGATGAAGGATCTTGAGGATGAAAACCGCCGTCTCAAACAGATGTTTGCCGACCTGAGTCTGGAAAATCGCGCGTTAAAAGACGTCATTGAAAAAAATGTATGGTTCGCCCCCGTTTTGCAAGCACACGATGATAAAAGCTGTTTGCGTTAATGTATCCGGCCTCTTGCAAGTCAGCTGCTTTTGGCAGCAAGGCCATGATGGAATAAGCGCGTCAGGTTCCCAATAAGCTTCTTAGGCTGTTAAAGCCGTTTTTTTGTCCCGGGTTTACAAGACGCCATTGCACAGTTTTGTCATCACATACCCTGCAAACTGGTAAGATTTTAAGCGAGTTCAGATTTCTCGTTGCTGTAAATAAAAAGCGCCCGGTCGTGTCATGACAGCCCAGATAATTCGGGCAATTTTGTTCGCCAGTGCGACAACAACCTTATTGCGGTGTACACCGCGCTCTTCCATAAGTTGTACCCACTGTCCCAGAAAATTTGTTGTCCTGTTCAAATGCAGAACACAGGTTCGGGCTCCATGGATAAGCAGTTTTCTCAGGTAAGCATTGCCACGTTTACTCATACCTAATAAACGTTGCTTGCCTCCTGTTGAGTATTCTCGTGGTACAAGCCCCAGCCAGGCAGCTAAATTGCGCCCTGATTTAAATTGTTGGCCATTACCTACAAACGCCGTCATTGCCGTCGCTGTCAATTTCCCTACACCGGGAATAGACGTCAGCCTTTTAGCTATTCCATCTGCATCAGCGATAGACTCAATCTGGCGACGTAAGTGCAACAGTTTTTCCTCAAGAGACCGATATTCCTGCCAGAGATCAATGAGTATATCCCTCATTGATGGACTCAGTTCGTTTGGCTCGTCAGATAACAGAGAAGGCATATCATGTGTAAATTTGGCAATCCCACTGTGGATAGTTAATCCGTATTCCAGGAGAAATGCCCTGGCCTGATTCACCACCGCTGTTTTATGAGACACCACGCGTTCTCTGATCCGATGTAATGCCTGTAGATCGAGCTGTGCCGTTGTTTTTGGTATCACTGTCCGCATAGTAGGACGAGAAATGGCTTCGGCTATTGCTTCAGCATCAATCAGGTCATTCTTGTTTGATTTAACGAAAGGTTTTACAAATTGTGCCGGGACGATGCAGGGCGTATGTCCAAATGATTTAGCCTTTCTGGCCAGCCAATGGCAACCCGGACAGGCTTCCATTCCAATCGTTGTTTGGGGTAAGCGGGCTAGATATTCAATCAATTTAACGCGGGTAAAACATCGCCTAATCAGGATATTTCCTTTATCGTCCATCCCTACTACATGGAACGTATTTTTACCGATATCAATACCCATTCGGCTAAGGGACTGTGCTTTTGTTCGTGACATAACACACCTCCAATATAAGGGCTGACAGCAAGTGCAATTTTAGCAAGTTGAGTGGGGGCGAACCATTCCATTAGCTTTAAAACCAGCGATAAAGCGTGAGTTCGTCAGCTATGTGAAAGAGATGTTTTCGATGAGCGTACGCCAGGCTTGCAGGACATTATCGCTGAGCAGGACGGTCTATTTTTACCAGCCCGATACCCGTCGCGATGAGCCGGTGATCCAGGCGCTGACTGAACTGGCGGAGCGCTATCCGCGATACGGCTTTAAGAAGCTGTTCCAGTTGCTGCGCAGGCAGGGCAACAGGTGGAACCATAAACGCGTTCACCGGATTTACTGCCTGCTGAAACTGAATTTTCGCCGTAAGGGAAAGCAACGTCTGCCGATGCGCAATCCGGCTCCGCTGGCGACGCCGGAAGCACTTAACCAGAGCTGGTCGATAGATTTTATGCATGATGCGCTGGTGTGTGGCAGACGCTTGCGGACCTTCAATGTGGTGGATGATTTTAACCGTGAAGCGCTGGCGATAGAAATTGACCTGAATATCCCGGCGCAACGCGTCGTGAGAGTGCTAGACAGGATAGTGGCAAACCGCGGCTATCCGCGGAAGATGCGTATGGATAACGGGCCAGAACTGGTCTCACTGGCACTGGCGCAATGGGACGAAGAACATGGTGTGTTGCTGGAATTTATCAAGCCGGGAAAGCCGACGCAGAATGCGTTTATCGAGCGTTTTAACCGGACATACCGGACAGAGATACTGGATTTTTATCTGTTCAGAACCCTGAATGAAGCGCGGGAAATTACTGAGCGCTGGCTGGCTGAATATAACAACGAGCGGCCTCATGAATCCCTGAACAACCTGACGCCAGAAGAGTACCGGCTGATGGCCGAAAACCCGGAAGTCTCAAAAAGTGCGTGGAACTAAAGCTGGGATACTTACAGTGGGGTAGTCTACGCGTAAACCCTAAATGTGGAAAAAAAAGATACCGTCGAGCCAGGAGGTGGTACTTTCACCTTTTTTGGCACCTTCCCGGCCCATGGGATCAGCCCCTGGCAGAGCTTTTTTTTGAAATGACGGGGCATATGTTCTGCTTCTGGGATTCGTTGGCCGTGGTCTTACATACAGGTAGCTAACACCAAAATTATGTACTACGGAAATGGAAATTTCGGCGTTTCCGGCGTAAGCCCACGATATGGCTGTGCTCTCCCTGCGAACCTAGTGGTAATTCGGCATTTTCACTGCGGTGACTTATAGGAAATTTCGAAGTGGTCATGAGCTCAATAAAAGCAGATGAACAATATGATTAAATGTGCAGGATCGTCGGAGATGTTGTCTTTACGTTGCATGATTCCGGAATTGAATCATTTCGCCGTTGACGAGATGACGACGCGAATCTTGGCGATAGTTTCCATGATTAACATTCCAGGTTACTTCACAAAAAGGAGGAGTGTGACACACACCCGGGGTGGTCAAAATCGGGCGCTGATCACCCCGGAAACCTGCTCACTTTTGCACGCTGTTTTACACGCTATCGCCTGTAATGGGTTAATACCCGAGTTTAAGCCCGCGCTTGGCCCATCACCCGCGCGGACTGACATCAAAGCTAAAGTATTGCTTATTAAGTCGGCTGAAAGTTCCGTCGGTTTTAATTGCCGCTATCGCCTGGTCAATGCTTTCCCTAAGTTTATCATCTCCTTTGCGCAACCCCAGCCCGGTACCTTTGCCAAACAGATCATTGTCGATAACTTCCTTGCCGTTTAACTCAAACTGCGCGCCTTGAGGTTTACCCAGAAAGGCCACGGAAGCCGAGCTGGCGTCATCGAGGGTGGCATCAAGCCTGCCCAAGGCTAAATCGGCATAAACCTGATCGGGGGACGCGTAGGGAACCACGGTGACGCCGCTATCACGCCAGTACTTATTGGCGTAAGTTTCAAATACCGAGCCTTGCTGCACGCCTACCCGCTTGCCTTTTAACGTTTCGACGCTGGCGGCGGATAATCCCGACTGCTTATGGGTAATCAAATACGCCGGCGTGGTGAATAACGCGGTGGAGTAATCGATTGATTTCTTTCGTTCTTCATTAATAGATAGTGATGAAAGAATGGCGTCGAACTTTTTGGCTTTCAGCGCGGGGATTAAGCCATCAAACGAGTTTTCGACAAATACGCATTTTCTGTTCATTTTCTCGCAGATTGACTTGCCCAGGTCAACGTCAAAGCCAACCAGATTGCCCTTGGCATCTTTGGATTCAAAAGGGGGGAAGGTGGGATCAATACCTAGCCGCAGCGCCGTTTGTGTGGCGGAAAAAGCGCTGTGACTGACGGCCAGCATGACCAATACCAATGCTAATTGCTTCATTATTTCACCTTTATTTTTACCACAGGGCTATTGTAAGTTAAAACGGTCAGGGCGGAACGGCGACAGCATAGGATGTGCCTTGCCCGTGGTAATTTCCCAGCTAAGCAGTTCACCAATAATCAACGCAAGCGTCGCGCCTGAATGGGTAAACGCGACATAACAGCCCGGCGCTTGCTTAATCTCGCCCAATACCGGGAAGCCATCGGCAGGAACGGGTTTCCACCCCGCTTTATAACCTGCCAAGGCCAGCGGCGTTGCCGGGTTAAGGATTTGGTTGGCCTCGGCTAACAGTTGCGTGATGATGCTGTCGGAGACCGTGCAATGACCCAACTCATCTTCTCTAATATCATCAGCATACCAGCTGTGATCCACCGCCAGCCTAGCGCCGGGATGAGGTCGCATCGCCACTCTGGGGGTGTTCAGCACCACGGCCGGGCGCGCATCCACGGGCTGGGTAATGGCGAGCATCGATAATACCGAGCCGTCCGGCAGATCTATTCCCATTCCCGCCAACACCTTGGTAGTGGATGGGCCGCAGGCCAGCAAGACTTTATCGCAGAGATATTCACCCTTTGCGGCTGACACCACCCCGTTAACTGTACCCTGAGCATCAAGCAGCGGCACGGTGTTGCCCGCATTCTCGATAATCGTGCCGCCAAGCTGTATAAATTCCGCCGCCATATGGGCGATAAATTCGGGCAGACTGACCCAGCCTTCGCCGGCATTATAAATTGCGACAGCCGTTAACGCGGCGGGATTGATATTGGCATCGATATTATTGACGTCGGCGGCCGGATAAAGGGCAGAATCATAACCACGCTGATGTTCTTGCATATGCCATTGCAACACTTCATCCTTTTCCGACCAGAACAACCCACCGTCGAATTTTAACCAGTCCACGCCGGGATTTTTACAATAGAGCGTGCGGTACCGATCAATACTCGCCATCCTCAGTTTATAATACTCGTCGGGCCAGGGGCCGGAGGCGTTTAACCAGGATAATGAGCGGCCCGAAGCGCCGGAGGCTAACGTCGTTTGGGTAAACAGGCTGGTTCGCATACCGTAGCGCGCCAGGTGCAGCGCGCAGGACATACCAATCACCCCGCCGCCAATAACCGCGATTTTCATTCTTACCTCCCTAAAAGTTAACATTTATTCCACTAACGTTTAACAGTAACGTTAAACCTAGCCCTCGGGTAATAACGAAAACTTATTCTGGCACAGTTTATGTAAACAAGTATGACGGGCTGCCGCCGGCCGCGTATAGCAGTGTATTGCCGAATTCCAGGCCGCCTAGCTGCGCATCGGGTGAAATAGGCGATATTCGCAGATGCACGACGTAACCGGATGGCGAACTCACCTTGCTCTTCGATATTGACCTGACGATACTGACTCCCGTGCCCCACAATACTGATCTCTTCCCAATCTGCGGCCCAAGCCGCTAAATGCATCTTTCGTCGTCGCGCACCGGCGCAATCTGTCGCAACGAGTGAGGGCTTTTATGAATTGGACTGAGGAAGTGTTGAAGCCTTATTTTGACTAATGTCTGGGTGAACTAGGAGAACGGGGGTGGTTAAAGCGCACTTATTTATTTAGTGTCTGTTAATTAATACATCGTGGCATTTACCATGTCCGCTTGACGCCCTGATACATTCGACAAGCTTTTTACGGCATCAGTAAGGGCGATTTTCTCTCTCCCAGTGCCAGAAAATATTTCGCTTCGTCATAACGGGTTCTGGTCTTCCAGCAGTGGTAAATGATCCTTATCCATTTGAATGCCAGAGCCCGGTTTGTGATGGATGGCGACAGCCTGAGTCTTCCGCCAAGAGGCTACGACAAAAACCACCCGTTGTTAGCGGAATTAAAACGCAAAGATTTTATCTCGGTTAAAAGCATTGCGTTTGAGGATCTGTGCAAGCCAGATGTTATGGATTTTTGCGCACAGCAGTTCAGGCATTGCGCGCCGCTGATGTCCTACCTGTGTTTTGCACTTGAGCTGGATTTCTAAAACCCCGTTGAGAAAAACCGTACCGGCCATATTTTGCCGGGCTGAATTTCAGGCATAAAAAAGACATCAGCTTTACTACAGTCTGAAAACCTGGGTGGATAAGTTCCTAAATCGGAGCGGATAATGTCAGTGTAGCGACAAGTTGCTAAGAAATGTGTGGCGAAACATTCAATGCCGACAAACCCTCCTGACAGACACCCAAAATTACTTCATTTAATTCAATGCATTAATGTAAACATCCCGTATGGCATGTCCCATGCTTGTTCCTTTCCAAACCTTGAGTTGAGCAACACCAAGCTGGAGAGTGAGTCATGCAGAGAAAAATGAAAACCATGGACGGGAATACGGCGGCAGCCTATGTGTCTTATGCCTTCACGGATGTTACCGCGATTTATCCTATTACACCGTCAACTCCGATGGCAGAAAGTGTCGATGAATGGGCCGCACAGGGTAAAAAAAACCTGTTTGGTCAAACCGTAAAAATCATGGAGATGCAGTCCGAGTCTGGCGCTGCCGGGGCAATACACGGTGCCTTGCAAGCCGGCGCATTGGCCACCACTTATACCGCTTCGCAGGGGTTGTTGTTAATGACGCCTAACATGTACAAGATTGCCGGTGAACTGCTGCCTGCCGTTTTTCATGTCAGTGCGCGTGCTCTGGCAACCAACTCGTTAAATATCTTTGGGGATCACCAGGATGTCATGGCTGTTCGCCAGACCGGTTGCGCCATGCTGGCGGAAAGCAGCGTCCAGCAGGTGATGGACCTGGCGGCGGTGGCACATCTGACCGCCATCAAAGGACGTATCCCGTTTATCAACTTCTTTGATGGTTTCCGTACCTCTCACGAAATTCAGAAAATCGAAGTTCTCGATTATAAAGAACTGGCCGCGTTGCTGGACTGGGATGCTGTTACGCGTTTTCGCCAGAATGCGTTACATCCGGACCATCCCGTCGTACGCGGTACGGCGCAAAACCCGGATATTTATTTCCAGGAGCGTGAAGCGTCGAATAAATTCTATATGGCTCTGCCGGAAATGGTGGAGTCATACATGGCCAAAATCAGCAAGCTCACCGGCCGCGAGTACCACCTGTTCAACTATTACGGTGCGCCGGATGCTGGCCGGATGATTATCGCGATGGGGTCGGTGTGTGAAACCATTCAGGAAACGGTGGATTACCTTAATGCCAGCGGAGAGAAAGTCGGCGTGCTGACCGTGCACCTTTACCGACCTTTTTCCCTGAAGCATTTCTTTAAATACATTCCGAAAAGTGTCAGTAATATTGCCGTTCTCGACCGGACTAAAGAGCCGGGTTCACTGGCGGAACCGCTGTATCTCGACGTGAAAAGTGCGTTTTATAACAGCGACTGGCGCCCGGTGATTGTCGGCGGCCGCTACGCACTGGGCGGTAAAGATATTCTGCCTTCTCATATTATTTCTATCTTCGATAACCTGCTTTCTGAACGTCCGCGCGATGGCTTTACGGTGGGGATCAACGACGATGTCACCTTTACCTCATTGCCGCTCTCAGGTCGTGATCTTGATACCTCAGCCAGCGAAACGACCGCCTGTAAATTCTGGGGACTGGGTTCAGACGGGACCGTCGGGGCCAATAAAAGTGCCATCAAAATTATCGGCGACAAAACCGATATGTATGCGCAGGCCTATTTTGCTTATGACTCTAAAAAGTCCGGCGGCGTCACGATGTCGCATCTGCGCTTTGGTCATAGCCCGATCAAATCCCCGTATTTAATCGATAAAGCTGATTTTATTTCATGCTCACAACAATCCTACGTTAACAAATATCACCTGCTGGCAGGGCTGAAACCGGGTGGAACCTTCCTGCTCAACTGTAGCTGGGATGTTGCGGAGCTGGACGAAAAACTGCCCGTTGCCATGAAGCGCTATATCGCGGCATACGATATTCAGTTTTATATCGTCAATGCGGTCGGAATAGCCCAAAAACTGGGGCTGGGCGGGCGCTTTAATATGATCATGCAATCGGCTTTCTTCAAACTGGCAGACATCATTCCCCCGGCCCGCGCAGTGGAATACCTGAAACAAAGTATTGAGCATGCGTACGGTAATAAAGGTCAGAAAGTTGTCGATATGAACAATCTTGCGGTGGACAGCGGCATTGAATCGGTGGTGAAAATCAGCGTGCCGCAGGCGTGGAAGCACCTTGAGGACAACGTGGTGCCACACAAGATGCTGCCTGCATTTATTAAAGATATTCTGATCCCGATGAACCGTCAGGAAGGGGATTCGTTGCCGGTCAGCATTTTTGATGGCATCGAGGACGGCACCTTCCCGTCCGGCACGTCGGCATATGAAAAACGCGGGGTGGCGATTAACGTGCCTGTGTGGCAGACGGACAAATGTACTCAATGTAACCAATGTGCCTTTATCTGCCCGCATGCGGCTATCCGCCCTGTCCTGATTTCTGAAGAAGAGAGGCAAAATGCACCGGCAGGGTTCAGCGCCAAACTGGCCAGCGGAACAGAAGATGCCTGGTACCGCCTCGCCGTTTCTCCGCTCGATTGCTCCGGTTGCGGTAACTGTGCGGATGTCTGCCCGGTCAAAGGCAAGGCGCTGTCGATGCAACCGCTGGAATCGCAGGAACACGAAATTGATCTGTGGGAATATGCGCTCAGCCTGACACCCAAAGCCAATCCGCAAAATAAATTCACCGTGAAAGGCAGCCAGTTTGAACAGCCTCTGCTGGAGTTCTCCGGCGCCTGCGGGGGTTGCGGTGAAACGCCTTACGCCAAACTGGTGACTCAGTTATTTGGCGACAGAATGATGATTGCCAATGCGACCGGATGTTCATCGATCTGGGGCGCGAGCGCACCTTCTATTCCTTATACCACTAACCACAAAGGGCAAGGGCCGACCTGGGCCAACTCACTTTTTGAAGATAACGCCGAGTTTGGCCTTGGCATGCTGCTGGGTGTGGATGCGATTCGCGATACCCTCGCCACACAGGTTAAAGCGGCGCTCGACAATGCGCCGGATGCGCCACTGGATGCAGAACTGTCAGCCTGTCTGAGTGACTGGCTGGCAAATAAAGATCAGGGCGAAGGCACCCGTGAGCGGGCTGAAAAAGTAGTGGCACTTCTGGCTTCGCAGACGCCAGGGAAAAATCCGCACACCGACAGTATCTATGCCCACCGCGATTATCTGGCGAAGCGTTCTCACTGGATATTTGGCGGTGACGGCTGGGCCTACGATATCGGCTTCGGAGGGTTGGATCATGTGCTGGCATCGGGTAAGGACGTCAATGTTCTGGTATTTGATACCGAGGTCTATTCCAACACGGGCGGTCAGTCGTCTAAATCGACGCCAGCGGCAGCCATTGCGCAATTCGCTGCCAGCGGCAAGAAAACCCGAAAGAAAGATCTGGGCATGATGGCGATGAGTTACGGCTACGTGTATGTCGCACAAATCGCAATGGGAGCCGACAAAAATCAGACATTGCGGGCAATTGCCGAAGCCGAGGCGTATCCGGGACCTTCCCTCATTATCGCTTACGCGGCCTGCATCAACCACGGTATCGGTATGGGATGCAGTCAGCGTGAAGCCAAGCGTGCTGTCGAGGCAGGATATTGGGCTAATTACCGTTATCACCCGCAACTGAAAGAGGCCGGTAAAAACCCGTTCATTCTCGATTCTGAGGAACCTGAAGAGGATTTCCAGGCGTTTCTGGCAGGCGAAGTGCGCTACTCGTCATTGAAAAAGCTGTATCCGGAATTTGCCGAGTCTCTGTTTAAAAAGACCGAAGACGATGCACGCGAAAGACTTGAAGGCTATAAAAAACTCGCGTCATCCTGAGAGAAAACGGCGAGTCGTCATGGCACTAATCTTTTAATAAACATGTGATATATCAGGAGATGATTATGGCTACCATCGGTATTTTTTTTGGGTCTGATACCGGACAAACAAGAAAAGTTGCGAAGCTTATCCACCAGAAACTGGACGGGATTGCCGACGCGCCCCTGGATGTCCGGCGCGCAACCCGCGAACAGTTTTTATCCTACCCGGTCTTGCTGTTAGGTACGCCAACACTGGGCGATGGGGAGCTACCTGGTGTGGATGCAGGCAGTCAGTACGACTCCTGGCAGGAGTTCACCAACACGCTGTCTGAAGCTGATCTGAGCGGTAAGACGGTGGCATTGTTTGGGCTGGGCGATCAGCTTAACTATTCCAAAAATTTTGTTAGCGCAATGCGGATCCTCTATGACCTCGTCATTGCGCGTGGCGCCTGTGTTGTCGGTAACTGGCCGCGTGAAGGCTATAAATTCTCGTTTTCCGCTGCACTGCTGGAAAACAATGAGTTTGTCGGCCTGCCACTGGATCAGGAAAATCAATACGACCTGACAGAAGAGCGTATTGACACCTGGCTGGATAAGCTTAAACAAGCAGTGCTTTGACCCTCCGGTGATGGCACCTCTGCAAAAAATATAAAACCAGCCCTCTGGCTAATGCCGATCGTTTAAGGATCAGTTGACCGATCCGGTGGCTCGTGTAAAAAGGGTCCATGCTCATCATGGACCCTTTTTAAATGGAACTTTCACAAGCTCTCGGTATTATCAATCTTACTGCCCCCGATGAAGTTCAAAGCCTCGCTGACCTCCTGTCTCCTGACCTCATTCAGCAAGCTTTTTCTCTCACTGACACCGTCACCCTACGCAAGCGTAAACTCCCCCTCGAGTCCATGGTCTGGCTGGTTATCGGCATGGCCATATTCAACAATAAGCCTATGAGTCATATCGTTAATCTGATGGATATTGTTGACCGAACCGGACGCTCATTCACCGCACCCAGCTCCGTTATTGCCCGCAGAAAAACGTTAGGTGAAGATGCCATCCGGGTTCTGTTTGATATCACTCAGCAACACTGGCATGCAGAGGCAAAGCATCCTCTCTGGCACGGACTGACACTCAATGCCGTCGATGGCGTAGTCTGGCATACGCAGGACACACCTGAAAATGCAGAGGCCTTCGGTAAGGCTTCGAACCAGCACGGCGAACGCGGATATCCTCAGGTCCGCATGGTCTGCCTGATGGAACTGAGCAGTCACCTGTTGCGGGCCAGTGTGATGGACAGTTACGACGTGAACGAGATGCGCCTGGCGGCAAAGCTGGCAGCCAGCGCGCCGGATAACAGTATTACGCTGTTCGATAAGGGTTTTTACTCTTTAGGCCTGCTACATGACTGGCATAATGCGGGCGAAAATCGCCACTGGCTGACGCCGCTGAAAAAGAACACGCAGTACGAGGTGGTGTGTAAGCTCGGCAAACAGGACGAGCTGATACGGCTGAAAACGTCACCGCAGGCCAGAAAACAGTGGGAAGGACTGCCGGAAGAAATGACCGTGCGGCTTATCCGCCGGAAGGTCAATGGCGTTGAACGGCAGGTACTGACGTCAATGACGGATGCGATGCGTTATCCGGCCGCCAGCGTGGCGGAGCTTTATAAGCATCGCTGGGAAATCGAGTTAGGATACCGGGAGACGAAGCAGTTTTTACTGGGGAACCGGTGGGCGCTGAGAAGCAAACTGCCGGAAATGGTGAGGTAGGAACTGTGGGGTATCCTGCTGAGTTATAACCTTATTCGTTACCAGATGATCAAGATGGCGTTCAGCCTGAAGGGAGATTATCTGCCTTATCAGCTGAGTTTTAGCGGTGCAGTGTCGGAGATATTACGGTTGTTAATCGGGCTGCCGTGGGCATCAGCGGGAGCCATCCCGGGTCATCTGAAGCATTTTTACAGCAACGCAGCAATGCTAAAACTTCCCTCGAGACGTGAGCGTGAATATGTCAGGGAAGTGAGAGAAAAAAGGTCGAAATATCCCTTAAAAAACAATGCCGGTCACCTTAAGTGACCGGCATTAGCCCTCTGGCTGGTTTTGTTCTGTCGGCGGGTATCCGGTTTTCGCATACTATCTCTGGTCATTGCGGGTGAAATACGCAGAACCTGAGGCGCTGCGCCTAATCTTCCGGCGCAAAACAGGTGTTCCATTCGCAACATTCATTACAGCTTGGTGAACGGCAGACGATTTCTCCCAGCGACTGCAGGCATTGCTGGCGGTAGAAGAACTTTTTCCAGCGCATATTCTGGTGATTCATCCTGACCAGTTCGGGAAAGCAATCGGTCATCAGGTCGCGCAGTTCAGCGCGGGAATCCAGCCCCAGATCCTGCCACAGATGGTCAAACCCCATCGACGCTGTGGCGATCAGTTCATGCATCGGCGCGGCCTCCGGCACCAGTGACTGTGCGAGCCACTGCGCCAGTTGTTCCCGCTCACAGGTGCGTACCTGCTGCAACAACCCGAGCAGTTTTTGCTGCTCGAGTTGTAACGTTGAAAGCACCGGCGCAGCGCGTCCGGTATGTTGCAGTAAAGCCTGCCAGGCGACGTCTCCCAGCCCCATCTGTGGCGGAAAACGTGAGCGCCCGGTCAGGTGCAGTGACAGCAACCGGCTTAACCACCCCTGCGCGCCGTTCATTACGCCACCCCGCGAATGCTGATTTCACCCCCGGCCAGCTTTCGTTGCTGCCACCATTGCGCCAGCACGGTTTCTACCGGCTGCCAGGCGCCGTCCACCTGCGGCGCAATGCCCGCCGCTTCCAGACGTTTCCACGGCGTCAGGCCAATGCGGGCACAGAATACCGCTTTGACATCTGCCAGCAGTTCCAGCAATGCATCCATGTTCTGCGCCGCATCTTCCGGCTCGCAGTCATCCGGCGAGCGGCAATAGCGTGGCGTAAAACGCTGCCCGACCTGCATCACACCTGCCGCCGACAGGCTGTACAGCGTAAAACGATCGGCGTGACCGAAATGCTGATCAACAGCCTGCCCCTGTGACGTTGCGACCGCCACCAGACAGGCGTCCGCTTCTTCGGATTCGCCCTGCGATACAATACTTGCGTGAAGCTGTGCGCGCTGATGCAGCACCGGTAAGTAAGGCGGTGGGTTAACCGGCACGGATGCCAGCGGGAAAGCCGCATTGCGGTCTTCACCCAGCATGCCGATGGCGTCTGCGCGGCACTGATGGCAGTGCGTCATCTGCGGCATCGAAATACCGCAGGATTTTCGCACCGAGGCCACCATATCGGCATCCGGTTCCGCCTGCCCGTTCAGCCCGAAAACGGTGCCATGTTCCGGACGTGAAATCAGCGGCATGATGTTATGCAAAAACGCGCCCCATTCGCCCGCCTGCTGGCTGACCACCTGCATATGCTGGTCGTTAATCCCCGGGATCAGCACCGAATTGATTTTAACCAGTACACCTTTTTCAATCAGCTTTCTGATGCCTTCAGCCTGCCGTTCGATCAGTAAGTCTGCCGCCATCCGACCCGTATAACGCTCGCCTTCATACCACAGCCAGGCATAGATTTTTTCGGCGACTGCCACATCAAGCGCATTCATCGTCACCGTCACGTGATCCACACCGATATCCACCAGCCGGTCCACCACATCCGGCAACATCAGGCCATTGGTGGAAAGACACAGTTTGAGATCCGGCAATTGCTGGCGCAGCAGTTCGAGGGTTTGGAACGTACGACCGATATTGGCCAGCGGATCGCCAGGTCCGGCAATACCGACCACGGAAAGTTGCGGGATCGCCGCCGCCACCTGACGGGCTTTGGCGACAGCCTGCTCGGGAAGCAACAATTCCGACACGACACCCGGACGTGATTCGTTACTACAATCATATTTGCGGTTGCAGTAATGGCATTGCAGATTACAGGCAGGGGCGACGGCCAGGTGCATACGGGCAAAGCGGTGATGCCCGCTGACGGAATAACACGGATGTTGCGCCGCTTTACGGGCCAGTTGTTCATTTACACGGGACGGGCTTTGGCCGGAGCAACCCGCAGAGGAAGGACAGGATGTCATAGCGGTAAACCTTAATCAGCAGAAGGTTCTGAATATCTGCAAAGATTATACCGTCGGAAAAAATGATAAAAATTGTTATTTATTAGAATATTACAACTAATGCATGCGCGTTTTTTTTGTCAGGTTCAGGGCGTTGTGCCGACATTGTTTCAAAAGCAACAAGGCCGGCACGCCACCGTGTGAGGATGTCGGCTCAGATACGGTGCATGTTGATGTCCATAATCTGGATACGGTAGGCAATCTGGCGCGGTGTCATGCCCAGCAGTCGGGCCGCTTTGGCCTGCACCCAGCCGGTTTTCTCCAGTGCGGCAATCACCCGCTGGCGTTCGTCGAGTTCCTGATCCAGCCAGCTTTCATCTGTCGCCAGCGGCAGGCCGGATTTGACGGACAGCGCCGGGGATTCGTGGTGATTGAACAGGATCACGTCGCGGTCGATCAGCCCTTCATCGGTCATTACCGACGCCCGTTCGAGACAGTTTTCCAGTTCACGCACGTTGCCTGGCCAGCTGTAGGTCATCAGCAGACGCACCGCGCCGTCGCTGATGCGCAGTTCCCGCCCCTGACGCAGCGCAATCTTTTTGACCAGAAACGGCGCCAGATCGGCGATATCATCCAGCCTTTCACGCAGTGCAGGCAGCGAAACCGGCATCACGTTCAGGCGATAATACAGATCTTCGCGAAAATTCCCGGCACGCACTTCCTCCTCAAGATTACGGTTGGTGGCAGCAATAATGCGCACATCGACTTTCAGCGTGGTATCGCCGCCGACCCGTTCCATTTCACCTTCCTGCAAAATGCGCAGCAGTTTGGCCTGAAACGACGCACTCGATTCGCCGATTTCATCGAGGAATAACGTGCCCCCGTCCGCCAGTTCAAAGCGGCCTTTACGGGTACGGATAGCGCCGGTAAAGGCCCCTTTTTCATGGCCGAACAGTTCGCTTTCCAGCAGGTTATCCGGCAGCGCGGCGCAGTTGAATTTCACAAATGGCGCGGCCGCACGGGGTGAATTGTAATGAATGGCATTGGCGATAAGTTCCTTGCCGGTGCCGCTTTCACCACGTACCAGAACCGTGGTATCCCATTTGGAAACCTGCCGTAAAATGTCCATCGTCTGGCGCATCGCCTGACTTTTCCCGACCATCTGCTCGAAACCAAACTGGCGCGGGACACTGCACCGGACCGGCGTTTGAGCAGGCAATGATTCCGGGGGCGTGGCGGAACGCAGTGGCTGGCTGATAAGATTGGCAACCATTTCTAAAAACCGCGTACTGGCAGTCAGCCGGTCTTCGTGCAACGCCATCGGCTGTGCCACCAGCACACCCGCAGGCTGATTATCCGCACCGGGAATCGGCACGCCAATCAGCGGCAGGCTGTAATCGTAAATATTCAGGCGGTCGAGAAAACGCTGATCGTCTGAAATGCGCGGTAACACCAGCGCCTGACGCTGGCTCATCACCGCGCCGATCACGCCTTCCCCCATGCGGTAACGGACATGGCGGGTCTCTTTTTTCCTTTCGCCGTCGATGCCGTGCAGGGATTCCACAAAGAGTGCATTGCGTTCTTTATCAAACAGACACACCATGCCGTATTGCATAAATGCATGATCGTGCAGCACTTCGAGGATCGCCGCCAGCGCGCGCTCGGTGTTGCTTTCCTGACTCAGCGCCACGCTGATGCGATAAAGCGCCGTAAACTGGGCAGACATATCAAAGCGCCGGACAACCGGGCCCGCGGTAGGTAACTGGGTCATTTTAAGCCTCCGGTGAGAACCTGCTGTACCGGCAGGCGTAACGTCAGCAAGGTGCCGCCATCAGGGCGGACCGAGAGATCTAAAGAACCGCGATGATGGGCGATCAGCGTCTGGATAAGGCGCAGCTCCATACCATTCCCCGGACGGGAAAACGCCGCTTCCGGGCGGGCATAACGCACCCGTTCACGCGGCACATTATCGGTAATGTCAAAGCACAACCAGCTCGCATCCTGCTTCGCAACAATGTTCACCGAGAGCTTCAGAGACGGCATGGCCTGCGCCTGTGACAGCGTGTGATCAATCCATAAGCTCAGCGCGGTAAGGATTTGCGTTCGTTGCCCGACAGCGTGCAGATCAGATGGCATGACCACGTAACGCAACTCACCGTCACTGAGAAAATGGCTGTCGTACAGCGCGCTCAGATCATCGAAGAATTCACTGACCGGCCATTCTGCCTGCGGCTCAAAATCCAGCGACGGACGGCAGGCCTGTAAGCGACTCACCGCCTGCTCACCTTCGCGCCAGGCGAATTCCAGCGCCATGTTGTTGCCTTCTTCGCCGTTAAGACGACGCGCAGCCGCCAGCATATTGATTGGCCCGTTAAGCTGGATAAGCGCGGCATCGAGCGATTCGCGGATGGCTGCCAGCAATTTGCCGTTGGTAAGTTTTTGCTTGAGCCGGTCAAGATACCCCTGCTGCTGGCGGTGATGCTGATCGGTGCAGTCGGTGAGAACAATCAGTTTTCCCGGTGCTGTAATGCCGGTAAAAAAGCGGCTGGCCTCTTCATTGACGCCCTGCAATGACCACTGGCCGAAAGAAAACCAGCGTACGTTACGGCGCATGGAAACCGGCACCGGTTCGCCGCTGCTCAGCACATCTTTGAGTTGCGGATAGCCCATTTCAGCCAGCAACTCTTTTCCGCCGCAGTCAGCGCACAGGGTTTTGTAGGCCAGATTGTCCATCACCACATTGTCTTGCTCATCCACCACCACCACAGCGGCAGGAATGTTGTTCAGCACTTCCGTGAACAAGGTGATGTGGTTGCGCAATCGCTGCTCCAGTGCGTATTTCTCGCTGATATCTTTGTGCATGCCGAGGTAATGCTCCACCTGCCCGTCCGCGCCTAAAACAGGCGTGATAGTGACATCCGCCAGATAAAGCGAACGGTTATTGCGCCGGTTGATCAGCTGCCCGCTCCAGGGTTTACCCTGCAACAAAGTGCGCCACATTTCGTCATAGATATGTTTCGGCGTCTGCTGGCTGGCCAGCAGACGGTGGTTCTCGCCCAAAAGTGTCTCAAGTGAAAAACCCGTCTGGCGGCAGAATGCAGGATTGGCATAACAAATGCGCGCCTGCGGATCGGTCAGCGAAATCGCCACCGAAGATTGTTCAACCACGGTATAAAACAGTGAAGGATGTTGCAGCGACAAGCGGCTGGCGATATTCCCCTCAGGAAATGATGCTGATAACGCCGTGATGCTCATGTCTTTCTCCCCTTTATTGCGCAATGCCGGAACCCAAATCACACATATACTCACCCGGAATAACCGTGCAATTTGCAGGCCTTTCGCGGGCTTATCTGCCCAAAGGTTGATCTGAAAGGGGTGTTTTAAGCATCAGGATGCAAAGCAGGCCAGTTTTTACCACAAACCAGGCAAAGCGCGTTGCGGCACAAGGCCGGAGGCGGGATTTCCCTGCGCTGTTATAAGGCAATGCAGGCAGTTTTTGTGCATTTTTCGTGCAAAACGGGCACTAACCCGTCTGCACCAACAAGAAGGTGAACAGGCTCAGGCGTTGATCAGTTGTTGCAGCCACTGGCGCTGATAATGTTTCTGTTGCCGGGCAATCAGTTGCTGACGCACCCGCGTTAAGGCTTCGGCTTTCGGCAAGGGTTGCGGCAGGCGAATTTGTTCGCACAACAACAGATGCCAGCCCAGTTCGGTTTCAACGGCGCCGCTCAATTGCCCGGCCTCGAGACGAAATAATGTGTCTTCCAGTTGCGGATAAAGAATGCCGCGCCCGACCCAGCCCAGTACGCCGCCGCCCATCGCACTCGGGCAGTGGGAATAGCGCAGTGCCTGGCGGGCAAACAGCGCATGCCCGTCACGCAAACGGCGCGCAATGGCATCAATCTGTTCACGAACCGCCGAAGAATTGCCCTCCACGGTCAGCAGCAGATGGCGGGTGTAACGCTGTTCGGGGCGAACAAAATGCTGCGCATGTCCGCGATACCACGCCTCAACCTGCGCATCATCCGGCAGCGGTGCCTGTTGCTGCACCCAGTTTAACTGTTCGCGCAACAGCGTCTGATGTAATAGCAGTTCTTCGGTCTCGGTCGCCGTCAGTTCCAGCTCTGGCAGCTCGGCGGCCAGCGCCTGCCGCGTGACTTCCACCGACTGCGGTTCAATATTCAACGCGTGTTTCAGGGCCGCCTGCGCCACAGCTTCTTCTATCACCTGCTGACGCTGCCAGGCTTCGATAAACTGCTGATACTGTGCCGGCGTCGGGTTGAGTTCTTCACTCAGTTTCATCTGTTTTGCCAGCTTCCAGCGGCTGTAACGGTGCCACACAGGCATACTCATGCCAGTTCCTCCTCGAGCTTCAGCGCATGTTCGGGCACCTGAAATATCCGCTGCGCAAACAAAACCTGATAATGAAAAATGCTGTCCAGCGGTTCACCGCCCATCACGCGGCCCATGCCGCCCTGCGGCACCACCACTTCATCACGGATAACCAGACTGCGACGCGAACTGACCCGGTCACCGTATTGAAAAGCGCCCGCCAGCCAGGGGGCATCACCGGCGATCAGCTCCTGTTCGCGGCAGCCAATAATCAGGTCGTCGTCGAGAAAATGCACCTGATACACGATGGTGTCCTGCAAAAATACCCCCCATTCACGTACGTATCCCAGACTGCCGCGGCGGATCAGTAAGTCGCCGCGCGTTTTACCCGCGAACGTACCGTCATCGCGTACGATGCGTGTCACTCTCACCTGCTGGTCGACCTCAAATACCGGTTTCATGGCCTTACCTCCAGCAAATCGTTCCAGTCGATAAAGCTGCCGTTATTGCGCTGATACACCGCCAGCCCGGACTGCGTATTCAGCGGCCCGGCCACGGTGTGCTGGTAACTTTCGGCCAGCAGACGCCGGGCCAGCCGCCAGTCAGCGCGGTCTGATTCTTCCTCATCGACAAAGTGCACCGGCACGGCTGTCGTCAGCCGCTGGTTAAACTGCGCCATGATGTGCAGATGGCGGCTGCGTAACAGGACCGGGTCCACCTCCAGTTCGAAAAAATCGAAAAACGACTGCGCCGATTCCAGCTCATCAACACCTTCAATACGGGTAAACCAGTCCATGTCAGCCTCCCTGAGCCTGAAGTTGTCCTTCGAACGGGATCTGATCATCCATCCGCATCTGGCACATGGCGATCACTTCATCCTCACCCGGATTACGTTTGAAATGTTCGGCAAAGCGTCTCACCTCCTGCAACATCGACAGGGTTTGTGTCTCGCTGAGGATATACCCCAGACGCGCGCAGATGCCGCTCACCGCCTGCCTGCCGGAGTGTTTGCCAAGCACCAGATTAAATTCCCGTCCGACCAGCGAGGGATCGATGCCCTGATAACTGCGCGGGTCGCGCAGCAGTGCCGCCACATGCAGACCGGATTCGTGGGTGAAAACCTGCCCGCCAACCAGCGGATGCTGCAGGTCAATGGTTCTCCCCGCCGCCGCCGCCACAAGGCGGCACAACGCCGGCAGTTCGGTGAAATCAATACCACAGTCGAGATGCAGGCAACGATCAAGTGACAATGTCACACTTTCCAGCGCCGCATTCCCCGCCCGTTCGCCGAGTCCGAGCACCGTGGTGTTCACATGCGTCGCACCCGCCCTGACCGCCGCCAGCGTGTTGGCAGTTGCCATACCCAGATCGTTATGCGCATGTATTTCCAACCCGCCGTGCCAGTGCTGGCGTAATGCCGAAATACGGGTAAAGGTACTGAAGGGATCGAGAATGCCCAGCGTATCGGCAAACCGCATCCGTTCTATGCCCAGATCCGCCGCCACTTCCGCCAGCATGTGCAGGGTTTCATCGGCGGAGCGCGAGGCATCCTCACAGCCCATACACACCCGCATACCGAGACGGTGCGCAAGCTGCACCAGCGGTTTAAGCGAGGCAATCACCGCAGGCCACGGCCGATGTAATTTCTGCTCGCGCAGCAAATCTGACGCCGGTACCGAGATATCTACCCAGTCCATGCCCACCCGCGCAGAATCGTGAATTTCTGATGAATTCATCCGACACCACGACATCATCACCGTGTCCGGCAGTTGTCTGCGCAAAATCGCCAGCCGCACGCACTCTTCTTCGCCGAGCGCCGGTGTTCCCGCTTCCAGTTCACGGACACCGGCATTCACCAGCGCCTGAGCTATTTCCAGTTTTTCACTGGCGCGAAATGCCACGCCGGGGCTTTGTTCGCCATCACGCAAAGTGGTGTCGTTGATTGTGACCGCCACGGACCTGTTACCGCCGCCAGTCCGTTCCGCTTCTGAAGCCGCCATCACCCGTCTCCTGTCTCAGCCGTAGGTCGGCGCAAACAGGCCGCCGGGTGCAATTTGCACTTTATCCTGCTGCCAGTAAGGTGACAGCGTGCGCAGGCGTGCCACGATGTCCGGCATCTGTTCAATCGCCCATTCGATTTCCCGCTCACGGGTAAACCGTGACAGGGAGAAACGGATACTGCCGTGCGCAGCGGTATAAGGAATATTCATGGCGCGCATCACGTGCGAAGGCTCGAGCGAACCCGATGTGCAGGCACTGCCGCTGGATGCCGCTATACCGCAATGATTAAGCAACAGCAAAATGGCCTCACCTTCGATATATTCAAACGCAATGTTGACAGTATTCGGCGTGCGCGGCTGGTTAGCGCCCATCAGCAAGGTGTGCGGAATGGTGGTCAGCAGGCCGGTTTCCAGCCGGTCCCGCATTTCCTGCACCGACGCCATCATGGGCATATGCACGTCCGCCAGTTCACAGGCCGCACCCATGCCGACAATCCCGGCGATATTCTCAGTTCCGGCACGGCGTCCGCGCTCCTGATGGCCGCCGCGCACCAGCGGGCGGAAGCGGGTATTGCGCCGCAGATACAGGCAGCCACAACCTTTCGGCCCGTGAATTTTATGCGCCGAGCAAGACAGCATGTCGATATCGGTGGCACGCAGCGAAATCGGAATTTTGCCCACCGCCTGCACGGCGTCACAGTGGAACAGAATGCCGCGTTCATGGGCGGCAGTGGCCATCTCGCTGACAGGGAATAGCACGCCGGTTTCGTTGTTCGCCCACATCATGGTGACCAGCGCGACGTTTTCACTCAGCGCATCGTAATAATGGGCGGTATCCAGCGCGCCTTCTTCGGAGACGCCGATACGGTGGATCATGTAACCCTGACGCTCAAGGTGTTCGCACACTGCCAGGGTGGCCGGATGTTCCACGGCGGTGGTGATAATTTCACGGCGTTCCGGTGCCAGCGCAATGGCCGAGTAAATGGCCGTCGACGTGGCTTCGGTGGCGCAGGAGGTGAAAATAATTTCGCTGGTATACGCCGCGCCCAGCAGGCTCGCCACCTGCTCGCGGGCGCACTCCAGCCCCACCCGGCACGGTCCACCGAAATCATGAATCGAGGACGGATTACCGTAATAATCGCGCAGATACGGCATCATCGCTTCCAGCACCATCGGATCAATGCGGGTGGTGGCGTTGTTATCCAGATACACATTTTTCATTGTCTGTTCCTCATTACCGGGCGGATGTGTTTGTTCTTTTCCCCAGTCAGGCGGCGGCGACCACGCGCATATAACGGCCCATACGCTCAACCAGTTTCTGTTGCAGCCAGGCCAGCGTCATGTCCGTCATCATGCAGCCGCTGCAACTGCCGGAAAGCGCCACCGTCACGTCCTGCCCGTCGACGCGCACCAGCGACATGTCGCCGCCGTCAGCCCTGATGTGCGGGCGCAAAGACTCCACGACTTCTTCCACCGCCAGCCAGTTTTCATCCCTGACTTTTGCCGCCACCGGGTTTTTCACCGGATGTTCTTTTAGGATTTCTTCCAGACACAGCTCAATTTTTTCGTGGCAGGAGGTGCAGCCGCCCCCGGCTTTGGTGTAGTTGATCACATCTTCGAGCGTGGTCAGGCCGTTGGCGAGCACCGCGCGGCGGATCTGCGCTTCATCGACCGCAAAACATTTGCAGATAAGCGCGCCTTCTTCATGATCTTCATCCGGCGCTTCGCCACGGTAATACCTGATGGCAGCCCGCAACGCTTCCTGCCCCATCACCGAACAGTGCATTTTTTCCGGCGGCAGGCCGTCGAGATAATCGGCGATTTGCTGGTTGCTCACCTGCTGCGCCTGCGTCAGGCTGCGGCCGATAATCAGTTCGGTCAGCGCCGACGAGGACGCAATGGCGCTGCCACAGCCGAAGGTCTGGAATCCGGCATCAAGAATAATTTCCGTCTCAGGATCCACCTTCAGCATCAGGCGCAGCGCGTCGCCGCAACTCAGTGAACCGACGTCACCGATGGCATTCGCTTCATCCACGACTTTGGCGTTACGCGGATTAAAAAAATGTTCTTTCACTTTCTCAGAATAATTCCACATGTCTTTAAGCCCTTTGGTTAGTCCGGTTCGGGTGATGTCGTACAACTGCCGCTTTCGCAGTGACAAGCGGATGCCGCTGGCAAAACCACCCGTATTCCGGCGCGGCTGTTCTGTTCACCGGCAGACAGCGTGGCATTTTGTAATAGCGTCCAGTGCAGCGGATCCGCCAGCAGGCGTAACCCGTTAATCATTTCTACGTGGTCACGCGGCCAAAAGGCCGCGCTCCAGTGCAGCCCCACTTTCCAGCCGCCGCACGGGTCGCCGCCTAATGTCATCCGCAGGCCGCCCCCCTGCGGCGACAGTTGCCGCTGTAACGCCAGCAAGCGGTCAAAAACCGCAGGTTCAATTACCATCATCGGATCACCTCCTGTACGGGTTTATGACTACTGAGCAATTGTGATGCCAGTCACATTATCAGCGTTATTTCAACCACATAGCCCCTGATGCCCGCATCAAATCCCACACAGATGTCGCGCTATTTGTCAGGTTTGTCATACAGATGACACAAGGTTACGGGCGGTCTTCCTCCTGCCATTCGTCCCCCGCCAGCAGTTTGTCGAAACGGCCAGGGTCGCGGCTGCGGCGCGTCACCTGACGCTCTGCAGCCGACCAGTGTTGCTGCGTCTGTTTGAGCAAATGCGCGATGTCGGTGTCTTGCGGCACTTTGATCGCCCGTACGCCAATTTCCAGCAACTGGCGAAAAACTGAATCGCCAATCGCCAGGCAATAGAGCGTCACGCAGTCTTCCAGCGCCGCCATCCGGCAGGCGATTTTTTCCTGCTGATGGCCAGATTCGGCGCTGAATTCCGCCACCCGCAGCAGTTGCACCTGATCCTGTTTTACGCCGTACACCACCAGCCGGGTGCTGGCACCGAAATGCTGGTCGACGTGGTGATAATCGGAACTTGCGAATGCCACCTGCATCGGCCACTGCGTGACGCTGACGGTATCGAGATAACGGTTAGAGCGCCTCATGGCTGGCCTCCGGTATCGGGCTCAGGCTGAACACCTGCTTGAGCGGTGAGTGATACGCCGCCAGCATGTGATGACGCGCCTGCATCAGGTTAGCGAGTTCGAACAAAGTGTCGCGAATACCCGCATAGCCCTGCCGCACGCGGCGAAATTCTCCGAGACGGTCGTAAAGCGGGAAACCGGCACGCACCAGCGCGATACCGTTTTTTTCCGCCAGTGGTGCAGCGTGGGAGTTCGCCACCAGCAATGAAACCGGGTAGCTGTCGAGCCGGGTTTGTAAATCTTCCAGATCGCCGATCACCACCTGTTCGACCGGCAGCTCGGCCAGTGACTGCTGATTAACCGGCGCAATCACCGGCCCGACGCGCATTCCCTGGCTCTGAGCGAAATCGCACCACGCCACCAGCAAATCAGCTTCTGCCGCCAGCGCAATACGCTGTGACTGCAGCCAGGTATGACAGTCGATCATGGCGTCCAGCAGTTGCCCGCGCTGGCGCTCAATCCATGCCGGTACCTCGCGGCCTGACACCTGATGCAGATGGCGGATCAGACTGTCCATGTTTTCCAGCGTCATCAGGTGCGGCAGGTTCAGCGCCATGCCGCGGCTGCGCATCGCCATCAGGCTGGCGGCGCAGTTGAGCGAACTGCCAATGGTGATGGTGGTCAGGCTCTGCCCCATTTGTTCAATCTGGCGTTGCGACGTGCCGCCCTGCGTGACCGGATTGAAATCGCCATTCGCCAGGTGTCCGTCCAGCGACTGTGATAAATCCGGCAGGATCACCGGTTGCAGGCCAAAGGCTTCGACATAGCTGCGCAGTAATTCCAGATCCCCCGGCGTCAGCAGATGGCTGACCAGCAGGTTCACGCGCTTGTTACGCATGCCGGTCGGCGGCTTTTCCGGCACCCACTGAGTGATCACGCTTTCCATCAGCGCGCTGTAGCCGTTTTCCAGCGAGCCGTAAAAATCCGGCGTGTTAACGGTCAGAATGGCGATGGCATTAAAGCGCGGTTCTTTGTAGCGAAACTCACGCAGCGCCATCGACAAATCACTGCCCTGGGCTTCTGACAGTCCGGTGCTCAAAATCACAATGGCTTTTGGATTACTGCGCTGACACAACGTGGTCAGCGCCGTACTGACGTTGCCATCCGAGCCCATGATAGTCGTGGTCGATTCCATCGCCGTGGACTGCAACGGGATCGGATCGTGAAAATGCTGGATGAAGAAAACTTTGGCGAACGCGCTGCAACCTTGCGCGCCGTGAACCAACGGGATGCAATTTTCCAGCCCCTGACTGGCCAGGATCGCCCCGAGCGGTTGCCCGCTTTTAACAGGCGTGGTGGCAAGCGGCTTGGCATTACGCAGAATTTGAGCCATACACAGTCTCCAAAACAATGAGTCGAAACATCGCTCACAATGTGTCTGTTTAGCGCCACGGCGCCAGACGGTTGACCTGCGCCCAGACCGGGCTTTCCAGGGTGATACACAACTGTTCGGCCAGATTCACCAGCCCGTGATAACCGGCAAACGCATGCTCGCGCTCCTGATTGATATCCAGGAACGGCAGGCGGGCTTTGTACGCGGTATACATGTTGCGGCCCCCGGCGATCATGATGTCGCCGCCGAAACGATAGAGGGTGTCGAGCAAGGTTCTGGCATTGCCTTCGTCGAACATCAGCACGTCTTCGCCCATCAGTTCGCGAATACGCTGCTTGTCTTCTTCGGTTGATTTTCGGGTGCCGGTCGCGACCACCGTGATGCCTAAATCCTGTAACGCCGAGACCACCGACCAGGATTTCACGCCACCGGTATACAGCAGCGCCTTGCGCCCGCTGAGCCGCGTACGGTAAGGCGCGAGCGCAAGATGTGTCGCCGCCTCCTCGCGCTCAATCAGACGTTCTGTGCGCGCTTGTAAATCCGGGTCTTTGAGCAGCACGGCGATCGTGCGCAGGGAATCAGCGATGGAACGCAGGCCATAAAAACTGCCTTCAAACCATGGGATTTGGTAACGCTCTTCCATTTTGCGGGCGACGTTGATCAGCGCCCGCGAGCACACCAGCATGTTGGCTTCGCCACGGTGCATAGTCTGGATTTCAGCAAAACGGGAATCCCCGGAAAGGCTACACAGCACGCGGATCCCGAGTTCATCGAGCAGCGGCAGAACGTGCCAAAATTCGCCGGCAATATTGAATTCGCCAATCAGGCTGATGCTGTGGCGGTGTCCGGCGGGGATCGGTGAGTTTTCCGGCCACGACGCGGGTTCGCGCTGGCCGATCACCTTTTTGACCATCACGTCCCCGGCAATGCGGTTACCGAGATTTTTACTGCCGTAGAAACCGGCGGCATCGACTGAAATAACCGGCACACCGGCAGCGGCCGATGCGGCGCGACACACGGCTTCAACATCATCCCCTTCCATCGCCGGTACGCAGGTGTTGTAAATAAAGACCGCCACCGGATGATAATGGCTGACGATGTGCTGCACGGCGTGAAATAAGCGTCGCTCGCCGCGCCCCATGATCACATCCTGCTCGCTCATGTCGGTGGTGAAGCCCATGCGGTTGATGGAAGGCCCGGAACTGCGGCTGCCACGGTTGTCCCATGAACTGCCGGTACAGCCAATCGGGCCGTGTACCAGATGCGCGACGTCCGCGACCGGCAGCAGCGCAATCTGCGCGCCATCAAACGCACAACCGCCTGCCGTCGCGCCCGGTTTCGGCAGGCTGCAACCCGACTTCTGCTTGTGGTTATACTCACAGGCTGGCTCATCAATCAGCGCCAAAATCTCTTTTGCCTTCATCGCAACCTCGTCATGACAGATAAATATCAGGGTGAAGGTTGCAAGGAGCAGGCCAGCGGATTACCTACTGATTTTAAACAGGATCTCATTGTCGTGTTTATGACAAACGACACAAAGAAAACAAAGGAGACGACGGATGTCGGGGCGCAGACCGCGCCCCGCAGAGGGACGTTAACTGAACAGACGGTTTTCCAGCGGATTACTTTTGCCTAACCGGCGCGCCAGCCACGGCGGCATGTTTTCGGTCAGCATGCGTTGCAGCGCAGCAAGCTGTGACGCAATGCTCACGCCGGGCAGCACTTTGATCGGATGAATATTATGGCGGATGACCCGCGCCGCTGCCGGTCCGCCAATGGCCTCACAGAACAGCAAATGGCAATCGCTGATCAGCCGCGCACGGGTTTCATTGGACTCTTCGCCTTCGGGCGATACCGGCGTACGGCGCAGCGCCATCAGATACGGCCCGTCGCTGTCGAACGCATAAATGAAAAACAGATGCGACTGCCCAAAATGACCGTTCACCGTGATGCCGTCCAAAGATGAAAATGCCACCCTTAACTGCTGTGGCTGGCGGCGATTTTCAGCCAGAGTCAGATGCGGTGGCAGTTGCCCCTGTAGGCAGCTCATCAGCGACTGCCAGCGGCTGATCGTCACCTTTCCGGCATCTCCCGGAAATGTCACCTCCAGTTCTTCCAGACTCATGGCCTGTAAATGCGCCAGCCCGATATTGCCGTCACTTTCGCGACTGCCCTGTGTCAGCCAGGCCAGCACCTCCGGCGGCGGGATTTCCGGGAATAATTGCACCACGGCGAATAAACGCCAGAACAGCAGCTCGTCTTTTGACATCGGATTCACTCCTCTCACAGTTCTGATCGTGTTGCCCGCAGGCTGACGGGAAACGACGGAATGCCCGGCTGAGGTTCCACGTAATAGGCTTTTCCTCCTTCCAGACAAACACGTCCGCCCCACTGTTGCGGATGGTTATGCTCCAGTTGCACCACTTTGGCTTCCATATCCTGTTTCGCGATATAGCAATAAAGACTGTTATTACGCAGTCGGAAAATAACCATCGGCATAAGCCCCTCCCGGCGACACGCGCCCCGGCGGTAAAGAGAAAAGCCCCGGCACAGTTCAGTGACGGGGCGAGGGTATTAGCGGATCAGGTCGAAGTTGTAGTCGGTTTTGCCGAGCTTCATGGTTTCGCGATCCCGCTGTTCGAGCACCGCATTCACCAGTTGCGTCAGAATGCTCATCGCACCTTCGTATCCCCAGGTGGTCTGACGGTGCAAATGGTGCCGGTCAAAAATCGGGAATCCGATACGGATCAGCGGTACTTCGAACTGTTCGCCTTTGGCCAGCGTGTCACGCTGAATGAATTTTCCGTAAGAGTTGCCGATCATAAAGTCCGGTTTACGGGTAAACATCAGCGAGCGGAAATGCCACAGGTCGCAGTTCACATACACATCGCTGTCCTGTCCGTAAGGCGAATCAGCCAGCATTTTCTTCATAGCTTTCTGCCAGCGCTTGTTGCCGTTATGGCTGAGAATGGTGGTCGGTTCACATCCCAGTTCCAGCAGGAATGCGGTCATGCCCATCACAAAATCCGGGTCACCGTACAAACCGAAACGATTGCCGTGCAGCCAGGTGTGGGAATCGAGCATCATGTCCACCAGACGGCCACGTTCAGTCGCCAGCGCGTCAGCTATCGGTTTGCCGGTCAGTTCGCTTACCGTCATCAGCAAGGCATCGGTCGCCGCCAGGCCAATCGGCACACTGACTTCGGTGCCCGGCTGATTCCAGTCGCCCTGCACCACTTTTTTGGTTTTCTGCAATTGCCACGGTTGCAGCAGCAAGGTGTCGATGGCATCCGGTGCATCTCGCATTTCGGTTTGCGTGGTGCCGCCGGCATACATGCGGTAATGCCCGTCAGCCGGGGTGTCGAGCACTTCCGACGGATCGGACAAGACGCTGCATTCGACCCCCATCTGGCTCATCATGCGGTGGATAACCCGGTAGTTGCCGAGATAGGTTTCAAAACCGGTCACCACGTTCAGTTTGGCGAGTTTGCCCGGCTGATATTCCCGCGTGGCGTCGGTGGTAAAGGTACGGGCGAAGCCTTCAAACATGTTGTCCCAGCCGGTGACATGACTGCCCAGAAAACTCGGTGTATGGGCATACGGGATTGGCATACCGGCATCCACAAATCCGTCTTTTTTGGCGTTAGCGATAAAAGCCTGCAGGTCATCACCGATCACTTCCGCCATACAGGTGGTGGAGACAGCAATAATTTCCGGCTTGTACAGCGCGCTGGCGTTTTCCAGACCGACATTCATGTTGTTATTTCCGCCAAAAACGGCGGCATCTTCGGTCATTGAGTCGGAAACACAGGCCACCGGCTCTTTGAAATGACGGTTAAAATAGGTACGGAAATACGCCACACAGCCTTGTGAACCGTGGACATACGGCAACGTGTTGGCAAAACCCAGCGCGCAAAGCACCGCGCCTAACGGCTGGCAGGCTTTCGCCGGGTCGACGGTCAGCGCTTCACGCGAGAAGTTCAGATCCTGATATTCCTGCGTGGTGGTCCATTCAAACACTTCCCGCACTTTCGCCTCGCCGTGTGCTTCTTCCAGCGCGCGTTTGTTGGTAAACATACTCTGGTATTCATCCTGCTCGAACAGCGGGAAACAGGATTTTGGGGTGCCAAGATCTTGACTCATGTTTCTCTCCTTCCGCGCCACAAATCTGTGAACTGACGGAATGTTTGTCGTCTCTGTCAGGCCGATTTCAACCAGGGGGCGGTCAGCTGACTCCAGCCCGGATTGTTCAGCGTCATGTCCATGTCACGGGCAAAAATGCCGAAACCGTCGTAGCCGTGATAAGGGCCGGAATAATCCCAGGAGTGCATCTGGCGGAACGGCATGCCCATTTTCTGGAAAATGTATTTTTCTTTGATGCCTGACCCGACAAGATCCGGTTTCAGCGCTTTAACGAACGCTTCCAGCTCATAACTGCTCAGGTCGTCGAACAGCAACGTGCCTTCTTTGAGCATCGGTAAGGTGCGGTCGTAGTCATCGTTATGACCGAATTCATAGCCGGTACCGATGATTTCCATTCCCAGATCTTCATACGCCCCGATGATGTGGCGCGGACGTAAACCGCCGAGATACAACAGCACCTTTTTGCCTTCCAGACGCGGACGGTATTTGTCGATCACCGCCTGCGTTTGCGCCTGATATTTTTCAATCACCGCTTCGGCATTTTTCCGGATGGTATCGTCAAAACGCGCCGTGATTTCGCGCAGAGATTCCGCAATTTTGGTCGGGCCAAAGAAGTTGTATTCCATCCACGGAATGCCGTGTTTTTCTTCCATATGACGGGAGATATAGTTCATCGAGCGGTAGCAGTGCACCAGATTAAGCGCGACTTTCGGGGTGTTTTCCATCTCCACCAGCGTGCCGTCGCCGGACCACTGCGCCACCACGCGCAGCCCCATTTCTTCGAGCAGAATACGTGAGGCCCAGGCGTCACCGCCGATGTTGTAGTCGCCGATAATAGCCACGTCGTAAGGCGTGGTTTCAAATTCATTGCCTTCGCGGTTATCCAGCACCCAGTCGCGGATGACATCGTTAGCAATGTGATGGCCGAGCGACTGCGACACACCGCGGAAACCCTCGCAGCGTACCGGCACGACCGGCTTACCGATTTTGGCGCTGCTGGTTTTGGCGACGGCAGAAATGTCATCACCGATCAGACCGACCGGACATTCCGACTGCACCGAAATGCCTTTGGTCAGCGGGAACAACATCTCCAGTTCGTCAATCAATTTGTCGAGCTTTTTATCGCCGCCAAATACGATGTCCCGTTCCTGAAAATCGCTGGTGAAGTTGATGGTGCCGAAGCTGTTTACGCCGCTCCAGCCGGTGTAATAGTTACGGCGTCCGGCACGGGAATACTGGCCGCAACCAACCGGGCCGTGGGAGATGTGTGCCATGTCTTTGATCGGGCCAAAGACCACGCCTTTGGAACCGGCGTAAGCGCAGCCTCGCACGGTCATCACGCCCGGCTGCGATTTGCGGTTTGAGACAATACACTTGCCGACAGATTCCATCGCCGGGTCGGTGGTCATCATGTGTTTCTTACGATCTTTAAGCGCCTTCTCGGGGAAGATCTCCAGCACTTCCTGGATCAACGCCTCGTTACGTTCGCGTGTTTCACTGGTCATAAAGACTCCGCTGATTGCCTGAAAAGGTGCACATTCCCGCAGGTCTGTGCATCTCTGGATAAAGGGGACGAAATCACGCCTCTTCGGCGGCGGTACGACCGACGATGGTCAGGTCTTCTTCTTCCATAATGCCGAATTCCATTAACAGGGCTTCCAGCTCATCCATGGTGACCGGCGTCGGCACCACCATTTTGGTGTTGTTGACGATTTTGTTCGCCAGTGCACGATACTGATCTGCCTGCGCACAAGTCGGGTCGTATTCGATGACCGTCATGCGGCGGATTTCAGCGCGTTGCACAATGTTGTCACGCGGCACGAAGTGGATCATTTGTGTGCCAAGTTTTTCAGCCAGCGCGATGATCAGTTCATCTTCGCGGTCCGTCTGGCGGGAGTTACAGATCAGCCCGGCCAGACGAACTTTGCCCGATTTCGCGTATTTCACGATGCCCTTGGAAATGTTGTTGGCGGCATACATAGCCATCATTTCACCGGAGCACACGATGTAGATCTCCTGCGCTTTATTTTCGCGGATCGGCATCGCGAAACCGCCGCATACCACGTCGCCCAATACGTCGTAAAACACAAAATCCAGATCCGGTACATATGCGCCTTCTTCTTCGAGGAAGTTGATGGCGGTGATCACCCCGCGTCCGGCACAACCCACACCAGGCTCAGGGCCACCTGATTCCGCACAGCGCACGCCGCCATAGCCGATTTGCATCACATCTTCCAGCTCCAGATCTTCCACGGAACCCACTTCAGCGGCCATTTCCATGATGGTGTTCTGTGCTTTCGCATGCAGAATAAGGCGGGTGGAATCAGCCTTAGGGTCGCAGCCGACAATCATGACTTTCTTGTTCATTTCGGCCAGAGCCGCTACAAGGTTTTGGGTGGTGGTGGATTTCCCAATACCCCCTTTCCCGTAGATTGCACATTGACGCATTGCCATCGTTTTCTCTCCTGTAGTGTCCAGTTGACGTACAGGTCATTGCAGTGTTCGTACCACGATGCCAAAACATAGATATCATTGAAAAATAAAGAATTTTAATTTGATGAGGTGGAAGTATTAGAAGCAGATAGAACAATCTGCGTACAGTTTGTTGTAAAACAAACAAACAGATGGCGGGTTCCGGGGACATTTGTGTGTAAAGGTCTGACCTGCCCCCAGGATTAGATACAACGCTCAGTTAGTAATGTCGGATCCTTCACTATCAGAATTACCCTTTCTCCAACCCGCGGCAAATTCAGACGGCGTCTGATAATTCAGCGTGGAGTGCGGGCGGCACTCGTTATAATCCTGACGCCATTCACTGATAGTTTTCCTGGCATGACTGACGTCGCTGAACCAGTGTTCATTCAGGCATTCATCGCGAAAGCGTCCGTTAAAACTCTCAATAAATCCGTTCTGTGTCGGCTTGCCGGGCTGGATAAGCCGCAGCTCCACGCCATGCTCATAAGCCCACTGGGCAAGTGCTCTGCAGGTAAACTCCGGCCCCTGGTCAGTTCTTATCGTAGCCGGATAGCCGCGAAACAGCGCAATGCTGTCCAGAATATGCGTGACCTGCACACCTGAAATCCCAAAGGCAACAGTGACCGTCAGGCATTCCTTCGTGAAGTCATCCACGCAAGTAAGGCACTTGATCCTGCGACCGGTAGCCAATGCGTCCATGACGAAATCCATCGACCAGGTCAGATTCGGCGCCGCCGGGCGGAGCAGCGGCAGACGTTCTGCTGCCAGCCCTTTACGACGTCGTCTGCGTTTTACGCCCAGCCCGCTCAGATGATAAAGGCGGTACACGCGCTTGTGATTAACATGAAGCCTTTCACGGCGCAGCAGCTGCCAGATGCGGCGGTAGCCAAAACACCTGCGCTCCAGTGCCAGCTCAGTGATGCGCCCTGATAAATGCGCATCAGCAAGTGAACGATGAGCGTCATAGCGGCAGGTCGACAGGGACAAACCTGTGAGTCTGCAGGCTCGACGTTGCGACAGACCGGTTGCATCACACATCAACACCACGGCTTCCCGCTTCTGGTCTGTCGTCAGTACTTTCGCCCAAGAACCACCTGCAGCGCCTCCTTATCCAGCATGGCTTCGGCAAGCAGCTTCTTGAGTCTGGCGTTCTCTTCCTCAAGCGACTTCAGGCGCTTAACCTCAGGCACCTCCATACCGCCATACTTCTTACGCCAGGTGTAAAACGTGGCGTCGGAAATGGCATGCTTGCGGCAGAGTTCACGGGCAGAAACCCCGGCTTCAGCCTCGCGGAGAATACTGATGATCTGTTGGCCGGAAAAACGCTTCTTCATGGGGTGTCCTCATGTGGCTTATGAAGACATTACTAACATCGGGGAGCAGGTTAACGAGGTGGGCTACATAAAATAAGAATAAAACTTAATGTTTATTTCAGAGGACTGTTAACGTCTATTTTATTAACGTCCCAAACCGGCGAGGTTTGAGATATGACCTGATAACTCGTAAAGTCCCAAACATCCTCTGGATTTTTAAAATTCGCAAGTGTGAGGAATAGATGCACAGTACCTTTTTGATCGACATAATTATGGGTGGTAAAAGGGAAGTAACCCACTTTATTTGTTTTTGAAATGTACGCCCCATTATCTGTCATGCTCCAGTCTGTCGCCGTATCACTGATAGTTTTGGCTTTGATATCAACAATGCTCAACGTTTTCATGGCGAGTTCAGCAGGAAAATGTTCGACAATATCCTTGATACTTACAGGCTGTGTCGTCGCGCTAACGTCTTGCCACCCCTTCGCTGTGGCGTAAGCTTTCATGAAGCATTCGTCTAAGTTTCGGGTTGCCTCGCCTAACTCCTGAGGATTGCGGCCTGGATATCCAACAATTTTTTTCCCTGCCTTACGCAAGGTGACATATTCATCACACGTTTTTACTTGCACCTTACTGCCATCATTAAGTTTTAATAAAACGATTTCATTATTAAGTTCTAACACATCATCAGTTTTGTTTTCCTTGCTGATGGCATTGCTAGATATAATTATCGCCACTAATGTGAGTAATGTTTTAATCTTCATCTTTTCTCTTTAAACATCAAGTTTAAAATTGAATACCGATATTTGTCATGTGAGCGCAGCAATTAATGACACATTAGGCATGTGTACAATAATTCTTCATGTCAGTGTAGACGCAATTTTTCTTACTTTTCAAGACTTGCTTTGAGTACTTATCGGTTAACTCTTTGTTAGTGCTGTCCTTAGGGAACGTTCGTTCATGACTGAAAAAATCCGGAATTTTTTCCAAGCTGTCTAAAGGCGTTTCCCCCGATGACGATTAAGCCCAAAGTGCGCAATTCCTTTAAGGGAGGCGGCATTAGAGTCAGGGTCTAATCACTCGTTTTTCACACCTTCCAGATTCAACATTACCCCGTATAAATGATTGATAAAGGGTTTATCCAGCTCCTGTGGCCAACGGGGTGGGTCTGTCTGCAGTAATCCCAGGTCCGCACCCCTTTATGCTGTTCGGCTTTCCGCTCGCAGTATTCGTCATCGGTATATCCCATTGACCCTACCCCAAAATCCTGTCCCGTTCAGAAAAAGAATTCCGACACGATTGACCCCATTCCTAATGCAGTCAGTAAAAGTATGGTAAGACTTACAAAGAGTGAGGGACGTCCATCACATCACTACATACCAGCCTTGAACGTAATTTTTAAGTGATTTATCCACTTTTCCACCGCCCAGATCCAATAATAAGATCCTTTATAGATCATCTAATAGATCAAAAGAGATCCCAGCTCAGCTACAGGCCTTGCCCTGTACGGGTTTAAACCGTATTGCCAACCACTGTAATAAGTAAAACATCCACTATATTAAGCATGTTAACCACTATAGACAGCTAGGTAACTTCGCTGGAGAGTGACTGTACACCACTGTAGTGAGTAAATCATCAATATAGCTGTACATAACTTTTAGTTAATTGAGATTGGTTAACCATTTGAAATTTATAGTAAAGGTGATGAGTTGATTTATAATCCAAAATTATGTACACATTTTATGCACTGCCCCAGTACCGGCTCTTCAGTGCTACGTTGATCTCTACTCGAAAACTTAATGTCATGTTTTTTAACTTATCCTCTGGTTCGATCCAATAATAAGATCCTTATAGAACCTATAAGACCCAAAGAGATCCCCGTAGCCTTCCAGGCCTTGTCATATCTGGAGTAAACGATGATCGTTAACCGCTGTAGTCAGTAAAACATCCACTATAAAAAGCAAACTAACCACTGTGTTTTGTAGTAAAACCGCTATAGTGAGTGATAGTATCCACTGTATTGTGTACCTAGAGCCTCTTATCCACATTCAATGTGAGAGCTGATAATGTCTGAAAATAAGCCTAAAAACATAGAGATAGTTAAAGCATTCTCTGAAACCGATAAGCGAACAGGTGAACTTGTTACTCTGGTTCCTAACAGCAATAACACCGTTCAGCCTGTAGCATTGATGCGGTTGGGCTTATTTGTACCTACGCTGAAGTCCACAGCACGTGGACGTAAAGGTCAGATGAACTCAATGGATGTCACCTCTGAGCTGAAGCAGCTTTCGATCGTGAAGTCTGAGGGATATGAGAACATCAAGATCACCGGCGCCCGGCTTGATATGGATAACGATTTTAAGACCTGGGTTGGGATCATTCATGCCTTTGCTAAGCATAAGGTCCTGGGAGACTCTGTATACCTGCCATTTGTAGAATTCGCTAAGTTGTGTGGGATTCCATCCGCACGCTCTTCTGCGAAGCTCAGGGCGCGTCTGGAGGCCTCACTTGAACGTATAGCCACTAACACCCTTTCGTTTTCGAATAAAGAGGGGGATTACTACGTAACTCACCTTGTTCAGTCAGCAAAATATAGTCCGAAAAAGGACGCTGTCGAGTTGCAGGCGGATCCGAAGATCTTCGAGTTGTATCAGTTTGATAAGAAAGTTCTTCTCCAGCTCAGGGCAATCAACGAACTCTCCCGCAAGGAGTCTGCTCAGGCTTTGTATACGTTCATTGAAAGCCTTCCGACAGATCCTGCTCCCATATCTATGTCTCGCCTGCGTGCCCGCCTAAATTTGACCTCTCGAGCCATCACTCAGAATGCGACAGTACGCAAGGCTATGGAGCAGTTAAAGGCGATTGGGTATCTTGATTACACTGAAGTTAAGCGCGGTAAGGTAGTGTATTTTTGTATCCACTATAGGCGGCCAAAGTTACGCCCTGCGCAAATACCTACGGGCATAGGTGATGATGTTTACGATATAATGGATGACGAACACATCATTGATGTGCCGGCAGAGAGGGATGCGGAATTAGCTATGCCTCGTGAGATGGTAATGCTGACTAAAGAAGAACTTGAGTTACTGGAACAGCTTCGCCAGTCAAAGAAATAGTTTTGATCTCTTGCTGTTAATTGCCCTAAAGCCTGCTGCAGTGATGGCAGGCTTTTTCATATTTACGGTTGAAACCCGACTAACCACTGTAATCAGTAAAAGCTTCCATCACGAAATATCCTATCCACTGTGAACTGCATTCTTTACTCACTATAGTGGTTATTCAGATGATCTCCGCTAACCCCCCCTAGTACTTACTAACCTGAAACCCCATATAGCATATACGTCAGTGGTTACTAACTAAAAGATGGATGCTTTTAATTACTCATTATAGTGGTTGGCACTCTTCACAGCGGTTGTTTCAATTCTAGGTGTTTTCTACTCACCATAGTGGATATTACTCACTGTAGTGGTTTTTCCTCTCTACAGTGGTTTCCGATGTCTTTACTCACTACAGTGGTTCTTTCTCTCTATCGTGCATAGGCTAACTTGTCGCATAATGTCTGGGTTATAGCTTTAAACTGTTTTGAGACAGTGTCACTTTTGTGATGAGATAATGAACATCGTCCTCTCATCCCCATGGGATTGCTGAGGAAAATGCAATACCTTCCATTGGCGGCAGGTAACAAAGGAAGCTGTAAGCAACTGACACTAACAACTCGGGTTGATCAAGCCTTATCAGTAAACCACTTCTCTAGAATTTAACGCGCATGAGGTCACTGAAGCGTTTGATCTATGTAGGGGATAGCATTTGGCGTTTCATCTCCGGATACCCTGTTCCTCGAACCATACGTGCCCTTTTCCGCTGTGATTAATTCCATCGAGAACTGCCATGAGCTGTTCGCTGTTTTCCCAAAGTAGACTTCGTTTATTAAAAATGGGCTTGTTTTGATGAATGCTGATATATGTCAGAAATACTGATGTTCGCCCTGGGGTTTCTCGGCGGCACGTATTGCATGGCTGCAGATTGCCTCACGTATCAAATCGTATTCTGATACGCGATCATCGAATGACCTGTAGCAAACGATTCGTGTCTGTGCAAATTCTTTCAGCTCCAGACAAGGTTCGCCGCACAGCTCCCGGGCGGTACGTTCCAGCACAATATTGAAATGTTTGCGTATCAGTTGTGTGGTAGCATCAAGTAACTCTAGGTCATCGTTTTTATTCGTAAAAAAGCGTAAAAGGACAGACCAACGTTGCTTCCCTTAGCTGCTGTTTTTTCATCACAGATCTTAAGAATTTAGGCTTAGTTTCATCTCATCTCCTAGCTTGTGCGAAACACAATTATGCCGTCGTATGCATAGCCATTGTGGTACTCGCTTCTTGCTGATAATTGTTATGCTTAACGGTTAATCGGCACATCCAACTTAATGATAAATGACGATTAGATGAATGCTTTTGCTGATTGACAACAAAGCCTATATGGGAAAACTTCTGGGGAAGGAAAACCATCCTGAACCTTATCCTTAAAGAATAGGATCAAACGCATTAAAGGGTCAGGGGTTGGGTAAAAGATATCCATAATGAACACTTACTTAATACTGTTCATTAATGGGTCATCCCCGATTGTGGTGGCTAAAGGCATTATGATGGCAGTCTTGATTTACTGAGGAGTCTGCCATGGACGAAAAGTCCCTCTAAGCCCATATCCTTCATCAGTCCGCACCGTGGCAGGTATAATCCCTTTCCCTTGATGAAAAATCTGGTTCATTGTCAGCATTGCTGAAAACACACAACTGCCCTTCCAACCTGCGGTAAATCCTGCTCCATACATGATCACTAGCGTCGCAAATGGCGTCACCTCAATACCTGTCAGTTCACCACACTAGTTGAGGCTGATGTCCCCCACGTTGACTGCCACGAGCACGGTTGCCAGACACTGCCTGTGTTCTGTGCGAGGTCAGGCAGCCGCTACACTTTGCTGTTCGAAGCCTTTGTTCTCTCATAGCTGAAAGTCAGCACCGTGGATGCGGTAAGAAAACAGCTTAAACTCAGCTTGAATGCCGTGGACGGTATCATGATGCGCGCAGTCAAACGAGGCTTAGTCCGGATAAAATAACCTTTATCGGCCCGTCATCTCTGCGTTGATGAAATCGGCTTCAAAAGAGAACGCCAGTACGTCGCCGTTATCTCTGACAGGCAGGGACGTGCTTTGCAACTGGCTGATAATCGTGGTGTAGAGAGTTTTGCCAGTTATCTGCGCAGCCTGTGAGGCCATCAGCTTGATGAGATAAAAACGCTGTCTATGGATATGAACATGGCCTATATCAGTGCAGCCCTCATCTATCTCCCCAATGCCGTCGATAAAATCGTCTTCGATCACTTCCATGTGGCAAAAATGTTGTGCGCCGTCGTTGATAAAACCCGTCAGGCTGAGATGAAACAGATCCCGTCGTCAGACAGGAAAGACGCCCACTGCTCACGCTACCTGTGGTTTTACAGCAAACAAAACCGCTCGCGCGCCGGGTCGAGAGGTAAGAAGTTGCTCGGCGGGTGTTACTCCAAACGAGCCAGTGCTGGGTAATGAAAGAGCTTGCCCGTAACCTATGGCACCGTCGCTATGATGTCCATAGCCGTAGGCTGTGGTAGGAATGGATGATAATGGCGAAGAACATAGGAATACCATTAATGGCCAGCGCTGGCCAGATGGTGGCAAAGCGTCTTTACGGCATCCTGAATGCGATGAGAAACCGGGTATCAAACGGCAATGCGGAATCTCTAAACAGCAAAATCCGCCTACTCCGGATCAAGTCTCGTGTCTTCAGAAATAAAGAACGGTTCAAGCTGGGTGTGCTGTTTCACTACGGGAAGCTGGGCATGGGCTGGTGATTAGCAATTAAAAACAATAATGAGAGGTTTTAAATGGAAGAAATCAGAATAGATGTCTCAGAAAGTATTACACCAGAATATTTGATGCCAATCGAAGAGGGTTTGAATGACTTTAACGACCACATGACCGGTATCAGCGATCGTAAACCTTTATCTGTGGTTATCCGGGGTATAAGCAGTGGGAAGATCCTCGGAGGAATGTTGGGCCGTTCATCCTTGGGCTTATTGTTCATAGATCTTCTTTATCTATCTGCCCCCCTGAACTAAGGTCAAAGGGACTCGGGAATGAGCGTTTAAAACGATTTGAAGAAGAAGGACGGCAAAGAGGCTGTGTTGCGGCATTCCTTTATACAATCAGCTTTCAAGTAACAGATTTCTATAGGAAAAATGGTTGGAAAGAATTAGGGAATATTGGCTGTTTGCCTGATGGAACCAGCCGCATATTCATGAAAAAACACTCTGAGTCGTACAGCAACTTACTGTTTAGTGAGTTGCTATTCTCAAATGTAAGGACAGCTCTGGAGTACCCACCACAACAGGGGAAAACCCTCATTAATACCGTGTAACCATGGGTTCTTCAGCTTGTTAAGGGTTGCACCCAAGAAAAGCCTTAGGCAACTGATCAGCAGGGAAACAAGTAATTTTGATTTTGTCTCTTCCCTGTTCAATCACGTTCGCGGTTTCAATTGAGCGATGCTCACTATGCTTTAGTTAAATAATAAGTATGAATTCACACATAATAATTAGTCGATATCACTTCACATTTATCTTTTGTGAGTTATTATCTAAGAAATACTACTTTTGATATCACGGGTGACAAATGATCACGATTGTTGGATGCAATAAAGGTGGGGCCGCGAAAACAACAACTGCAGTCAATATAGCTGTGGGTTTGGCCTTATGGGGCAAGGATGTGTGTCTGGTCGATGCTGACGTTCAACGCTCTTCGTCAAGGTGGTATGCCGAACGGGAAGCTGCAGGCCTTACCCCCTCCATTACTCTGATTGAGAAAAGAGACAACATATCTCAAACACTCAGAAGCCTTGATGAGAGGTTTGATCACGTTATAGTGGATGTTGCCGGCCGAAACAGCCGTGAGCTGATTACAGGCGGAACCGTAGCTCATCAGATCATTGCTCCGCACCAATGCTCTCAGTTGGATCTGGATACGATGGTTGAGCTTCAGCAGCAGTTAGAAAGCATGCGGGATTTAAATCCAGAGCTTAAGGCATATTGCTATCAAAGTATGGCCACTACAAATCCGCTCCTTCAGGGAAACGAACGGCATGAATTCTTGGAGTATGTCCGCGAATTCGAAGGACTGATCCCTTTGAGCGCGACGGCATGTTACCGAAAGGTTTACCGAGATGTGATGTCTGAAGGTAAATCTGTCCTGGAAACATCTAACGAAAAAGCCAAGTCTGAAGTACTTGCTCTGTTGAATGAGGTATTTTAATGGCTTTAAAAAAACCCCCTTTCACCAATCGCCGAATAGTTACTGAAGCAGAAGCGGATGCTCTGGCGAACAGATTAGCTGACCGTCCCTATGGCGATGAGAAAGTAGTTGTAGAACCTGTACCAGAAATATTGACCAGGACGACTATTTCTCTGCCTCAGAATACCTTGCGTGAAATTGAAGACCTGGCCTTGTATAACAAACGCGTCGGTATTGCGCCGAAAAGTGTGAGCGCTATCATTCGCGATGCTCTGGACGCGTATCTCAAAAAAATATGATTTCATACTTAAGCACCGCTGGGCTTCTTTTTGAAATCCAGCGCCCTCCCCTGCTGTATTCAATTAGCACCTGATAATCCGCACTTCATACTTCACAATTATGTTTCCTTCCATCTTTCCGATCCGGATAATTTCTGAAAAAAATCAATCATGTTGCTATGTTTTTGATGACAATTATGTGTGGAGCGTAACCTTATAATTCTTTAGCTATCAGTAGATTCAATTTGCTGTATTAAGTATTCCGTAATAATTCACACTGATAACTCTCGTTTAGAGTTGATTATTTGAATACTAAATTCAGAATGTCACCTCACACCTCACACCTCACACCTCACACCTCACACCTCACACCTCACACCTCACACCTCACACCTCACACCTCACACCTAAGTTTATCTTGTTCGGTTCTGGTAAGTCCGTGTTGCAATAAACGTCATTTATGCATTGTTTTCATTGATAGAATTAGACCGAATAATTCATCTTTGCTATTTATCACTTCCTAATTGTGAATTATGAAATCTATGGGTTATGTTGTTTGGTGATTTTACAGAGAACCTACAAGCAGCAATGAGAAGGGGCTAATCTAGCAAAGGCTACATCTGGACCCTGTATTACTGATGATTTAATATGTAGCACTTATGAAATATTACTTATGATGGCGCACGCCCACAGAATAGTATTCCCTTTGTGAGATCAAACATATGTTACACATGTGAATTATGAGGATAACCTCATAGGTAATACTTCATACTTATTTCGAATATGTGTGGAATGCACTCATGTATCTGAAGAGATAAAAGGTAGCAATTCCTAGCTTGAGGCAAGGCATCTGCTTTAACATGACTCATTGAATCCTCCGCAGTCTGTGCTGTGTCGGTTGCGCGAAGCCGCATAATTCATACTTGTGAATTCATTATTAGCACTTATGATGTCCAGGCTGAGATTCAATGTAGTAAATCTGATGCGAGTTAGTAAAGTTAGCGCGTTACCAGGGTGGATGGGAGCAGCAAATTGAAGTGAAATATAATTTCGCACTTATGAAGTGTGATTTAATATTTATTAAACATTTTGTTTGTCATTAGGCCCCGTGTGAGATTATATGGCACATCTCACATCTCACATCTCACATCTCACATCTCACATCTCACATCTCACATCTCACATCTCACATCTCACATCTCACATCTCACATCTCATATCTCATACTTATTATTTCATATTGTCTGTATCCGCAATTTCTCGGGTAAATAGCTGCTTCATCAATCATACCTTTGAAAATAAGAGAAATGTTTGTCAGAAACTGTGTGCATGGTTATGCGACAATAGAGACGCAATCTTGTCCTAAACAACAATTTCACGGCAGCAGGGCAGGGGTGACCATGACCCAAAATCCTGCTCCATTCAGAAACAGAATTCCGGCATGATAAACAGTCCCCTGAACGGAGGTGGTGCCGATGAAAAAGTCACGATTCACCGAAGAGCAGATTGTTTATGCCCTAAACCTGGTGTGGCTGGTCGGTGGTGATATGCCGCTGATTGAAGTCGCTTTGCGCCGTGCCTGGAAACTGACTCCTAAACGCATTGTTGTCGTCAATGACCTCCAGACGGCGTTGGTTCGCGAACTTGTTTTACTTAAATTCCAAGGAGCGCTATCCGTGACCGACAAACGTAAGAAACTGACCGTCTATTTGCACCCTGAAGACGACAGTCAGGATGCCAGGGCGATGGAGATTATCGAGTCCGTTCCCCTGCGCACCCGTGGTGATTTTTTCCGGGCGGCGATCGTGGGCGGAAGCGTGTTATACCAGCTGGATAAGCGTCTGCCTTATCTGTTGTCCATGCTGTTCGATGGCCAGCTGACCGCCGACAGCTGGTGGGTATTATTCAGCAAACGACGGGATGGCAGCCCACGACGGCCAGCATTCAGGACGTCATTGCCGCCTGCGCTGGCGAGGTGCCTGCCCCTTCAGTGCTCCCGGAACCCACCGGGAGTACGGAAGGGGAAGGGCAAGCCCGAACTAATTTCAAGCGCATGCTGAAAAAAGACTGAAGCCCTCCGGCGTGCCGGAAGATTTGTGGAGAAAACCATGTCATTCATGCTGTTATGCAAGGGGATCATCGGACTGGAGACGCTGACGGGCAGGGCGCGCAAAAGCGCGGCGGAGTGGTGTTTTCTCATCAGTTGCCTGTTTATCGTGCCGCTACTGATATTTGACGGATTCAGCGTGCCCGTGAAGATACTCCTGCAGTTGTGCTGGGCCATTGTGGTGGTGCGCGCGGCGTTTTTGGCTTCTGAAACCTGGAAGAAAAACCGTAAGTAAAACCGATCATCACTTTCCGCCGGCCTATGTGCCGGTTTTTTTATGGCGACATCAGGCCGGGAGTGTGCGGTTTTCACATTGGCTGCAGACGATATGACGCTTCCTCGTCGCGGCTGTTCGTTCCTCGCGGTGCTGTGGTACGCCTCAGCCGAGTCTGCGGCGAGCGTTGCGGGTCTTTACTGGAGGGCCTTTTTTACCGCTTTTCGACATTCTCAAGACGACGGCCCGGTCGCGCTGGACGGCATCAGAACCCGGACGCATGATTAAGGGGGGCATTTAACACCGCCGGAGACATGAAATGGTCATTAATTCCCCCTTTCCCAAAGAGTTGATTTTCTTCTCGGACGTCAAAGATGCCGTCGCTGACGCAGCGACCCGCATTTTTCTGACAGGTAACGAAATCTGTCACGATACCCTGGTGGAATGCCTGGCCGACCGGCTGACTTACGCGAAAATCATTGAGGACAACTATACGGCTGGTGTGATGCAGCAGGCGATTGATCTGCTTGAAGAACATCGTGGCCATCGCTGATCTGCTCGCGACGAACAGAATGTCATCCTCATTCATCGTCTGACCTCAGGGGCCGGCCTGGCCGGTGTCCTGCTGCCATTCATTTCGGGTACCGCGACGGCCCTCGCAGGCTACCGCCTCATTCTCAAACCGCAGCCGGTTATCCACAGATTCACTGAGTAACTTCGGTATTCGCGGGGGATAAGTCGGTGTACCTTTCTGCGCCGGTCCTTTCCCTGGCGGCTTTTCGCATAAGATACCCTCTTAACTTGCAAGCGCAGATCAGGGTTAAAAGGGCCATTTTCGAAGGACAGGGAAAGTGAAGGTCTGCTTTGAGCGAACAGCGGACATATAATTTTTAGAAACAGCGCGATTTGAAGTTACACATTAAAGTAAATATGATTAATTCCGATCTGACTGACTTTGTCACTAGAAATTCTTTCCGAAGGTGCTCATTCGTCCATGTGGAAAAGAACGATTTTTACGATGCGAAAGCTATCAATACTGCAGATACTGGAACAGGGGAACCAAGTATGTTTTATTCACAGAAGCGGGAGGATAAAGGCGGGATTACTGGACAGAATTACCTGAACGTTCAGATCGGCGCGGAGATTAAGGAGAATAGGTGGTTGGGATTTTGAGCATACGTCCAATTTCGGCTATGTGTTCCCATGTGCTTTCCTTGCTTTTCCCTTCATGTATTTTTGCTATCAAATTCAAATTTTGCGCCGATCCAAGAATTTCATACGTTGATGGAACAAGGCGCAAGCCGATATGGAATTTTTTGATATAGAAAGGCAAGGCTGAATACTTCGCCATTAACTGAGCTGCGGAATTTTTCAAATCATGGATGATTTCAGGGTTTATGTCAGAACAAGGAGTTGTTATTTTTGCCTGGTTAAGCAATAACAGATTTGATATTTTTCCCAATTGTTCCCTGAATGAAATGTAAGGTTCAATAGCCCCCTTAACGATGAGTTGACCAAGAACAAAAACGCTTACTCCAGTAACAACGGTGACAAAAGCAGATGAACTCATAAGTGTACCTAAAGATTGAATTATAAATCTATACTATCTTGGAGTGAACAGCCTGTCTATTGGACGGAATAACCTAAGCATCCAATACGGCGAGGGAAATACCTAACCGTGCAGGGGGAGCCAGATTAAAATGATAAGGATTGAATCGAAAAGCTATGCTAAAAGCAGTAACCACTCATCTGAAGGCTAGACAAAAAAAAGCACAACTTTTACGAGCTTGCATATAGATGTACTCATTTTTCATTGTCGATGATAAATGAAGCTGAATCTCAATCTCAATCATTGGCGCTACTGTCGAAAACGGGTTCTACCCCACTAATAAAAAACTTACAAGCGCTCAACCTGCAAAGGATGATTCATGTAGTAGGAATGTTTTCAGTTTTTGAAGCTCATCTGCAACGAAGACTAAATTGCAGTAACGGTTTTAAAGAGGCAGAGGCAATTCTCGAAAATGCAAGTGAATTCGCGTTAAAAGAGGATTTTCATAACTGCTATCTCGCAGTCAACGCGTTAAAGCATGGGGAAGGGAGTAGTTATAAAACCCTGGTCAGTAAAATTCATTCAGTTCATTTCGTAGTAGGAACTCCATCAAATCCAATTTTTGAAGAAGGAGATCTAACCGGAATTGAGGGGCTAATAAAAGTTGATGATTCCTTTCTCGAAAGCTGTTTGCAACTTATCGAGAATGTATCTGAAAAAATTGCATTAATCCGGTCTGACTTCACTCCTTGATTCGTGGACTGTCATGCATTGGACAGAATAACTTGAACGTCTGCTTCACGCCCTGAGACATTCGACAAGTTTTTTACGGCATCAGTAAGGGCGATTTTCGCTCTTCCAGTGCCAGCAAATATTTCGCTTCGTCATAGCGGGTTCTGGTCTTCCAGCAGCGGTAAATGATCCTTAGCCATTTGAATGCCAGAGCCCGGATCGCGGATTGATGAGATTTTCCCTTTTCTCGCTGCCCCTGATAATACAATTTGGCCCAGTATGATGAGTTAACCGTCTTGGCAGCCCATTCAACAAAGGTCTGCCTGACGAACTTCGCACATTGCCATCGCCAGTGAACCCAG
>NZ_JQJR01000017.1:0-67233 GCF_000745615.1 Rahnella sp. WP5 | reverse complement strand
CAGTGGCTGGAAGGAGAAAACAGCAGCAGCGGCGGCGCAATAGGGATTGGCATCGGCATGGGCGAGAGCGGTGCCGGTATCAACATCTCCGCCAGCGGCAACGCCTCCAGGGGCAGCGAGTCGGGCAACGGCACGCAGCATAACGAAACCACCATCGACGCGGGCAACCGCATCAGCATTAACAGTGGCGACGACACAACGATTGCCGGTGCGCAGGTCAGCGGCAACAGCGTGGTGGCGGATATCGGCGGCGACCTGACCATCAGCAGCCTGCAGGACAGCGACTATTACGACAGCAGCCAGAAGAGCATCAGCGGCGGCGCCAGCTTCTCATTCGGCACCATGACCGGTTCGGGCGGCATGAGTGCCGCTAATGACAAAATGAACAGCGACTACAACTCGGTCACTGAGCAGAGCGGTATTTTTGCCGGTGACGGCGGCTTTGATATCACGGTGGGCGGGCATACGCAGCTCGATGGCGCGGTAATTGCCAGCACAGGTTCGGCCGATAAAAACCACCTCGACACCGGTACGCTGGGCTTCAGCGACATCGGCAATAAAGCGGAATACAGCACCGAACATCAGGGCGCAGGCATCAGCACTGGCGGGAGTGTTGCCGAGAACTTTATCGGCAATATGGCGAATGGCGTGCTGGTGGGCGCAGGCGGTGAAGGTGAGGCATCCGGCACCACGAAAGCGGCGATTTCTGCGGGCACCATCAACATCCGCGATACCGAAAACCAGCAGCAGGACGTGGCTGATTTAAGCCGTGATGTGGAACATGCCAACGGCAGCATCAGCCCGATATTCGACAAGGAGAAAGAGCAGAAGCGGCTGGAAATCGCGCAGGCGCTGGGGGACGCAGGCAGCCAGGCAATGGATATTGCACGGACGGCGGGTGAGATTAAAGGGCTGGAAAAAGCGAAAGCCGCGCATCCGGAACCGAGCGGTAAAGACCTGCTGGAGACAAAAGAGTACAAAGACACCCAGAAACAGTACGGTACCGGAAGTGATATCCAGCAAGGTATCAGCGCAGCGACGATGGCACTTCAGGGGCTGGCGGGCGGTGATATGGCAGCAGCACTGGCAGGCGGTGCGGCTCCGTATCTGGCGGAGCAAATCAAGAAACAGGTCGGCGAAGACAACGCTGCCGCCAATGCCATTGCCCACGCGATTGTGGGCGGTGTCATCGCAGAGCTTCAGGGACGTGACGCCGCTGCGGGTGCGGCAGGTGCCGCTACCGGTGAGCTAATCGCACAGGTGCTTTATCCGGGCGTGAAACGCGAAGACCTGACGGAGAACGAAAAGCAGAAAATCGTGGCGCTGAGTACGCTGGCCGCGGGTCTGGCGGGTGGAATTGCAGGTGATGATACAGAAAGTGCTGTTGCGGGTGGTCAGGCAGGTAAGAATGCGACGGAATACAATCACTTTAATCTGCCTTCAGGGATGATGGATTATATTGATACAGCAGGCTCATGGAATCAGTTTGCTGTAGATAATAATCTCTCGCCCGAGCAGACACAGGCAGGGCTGGATAAAATAGCGAAAGGGGATTTGCCGGAAGGGGCGAATATCACCAAAGCGATAGTCGAAGGCTATCAGGATGGCGTATTTATGGCCGGTGCGTTTTATCTTGGTCCGACAATAGCCATAGGAAAAGGCATTGCCGGTGCGGTGATTGGCGGAGGGGCTAATTCTGCATTCCAGTATATAAATATGGCACCCGATGGTGAGTTCAGTTATTACAGTGCAGCGTTTGCGGCAGGAGCAGGTTATCTGGCTCCGGGTTATAAAATCGGCGGAAATACGCTGATTAACATGGGCGGCGCATTTATGACGGATGGACCGAGTTTGTCTGGTCAGGGCGGAGCCATTGCGGGTTCTGTGTTCGGCGGGGGATTTGGGAAATATGCGCCTGATTTGCTTGCGCCGTATGCGGGTAGCGCCTCTGGTGTTTTGGGGGATATCGGTGGTGCCCTAACATTTGAGTCAATTAATGACAGAGCGAAGCAAATATTAAAAAATGATGAGAGTAAATAATGAAGAGAAAAATGACATTGCGAATATCTCTTTTATTATTAATTTATCTTTTTGTGGCATTCTTTATTTTAAGTATAACTGCAAGAGTTATCACAGGTGTTGTGTATTCTGGGGAAATATATTTGCTTTCAGGAGAAATTATTCAATCAGCAAAAATGAGTTTTGTGGCGGGGGCGTTGGGAACACTTGTTGCTTTTATCTTCAATAAAATAGACGAATACAACGCCCATAAAAAACCCCCAACCAATCCTAATGAATGACTTTCACAAACGCATATCCCGGTTGCCTGCGCCGGGATATTTTCCCGCTCACTCAGCAAACCGGATCACCGCTATGAACAGCGACTACCACCCGGTGGTTGAGCAGTCCGGTATTTTTGCTGGTGACGGCGGCTTTGATATCACGGTCGGCGGGCATACCCAGCTCGATCGCGCGATGATTGCCAGCACAGGTTCGGCGGATAAAAACAGCCTCAACACCGGCACGTTAGGCTTCAGCGGCATCGGCAATAAAGCGGCAGATACAGATCCCAAAGCAGGACAACCGCCCTGCTTTGGTTCTACGACTTTGCTTCAAAACCGATTAGCTTTCTTCGGCCAGATACATCTTACGCAGGTAATGCGGCACGGCATCGTCAGCATTGGATCCGATGATTTCTGCATCCGGCATGGCAGCTTTCAGACGTGGCAATGAACCGCTCATCAGACAACCTTTACCGGCCATGCTCAGCATTTCCAGGTCATTCAGGCCATCACCAAAGGCGATGCAATCCTTCAGGGAATAACCCATCAGCTTGGAAACATATTCCAGCGCATGCCCTTTCGATACGCCGCCTGCCATCACTTCCAGACATACCGGCAGTGAGAAGCTGACATTCACACGGTCGCCCCAGCGCGCATTGATCGCTTCTTCCAGTGGCAACAGTTTTTCATGATCTTCACAGGTGAAATACACTTTGCAGATACCGTCAGTTTCCAGCAAACCCGGTTCATACAGTTTGTATTTGAAAACGGATTCGCGGAAAAAATCATCCTGATCGGCGCGGTCACGGTTCATGTACCAGTCATCGTTGCGATAAACGTTGGTCAGAATATCCGGATTGTTATGCATGATGCCGAACAGGTCTCTGGCGATGTCTTCATCCAGATTGTGCGAGAAAATCAGGTCACCGTCGGTGTTATGCACGCGCGCACCGTTGGAGGTGATCATGTACGCACTGATTTCCAGATTGTCGCGCATCTGCGCTACATCGATATGGTGACGCCCGGTGGCGAACACGAAATGCACGTCGCGCTGGGTCAGCAATTTCAGCGTCTCTTTGGCGAACGGGCTCAGGGTATGATCAGGTGATAGCAGCGTGCCATCTAAATCGGAAGCAACAACATGGTACATAGCGTTAGGTTCTAACCTCTGATGGAGTTGTGCGCGGCGAACCGCGGATTAATGCTGTCGCGCAAAAAAGCGCATGATAGCGTCCAGCGCCTGTGCCCTCAGGTCGTCCCGTTCAAACAGGATCTCATGGCGCGCGCCTTCAATGACCAGCGGTTTTTCCCCTTCACAAGGGTGTCCCGCAACGGCCATGGCCTGACAAAAAGCAAGATGGGACCGGTTATCCACCACACGGTCTTCGCTCGCCTGCAATAACAGAACAGGGGTGGTGATTTTTTCGGCTTCTTTCAGGATATGCATCCCCGCCTCAATCCCTTCACGTACCCAATGATAGGTTGGCCCGCCGACCTGCAGCTCAGGGTAATCGGCATAAAAACGCAGATTACGGCGATAACGCTCACGGCTGTGTGTCAGGCGGTTGACCACAAACGGTAATGGCCGCCAGTGACCGGTGCCCAGCGCATAGCCGTCACGGCGTAGCGGACGATTCTCCGCCCAGTTGAGGATCCGGCGGGAAATCCAGCCCGGCATGGGCAAATAAATGCCGGTCATCGGCGCGAGTAACGCCGCTGCATCAAACTTGTCCGGATTTTTCGCCAGAAACAGCGCCAGGATCGCACCGCCCATGGAGTGTGCCAGCGCGAACTTTTTCGCGTACTGACGTGGGGCAATCTCCAGCTGATAAAAGCTTTCGAAATCCTCAACATAATCGTCAAAATGCTTAACGTGGCCACAATGCGGATCGTCGAGCATACGCCCGGAGCGCCCCTGACCGCGGTGATCGACAATCATGACATCGTAGCCGCAATGGAATAAATCGTAGGCTACTTCAGGATATTTTACGTAGCTTTCTATACGACCCGGTGACACCACGATGACTTTATCATGCGCGGGGGAACAGAACCGGACATAGCGGATCGGGACATCGTCAACGCCGCTAAACTCGCCTTCTTCGCGCGTACGCCAGAAATCCAGCAAAGGTCCGGTCGCAAAGGCGGAAAACTCCTTCTCTCGTGTTAACCACTTCCCAAAATTCACAGGCATTCAATGATCCAAAGTCGTCAGGCAGGGAGGAGGAAAAGTGTTATTTGTGAGTTATAGCGCAATTATAAACAATGGCGTATTGTGCCATAAAACAACATAAAACGTATTCAGGGAGTCTCGCAATGACACTTGACTGGTGGTTAACCTACCTGCTCACCACTTCTATTTTAAGTTTATCCCCCGGCTCCGGTGCCATTAACACGATGAGTACGGGCATCAGCCACGGCTATCGCGGGGCGGTGGCGTCAATCGCCGGGTTACAACTCGGGTTATCCATCCACATCGTACTGGTCGGTATCGGGCTGGGCGCACTGATCTCATCATCGCTGATGGCCTTTGAAATTCTCAAATGGCTGGGTGCGGCGTACTTAATCTGGCTGGGTATTTGCCAGTGGCGTTCTGCCGGTGCGATTGATCTGAGCGCGCTCGCCAGCAGTATGCCGCGTCGCCGTTTATTCAAACGCGCCATCCTGGTGAACCTGACCAATCCAAAAAGCATTGTGTTTCTGGCCGCGTTATTCCCGCAGTTTATCATTGCGCACCAACCTCAGGCTGCACAATACGTGGTACTCGGCGTGACCACCGTCGTTGTCGATATTATTGTGATGATCGGTTACGCCACGCTGGCCACGCGCATCGCCGGTTGGGTGAAAGCACCGAAACAAATGCAGTTGCTGAACCGCATCTTTGGCTCGCTGTTTATGCTGGTGGGTGTGTTACTGGCAAGTGCGCGGAAGGTTTAACGCCGCAAAATGCAAAAAGGGTTCGGCATCAACCGAACCCTTTTTCATGTGCAAAATGCGTTGATTAACGATTCACGATAAGCGCAACACCAAAGCCTGCAAACACCACGCCTGCCACGCCATCGATCCATTTTGCTAAACGCTGATAGCCGCGACGCATTTTCGGCAGGGCAAAAACCAGCGCCACTAGCGAGAACCAGGCCAGGGTTTCCACCACAATCAGCAGAAATATACCCAGACGCTCGCCACCGCTGACACTGTCGCCAACGAACATAGAGAACACGCTGCCGAAGTAAATAACAGCTTTAGGATTCGAAAGATTGGTCAGCAGCCCGCGCATAAACGTGCGGCCACGGGCAGGCAGCGTTACCGGAGTGTCGTCGCCGTTTTGTTTTTTAGCACGTGCTGATTTCATCAACTGCCAGCCCATCCAGCACAGATAGAGGCCGCCACCGACGGTGATGATCTGATGCAGCCAGGCCATTTTTTGCAGAATTAAATGTAATCCCATCAGCGCAACCGCTGCCCACACCAGTACGCCGAGCGTAATACCAATCACGCCCATCATGGCTTCTTTACGCGACCGGCTGGCGGCGGTTTGTGAAACAAAGAAGAAGTCCGGCCCCGGACTCATCAGCGCGATCAGATGAACCATCGCAACCGTCAGGAATAGCATCAGCATGATTAACTCTCTGTGTTATGTGTAGGAAACAGAATTCTTATTCGTCGCCGTTATCGATGTGATCGCGGATCATCGCCATAAATGGCCTGCCGAATTTCTCCAGCTTACGCTGACCAACCCCCGTGATGTCCAGCAAATCGCTCGCGCTGACGGGCAGATGTTCAGCCATTTCCAGCAGCGTCGTGTCGTTAAATACCACGTACGGCGGCACATTATTGTCATCCGCCAGTGACTTACGCAGTTTACGCAATTTAGCAAACAACTTACGATCGTAATTCCCGCCGTAAGTTTTCTGGCTGGCACTGCTTTTAATTTTGAGCGTCTGAATACGCGGCACGGCCAACTGCAACGGGATTTCGCCCCGTAAAACCGGACGCGCCGATTCCGTCAGTTGTAACGCCGAGTGCATGGCAATATTTTGCGTAATCAGCCCGAGATGGATCAGCTGGCGAACTACGCTGGTCCAGTGTTCGTTGCTGTGTTCTTTGCCGATGCCGTACACAGTCAGCTTGTCGTGGCCGTATTCGCGGATACGCTGGTTATTCGAACCGCGCAGCACTTCGACCACATACCCTAAGCCAAAACGTTGTCCGACGCGCGCAACCACTGACAGCGCTTTCTGCGCATCCAGCAAACCGTCATAGCGTTTTGGCGGGTCAAGACACACATCGCAGTTACCGCAGGCGTTCTGTTTGCCTTCACCGAAGTAATTGAGCAGCACCAGACGGCGGCAGGTTTGCGCTTCCGCAAACGCATTCATGGCATTCAGCTTATGGCGTTCAACATCCTGCTGAGCGCCCGCCGGTTTCTCTTCCAGACAGCGGCGCAGCCAGGCCATATCAGCCGGATCGTAAAGCAGCACCGCTTCGGCAGGCAGGCCGTCACGCCCTGCCCGGCCCGTTTCCTGATAATAAGACTCGATGGTGCGTGGAATATCAAAGTGCACCACAAAACGCACGTTAGGTTTGTTGATGCCCATCCCGAAGGCGACGGTGGCGACCACAATTTGCAGGTCGTCGCGCTGAAAACCTTCCTGCACGCGGGCGCGGGTGTCGTTATCCAGCCCGGCGTGATACGCGCCGACGCTCAGCCCGCGGCTTTGCAGACGGGCGGCTGTGTCTTCCACTTTGGCGCGGCTGTTACAGTAAATAATGCCGCTTTTGCCGCGCTGATCCTGTACAAAGCGGATCAGCTGATCGAGCGGCTTAAATTTTTCCACCAGCGTGTAACGGATATTCGGACGGTCAAAACTGCTGACCTGAATCAGCGGATCGTTCAGCTCCAGCAGACGGACGATATCGTTACGGGTGGCCTCATCGGCGGTCGCGGTCAGGGCGATCACCGGCAGTTGCGGATAACGCAGTTTCAGCTGGCCGAGCGCGCGATATTCCGGGCGGAAATCGTGGCCCCATTGGGAAATACAGTGAGCTTCATCGACGGCAAGCATCGCCGGATTCCACTGTTGCAGCTGCTCGAGGAAATCACCCATCATCAGGCGTTCCGGTGCGATATACAGCATTTTGATACGTCCCGCGCGGCAACCGGCCATCACTTCCAGCTGTTGCTCACGGGTTTGCGTTGAGTTCAGGCAACCGGCTTCAACGCCTGCGGCCATCAGCTGATCGACCTGATCTTTCATCAGCGAGATGAGCGGCGAAACAACCAGCGTCAGGCCGTCCATCACCAGCGCGGGAATTTGATAGCACAGCGATTTACCGCCGCCTGTTGGCATCACTACCAGACAATCCCGGCCAGAAAGGGCGGTATTGATGATAGTTTGCTGGCCTGGTCTGAATTGCTGATAGCCGAAGGTATCGCGTAATACCTGATGAGCCAGCTCTTCTTTGTTTATCACTGCCGCCGTAGACACTCAATTCCCCAACTGTTCAAACCACCCGGCTAAGCCCTAAAGCCGCCGGGGCTGTACTGCACCGACATAATATACCCTAAATAATTCCGGGTGCGGCCAACGCAACTGCAACCAGAAGTATGGCGCAATTACATGATGTCGTTAAGCATGATACCCACACCGATACGGGTCTGCTTATGGTTGTAGTCGATCAATGACTCGCCGTAGCCGCTGAATACCTGAGTATAGAAGCGGACCTGTTTGGAAATCGGGTAGCTCCAGCCAGTCGTCGCACCGCCGTAACCGGTATTCCAGTTGTAACGGCTTTCCACGCTGAACACGCTGTCACCCCACGCATAACCGACTTTCAGGCGGTAATAACCCATGTATTTGTTGATGTCCGGGTTATCGTCGTTTTCATCGCTTTCAGGGATGCGGTACCACGGTTTTAAATCCACCTGCCAGTTACCGTTTTGCGCCATGAAACGGGCATACACACGGTTCCAGCTGCGGGACGTCGGATCTGAGCGGCCGTTAGACTGATGACTGACACCATATTCTGCTTCACGCAATGTCCAGCCGAGGAAATCGTAATCCGTCGCCCAGGCGAGGAAAAGTTGTGGCTCGTAGTTGGTCTCACGAAAAGGTGAAGACTCGCCGCTGTTGGAAAGCTGCCAGAATGATTTTTGCGTATAAGACGCACCGAGCACCGAGTTATCACCTGCAATTCCACGCCACAACGGGAACGCCAGGCTGAGCTGGAACTCGACTTCATCATGACGTGCTTTATCTGCCCAGTCGTAAGACTGAATGGCTTTCTTGTTGATATTGCTGGTATCAGTGTAAATCAGGTAGTTTTGTTCGTAAGGATATAATGTGAACGGGTTGTCGTGCTCCTGCAACATATTCGCAATAATACTTCCGCGTACCGCAGGTTTATCATGCACTTCCTGCACAGTGGCCTCTGCGGCGTGTCCCAGTATTGGCATCGCCAGCATGGCGGCTCCGACAGCCCAATTTTTACGCATTATTCCTTACCCTCACCCTAAAGTTATCGACTGATTATTTTTGAAAATATGCCGTCTGCCCGGCCAACCACGCGCTGACTAAAATCCGGAAATCTCAAAGCAGGGCATTTTACACACAAATACATTTCTAGATGAGTACTGAATACATTTATCCTTCGCTGTGTAGAAATCCTTCCTGCCCGCACCTAAAATCAACACTTCGTTAACTTTTTCGGCGAACATACTGTCCACTCGTTTTCGTCAGGAATTTATTCATGTCTGCTTCATCTCTCAGCCACGAGGCTGCCCTGCAACTGATCGGCAATATTTTCGTTTACGATATGCCGTTTAACCGCGAACTGGGCCTCGAGCTGAAACGTCTCGACTGCGACTACGCAGAGTTAAAATTTACCAACCAGACAAAACTGGTGGGCAATGCCGCACAAAAAATCCTGCACGGCGGCGTAATTGCTGCGGTGCTGGATGTCGCTGCCGGTCTGGTCTGTGTGACCAGTTCACTGATCCGCCGCGACAAACCTGATCACCCGTTACTGGAAGCCGAAATGCGTCAGCGTTTATCCAAAATGGGCACCATCGATTTACGCGTTGATTACCTGCGTCCGGGCCGTGGCGAGTATTTTATTGCCTCCGCCAGCCTGATCCGTGCCGGGAACAAAGTCTCCGTGGCGCGCGTGGATTTACACAGCGACACGGGCATTCACATCGCGACCACTACGGCGACCTATATGGTGGGCTGAGATCAGGTAAACTCCGCTTCTTTCCTTACTCTTTTTTCAGGTACCCACATGGACGCACACCGTACCCGGCAAGGTGTTATTTTTGCCTTTATCGCCTATCTGATCTGGGGGATCGCGCCGGCGTATTTCAAGCTCATCAAACAGGTTCCGGCGGATGAAATTCTGACTCACCGGGTGATCTGGTCTTTCTTCTTTATGTTAGTGCTGCTCTCCGTCAGCCGCAGCTGGGGCGATGTCCGCCGGGTATTGGCACAACCGAAGAAAATCGGCATGTTACTGATTACCGCCCTGCTTGTCGGTGGGAACTGGCTGATTTTTATTTGGGCAATTAATCATAATCACATTCTGGAAGCCAGCCTCGGCTACTTTATCAATCCGCTGGTGAATGTGGTGCTTGGCATGCTGTTTTTGCGTGAACGATTCCGAAGTTTGCAATGGTTCGCCGTGGCGCTGGCTTTCGCCGGGGTGCTGGTGCAGGTGTGGGTATTTGGTTCCGTGCCGGTCATCGCCATCGGGCTGTCCCTGACATTCGCCTTCTATGGCCTGCTGCGTAAAAAAATAGGCGTGGATTCGCAAACCGGGATGCTGATTGAAACCCTCTGGTTACTGCCGGTGGCCGGGATTTATCTGTTCTTTATTGCCCACAGCCAGACCAGCAATCTGGCAGCGAATCCGTGGTCTCTGGATTTATTGCTGATGGCGGCCGGGATTATCACCACCATTCCGCTACTGTTCTTTACCGCCGCCGCTGCCCGGCTGAAGCTCTCCACGCTGGGCTTTTTCCAGTATCTCGGGCCAACGCTGATGTTCCTGCTGGCCGTGGTGTTTTACGGTGAAACCGTCAACACCTCACAACTTATCACCTTCGGCTTTATCTGGGTGGGACTGCTGTGCTTTATCGGCGATGCGCTCTATACGCAGGGCCGTTTACGACGAGGAAGAAGCGGACACAGCGCTGCGTGAGATAAAGCGCGCCATCGCGGGGCCAGTTGCCAGGATGGTGATCAGACGCAGCGTCTGCATCGCCATCACAAAACCTAAATCGGCGTGGCTGCCTGCCGCAATAATCGCCACGGTGTCCAGCCCGCCCGGGCTGGTCGCCAGATAAGCCGTCAGCATATCGACGTGCAAAAGTTTGGTCAGCACCCATGCCATGCCCCCGCAAATCAGCATCAGCCCGATAATCGAGGCAATCATCTGAGGCAGCGTACGTAAAGCCAGTTTGAAAATCGGACGCGTAAAGCGCAGCCCGACACTCCAGCCAATCAGCGTGTACGCTATCGCCAGCAGCCATTCCGGCACTTCTAAGGTCACCGTTCCGGTGGAATGCAAAACCGCGCCGACAATGGCCGGAAGCAGCAGAGCGCCGGAAGGGATACGCAGGCGCGGCCCCAGCCAGACACCGGCTACTGCCAGAAATAGCGTGGCAAAGAAACGCCAGGTGAGCGGCGGAAACCAGACCACTGCCGCCGCCAGCGATGCGCTGTCGCCCATAGCCATACGCGCAACAAATGCGGCAGCCGTGGCAACAAACAACACGCGCAGATACTGCATAAACGCCACCAGACGGACATCCGCACCGAAATCACCGGCCATCGCGACCATGGCGCTGGCACCGCCGGGTGATGAACCCCACGCGCCGGTCGGGCCGGGTAACTGGCTAAAACGTACCAGCAACCAGCCGGAAAGTCCGCTGGCAAGCAGTGTCGCCACCAGCACCATCAGCACCAGCGGCCAGTCATTGAGTAACGGCGGCAGAATCGAGGGCGACAGACTTTGCGCGATCATACAGCCCAAAATGCCCTGCGATATTTTGAAGAACAGCGGATGAATACGCACGCTGGCACCCAATAAACCCATGACGACGCCGACAATCATCGGCCCGAGCAGGAGCGCAGCGGGAACGTGGAAGGTCTGAAAAATAATGCCCAGAATCAGTGAGGAAACGACGAGGATAAACCACTGCCCCGCCGGAACCATCCTTTCCATCAGCATGGTCGGTTATAACCAGTTTTTACGTTTGAAGTACAGGTAAGGCGCCAGCCCGGCGAGGATCATCAGCGCAATCGCGCCCGGATAACCGAATGACCATTTCAGTTCCGGCATGAATTCAAAGTTCATCCCGTAACTGGAAGCCACCAGCGTTGGCGGCAGGAACACCACCGAAACCACCGAGAAAATCTTAATAATGCGGTTCTGTTCGATGTTGATAAAACCCATCGCCGCCTGCATCAGGAAGTTAACTTTCTGGAACAGGGATTCGTTGTGCGGCAACAGGGATTCGATATCGCGTAATACTTCACGCGCCTGCTCAAGCTGACCTGCGGGTAAACGAGCCTTACGCACCAGGAAATTCAGCGCGCGCTGGGTATCCATCAGACATAAACGCACTTTCCAGCCGATATCTTCCAGTTCTGCCAGCGTGGAAAGTGCAGCATCGTATTCGTCGCCCTGATGCCCTTCCATGATCACGCGGCTGAGTTTTTCCAGATCACTGTAGATATTTTCAATTTCATCCGCCAGTTGCTCTATTTTAGTTTCGAACAAATCCAGCAGCAGTTCATAGGCGTTGCCGTCAACCAGCGTCTGGTTGCGGGCACGCATACGGTAGAGACGAAATGCCGGTAATTCGCGCTCACGCAGGGTATACAGACGACCTTCGCGCACGGTAAATGCCACGGTGCTGTTGCCGGCATGATCTTCGGCATCTTCATAGTAAAAGAAGGAGTGAATGTGCAGGCCGTCTTCATCTTCAAAGAAACGTGCAGAAGCTTCGATGTCGTCCAGTTCAGGACGTGTCGCCAGGCTTTGCCCTAATTCACTTTGAACGCGCTCACGCTCCAGCTCGTCAGGTTCGACCAAATCCACCCACAATGAGGTTTTGAGATCGTCTGACTCGTCCAGCTCTAAACGGGATAAGCGGCTGTTTTCTAATTTAAAAGCACTCAGCATGTGCCCGTTCTCCCAAAAATGACAGAAAGTGGACAACGCGTTGAAGCACAGAAAATCACGGGGTGAGAATTGTCACCGGCGTAATTCAGACCAAATTCAGATCTGACTCACAGCGACAGAACGGGGGTCGCTGACAACCACTAAGGCCATCAGCAAAGAGGAGGGCCTTAGAAGTGGTACCTAATGAACAGGTTATTGAGCCAGTATCTACTGGGTGTGTCCAAGGCGAAGTTCCTCATTGATAATAGTGCGCGCATGTTACGCCGGGAATAAAAAGACTGTCAACCGCGAACAAATCTATTCTGGCAACATTTATGCATAAATTTCAGGCTGGCCTGATAACCATACCGGCTTATCGGATGGTGCTTTTTTGGCTACACTCAATGCCCTGATCTCCCCTCACTTTTCAGATACCCAAAATGATTAAGCAGATAAACCAAGATACGTTATGCGACCTGATCACCAAGGCGGCGCATTCACCGCGACTGCGTCAAAATCTGAATATGCATCCGGCGCCTGAAGATGACGTTCAGCGTCTGGCCATCGCCATGGAACCCGGCACTTATGTGCGCATTCACCGCCATCCACACACCTGGGAAATGCTGACCGCGCTGCGTGGTCGCTTTCTGGTACTGATTTACGATAACAGCGGCGAAGTCACCGACCGCCTGTGGCTCGGCGCAGAAACCCGTCTGCTGGAAATCCCGGCCAATACCTGGCACAGCGTGCTATCTCTCGACGAAGGCGGCGTGATTTTTGAAGTGAAACACGGTGCGTATCAGCCAGTTCAGGAACAGGATTATCTGCCAGGCACCCCGCCGGAAGGCGAAGCAGGCGTAAAAGAAACGCTGGAATGGTATGCGAAAGCCGAAGTGGGTGAAACATTTAGCCTCTGACCTTTCGGCTCCTCCCCCTGCGAAGGGGGAGGATGGGAGGGGGTTTTACAGACAAAACAGGAGATTAAGCGCGCTTAAACGTTGGTTTTTGACCTTAATACCCCACCCCAACCCTCCCCTTCGCCGGGGAGGGAGTTAAAAATCAGACGGCTTCGAGGCGAGCGTAGGCGGCGACGAGCCACTTAATCCCTTCGCCCGGGAACGCCACTTGCAACCGGCTGTGTTCCCCGCTGCCTTCCATATTGACGATAGTACCTTCGCCGAATTTAGGATGCACAACGCGCTGGCCGAGTTTGAAGCCGGTGTCGCTGACGCTGGTTGGCGTGCCGACGCTGCGGTTGCTCATCGGGCGTGACACACTGGCGCGCATCCTGACTTCTTCGACACAATCTTCCGGCAGTTCGCCGACAAAACGTGACGGGCGATGAGACACTTCTTTGCCGTATAAACGGCGGGTTTCCGCGTAGGTCAGGGTCAATTTTTGCATAGCGCGGGTGACGCCGACATAGGCCAGACGGCGTTCTTCTTCCAGACGTCCGCCTTCTTCCAGCGACATCTGGCTCGGGAACATGCCCTCTTCCATGCCGACGATAAACACCTGCGGGAACTCCAGCCCTTTCGCCGAGTGTAGTGTCATTAACTGCGTCGCATCCTGATTGGCATCCGCCTGCCCTTCGCCCGCTTCCAGCGCGGCATGGGACAGGAATGCCTGCAACGGCATCAGGTCTTCGTCTTCGTCCTGATAGCTGAACTGACGCGTTGCCGTCACCAGTTCCTCTAAGTTTTCGATTCGCGCCTGCCCTTTTTCGCCTTTTTCCTGCTCATACATGATGAACAGGCCGGAATCTTTAATCACCCGGTCAGTCTGCACGTGCAGCGGCATATCTGAGGTTTCATGCGCCAGTGCGTCAACCAGTTCGGTGAAGCGTTGCAGTGAAGATGCCGCACGACCTGCCAGCACTTTTTCCTGCAACAGCGCGCGGGTGGCCTGCCACATGGTCATCTGACGATCACGTGCTGTCTGGCGCACCACATCCAGCGTGCGGTCGCCGATGCCGCGCGTCGGTGTGTTCACCACGCGCTCAAAAGCGGCATCGTCATTGCGGTTCGACATCAATCGCAGATACGCCAGCGCATCTTTGATTTCCTGACGGTCGAAGAACCGCTGACCGCCATAAATACGGTATGGCATCGCCATCTGCAATAAGGCTTCTTCCAGCACACGCGACTGGGCGTTGCTGCGGTAAAGAATGGCGCAATCTTTCAGCGCACCGCCGTTGTCCTGCCAGGTTTTGATGCGGTTAACCACAAAGCGCGATTCATCCAGTTCGTTGAACGCGCAGTAGAGTGAAATCGGTTCGCCTTCGCCGTCCTCGGTCCACAGGTTTTTACCCATACGGCCATTGTTGTTTTCAATCAGTGAGTTGGCGGCTTTCAGGATGGTGCTGGTTGAACGGTAGTTCTGCTCCAGACGGATGGTTTGTGCATTCGGGAAATCTTTCAGGAAGCGCTGGATGTTTTCAACCTGCGCACCGCGCCAGCCGTAAATCGACTGGTCATCATCACCCACGATCATCACATTATTGTTGTCACCTGCCAGCAGGCGGATCCACGCGTACTGAATGCTGTTGGTGTCCTGGAATTCGTCCACCATCAGGTTGGTAAAACGTTCGCGGTAATGCTGCAAAATATGTGGCTTGTTCAGCCAGAGTTCGTGGGCGCGCAGCAACAGCTCGGCAAAATCCACCAGCCCGGCACGGTCACAAGCTTCCTGATAGGCCTGATAAATGCGTAACCAGGTCGCTTCAACGGGATTGTTGTAGGTTTCGACATGCTGCGGGCGCAGACCTTCGTCTTTTTTGCCGTTGATGTACCACATCGCCTGACGCGGGGGCCATTGTTTATCATCGATGTTCAGGGCTTTGATCAGGCGTTTGATCAGACGTATCTGGTCGTCACTGTCGAGGATCTGGAAATCCTGTGGCAAATTGGCGTCTAAATGGTGTGCACGCAGCAAACGGTGCGCGAGGCCGTGGAAGGTACCAATCCACATGCCGCCCTGACTGGTGCCGATCAGCTGGTCGATACGGTGGCGCATTTCTGCCGCCGCTTTATTGGTAAATGTGACGGCCATAATAGAATACGGCGAGCACTTTTCTACCGCCAGCAACCACGCAATGCGGTGAACCAGCACGCGGGTTTTGCCACTGCCTGCCCCGGCCAGCACCAACAGATTGCTGCGCGGCGCGGCCACGGCTTCACGTTGTTTTTCATTCAGGCTGTCGAGCAGGTCAGAAACGTCCATAGGCACCGTTTGTCAGATGAGAAAAGCACTCACGCGAAAATTATCGCCGCGAATGCATTTCCACTGTGAATTTATACAGAGTAATTTAAGAAGGGATTATAGCAATGCTGTCAGCGATGCCAACTGCGAAATCTCAATATGCGGTAACAGACGGGCATCGTTAATGTGCATCAGGTCGCCTTCGCGCAAATTAATCCAGCATGATTGCATCCCGCAACGCACCGCGCCCGCGACGTCTGTCGTCAGGTCATCGCCCACATGCAGAATGTTTTCCAGCGGGATATCCAGCTTCATCGACGTTTTTTTATACATGTCGGCGTAAGGTTTGGCACGGCCATGATCGCCCGCCCGCAACGTAAACTGGAAATATTGTGCCAGACCACAGGCGTGCGGATCGGCATTGCCGTTGGTGATAGCAACCAGCGGCCACCGTTCGGCCAGCGCCGCCAGCGCGTCGTGATTTTCCTGCGGAACATAAATCCTGCTGCGCCACTTCGCGAAGGTTTCCATTGTGGCTTTGGTGCCCTGTTCAGCCTCACTGCGACTCAGACCCGCGCGGGTCATCGCCAGCAAAACCGCCTGACGGCGCCATTCGGTGACGTCGTGATAAATCTCCGCGTCCTGCGCCAGTAATTCTGCACGCATCAGGCGGACAGTATCCGGTGCCATATCCGTCAGCGCCGGGTGGAAACCCTGCATGAATTTCAGCGTTTCGGTATCGGTACGGCGGATAACGTCGTAATTGTCATACAGCGTGTCGTCTAAATCGAAGGTGATCGCTTCAATGCGTTTCAGCGGACGATAGAACTTCATCAGGATTTTCCTCGTTTTGCGCGGGGATGCGCGGCGTCGTAAACCGTCGCCAAATGTTGAAAGTCGAGGTGGGTATAGATTTGGGTGGTGGACAGATTCGCGTGCCCCAGCAATTCCTGTACCGCGCGCAGATCCCCGCTGGATTCCAGCACGTGCGTGGCAAAAGAATGTCGTAGTTTATGCGGATGAATATGGCTGTTAACGCCCTGTTTCACGCCCCATTCAGCAAACCGTTTTTGCACGTTGCGCGCAGAAATACGGCTGCCTTTGCTCGACAAAAACATCGCGTCATCCTGCGGATTAAAATCAGCGCGGCGTTCCAGCCAGTGTTCGAGCCAGGTGACAGCCGTTCGCCCGATCGGCACTTTGCGCTCTTTGCTGCCTTTACCCAACACGCGCACTTCGCCGGAGGCCATATCGATATGTTTGCAGTCGATACCCACCAGTTCCGAAAGACGCAGCCCGCCGCCATACATCACTTCCAGCATCGCGCGGTCACGCACGGAAAGCGGATCATTGAGATCGATGTCCAGCAGTTTATTCACTTCATCGACATCAAGATTTTTTGGCAAATGCTTGGGTGAACGTGGCGTGGAAATGCCTTTGGCAGGATTGGCGCTTAATACGCCCTGACGCACCAGCCAGTCAAGAAAGCTGCGCAGCGAAGACATGCGCAGCGCCAGACTGGATGGCCCCAAACCGGCGCGTTTACTGCGCGCCAGTAACATGCGGACTTTTGGCGCATCGAGTTGCTGCCAGTGGGAAATACCGATCTCGCCGGAGATGGCGATCAGGGCTTCTAACTGGCGGCTGTAATTGGTGGTGGTAAGCGGACTGAGCTGGCGTTCAACATGCAGGTAACGCAGAAACGCCTCGACTGCGGGATAGAGAGGCGATTCGGTGTGATTCATACGCGTTCGATCCAGCGTTCCAGCAGGCCAGGTAACATTTTTGCCAGTTGGTTGAGTAGCACCGTGCCCATTCCTGGCTGATAATGCTGGGGATCACGGCTGCTGAAAATCAGCACGCCCAGCTCACCCTGTTCGCCCATCAGCGACAGTGCGACGGAACCCACGGCTTTCGCCTGCGGCAATAACAGCAGTAATTCCGGACCGTTCAGGCCGCCGAGATAATGCGGCGTTTCACCCAGACGCTGGATGCGCATGGATTCAAACGCGCTGCGGCTCACCGCAAGATGCGTGAAATCTGATGGCGCGCCGATGCGCCAGCCTTCACTGAACAAGCGCACATTGGCGCCCGCCAGCCCCAGACTGCGTGCCCAGCGTTGCAGGCGGTTAAGCATATCCTGCAAACTGCTGGCCGCCGCGAGCGTGGCCTGAAGCTCGATCATCCGCCCGAACAACGCTTCGTTGACCGAAGCCTGCTCCATCAGCAAGGTAATTTCTTCTTCAAGCTGGGCAATCTGATGACGCTGACGTCCGAGTTGCCATTCAACCAGCGAAATACTGCCTTTCACCGGATGCGGTACGTGCATCTGCTCGACGCTGCGCGCATTGCGAATAAAGAAATCCGGGTTTTGCAGCAGATATTGCATCACGCTGTCATCGTCGAGAGCTATTACCGGTTCAATCTGGTCATCAAGATTGTTCATAGATGAATAAATCCGTCGTAAACATGAGTGGCAGGTCCGGTCATATAAAGCGGATGACCCGGCCCTTTCCAGCGAATGTCGAGGCTGCCTCCCGGCAGTTCCACCTGAACTTCTTCTGCGAGTAAACCTTGCTGAATGCCAACCGCAACAGCCGCGCAGGCACCACTTCCGCATGCCTGTGTTTCACCGGCACCGCGCTCGTACACGCGCAATTTTACGCTTTCCGGGCTGAGGATCTGCATGAAACCGACGTTCACACGCTCAGGAAAACGGTCATGACTTTCCAGCATCGGCCCGAGAACCTCGACTTCTGCTGTCAGCACATCATCCACCTGTAATACGCAATGCGGGTTTCCCATCGACACCACACCGCAAAATACTGTGCGCTCTTCTGCACGCAGAATATAGGTCTTTTCCGGTTTCGCTGCACGGAAAGGCACCTGTTGCGGCTCGAAAACCGGCTCGCCCATGTTGACCTGCACTTCTTCATCTTCGGTGACAGTCAGCACCATGCGGCCGGTCTGCGTACTGACGCGGATATCACGTTTGTTTGTCAGACCTTTAATGCGGACAAAGCGGGCAAAACAGCGCGCACCATTACCACACTGCGCGACTTCACTGCCGTCCGCGTTAAAAATACGGTAATGAAAGTCTAATTCGGGATCGTAAGGAGGTTCCACCACCAGTAACTGGTCAAAACCTACGCCACGGTGACGGTCAGACAAACGACGGATCAACTCGGGAGAAAAATAGACATTTTGAGTGACGGCATCAACGACCATAAAATCGTTACCCAGGCCGTGCATTTTGGAGAACTGCATAACTGACTCCGTTTACCGCTGGTCAAATCCAGTCGCGATGATCCTTTAAGAAGAGGGTTCTGCCAGCATGGCACGAAACCCCCGACAATTTGCTGGTCAATCTCTGGAGTTCGTCGTGAGGCTTTCTGGTGATACCCCTTTTTCCTGCGACGAACCATCGTTCGCCGTACCCGGAACATTGCTGGTTTTTTGCGTAGCTGATTTTTCCGGCGGTGGGAAATACAACGGCCCTTTAAGTCCGCAACCGGAGAGAGAAAAGAGTATTGTCGCGGCCAGAGACCAGCGTAAAGCGTTTTTCATTTTATGAATGCCCGTAATTCATGCGACCAAGCTCTCTATAATCGCAGGTGGATCATGAAAAGCAACAGGAATCGACAAAACCCCCGGGCACATTTTCAGGGTTTAAAGCGCAGGAAAGCCGGATAATCTGCCACATGTCCGTGATATGGACACCTTTTCTAATGCAACTGGAATTGCTGCTTCAGCCGCGAAGGTTCGACGTCGCTTTCAGGCAAGGTGGCGCAGGCGGCAGAGAGGGCATTGCTGCGAAAAGGGATCACCTGAATCCGGTCATCGAGCGACACAATTTGATAGAACTGCGGCAGGTTGAAGTTAATAAAGCTTGAGCCGTAGGTAAACCGGTCATGGGAAGACGAGTAGAACCGGCTGACATCGCGCACCAGATCCTCTTTGCTGCCTTCGCAGTGGTGATAGACCTCAACACGGTTGGATTCATCAAGAATGTAGATATTAAAGCCGATGTCATCCGAACTGTCTTCGAAGAAGAACTGAATGATCCCTTCGCTGGCGTAGCCGTCAATCACAGCGGGGAGATGCGCCTGATCGGTCTGCAATTTCACCGACAAACCGTGCAGTTTGTTGTTGGAAATCGCGCCATAGAATTCGATCGCATTCTCCAGCTTTTGCACAGAAACGCTGAGACGTTCAAAGAACAGTCCCCAGGTTTGCCCGGCAACACGCACGGCTTTGAAGCGCCCGGGTTCGAGTCGTTTGCTCGACAGGCGAAGCTCAATACATTCCGACACCAGTTGCTGAATCCGCGTACGGATAAGGCCACGTAAATGCTGACTGTAGCAGAACACTTCTACCGATTCCGGCGGTGCAGCATCCTGATGCATTTTGCCCAGGATAGTTTTCAGCGCTTCAAGCACCGCCTGTTCACCGCTGAAATGCAGCGTACGCACTTCATTCCATGAGTTGCGATAGAGCAGGTCAATACTGCCGACCATGCATTGCTGATTCTGCCCGAAACTGAAAACATCCAGCTTACGGAAATCAAAATGCACCACCTGATTGCGGAAAGCTGCGGTCGGATCGTGTTCCAGATTAACGATAATCGCTAAGTGACGAATTTCGCACGGGCTGTACAACGCTTTTGGCGTCGGTGCCGCCAGACGCAGCGGGAAGTTGTGCGAAACATCCGCCACCAGTTCGCGCAGTTTGGCGATATCACACAAGCTGCCGCTTTTAATGTGCAGACGCGTCGTGGATGTCAGTAGTCCGTTGAAATAGGCCCACGCCACCAGTTTATTCAGATAGCGGTTATATTCCAGCGGCTGGTGGCTGACGATAGATTCCATCGACGGCGACTGATTATACAGATACCAGCCGGTGCGGTTCGCACGGCCAATCGGCACATGAATAAAGGTTAAATCGCTTTCTGACAGATCAGGTGAAATCTGCGGATTCACCAGCGTGACTTTGCCCGGCAGCGCTTCAAACGCGGCGTACAACTTACGGGTCAGCACGCCGATATCCTGCGGGCTGGCACTGACGCTTAAATTGTTGCGACGGGCAAAGCGGATAAGGTTGCGATAGCTTTGCATCATGGCATCGAGCAGTTCGTTATGCGCTTCGCGCACACGCTCGATTTTCCAGTTCGCCCGGTTATCCAGCATAGCCAGACGTTCTTCATCCCATCCCCATTCAGCCACCAGTTGACTGAGAATTTCACGACGCCAGCCAACCGATGCCCGTGCACGGGAGAGTTTTTCGCAGACTTTTAAATAGAAACAACGGCGGACTAAATCAAGGCGGGTGAAATCTTCAATCTGGGTGAGATAACGGGTCACGCGGTCGAGCATCATACAATAGGAATCAAGCCCGAAGCAGACGATCTCACCCTGATGCAGGCGTTGTTTAATATCCATCGCCAGCAATTGCGTTTTAGGGTATTCCCAGGAGTATGTTTCCAGCAGCAACGTTTTGAGCACCGCTTTATAAGGAGAATCGATACTTTTATACAACTGCCACAAACTCGCGCCGAAATACTCCTCCGCTGACAGCGTACTGAGGCCACCGAGATCGAGCCATTCGTTTGGCGTCAGCGCGCCCTGCGCATACAGCGAAAGCACATATTCGTCGTAATGCGCTTCTTCTTCACCCGGCACCATATTCCATAGAATACGCTTACCGGCCAGACGGACGGCGGTACGGTAGAACTCGTCGAGCAATAAGATGTGCTGCGTTGAACCACAGTCTTCACCACCCAGGCTGCCACTTTCATTGTGGCGGAAGCGGTTTTCGTCGATCAGGAAGAAGCTGACTTCTACGCCCAGCGAGGCCGCCCATTTTTCTAACAGGCTGCATTTTTGCTGTAAGCGGTTACGCTCTTCGTTATCGAGCCAGGACTGATGGCAGACCCAGATATCCAGATCAGAGCTTTGACTCTGGCCAATGGAAGAGGTGCTGCCCATGGAATACACGCCAGTGATCGGCAATTCACCTTTCACAAGAGGTTCTAGCGCGCTGCCCCATTTATCTTCAAGGTCAGTCAGGTAGGTTTGTTGGGATTCATCAGGCGTGAAAACACAGATACCATGCGGAACCTTACCTTCAAGGTATCCCGGCATCAGAGGGTGATGTTGATGTAAAAAGACAGGAAGCAGCTGGTAGACCTGTTGAAACGCAGGACCCATTGCTGCCAGTGCGCGATCTACTCGTAACTGATTGATCGCATCCAATCTTTGCTTCAATGTCTCGATGTAGAGGTACAAGACGTTTCGCCTGATTATGTGTCTGGAAAGAACCCCGTTCCAAATCCGTCATTTATCGTGATGCTTATGCTTTGAACAACCGCGATTGTGCAAATAGTTGACGAATAATTGCTGGAAACGTGATCAATTTAACACCTTGCTGTTTGACCGTAAAGAAAGTAACGCACCACAATTACTCTTCCGCTTCTCTGGATTTTACCGTCTGTTCCGAAACGGAACAAATCTCTTCAACACCCGTTAACCTTCTTTTACGAATGGCTTCTTACGCTGACAGCTTTCTATTGTCAGTGGTAGGATGGGCACAGAGACAGTTAAACGGTAACAAACATGGTAGACAAAATCATTCGAATTGCCACCCGCCAGAGCCCGCTGGCTTTGTGGCAGGCACAATATGTTCAAAGCCGGCTGATGGCCTGTCACCCCGGTTTGCAGGTGGAACTGGTTCCAATGGTGACTAAAGGCGATATCATTTTAGATACCCCGCTGGCCAAAGTGGGTGGCAAAGGTTTGTTCGTCAAAGAGCTTGAACTGGCGATGCTCGATGGCCGTGCGGATATCGCCGTGCATTCCATGAAAGACGTGCCGGTAGAGTTCCCGGAAGGTCTGGGACTGGTCACTATTTGTGAACGCGAAGACCCGCGTGATGCTTTCGTCTCCAATCAGTACGCCAGTCTGGCGGATTTGCCACAAGGCAGTATTGTCGGAACATCGAGCCTGCGCCGTCAGTGTCAGTTGCGTCAGAAACGTCCTGATCTGGTGATCCGTGATCTGCGCGGCAATGTGGGCACCCGCTTATCCAAACTCGATAACGGTGAATACGATGCCATTATTCTGGCTGTCGCTGGCCTGAAACGTCTGGGTCTGGAAAACCGCATCACTTACGCGCTGACACCGGAAGAGTGTCTGCCCGCTGTAGGACAAGGTGCCGTCGGCATCGAATGCCGCCTTGACGATCAAACTACCCGCGACTTGCTGGCGCCACTGGCGCACCGTGAAACCACGTTACGTGTGCAAGCTGAACGGGCAATGAATATGCGTCTTGAAGGGGGATGTCAGGTGCCAATCGGCAGCTATGCCGAGCTGGAAGGTGACGAGCTCTGGCTTCGTGCGTTGGTCGGCGCACCGGATGGCAGCCAGATGGTGTGTGGAGAACGTCGCGGTCCGGCCGCTAACGCTCACCGCATGGGTGTCGACCTGGCAGAAGAGCTGCTCGCCAACGGCGCGCGCGAAATCCTGCATGAGGTCTATCAGGGGAACGTGCCTAAATGACCATTCTGGTCACCCGCCCCTCTCCGGCAGGAGAAGCACTGGTTAGCCGGCTGCGCGCTCTGGGGCGGGTTGCCTTCCATTCCCCGCTGATTGATTTTGCACCGGGGAACCAGCTCGCATCGCTTCCGAACCTGCTATCCTCATTAAATCAGCAAGATCTGGTGTTCGTGCTCTCGCAACATGCCGTCAGTTACGCTGACCGGGCTTTGCGCCAGTCCGCCACAAACTGGCCGGACACCGTGAATTATTTTGCCATTGGTCGCACCACTGGCCTGATTTTCCACCGGGTCAGCAGTCTGCCGGTTCTCTATCCTCAGGATGGCGAAACCAGCGAGACGCTATTGAATCTTCCGGCATTGCAACGCATACAGGGTAAAAAAGCGCTGATATTGCGCGGTAATGGCGGACGGGAGCTGTTAGCCGAAACGCTGACAGAACGCGGTGTCGATGTCACTTACTGCGAATGTTATCAGCGCAGCCCGGTTTACTACGATGCCAGTGAACAGAGTGCACTCTGGCAACGGGCCGGAGTTGATACGCTGGTCGTGACCAGCGGAGAAATGCTGCAACAGTTGTACCAGTTAGTTCCTGATTACTACCGAAATTCATGGTTACTGCGCTGTAATCTGGTGGTGGTCAGTGAACGTTTGGCAGCCCTTGCACGCCAGCTTGGCTGGAGCGCAATTCGGGTTGCTGAGAATGCAGACAATGATGCGCTGATCCGCGCATTACAACTACCTGACTAAGGGATGTGCCAAAATGACGGAACAAAAAAATCCTTCCGCGCCGGATGAGAATGTTGTTGTCTCCCCAGCGGTTGAGAGCCCCCAGCCAGACGCTTCCGACCTGGACAAGACGCTGAAAACGTTGCAGAAAAAGCAACGCACCGCGCCGGTACTGGGTGCTGTAGCAATTGTATTGGTGATCGCGCTTGGTGCCGGTCTCTATTATCACGGCCACCAGCAGTCGCTGGCGCAGGTTGCCTCAGATGAAGCGCTTTCTGAACAACTCGATGCGCTGCAAAAAACCCAGCAGCAGGACAAACAACAAATCGCTGATCTGCTCGCTCAGCAGCAAAAAACCCGGCAAGAGGCCGATCGTCAGCAGGCTTCCTTTGGTCGTCAGCTAAATGAGCTACAAGACAAAGTCGCCAGCATTTCCGGCAGCGATGCCAAAACCTGGTTACTGGCGCAGGCCGATTATCTGGTGAAACTCGCTGGCCGCAAATTGTGGAGCGATCAGGATGTCACCACCGCTGCCGCACTGCTGAAAAGCGCAGATGCCAGCCTGGCCGACATGAACGATCCGAGCCTGATTGACGTGCGCCGTGCGCTGAACGAAGACGTGGGCAGCCTTTCTGCCGTTGCGCAGGTAGATTTCGACGGCATCATTCTCAAGCTGAATCAGCTATCGAATCAGGTGGATAACCTGCGTCTGGCCGACAATGATACTGACGATTCCCCGATGGACAATGACAGTTCCAGCTTGTCCAGCTCTCTGACCGAATGGCGTCAGAACCTGACCAAAAGCTGGCACAACTTTATGGATGACTTCATCACCATTCGCCGCCGTGATAGCAGCGCAGAACCGCTCCTGGCACCGAATCAGGATGTGTACCTGCGCGAGAATATTCGCTCGCGTCTGCTGATTGCCGCACAAGCCGTTCCGCGTCATCAGGATGAAGTCTACAAACAGTCGCTGGAAAGCGTCTCAACCTGGGTTCGCGCCTACTTTGATACGTCCGATCCTTCGACCAAAGCGTTTCTTGAAGAACTGGACAATCTCAGCCAGCAATCTGTTTCGATGGACGTGCCGGAGGAGCTGAAAAGCCAGCCGATGCTGGAAAAACTGATGCAGACCCGCGTGCGTAACCTGCTTCAGCAGCCCGCCGCCGCCACGCAGGGGGAATAACACATGTTACGAGTTTTCGTGTTGTTCCTGATTGTGTTTGCCGGGATTATTGTCGGCCCGATTCTGGCCGGCCATCAGGGCTATGTCCTGATCCAAACCGACAATTACAATATTGAAACCAGCGTCACCGGTTTAGTCATCATGCTGATCGTGCTGATTGTGGTGCTGTTCTTGATTGAATGGATCCTGCGCCGCGTTCTGCGTACCGGTGCCCGTACCCGCGGCTGGTTTGCCGGGCGCAAAAGCTCTAAAGCGCGTAAGCAAACTCACGCAGCTATGCTCAAGCTGGCGGAAGGCGATCATCGTCAGATGGAGAAATTGCTGGCGCGCAATGCTGATCACGCCGAACAGCCGGTGGTGAACTATTTACTGGCAGCGGAAGCGGCGCAGCAGCGCGGCGACGATATCCGCACCAATCAGTATCTGGAGCGGGCGGCAGAAATCGCTGATATCGACCAGATGCCGGTCGATATCACCCGCGTACGTATCCAGCTGGCCAGAGGTGAAGTTCACGCAGCACGCCATGGCGTTGACCGTTTGCTGGGTCAGTCGCCACGTCATCCGGAAGTTTTACGTCTGGCAGAGCAGGCTTATCTTCTGACCGGCGCTTACGGTTCACTGCTGGAGATTTTACCGTCGATGGCGAAAGCCGATATTCATACCGACGATGAAATCCGGATGCTTCAGGAGCAGGCTTATATCGGCATGATGAATCAGCTGATGGCTGAAGAAGGCAGCGAAGGCCTGAAGCGCTGGTGGAAAGATCAGAGCCGTAAAACCCGTCATGAAGTGGCCCTGCAGGTCGCAATGGCAACGCATCTGATTGAATGCAACGATCAGGATCTGGCACAGGAAGTGATCCTCGACGGGCTGAAACGCCAGTACGACGATCGGCTGGTCGCGCTAATGCCGAAGCTGCGTTCGGGTAATCCTGAGCAACTGGAAAAAACACTGCGTCAGTTGATCAAACAGAATGGCACAACGCCGCTGCTGAGCAGCACCCTGGGCCAGTTGCTGATGAAACACGGTGAATGGCAACAGGCGAGCGAAGCCTTCCGTGAGGCGCTGAAACAGCGTCCTGACGCGTATGATTACGCCTGGCTGGCTGATGCGCTGGACAAGCTGCATAAACCGGCAGAAGCAGCGGAGATGCGCCGTGAAGGGCTGATGCTGACCCTGAATAATTCGCAGCAACAGTAATAACCTTGCTGTCTGTAAAAGGCTCCTTCGGGAGCCTTTTTTATGTCGGTCGTAAATTTCAGACAAAAAAACACTTGTCTGGAAGACAAGTGTCTAAAAACAATCAGGTCTAGGACAACAGATTTAGTGCCTCACTCAACGTTTTGCCTTCTGGATGATAGCGCTTGCGCGTTATCGGTCAGGATGACAATAGGCACTGTAAATTGGCTCTGCATCATTCCCAGGTTTATGAAGCCGGAGCAAACATAATAGGTGGAATGAGCATCTACGGCGGGAATATTGCAGGACGCGTGCCAGTATGGCAAGAGTCTGTTTAAAATTTTTTATTTAACTGATAATTAACAACTTTATTTTCACTAACTTTCAGCAGTCAATTTTTGGAAAGCCAGGGACTGCCCGTTAAACCGCCATTCTGTCGCCAGTGAGCGACGTGTGAATGTCAGCTTATGTGAAGCTTTATTTATCAATAAGATAAGTGTCTCCTGCAAGAGACAGGCATACAGCGGAATGTCGCAGATAAACAACAGGGTGAGTTGAGAAACTCCAGACGAAAAAAAACCTGCTTTAAAAAAAGCAGGTTTCTTTGAATGTGGTCGGCGAGAGAGGATTCGAACCTCCGACCCACTGGTCCCAAACCAGTTGCGCTACCAAGCTGCGCTACTCGCCGATCTCGTGCATCTTACTACTTCTTGACGCTAACTGCATCATTTAAATGTATTTTGTGTGTGGTGCGAAGGGAGGGACTCGAACCCTCACATCCGAAGGACACTAACACCTGAAGCTAGCGCGTCTACCAATTCCGCCACCATCGCATGTCACAATCACAAAATCATTTTTAGAGTGGGGTGGCTAATGGGACTCGAACCCACGACAACTGGAATCACAATCCAGGGCTCTACCAACTGAGCTATAGCCACCATATCTCTAACTAACGTGAATTGTCTGACTTCAACATTCCACCGCAACTCTAGCGCATACTAAATGGTGCGCCCGACAGGATTCGAACCTGAGACCTCTGCCTCCGGAGGGCAGCGCTCTATCCAGCTGAGCTACGGGCGCTTAGCGCCGTTGCGGGTGGGGATACTACGGTTTTAACGCCTAGCTGTCTAGTGCTTTTTATCAGAAATATTGCGTTTGATTACGCTTTATCCAATACGCAGTAAAAGTAAGCATCTCGCCTTCCCCACCCGTGACTTACGACGTTATTTTGCTTTTTCTGCCGTCAGCGCAGCGCGCTTATGCATGCCGAGACCGAAGTATATCAGCGAGACTGCCGCGATAAAAATACCGCCGACCAGTAAAGAAACCCGCGTATCCGGATTAATCGCCATACCGACCAGCACGCATGCCAGGAAAATCAGCGTCAGGTAGTTGGTATAAGGGAAGAGAACCGATTTAAACGGATGGTTTTTCAGTTTCTCTTTATGTGCATCACGGAAACGTAACTGGCTGATCAGCACCACAAACCACGGCACCATGCCCGGCAGTACGCTGGCGCTGTAGACATACACGAACACTTTCTCAGGATTCGGGATGATGTAGTTCAGGCACGAACCGACCAGCAGACACAAAATGGTGATGGCAATACCGTAAACCGGCACACCACTTTTCGAGACATTGCTCAGAAACGCAGGCAACTGCCGATTCTTCGACAGTGCATAAAGCATACGTCCGCAGCTGTACATACCGCTGTTACAGCCGGACAACGCCGCCGTCAGCACTACGAAGTTGATAATGCCAGCCGCCGAAGCAATGCCAATCTTCGCGAATGTCAGGACAAACGGGCTGCCGTGTGTGCCCATTTCGTTCCATGGGAAAATGGTGATGATGACGAAAATCGCACCGACGTAGAAAATCAGGATACGCCACAGGATATTGTTGATAGCGCGTTTGAGCGTAACCTGCGGATTCTTCGCTTCACCGGCGGTAATCCCCACCAGTTCCACGCCCTGATAGGACGCCACAACGATACACAGCGCAAACAGGAAACCTTTCCAGCCGCCTGCGAAGAAACCACCGTGCGCGGTCAGATTGGCAAAACCGACCGCTTCGCCGTGATTGCCAAAGCCGAAGAAGATTACCGCCAGCCCCACCACGATCATCACAATGATGGTGGTGATTTTGATCAGCGCAAACCAGAACTCCATTTCGCCATACAGTTTAACGGCGGCAAGGTTCGCGGCGGCTACAATCGCCACAGCCATCAGCGCGGGGATCCACTGTGGTAAATCCGGGAACCAGTATTGGGCGTATACTCCGATAGCGGTGATTTCAGAAATCCCCACTGCTATCCACATAAACCAGTAACTCCATGCGGTCAGGTAGCCGTAATATGGCCCAAGATATTTATGGGCGTAGACGGCGAACGAACCGGCAACGGGCTCCAGATGCAGCATCTCGCCCATCGAGCGCATGATAAAGAAGACGAACACGCCCGCCAGAATATAGGCCAGCAATACTGACGGCCCGGCCCATTTCAGGGTACTGGCCGCGCCCATAAATAATCCAACCCCGATGGTGCCGCCGAGCGCTATCAGCTCAATATGTCTCGCTTCAAGCCCCCGGTGTAGCCCACCCTTTTCCTCTTGATTCGCCATAGTTCCTCAGTTTCTCTTTAATTGTGTTTGCCTTCCGGAATGACCGAAATGTTATTTTTATTTGTGATGATGCCCATATAGGGCGGAAAAACGGCGCTATGGTTCCGCATTTCAGCATGAGTTGCAAATCACAATTGAGAAAGATCCGCACGGGTAGACATGTCAGGGTGAAAACGACAGTAAACGATGGAGTGAAATGAGAGGTAAAACGCCGCGCTGAAGATCAGCCACGGCGCAAGTATTACAGACGACCGGTGTAGTAATAACGGATAAATTTAAGCAGTTTGAGCTGACGACGTAAACGGCTCGGCTGTAAAATCAACCGGTAGAGCCATTCCAGCCCCAGATTTTGCCAGATTTTAGGCGCACGTTTAACATGTCCGGTAAAGACGTCATAGGTTCCGCCGATGCCCATATAAAGCGCATCAGGATGCACAAGGCGGCAATCGCGCATCAGGATTTCCTGTTTTGGTGAACCCATTGCCACGGTCACGATAGCCGCGCCGCTGCTTTTCACCCTTTCGAACAATGCCTCGCGCTGTTCCGGCACAAAATAACCATTCTGGCTACCGACAATATTGACGTTCCACTTCGCGCGCAGCTTTTCTTCTGTCTGCGCCAGTACTTCCGGCTTACCGCCTATCAGAAAGACCGGTGTTCCTTCACGGCCTGCGCGCTCCATCAGCCCTTCCCAGAGGTCAGCACCCGCGATACGCGAGACGCGTGACTGCGGGTATTTACGCCGTATAGCCCGCACAATGCTGATCCCGTCAGGGTACTTAAATTCCGCGTGCTCGATCAGCGTACGCATTTCAGGATTGCTTTCGACCGTCAGCACTTTCTCTGCATTTATCGCCACCAGCGAACCGTTTTTCACCTGATGACCGGCAAAAAGATAATCGAGAAAATGCGCCATATTGCGAAAGCCCCAAAGGCGGATCCCACGGATGTCGTATTGCGGGATTTTATTCTCCAAATTCATCCATCTTCCTTACTGCCAAAGGCTCCATGAGGTTTTTCCTGACCGGCATTTTGGCACGTATCAGCCCGGCGGCGTCAAACATCCAGTACAACAGTTTTGCGACAATCAGGCAGGCGCCGAATACGATACAGAAAAACACCACCCGCGAGAAAAAGGAATCCACGCCTTCGCGGGCAAGTACGATCATATTGAACACAGCACCAAAGCAAAAACTTTGCAAAATGGCAGCCTTATAAAGGTTGGTGTCGGCTTTGCCTTTTTCATAAAGCCAGTCGAACCATTTAATGATCATGCCCACAGCCACTGCGCCAAGCGGGATAAACCAAACGCCGCCCATCACGACCAGTGAGCCAATTAACGTCGGCGAAATGGCCAGACCGGAATGGTTGTCGAGCACATCCCAGGTGAAATAGTTGGCCGTGTTGAGCACTACGCCCGGACGGTCATGCCACAGCCAGCTGGGGATAAAGACGTAGAAATCACGGACAATAGGCGCCAGCCCCTGAAAACTAATTTTGTCGTAATTTTGCAGCAACAGCCCCAGATTTTCCCATGGCGAAAATGTATCACGCGTCAGATAAAGGAACGTGTAGATCGCCTCAGGGCCGCTGACATTCAATCCGTAGCGTTTAAGTGCCAGCCAGAACATACCGACGATACCCAGTACGCCCGCCGCCGCCAGCATCCACAAACTAATCCAGCCGCGTACAATGCCGATAAACAAAAACAGTGCGAACGCGATGATAATATTCGCGCGCGTCCCGCCGACGATGATGTACGTCAGCAGGCCAAATGCGACGGTACTCACCAGGAAAAACAGCCAGCGCTGCGGATTGGGTTTGAGGAAGAACACCACCAGCATCGCTGGCAGGAAGAAATAGAAGAAGCGTTTAAGCGCAACCCCGGACACATCACTGGAAAAAATCTGGCTGTACGACTTGAGCTTAAACAGCAAAAAACCGTTATGCATAAAGAAGATGGAAACGGTCACCACAGCGATAAGCGCCAGCAAAAACCAGGTCAGATGGGTTTCGACACGGTTCATCGTAAACAGCGGGCGGGACGGGCCTTCACGCTTCGCCCTGAGCCGCGTTTTATAGCTGACATAATAAATACCGTAAAAACAGGTTGCGGCCAGCATCGCCTGTAACAGGTTTTCAACCGGTACGACGTTGACATCGAACTGGAAAACCAGCAGACAGGTCAGCGGAAAACCAAAATAAAATGTCAGCAGATACAACAGCGAAAACAGGACGTTGAAGTTAAAACGTACGCGGCGGAATTCTTTATAAGTCAGCGTCAGAATGAACAGCAGCGAGAACGCATAAACGACCGACAGGCCGTCAAGCTGTGCCATTGTCATGATGTTTCTCCTGCCGCCAGCAGTAATGCCTGTTGCCAGCCCGCGATGTAATTCGGGTTGAAGAAGGCGATATTCTCCCGATCCGTGTTCAGCAACTGACGGCGTGCTTCGGCCACGGTTCTGGCATCCAGCGCATCACCATAAAACAGTACCGGCAGATTTTGCTCCGCCAAATCCTGCCAGAACGGGTTCTGACGGCTGACCACAAACGGCACGCCGAACTGAATGAGCAAACACTGCGTCCCGATACCCTGCTGGCGGTCGAAAATAAAATACCCCAGCGAGCAACGGCGCAGCACATCAAGATAATCAGCAAAAGGCATCGAGCCAGTCATCACTTCAACGTTTTCGGGCGCAAACAGTTTCAACGCTTCACTGTGCACCTGGTCGATGTACGCATGATTATTGGCCGGATACCCCATCGGGATAATCACCCGGATATCCGCACCAAACTGCTGATGCAACGAACGCAGCGCTTCAATATGTCGGTTAGTGCGGTCACCGGAATTGCCGACCAGCACCGTCATCGGCCCTGCCGGTTCAGGCTGACCGGCTGGAAGCGTCAGTGACGGATCCATGCGCGTCGGAAAATACAGTAATGAGGACGGTACACGCGGATGTCGCTGATGGAAATAAATCAGATCGCCGCGGGTAGCGAAAACATGGCCGATACGTCCCTGTGCCAGACGACGCATCAGATAGAACAGACGGAATTTCAGACCACCTGCCGATTCATAAAGATCGGCACCCCAGATGTGCCAGCTGGCCTGTTGCGACTTAATTTTGCCGGTCAGCAGCGCCAGCCAGAGCGTCGGGTTGAACTGACCATGGAAGAAGAAGTGATGTGTGCGATCCTGGGCGCGGGAAATAACCGCATCGGCCAGCGATTTTTTGTCCGGATAAACACGAATATCCAGACGAGTGAATTCAGCAAATGCTGATGCATCCGCTGCCGCCACCATAAAATGATAAATCAGCTTTTCAGGCGCACATTCGGCCAGAACATCATTAAAAAAGCGCAGCACGGTGACATTATGGTGGGGAATGTCAGATCCCAAAACGTGAATCAGCGTTGTCATGCTCGTCTACGATAAATAACAAATACGGTACAGCACAGGGCGAAATAAACGACATACGTCGCCATATACGCTTGCGCGGCGCCAAGAGAACCCCGTATCGGGATCAACCAATGTGAAAAACCCGTCAGTAACGCAAACTGGCTGATTTCAGTCAGCACGTAAAAGCGCAGAGACGCTCTCGCAATCACCAGATAGCCAAAAACATACGAGCCGACTTTCAGTACATCGCCGACCAGCTGCCACGCAAACAAATCGCGCATCGCGATAAATTGTTTTGAAAACAGCAGCCAGATAGCAAAGTCGCGCAACAGCCAGACGGTAAAACTGACCGCCGCCACCGCAGGCAAAACGAATTTCAGCGATTTCACAATCTCGCGAGTGACATCGCGCTTATCGGTCAGGCGCGATAACGTCGGTAACAGATACACGCTGAAAGAGGCGGTAATGAACTGCAAATAGGCATCGGAAATGCTGCTGACACCCTGCCAGATCCCCACATCCTTCCAGCTGTAATGCTCCGCCAGCAGATTTCGCATCATCACATACGCCACGGGCAACGTAACAGACGTGATCAGCGCCATCAGGGTAAATTTCCCCAAATGACTGGCGATAAAGCGATCCCAGCCCGGTTTTAAGTAGGCCAGCGGAAAGGATTTTCGTCGCCACACCATGCCACCCGCAGGGAGTATTACCAGTGCAGGCACCAGCGCCAGCCCGGCCAGCGCGCCTTCATAGCCACCCAGTTTGAAACACAACAGATAGGCCAGTAAACCAATCAGACTGCCGCCAATTACGGCCAACGCATTACCCATCGCATCACGATAACCTTTCAGGATGGCCTGAAAGTAGTTGGCGTAAGCAATGCCCATCTGGATAAAGGCCACGGCCCGGACAACGGACTGATAGCGGTCGTGCCCGAACAACCCGACACTGATGGGCCCGGCGGCCAGCAAAAAGATGGCGGCCAGCAGCGTCGAGAAACCTAAAATCAGCGTGGAAGACGTGCCGAGAACGGCTTTGAGTCGCTCCGGGTTTTCATGATGTTCGGCGACGTATTTGGTAACGCCGTTGAAAATTCCGGCACCGGAAAGCACGCCCAGCACGGTCACCAGCTGGCGGAAATTCCCCGCCTGCCCGACACCATCAGGTCCGAAAGCCACCGCCAGCAGTTTCACTACCAGCAGCCCGGCACCAATTTTAATCAGCGTAGAACCGGCGGTCCAGACTGATGCTTTTGCCAGCGACATATCAGGCGAAATATTGCAGCATGGCCGCAATCACGACGCGCTGCGTGTCATCGGTCATGTTGTAAAACAACGGTAAACGCACCAGCCGCTCACTCTCTTTTGTCGTGAAACGATCGACACCCGCGAAACGACCAAAATTTTCGCCCGCCGGACAAGCATGCAGCGGGATGTAATGGAATACGGTGAGAATATCGGCCGCTTTCATGTGACGAATAAAGGCATCGCGGTCGTCGATATCGTTCAGGCGCACATAGAACATATGGGCGTTTTGCACACAATCTTGTGGAACCGAAGGCAACTGAATGCGGCCGGCATCGGCCAGATCCTGCAACGCTTCGTAATACTCATTCCAGATGCTCAGACGGCGCTGGTTAATCTTTTCAGCGGCATCGAGATTTCCCCACAGATACGCGGCCTGTAAATCGGACATCAGATAACTGGAACCGATATCACGCCAGGTGTATTTATCCACCTGACCACGGAAGAACTGGCTGCGGTTAGTGCCTTTTTCGCGAATGATTTCAGCACGGTCAATCAGGGCCGGATCATTAATCAGCGTTGCCCCGCCTTCGCCGCCCGCCGTGTAATTCTTGGTTTCGTGAAAACTGAAACAGCCGATATGACCTATAGTGCCCAGCGCTTTGCCTTTGTAAGTCGACATCACGCCCTGCGCCGCATCTTCCACCACAAACAGATGATGTTTTTCGGCGAGCGCCATAATGGTGTCCATTTCACAGGCCACGCCCGCGTAATGCACCGGGACAATCACTTTCGTTCTTTCCGTGATAGCCGCTTCAATCAGGGTTTCATCAATATTCATGGTATCCGGGCGGACATCCACAAACACGATCTTCGCACCGCGCAAAACGAACGCATTAGCGGTCGAGACAAAGGTGAAGCTCGGCATAATCACTTCGTCACCGGGCTGGATGTCGAGCAATAATGCCGCCATCTCCAGAGAAGCGGTACAGGAAGGCGTCAGCAACACTTTCGGGCAGTTAAAACGTAGTTCAAACCACTTCTGGCAACGCAGGGTGAATCCGCCATCGCCACACAGTTTGCCGCTGTTCATCGCCTCGCGCATGAAATCAATTTCAGTACCCGCAATCGGTGGCGCATTAAAAGGGATCATCGTTTCACCTGTACAACCAGTACGCCGTGCGGATAACTTTGCCACCGCTGGCGAGATAAAGATTTAAGGCCGCGATATTGCCGGTTTGCGTGGCCACATACATTCGCGACACGCCCTGTTCAGCACACCATTTTTTCGCAGCCGCCATTAACTTTTTGCCCGCTCCCTGCCCCTGATATTCAGGTCTGACAGCCAGCAGGCCAATTCTTGCTTCGTCTTGCGAAATACGACGCAAGGTGACAAAACCCAGCGCATTGCCCTGCTCGTCATCGGCCCAAAGGCAAAGATGGTCGAACGTACCCAGCACCGCCTTTTCCGCCCACATCGCATAGAAACGGGCGCTGTCATCAGGCTGATACCAGGGCGCGCGAAAACGGCTGAGATGAAAAGCCTGACGGGCAATCGCGGTCACATCCGCAATATTGTCCGGTACCGCCAGACGCCCGGCCGTCAGCGCGTTATCCTGCGGCGTCACCGTCACGCAAATGTCCGTTTCACCTTCTGCCAGCCGGAAACCCAGCGCCGAAAGCGCATCCAGCGTGTGCGTTTGTGACGCATCCACTTTCGACTGCACCAGCGCATATTGTTCCAGCCTCTGCGGCGTGATTTCACCGGCAGAGGCCTCTGGCGTCAGACGCGCACTGTTGAGCTGGAAGAAATCACTCTCCCATTCGAGCGGGGCGATATTGCCGTGCAAAGGCAGGTTTATCGCCATACGCCTTTGGTATCCACAATCCATGACTGCCGGACCTGATCAGCAGGGATCGCTTTGAACGGCTTGTGATCGACTAACATCACCAGCAGATCGGCTTCTGCCAGCGCGCGATCAAGGGGATGTAACGTCACTTTGTCCGCCAGAGAAGCAGGAAGCTGATGCACATTAGGCTCAACCGCCCAGGTTTCACCTGAATGCCAGTCAGCAATCAGGTGCGTCACTTCCACTGCCGGACTTTCGCGGAGATCGTCAATATTCGGTTTAAACGCCAGACCAAAGCAGGCGATTTTGATGTCGGCCGCACGTTTTCCCGTGGTGGTCAGGCAATCTGCCAGTGCCGCTTTCACGCGCTCCACCACCCAGTGCGGTTTGCTGTCGTTCACTTCACGCGCCGTGCGGATAATTCTTGCCAGCTCAGGGTTTTGCGCAACAATGAACCATGGATCGACCGCAATACAATGCCCGCCCACACCCGGACCCGGCTGCAAAATATTTACCCGTGGATGGCGGTTCGCCAGACTGATCAGTTCCCAGACGTTAATGCCCTGCGCATCGCAAATCAGCGACAATTCATTAGCAAAGGCAATGTTTACGTCGCGGAAACTGTTTTCCGTCAGCTTGCACATTTCGGCAGTACGGGAGTGGGTAATAACACATTCGCCTTCGAGAAAAATGTTATACAAATCGCTGGCACGCCGTGAACAAACTGATGTCATGCCGCCAATCACGCGGTCATTTTTAATCAGTTCAACCATCACCTGCCCTGGCAACACGCGCTCCGGGCAATAGGCAATATTGATATCGGATTGCTCACCGGCCTGCTGAGGGAAGCTCAGGTCAGGGCGGACTTCTGCCAGCCAGGCGGCCATTTGCTCTGTCGCACCCACTGGTGACGTGGATTCCAGAATGATCAGATCGCCTTTTTTCAGAACCGGCGCCAGAGAACGTGCCGCAGATTCGACGAATTTCATATCCGGTAAATGATCGCCCTTAAATGGCGTCGGGACAGCGATCAGGAAAGCATCCGCAGGTTCAGGCTGAGTCACTGCCCGCAAAAATCCCGCATCAACCGCCTGTCTGACCAGAAGGTCGAGATCGGGTTCAACAATGTGGATCGCACCGCGGTTAATCGTCTCCACGGCATGCTGATTGATATCAACACCCACCACCTTTTTCTGGCGTGAGGCAAAAGCGGCGGCGGTTGGCAGACCGATGTAGCCCAGTCCGATAACAGAGATAGTGTTAAAACTCATTGTGATACCCAATGATTTTTCAATGCGTCAAGAATGTGGCGGCAGGCATGCCCGTCGCCGTAAGGATTGTGCGCCCGGCTCATGCTGTTGTATTCGTTTTCATCGTTCAGCAGACGGTTCACTTCCTCGACTATTTTAGCGGGATTTGTACCCACCAGCCGGACTGTTCCGGCATCAACCGCTTCCGGACGTTCTGTGGTTTCACGCATCACCAGCACGGGCTTGCCCAGTGAAGGCGCTTCTTCCTGCACACCACCGGAATCGGTCAGGATCAGATAGGCTTTATCCATCAGGTAAACGAATGGCAGGTAGTCCTGAGGGTCGATCAGCACGATATTGTCGATGCTTTGCAGAATGCGGTTCACCGGCTCGCTGACATTGGGGTTGAGATGCACCGGATAAACAATTTGTACGTCAGGGTGCTTGCACGCAATTTCCGCCAGGGCAGAGCAAATCCGCTCGAAGCCTTCGCCAAAACTTTCACGGCGGTGGCCCGTCACTAAAATCAGCTTTTTGTTCACATCAAGAAATGGATAGTTATCAGCCAGTTGCTGTGCCAGCGAGGCATCGCTATTAAAGCGGTCGCGAACCCAGAGCAGTGCATCAATCACCGTATTTCCAGTGACAAAAATATTCTCTCCGGCAATATTTTCCCGCTGCAAATTGGCACTGGCATTCTCGGTGGGCGCAAAGTGCCATTTCGCCAGATGGCCTGTTAACAGGCGATTACCTTCTTCCGGCCACGGAGAAGACAGATCTCCGGTACGCAGGCCTGCTTCAACGTGCCCGACGGGGATCTGGTGATAAAACGCCGCAAGGCTGGCGGATAACGTCGTGGTGGTATCACCATGAACCAGCACAATGTCAGGCCTGAACTCATCCAGAACAGGCTTAAGCCCGGTCAGGATCCGGCTGGTAATTTCTGTCAGACCCTGCCCTGGTTTCATGATGTTGAGATCATAATCCGGAGTAATTTCAAAGAGGCGCAATACTTGATCGAGCATTTCACGGTGTTGAGCCGTCACACAAACTTTAGATTCAAAAGCCGCATCCTGCGACAAAGCAAGCACCAGCGGGGCCATTTTGATGGCCTCCGGACGAGTGCCGAAAATCGTCAACACTTTCACAATGTGTTTCTCTTATTTTTACGGCGAGTCAGGGCAACACCAGCCCCGATTAAACCACCGACAATGCCCCACATAATCATCAGTAATGCCCGGCGCGGGCTGTCACGTTTTACAGGTTCTTCAGGCGTTCTCAAATAACGATAAGTCTGGAATTTTGCCGTAAGCGTTGGCCCGACGTTGAGGGTCGACAGCATCGCACGGTTCTGATCGTAGTCCAGATCATACCCCGGACCGGATGCTTGCAGTAATTCAAGACGGGCCTTGAGCATGGGCACACCCAGCAGGAACATATCGGAATCCGGTAATTCTTCAGCGGGCGTGTCAGTCACACTTTTATGAATGTTTTGCTGCTGAGCAATCTTCAGTGCCTGCTCAGTATTATGCGTGGTGCGCTTGAAAATAGTCTGAGCAACTTCTTCCTGACGTTTGACCTGCGCTTTCATTGACTGCGTTCGTGCCGCCCACGCACCTTCCAGTTCATCATACAGATGCTGTGCAGCACGCTGGCTGGCAAAATCGACATACTGGCGCAAAAGCTTATTAGCATCAGCCGCGTTTTCCGCAGTGAGTTTCACAATATCGTTCGGCACTTTCGGTACATCACGGGCAGTAAACTGAATGTCATTGATCATTTCATCCAGCAGAACGGCATCAGCACGCGCATCATTTTCCTGACGTTGCTTGTAATAAGGGCTATGCAGCCAGAAATCCCGGCGGGTGTCATAAGCCGCGAGTTGCATGACAAACTCGTTGTAGGCTTCATCAGAAATGGGTGGCCTGCTGGCGTCTGACTGCGGCGCGTTATGCACATCCAAATTACGCAGAAACTGTGCCTGCGAGAAATAGGACGAAAGATTATTGACCGTAGGTCGATCCGTGATCGCCGTGGAACTCCACTCCTGTTTCATCAGGTAAGACGAGCCCAGGGCGATTAAGGCAAAGAGTATCGCCAGACCTGCAATCCAGAATTTTCCGTTCCATAAAGTGCAGCACAACCCACGGATATCAAGCTCGTTCTCAATGGCGTGTTCGTTCTGGTTTCTCATCATTTCTGGTTTATCCACAGCCAGTATGCCCTTGCTTAAAAGAGTGATTATTGATTAGAGGAACGGCGCAAACGTCTTTTAACCCGTTTAATAAACCGCGCCACGCGCCAGGCGTGCTTGATGCAAATGCCGTACACCAGGAAGGCAACGAAGAATAAAGCCAGCATTATCCATTCGGGAACAAAACTCAGATGTTCGCCCACCACGCCAATCCCCGCCAGAATGGCGGCAGCGACGGTAATTAAGACGAAAGCCTGGCGAGAAGTAAAACCTGCACGCATGATCAAATGATGAATGTGCTGACGATCCGCTGAGAACGGGCTCATTCCTTTGCGAAGGCGTCGGTACATGATGGCAACCATGTCCATCAGGGGAATAGCGATAAGCCAAAGTGCCGTCACCGGATTCATCGGATGAGATTCACCTTGCGTACTTTGCAGGAGGATCCAGATGACAGTAAACCCTATCAGCGTGCTGCCAGCGTCACCCATAAAGACTTTGTAACGGGGCCCTAAAACACCCAGATTGAGTAAAATATAGGGGATGATCGCGGCAATCATCGCGAAGCACCAGAACGCGAGTTCCATGTGTCCGCTGTCGTACATGATAATGCCTAACGAGCCAAAGCTGACACAAGACAAGCCACCCAGTAAGCCATCAATACCGTCGACCATGTTGAAGGCATTAATAGCAGCCCAAACGGCAAACAGGGTGACAAGATAGCCAAACGGGCCTAATACCATTTCCCAGGGACCAATCAGATGTCCGAGGCTGCGAAGGGTGAGGTTAGCAAAACTCATCATCGCAACAGCGACCACAGCCTGAACCATCGCCCGGGTTTTGACACTGATATCGAAACGGTCATCCAGACCACCGACTAATACCAGTAGTCCGGCGCAGGCAAGGTAAAGATAGCCATGGGGGATGGTATAACTGGTGATCAGAAAGGCAAAGCAAACGCCAGCAAATACAGAGATCCCACCCACCAGTGGGATCAGTCCCTGGTGACGCTTACGAAAATTTGGCTTATCAACAAGTCCGATTTTATTCGCTACCTTCCGGGCAACGAATAAAAAGAGGAATGAAAATACGAAAACAACAGCTAGCTCAGTACTCATATTGAGTAAATTCACAGTTAAGAATTCTCTTCTGCAAAAATAAGGTGTGTGGAGTCGAAAGCATCATAAACCTCACAGCCTTAAATCATATCCTATGGTGGCAGTTATGGTTTTGTCTCGGGCAAGACCTTATCTGCTGCCATTTCTTGGGCAATCAACCGACAAAGTAAAGAAAGGGCACGTGGAAAACCATCAGCTATTATCCGAATAGTCTGACAATCTTCCCAAAGTAGCATTATGGTAGCCACCAAAAGCAAAAAACGCCACGACTGTGCGTGGCGTTGATCTGACGTTACACCAAATTACGAACGTTTCATCATGTCGAAGAAGTCGTCATTTGTCTTAGTCATTGCAAGCTTGTTGATGAGGAATTCCATCGCATCAATCTCACCCATCGGATGAATGATTTTACGCAGGATCCACATTTTTTGCAGTTCTTCAGAAGTGGTCAACAGCTCTTCTTTACGGGTACCAGAGCGGTTGTAGTCGATGGCAGGGAATACACGTTTTTCAGCGATTTTACGCGCCAGATGTAATTCCATGTTACCGGTACCTTTAAATTCTTCATAGATAACTTCATCCATTTTAGAACCGGTATCGACCAGCGCAGTAGCGATGATGGTCAGGCTGCCGCCCTCTTCCACGTTACGCGCAGCACCGAAGAAACGTTTTGGACGGTGCAAGGCGTTGGCGTCCACACCACCGGTCAGTACCTTGCCTGAAGCTGGTACCACGGTATTGTAAGCACGTGCCAGGCGGGTAATGGAGTCCAGCAGAATGATCACATCTTTCTTATGCTCAACCAGACGCTTCGCCTTCTCGATCACCATTTCGGCGACCTGAACGTGTCGGGATGCCGGTTCGTCAAAGGTGGAAGCGATAACTTCGCCTTTCACCAGACGCTGCATCTCGGTCACTTCTTCCGGACGTTCGTCAATCAGCAGAACCATCAGTACGCAATCAGGGTGGTTATACGCAATGCTGGTCGCGATGTTTTGCAGCAGCATGGTTTTACCGGCTTTCGGCGGCGCAACAATCAGACCACGTTGGCCACGACCAATTGGAGACGCTAAGTCCAGTACGCGAGCGGTCAAATCTTCTGTTGAACCGTTACCCCGTTCCATACGCAGACGTGAATTTGCATGCAGAGGGGTTAAGTTTTCAAACAGGATTTTACTGCGGGCGTTTTCTGGTTTGTCGTAGTTAACTTCGTTAACTTTCAACAGGGCAAAATAACGTTCACCTTCTTTAGGTGGACGGATTTTACCGGAAATGGTGTCGCCAGTACGAAGGTTGAAGCGGCGGATTTGGCTTGGAGATACGTAGATGTCGTCGGGGCCTGCGAGGTAGGAACTGTCTCCGGAGCGGAGGAAACCAAATCCATCCTGCAATATCTCCAGTACGCCATCACCGAAGATGTCTTCTCCGCTTTTCGCATGCTGCTTCAATATTGAAAAGATAATGTCTTGCTTGCGCATGCGGGCCTGGTTTTCCAGTCCCATATTTTCGCCGAGTGCAATCAGGTCAGAGACCGGCGTATTCTTTAATTCGGTAAGATTCATAATGGTGGGTTCTTAAACTCGGGGTATGTCTCGAACATCTGTCGTGAATGGGTATGGCAGGGTCATCCATGCCTGTTTATTGTATGACACTTAAATAACAGCCCGGAAATCCAGCCGCAGGTAGTCGCTCGCGGGCGATTCTTGAGGGATAGTGCTGATATTGAAGGTGTCTTAAAGCCGATTTTGTCAAAACCGTTAGATGGTCAAGCACAGTGCCAGTTCAATTTAATTATTATTCAAAGAAACTTTATAGGCAGATGTTTTTGACACAACAGAGTAAAACGTAAGAATCAAACTACAGGTAAGCTCTATTTGCAGTAAGCGTAAACTTAGCACGCTTCTTGACAGGCGTCTAGCGGACAATGTGAAAAACACGACAGCCCGCTAAACACCTGGCTTGGGTCATCCCGACCGATTACAGATTAGCTGTTAAGAACTCTTTCAGCTGACCTTTCGACAGTGCGCCAACTTTAGTTGCTGCGACTTCGCCGCCTTTAAATAACAGCAGGGTAGGAATACCACGGATGCCGTATTTAGGTGCAGTACCTGGGTTTTCGTCGATATTCAGTTTCGCGATGGTCAGCTTGCCTTCGAACTCAGTGGCAATTTCATCCAGAATTGGAGCGATCATCTTACATGGTCCGCACCACTCTGCCCAAAAATCGACCAGCACCAGCCCTTCGGCTTTCAATACGTCGTTGTCGAAACTGTCATCGGTCAGGTGAATAATTTTATCGCTCATGTTTACTCCAAAGGATTATCTTTACCTTGTTGATGTAGCATTAACCAACATCAGGTTGACTTTATTTCACCGGATACGCTTTCGTAAAGCAATAGTTAGCTGATATTCTACCACACTATGAGCAAAACACACTTGACCGAACAGAAGTTTTCCGACTTCGCCCTGCACCCGCTGGCAGTAGAAGCCCTTGAAAAGAAAGGGTTCCATTACTGTACTCCTATTCAGGCATTGGCATTGCCAATCACGCTCGCTGGGCGTGATGTTGCAGGTCAGGCGCAAACCGGTACCGGCAAGACGCTGGCTTTTTTAGCGTCTACTTTCCATTATCTGCTTTCTCACCCTGCTGCGGAAGGTCGTCAGACTAACCAGCCGCGTGCCTTGATCATGGCACCTACGCGTGAACTCGCGGTGCAGATTCACTCCGACGCCGAAGCATTATCTGAATCTACCGGGCTGAAATTAGGTCTGGCGTATGGCGGCGACGGTTACGACAAACAGCTTAAAGTGCTGGAAAGCGGCGTGGACATCCTGATCGGAACCACCGGCCGTTTAATCGATTACACTAAACAGAACCACATCGACCTGGGCGCGATCCAGGTGGTGGTACTGGATGAAGCAGACCGTATGTTCGATCTGGGCTTCATCAAAGATATCCGCTGGTTGTTCCGCCGGATGCCTCCTGCTAATCAACGCCTGAACATGCTGTTCTCAGCAACGCTTTCCTATCGTGTGAAAGAACTGGCGTTCGAAAACATGAATAATGCCGAGTCGATTGAGATCGAACCGGAACAAAAAACGGGCCACCGTATTCAGGAAGAGCTGTTCTATCCTTCAAATGAAGAAAAAATGCGTCTGTTACAGACGCTGATTGAAGAGGAATGGCCGGATCGTTGCATTATTTTTGCAAACACCAAACACCGTTGTGAAGATGTCTGGGGCCATCTGGCTGCCGACGGACACCGCGTCGGTTTGCTGACCGGTGACGTCCCGCAGAAAAAACGCCTTCGCGTTCTGGAAGACTTCACTAAAGGCACGCTGGATATTCTGGTTGCGACCGACGTTGCTGCCCGTGGTTTGCACATTCCTGCCGTGACACACGTCTTTAACTATGACTTGCCTGACGACTGTGAAGACTACGTGCATCGCATTGGTCGTACCGGCCGTGCGGGTCTGAGTGGTCATTCCATCAGCCTGGCGTGTGAAGAATATGCCCTGAATCTGCCAGCGATAGAAACCTATACCGGCCACAGCATTCCGGTGAGTAAATACAACAGCGATGCGCTGTTAACTGATTTGCCTCCTGCAAAACGTCTTGCCCGCTCGCGCACCGGTAACGGCCCGCGCCGCAACAGTAATTCGTCTTCACGTCGCAGCAGTGCACCACGTAGCAACCGTAAACGTCCGGGCTGATAACCTATGTTAAGTTCCACCTCACTGTATGCAGCGATTGATCTGGGCTCTAACAGCTTTCACATGCTGGTTGTTCGTGAGGTGGCAGGCAGTATCCAGACCCTCGCCAGAATTAAGCGCAAAGTGCGTCTGGCAGCCGGTCTGGATAAACAAAACCTGCTTTCTCAGGAAGCGATGCAGCGTGGCTGGCAATGCCTGAAACTATTTTCTGAAAGATTGCAGGATATCCCGCGCGACCAAATTCGTGTGGTTGCCACCGCAACGCTGCGTCTTGCCAGCAATGCCGATGAGTTTCTGGGTAAAGCTCAGGCAATTCTCGGTTGCCCGATTCAGGTCATTACCGGTGAAGAAGAAGCACGTCTGATTTATCACGGCGTTGCTCACACCACGGGCGGGCCAGATAAACGTCTGGTGGTTGATATTGGTGGTGGCAGCACCGAACTGGTGACCGGCATTGGGGCTCAGGCCACCACGCTTTATAGCCTTTCGATGGGCTGCGTCACCTGGCTCGAGCAGTATTTTGCAGATCGAAATCTGGCAAAAGAAAACTTTGATCAGGCTGAACAGGCTGCGACCGACATGATCCTTCCTGTGGCACCTGAGCTGATTGCCAATGGCTGGCAGATTTGTGTCGGCGCTTCAGGTACCGTGCAAGCCTTGCAGGAAATCATGGTCGCTCAAGGCATGGATGAACGCATCACTCTGCCTAAACTTCAGCAGCTCAAACAGCGCGCCATTCTGTGCGGCAAGCTGGAAGAACTGGAGATTGAAGGTCTGACCCTTGAACGTGCGCTGGTTTTCCCGAGCGGACTGTCTATTCTGATCGCCATTTTCAAAACGCTGAACATCGAAATGATGACACTGGCGGGTGGTGCACTGCGTGAAGGTCTGGTTTACGGCATGCTGCATTTGCCGATCGAGCAAGATATCCGTCAGCGTACGCTGCGTAATCTGCAACGCCGTTATCTGCTGGATAACGAGCAGGCCGAGCGTGTGGCGCAACTGGCTGAGAACTTTTCGCTGCAGGTGGCTCAGGAATGGAAGCTGGATGCCCGTGCCCGTGAACTGCTCAACAGTGCCTGCCTGATCCACGAAATTGGGCTGAGTGTCGATTTCAAGAAAGCACCGCATCACGCAGCCTATCTGATCCGTCATCTGGATTTACCGGGTTTCACGCCGGCGCAGAAAAAACTGCTGGCGACGTTACTGCAAAACCAGAACAACATGCTCGATTTACCGTTGCTCAATGAGCAAAACGCCGTGCCGCCGCGTCAGGCACAACGTCTTTGTCGTATTCTGCGCCTGGCGATCATATTTGCCAGCCGTCGTCGCGACGACACACTGCCTGCTGTGCGTTTACGTGCTAATGATGATGAACTGAGTGTGATTGTGCCACAGGGCTGGCTGGAACAGCATCCTTTGCGCGCTGAAGAATTAGAGCAGGAAAGCCACTGGCAAAGTTATGTCCACTGGCCGCTGTTTGTCGAAGAACAGTGATGAGCAGTTGTAAAACGTTAGAAAAGCAGAGACCTGATTCATCAGCCTCTGCTTTTTTAATGGCTCATGCTTAATGGCTAATTGCCGCCTTTCGCTTTCGCCAGTTGCTCGCGAATTTTCTCCAGATGGCTTTGCCCTTTCACCATGCGTTCCTGCGCACTTACCACTTTACGTTCGCTTTCCCAGGCCAGGTCATCCTGTGGTAATTCCAGCAGGAAGCGGCTCGGTTCCGGACGGATCAGTTCGCCGTACTGACGGCGTTCGCGACAGAGTGTAAACGTCAGCTCTTTTTGTGCCCGGGTAATCCCCACATAAGCCAGACGCCGCTCTTCATCCACGTTGTCTTCATCGATACTGCTCTGATGCGGCAGCAAACCTTCTTCCATACCGACCAGATACACATACGGGAACTCCAGCCCTTTCGAAGCATGCAGCGTCATCAGCTGAACCTGGTCCAGCTCTTCGTCGTTCTCACCGCGTTCCATCATGTCACGCAGCGTGAAGCGGGTGACCACCTGCGTGAGCGTCATTGGCTCATCCAGATCGGTACCCTCAAGCATTTCCGTCATCCAGCTGAACAGCTGATTAACGTTTTTCATGCGCATTTCAGCCGCTTTCGGGCTTGGCGAGGTTTCAAACAGCCAGCTTTCATAGTCAACGCCGTGGATCAAATCCCGGACAGCCGCAACCGGCTCACGTTCGGCCAGCTCAGAGATATTGCCCATCCAGTGCGTGAAACGTTGCAGGGATTCCAGCCCGCGTCCGGTCAGAGACTGGCTCAGTCCCATATCAAAACTGGCTTTGAACAGCCCTTTGTTGCGCTGATTGGCCCACTCCCCCAGTTTCTGCAGGGTGGCCGCGCCGATTTCACGACGTGGCGTGTTAACGATGCGCAGGAATGCGCTGTCGTCGTCCGGATTGGTCAGCACACGCAAATAGGCCAGCAGGTCTTTAATCTCCGGTCGGGAGAAGAAGGACGTGCCGCCGGAAATCCGGTACGGGATGCGGTTTTGCATCAGCATTTTTTCAAACAAACGCGACTGGTGGTTACCACGGTACAAAATCGCGTAATCGCCATAAGCGGTTTTGTTGATGAAATGATGAGCAATTAGCTCACCGACCACCCGCTCGGATTCATGATCTTCATTATTCGCCGTCACGACCTTCAGCGTTTCGCCATAAGCCAGTTCAGAGAACAAGCGCTTCTCGAACACATGCGGATTATTGGCAATCAGAATATTGGCAGCTTTCAGAATACGCTGGGTGGAACGGTAATTTTGCTCAAGTTTGATGACCTGTAACTGCGGGAAGTCTTCTTTCAGCAGCACCAGGTTTTGCGGTCGTGCGCCGCGCCAGGAGTAAATCGACTGGTCATCGTCACCAACAACGGTGAAACGTGCGCGGTTGCCGACCAGCAATTTCACCATCATGTACTGGCTGGTGTTAGTGTCCTGATATTCATCGACCAGCAGATAACGCAACTTGTTCTGCCAGCGTTCACGCACTTCTTCATTACTTTGCAGCAGTAACGTAGGCAACAGGATCAGGTCATCGAAGTCGAGAATATTACACGCGCGCATATGATCGTGGTAAAGGCTGTAGCAGTGCGCAAAGATTTGATCACGTTCAGATCGCGCCAGCCCGGCGGCATGCGAAGGATCAACCAGATCGTTTTTCCAGTTGGAGATCGTGGAAACCAGCTGCTGCAATAATGTTTTATCGTTCTCCAGCCATTTTTCGCTCAGCTCTTTCAGCAGCGCCAGCTGGTCCTGATCATCAAATAAAGAGAAGTTAGATTTCATCCCCAGGGCAGCAAATTCGCGTTTGATGATTTCCAGCCCGAGCGTGTGGAACGTTGCAATCAGCAAGCCCCGCGCTTCTTTGCGACCGAGGGTTTGTGCAACACGCTCTTTCATTTCACGCGCGGCTTTATTGGTAAAGGTGACAGCCGCAATGTGACGTGCCTGATAGCCACATTCACGGATCAGGTGTGCGATTTTATTGGTAATTACACGGGTTTTACCGGAGCCAGCCCCCGCCAGAACCAGGCAGGGTCCGGTGACGAATTCGACGGCGTGTTGTTGGCTGGGGTTTAATCGCATGGCGTATTTTTGCTCACCTGATAGACAAGGACGGCGATTGTAGCAGAAACATCGCCTGAGATTGACAGGCTTTAAGGCGCAATTTGTGATGTATGGAATGCAGGCCGGATTCCCCCCGCAGTGTTTCAGATGTTACATTACGCCTCTGGAAACACTCTCGCAAAAAGGTCTTATCATGGCAAAAACTGCCGCAGCAATGCATATCCTGGTAAAGGAAGAAGCACAGGCACTTGATCTTCTGGAACAACTGAAGAACGGTGGCGATTTTGAGAAACTGGCTAAAAAACATTCCACCTGTCCGTCAGGCAAGAAAGGCGGCCATTTAGGTGAATTCAAGCAAGGCGCAATGGTGCCAGCTTTCGATAAAGTGGTTTTCTCTGCGCCGCTGATCGAGCCACAGGGCCCGCTGCACACTCAGTTCGGTTACCACATCATTAAGATTTTGTACCGCAACTAAGTTCTGCCTCAGGCAGAACCAAAAGAAAGGGCACCGCATTTTCATGCAGTGCCCTTTTTATTTCTATTTCATACCTGAGGGTTAATGAATTAACTCGCTACAGCAATGCGTTTCATGTCGGTCATATAGCCACGCAGGGTGCGGCCGATGGACTCAATCGGGTGATTGCGAATCGCTTCGTTAACATCGCGCAGCTGCGCGTTATCAACCTGAGTTTCGGCAACTGATTTGCCCAAATCGCCTGCCTGCAGAGTGGTCATGAACTCTTTCAGCAACGGTACAGCAGCGTTAGCGAACAGGTAGTTACCGTATTCAGCCGTATCGGAGATTACCACGTTCATTTCGTACAGACGCTTACGTGCAACGGTGTTGGCGATCAGCGGCAGTTCGTGCAGTGATTCGTAGTAAGCAGATTCTTCGATGATGCCGGAAGCTACCATGGTTTCGAAAGCCAGCTCAACACCTGCTTTCACCATCGCAATCATCACAACACCGTGGTCGAAGTATTCCTGCTCGGAGATTTTACCTTCGAACTGTGGCGCGTTTTCGAATGCGGTTGCGCCCGTCTCTTCACGCCACGTCAGCAGTTTCTTATCGTCGTTCGCCCAGTCAGCCATCATGCCGCTGGAGAATTCGCCAGAGATGATGTCGTCCATGTGTTTCTGGAACAGCGGCGCCATGATCTCTTTCAGTTGTTCAGACAGCGCATAAGCACGCAGTTTCGCCGGGTTAGACAGACGGTCCATCATCAGCGTGATGCCGCCTTGTTTCAGCGCTTCGGTGATGGTTTCCCAGCCGAACTGCAGCAGTTTTTCTGCGTAAGCTTCATCAACGCCGTCAGCAACCAGTTTGTCGAAGCACAGCAGAGAACCCGCCTGCAACATGCCGCACAGGATAGTCTGCTCGCCCATCAGGTCAGATTTCACTTCGGCAACGAAGGAAGATTGCAGAACACCTGCACGATGGCCGCCGGTTGCTGCTGCCCAGGCTTTAGCGATCGCCATGCCTTCGCCTTTCGGGTCGTTTTCCGGGTGAACGGCGATCAGTGTTGGTACACCGAAACCACGTTTGTATTCTTCACGCACTTCGGTACCCGGGCATTTCGGCGCAACCATCACCACGGTGATGTCTTTACGGATTTGCTCGCCCACTTCAACGATGTTGAAACCGTGGGAATAGCCCAGTGTTGCGCCGTCTTTCATCAGAGGCTGAACCGCTTTTACTACTGCGCTGTGCTGTTTGTCTGGTGTCAGGTTGATAACCAGATCTGCCTGCGGGATCAGTTCTTCGTAAGTACCGACTTTAAAGCCGTTTTCGGTCGCTTTACGCCATGAAGCACGCTTCTCAGCAATCGCTTCTGCACGCAGGGTGTAGGACACATCCAGACCGGAATCACGCATGTTCAGCCCCTGGTTCAGGCCCTGTGCGCCACAGCCTACAATCACCACTTTTTTACCTTTGAGGTAGCTGGCTTCGTCCGCGAATTCATCGCGACCCATAAAGCGGCATTTGCCCAGTTGTGCCAGCTGCTGACGCAGGTTCAGTGTGTTGAAATAGTTAGCCATGTCTTGCTCCGTTCTATCGAGGTAAGTGCTGTTATTTTTTGTTTCACCGGTGAGCCGGTGAACGCCGTGAATTCACTATATGTCATGTGACACATTGCTTAAATTGATATATTACGAAGATGACGTTGCAAATTATGCAATATACTTAGCCTGTCATCTGTGAAACCAAAGAGCCGGATATTCTTTATGGACTTACGTGATCTGAAACTGTTTTTACATCTGGCGGAAAGTCGCCATTTTGGCCGTTCGTCGAAGGCGATGCATGTCAGCCCATCCACGTTGTCACGCCAGATCCAGCGGCTGGAAGAAGAACTCGGCCAGCCGTTATTTCAGCGTGATAACCGCACCGTGCAACTGACCAGTGCCGGTGAACAACTCAAAAACTTTGCCCAGCAGACGCTGCTGCATTACCAGCAACTGCGCAGCGGGCTGGATCAGCATGGCCCGACGCTGAGCGGCGAACTGCACCTGTTCTGCTCGGTGACGGCCGCCTACAGCCATTTGCCGCCAATCCTTGACCGCTTCCGTGCGCAGCATCCGCTGGTCGAAATCAAACTCACCACCGGCGACGCTGCGGATGCGGTTGAAAAAGTCCAGTCCACCGAAGCGGATCTGGCGATTGCCGGACGTCCGGAAAGTTTGCCGGGCAGCGTCGATTTCACGCAGATCGGCGAAATCCCGATGATCCTGATTTCTCCTTCCCTGCCCTGCGCCGTCCGCACCCAGGTCAGTGAGCCGCATCCGGACTGGTCACAAATTCCGTTCATCCTGCCGGAACATGGCCCGGCGCGAAAACGCATTGACGCCTGGTTCAAACGCAACCGCCTGAGCAATCCGCTGATTTATGCCACGGTATCCGGCCACGAAGCCATTGTATCGATGGTCGCGCTCGGCTGCGGCATCGCGCTGATCCCGTCCGTAGTGGTCGATAACAGCCCGGAACCGGTGCGCAACCGTATTTCCATTCTGGATAACATCACGCTCGGCGCGCCGCTGGAACTGGGCGTCTGCGTGCAAAGAAAACGCCTTAGCGAGCCACTGATCGACGCGTTCTGGCAGTTGCTCTGAACGTTTACAGAATAAAAAAGGGGCACTTTTCAGATGCCCCGTTTAGTTTTAGCCCGCCAGGAAGAAGCGGAACGCCGGATTATCACTTTCGTTGTGACAGTCATAACCCAGCGCCGACAGGTTCTGCTCGAACTCCGGCTCTTCTTCGTTCAGCTCAAACGCAGCCAGCACACGACCGAAATCGGTACCGTGACTGCGGTAATGGAACAGCGAAATATTCCAGTGCGTGCCCAGCGTATGCAGGAATTTCAGCAAAGCCCCCGGAGATTCCGGGAATTCAAAGCTGTAAAGCCGCTCGCGCAGAGGTTTGGTCGGACGCCCGCCCACCATGTAACGCACATGAAGTTTCGCCATTTCATCGTCGGACAGATCCACAACCTGATAACCGTCGTGATTCAGTTCGTCGATAATTTCCTGACGCTCTGCGTGACCGCGCGTCAGACGCACGCCCACAAAAATGCAGGCGTTGTCGGCATCGGCATAACGGTAGTTGAACTCTGTCACCGAACGGCCACCCAACAGCTGGCAAAACTTCAGGAAACTGCCTTTGCGCTCAGGAATGGTCACCGCCAGCAGCGCTTCGCGTTGCTCGCCCAGTTCACAGCGTTCCGACACATAACGCAGACCGTGGAAATTCACGTTCGCGCCGGAAAGCACATGCGCCAGACGCTCGCCCTGAATATTGTGCTGCTGCACGTATTTCTTCAGTCCCGCCAGCGCCAGCGCGCCGGAAGGTTCAGCAATCGCACGCACGTCTTCGAACAAGTCTTTCACCGCGGCACAAATTGAATCGCTGTCGACGGTGATGACGTCATCAAGATATTCGCGACACAAGCGGAACGTTTCGTTGCCGATACGTTTCACCGCCACGCCTTCTGCGAACAAACCCACACGCGCCAGGTCGACCGGTTCACCGGCGTCCATTGCCGCGCGCAGACAGGCAGAATCTTCAGCTTCAACACCGATGACCTGAATCTGCGGCATCAGTTGTTTGATGAGCACGGCGACACCAGCGGCCAGGCCGCCACCGCCGACAGGCACGAATACGCGGTCGAGATGCGCATCCTGTTGCAGCAACTCCATGGCCAGCGTGCCCTGCCCGGCAATCACCGCCGGATGGTCAAATGGCGGCACAAAAGTCATGCCCTGTTCCTGCGACAGCATGATCGCTTTGGCTTTCGCCTCATCGAAATTCGCGCCATGCAGCAACACTTCACCGCCAAAGTTACGCACGGCATCCACTTTGATATCCGCTGTGGCAACCGGCATCACAATCAGAGATTTGATGCCTTTTTTGGTCGCCGACAATGCAACGCCCTGCGCGTGATTTCCCGCGGACGCAGTGATAACGCCACGCGCAGCCTGTTCTTCCGTCAGGCTGGCGATCATCGAATAGGCACCGCGCAGTTTAAAACTGTGGACGGCCTGACGATCCTCCCTCTTCACCAGAATGGTGTTACCCAACCGGGAAGAGATCTTTTCCATGACCTGCAAAGGCGTAACCTGTGCGACTTCATAAACCGGCGCACGCAGCACGGCACGCAGGTATTCTGCGCCGCACGGCTGGTCGGGTAGAGGTTGTGATACCGCCATGACTGTCAGCCTCCCAGCTTAGACTTGTCGCGCACTGCGCCTTTATCGGCACTGGTCGCCAGCAATGCGTAAGCACGCAGCGCAAGTGAAACCACACGTTCGCGGTTTTTCGGCGTCCAGGCTTTGTCGCCACGTGCCAGTTCAGCTTCGTGACGCGCCGCCAGTTCTGCCGCAGGCACATCCAGCACCATGCTACGGTTCGGAATGTCGATATCGATGATGTCGCCATCTTCCACCAACGCAATCAGGCCGCCGCTGCCCGCTTCCGGAGAAACGTGGCCGATAGACAGACCGGATGTGCCGCCGGAGAAACGACCATCGGTAATCAGCGCGCACTCTTTGCCGAGACCCATGGATTTCAGGTAAGTGGTCGGATACAGCATTTCCTGCATGCCCGGCCCGCCTTTCGGCCCTTCGTAACGAATCACAACAACGTCGCCGGAAACCACTTTGCCGCCAAGAATCGCTTCAACCGCGCTGTCCTGGCTTTCGTACACTTTTGCCGGACCACGGAAAGTCAGGTTGGATTTATCCACACCCGCCGTTTTAACGATACTGCCCGCTTCGGCGATGTTGCCGTAAAGCACGGCCAGACCACCGTCTTTGCTGAACGCATGCTCAAGCGAACGGATACAGCCGTCGGCGCGGTCGTCATCAAGCGTATCCCAGCGGCAGTCTTGCGAGAACGCCTGCGTGGTGCGGATACCGGCCGGACCGGCGCGGAACATTTTTTTCACGGCTTCGTCTTTGGTCAGCATGATGTCGTACTGATCCAGCGTCTGGTTCAGGGTCAGGCCGAGAATGTTTTTCACGTCGCGGTTAAGGAGATTGGCGCGATCCAGTTCGCCCAGAATCGCCAGCACGCCACCGGCACGGTGAACGTCTTCCATGTGGTATTTCTGAGTGCTTGGCGCGACTTTACACAGGTGCGGGACTTTGCGTGACAGACGGTCGATGTCGGTCATGTCGAAGTCGATTTCGCCTTCCTGCGCGGCAGCCAGCAGGTGAAGAACGGTGTTAGTCGAGCCGCCCATCGCGATATCCAGGATCATGGCATTTTCGAAAGCCGCTTTGCTGGCGATGTTGCGCGGCAATGCGCTTTCATCGTCTTTTTCGTAATAACGTTTGGTCAGCTCAACGATGCGGCGACCGGCGTTAAGGAACAAATCGCGGCGATCGGCGTGAGTAGCCAGCAATGAACCGTTACCCGGCTGAGACAGACCCAGCGCTTCGGTCAGACAGTTCATGGAGTTGGCGGTAAACATACCGGAACAGGAGCCGCAGGTCGGACAGGCAGAACGTTCGATTTGTTCGCTGTCGGCATCGCTGACGTTCGGGTTTGCGCCCTGAATCATCGCATCGACCAGGTCGAGTTTGATGATTTTGTCAGACAGTTTGGTTTTACCGGCTTCCATCGGACCACCGGAAACGAAGATCACCGGAATATTCAGGCGCAGTGACGCCATCAGCATTCCCGGGGTGATTTTGTCGCAGTTTGAAATACACACCATGGCATCAGCGCAGTGCGCGTTAACCATGTATTCCACCGAGTCAGCAATCAGTTCGCGTGAAGGCAATGAATACAGCATGCCGCCATGCCCCATGGCGATCCCGTCATCCACAGCGATAGTGTTGAATTCTTTCGCCACGCCGCCGGACGCTTCGATTTGCTCGGCAACCAGCTTACCCAAATCGCGCAAATGCACGTGGCCCGGCACGAACTGGGTGAATGAGTTGACGACGGCAATAATGGGCTTACCAAAATCGTTATCCGTCATGCCGGTAGCGCGCCATAATGCGCGGGCGCCAGCCATGTTGCGGCCGTGTGTCGTGGTGTGGGAACGGTACTTAGGCATGCTCTGTTCACTCCAAATCATTTCTGTTTAGCAGGCAGCGAAATCGCTACCTGCTGAATTTCTTATTTACCCTGAATCATTCGGGTTGCACCAGGCAGCGAACGCGGAGGCGGCCTGAAGGATGACGGGTAAAATTATTGTGGGTTGATTGGATCCAGCCAACCCCATTTATCTTCGGTTTTGCCGGTGAACAGGCCGAAGAATGCATCCTGAATTTGTTTGGTCACCGGACCACGTTTACCGATACCGACCTGAATGCCGTCAACGCTGCGCACCGGGGTGATTTCTGCAGCGGTACCGGACATGAAGACTTCGTCTGCCAGATACAGGGATTCACGGGACAGAACTTGCTCACGCACTTCAAGACCCAGGTCTTTTGCCAGTTTAATAATAGCGTCACGGGTGATACCTGGCAGGGCAGAAGAGGTAAATGGCGGTGTGAACAGAATGCCTTCTTTCACTTCAAACAGGTTTTCGCCAGCGCCTTCAGACACATAGCCGTGAATGTCCAGCGCGATACCTTCCTGATAACCGTGACGACGTGCTTCGCTGCCGACCAGCAGGGAGGACAGGTAGTTACCACCGGCTTTCGCAGCGGTTGGAATGGTGTTTGCAGCAACGCGGTTCCATGAAGACACCATCGCGTCGATACCCTGCTCCAGCGCTTCTTCACCCAGATACGCGCCCCACGGGAAGGCGGCGATGATCACATCAGTTTTGTAGCCGTCCGGCGGATTAACGCCCATACCCACATCGCCGACAAACACCAGCGGACGGATATACGCGCTGACCAGATTGTTTTTACGCAGGGTTTCGCGGCAAGCTTCCATCAGCTCATCCACGCTCTGGGAAACAGGCATACGGTAAATTTTTGCGGAATCGCGCAGACGCTGCATATGTTCACGGTGACGGAATACGACCGGGCCTTTATGGGAGTCGTAGCAACGCACGCCTTCGAAAACGGAAGTGCCGTAATGCAGTGCGTGTGACATGACATGGACTTTAGCTTCTGCCCACGGAACCATCTCGCCGTTGAACCAAATGTAATCAGCTTTCTTCGTCATTCTCTCGTTCCTTTACTCACGCATTCGCGCGTATTTGTTGTGATGTATGTTGCTGGATCTCGACACAAGCGACATCCATAAGTTTGCGTAACTGTGAAGACAGTAAATCTACGGGCCGCTGACTGGCAACGGTCAATTCGATATTTATGTTTTCCGCATTGACCATCGGCGTCATGTTCATTGCGCACACCTGAAAACCACGGTGACGGACGACGCGTAATACGCGCTCTAACATTTCGGGGCGGAAGCGGGCCTGAATTGAGACGTTATGTTGCATCATGACATTTTCTCCAGCATGGTTTCGTTGCCTGCGCCCGGTGGAACCAGCGGCCAGACATTCTCATTTTCGTCGATGGAAACCTGGAGCAAATACGGACCTTCACTGTTGAAGAAAGCGTCCAGAGCGGCATCGACTTGATCTTTACGGTGGATACGTTGGCCGGGGATGTTGAATGCGCTGGCCAGCGTGACAAAATCGGGGTTATCGGAGAGGTTGGTTTCACTGAAGCGTCCGTCGAAGAACAATTCCTGCCACTGTCGAACCATCCCTAATCGCTGGTTATCCAGCAACAGGATTTTGACGGGCAACTGTTTTCGCTTGATGGTGCCCAGCTCCTGAACATTCATCATGAATGAACCGTCACCGGAAACGCAGATCACCATATCGTCCGGGCGGGCAACCTGTGCGCCGACGGCGGCAGGAACGCCGAAACCCATCGTGCCCAGACCGCTGGAGGTGATGAAGTTTTCCGGGCGGGTGAACTGCATATGTTGCGAGGTCCACATCTGATGCTGGCCGACGTCGGTGGTCACCACGGTATTGGCCGATTTACGGTCAGAGATTTGTTTCAGTAACAACGGCGCATAAATCGCTTCACCCGGATGATCGTAGCGCCATTCGCCCTGCGCTTTCAGCGTCATCACTTCATCACGCCAGGCGTTGATGTTCAGGGGTTGTTGCAGCGCCGGTAACAGCGCATTCAGATCACCCTGCAACGCCACATGCGCCTGGCGCAATTTGTTCAGCTCGGCCGGATCGATATCCATGTGGATAACCGCGGCGTCTGGCGCAAAAGTATTCAGCTTGCCGGTCACGCGGTCGTCGAAACGCGCACCGACGGCAATCAGCAAATCGCAGGACTGAACAGCCAGATTCGCCGCTTTGGTACCGTGCATGCCCAGCATACCCAGATAACATGGGTCGCTGGCATCCGGCGCCCCCAGACCTTTCAACGTTGCTACCGCAGGAATGCCTGTCGCAGTAATGAATTCGCGTAATGCCGGAACGGCCTGCGCGATACCGACACCGCCACCGACGTAAACCATCGGTTTTTGCGCGGCAGCGATCATGGCGCGGGCTTGTTGTAATTCAGCCGCAGGATGCGGAAAAGTTTCTTCAACCGCCACCAGATGCGGCGGTAATTCACCCACGGCCAGCTGGATATCTTTCGGAATGTCGATCAGAACCGGGCCCGGACGACCGGAGCTGGCGATGGCAAAGGCTTCCGCCATGATTTCCGGCAGCGCTTCCAGAGATTCAACCAGGAAACTGTGTTTGGTGCAGGCCAGGGACAACCCTAAAACGTCGATTTCCTGGAAGGCATCGGTGCCGATGAAGGCAGAACCAACCTGCCCGGTGATGGCCACCAGCGGAACGGAGTCTAACAGCGCGTCGGCCAGACCGGTGATCAGGTTGGTCGCACCAGGACCGGAAGTGGCGATACAGACGCCAACTTTTCCGGTAGAACGGGCATAGCCGATGGCGGCCATTGCAGCACCCTGCTCATGCCGGCACAACAGGTGTTCCACGCCGCCGTCATACAATGCATCGTATACCGGCATGATTGCCCCGCCAGGATAACCAAATACTGTATTTACACCCTGCGCACGCAACGCTTGTACTACCCATTGTGCTCCGTTCATCTTTATTCTCCTGCCTTTTTGCGACAAGTGCAGAATATTATGCTGTTGCTCATTTTCCGACCCCGCTTCTCTGTTCTCTGAAATTCCTGACCCAAAAAAAAACCCCGGACCTTTCGGTGCGGGGTTTCTTTTCAGGTTCAGGCTTGTTTAATAAGCCTTTCTTCGTCCAAGTGCAGCCCCGCACGGTGGGATAATAATCACCACCACGCTAATCACGACTAGGCTAACTACGAGGAGAAGGGCTTTCATTTTTAGGTTTCTAAAATTCATATTGCGAACGATTGCCTACAGAGTTATCACAGTAAGATGATTAATGACAACACTTTTCTTGCGTTATTATTTGCAGTCTGTTGCAGAAACCATGAAAAATCATCTGAAAAATCAAAACTTAGCGTGATGATTTGCCGTTTGATTATTTATTGCTCCAGCAATCGCTTTTCCGCGGGTATCCCGGCCAAATGCCACCAGAACAGAAATCAGGATGGCGACGGTACCGGCCACAATTGCCATCGCCAGTCCGTAGTTGTGTCCGTGGCTTTCGGCAATGTAAGCCTGAAGCGTCGCATTAACCGAAGCAATCAGATTACCGAGCTGGTAAACAAACCCCGGCAGAACCGCGCGCGTGTTAGCAGGCACCAGTTCGGTCAGATAAGTCGGCACGACGCCCCATGCGCCCTGCACCATAAACTGCATCAGGAACGCGCCCAGCCCCAGCATCCATGAACCGCCGGAGAAAGCCCATAATGGAATGACCGGCAGTGAAAGCAACGCGGCGATAATAATCGCTTTCTTACGACCAATTTTCTCAGACAGCGAACCAAAGAAGATCCCACCGATAATTGACGCAATGTTGTAGCTTATGGCGATTAAACTGACGGTATGTGCGTCAAAACCGTGCTGAACTTTCAGGAACGTCGGATAGAGATCTTGCGTACCGTGGCTGAAGAAATTAAAACCCGCCATCAGCACAACCAGATAAATACATAGCTTCCAGTTTTTCTTCAGCACCGGCATCAGTGCCGTGCTTTCGTTGCGTTCCCGCGCCGCCAGCCAGACCGGCGATTCCTGTACTTTGAACCAGATGAAAGGCAGCAGGAAAACCGGTATCGCACCAATCACAAACATGCCGCGCCAGCCGACCACGTTAAACAGCAAACCATATACCACCGCCGCCAGCAGATAACCAAACGGATAACCCGCCTGAAAAATCCCCGACATCACGCCACGGGAACGGTCAGGGATGGTTTCCATCGCCAGAGAAGAAGCTACGCCCCAGACACCGCCCATCGCAATGCCGTAAATCACGCGAAGGATCAGGAAAACGGTCAGGGAAGGTGCCGCCGCAGTACACAGCTCGAAGAAAGAAAATAGCGCGATATTGACCATCAGCACCGGCTTGCGCCCGTACTTTTCCGCCGCACGCCCGAACAGCAACGCCCCAATCGGTCGCACGGCCAGCGTCAGCAGTATTGCCAGCGTGACCTGTTTGATATCTACCTGAAATGCCGATGCGATATCGCTGAGCAGGAAGACCAAAATGAAGAAATCGAAAGCGTCGAGAGTCCAGCTCAGAAAGCTGGCGATGGCAACGTTACGCTGCCGAGAAGTCCAACCAAACATGGGTGAGTCCCTATTTCGGAATAGCTGCAGGTAGTGCACTCACCAGGGCATTGCGGAAAATCCCTGGTCAGGCAGAGAGATGTTAATCAGTGTTCTGTATTTGTTTATTTATTGTTAAATACAGCAAGATTAAACACCCCTGCCGGTATTTGCGGCAACTTAATTAGTCCGCTAATTTGTTTCCAGAAACCTTAAACTGTTAAGGAGTATTGCTGTCGTTGCGAAGCAGTTCGCATCCCTTCATGTTAAGTCGGTGACTTGCAGATTATTTTCCCATCGCATTACGCATTGCAGCAAACTTCTTCCCGAAAGCGTTTCCAGCTCAGGCATGCTGCCGTCAGCAGAGCTCATAGCAAAGGAAAAAGCATGTCATTAGCCGTGGTATATACCCGCGCATCGCTGGGGGTTCAGGCACCCGGTGTCTCGATTGAGGTCCATCTCAGCAACGGATTACCGGCCCTGACACTGGTCGGTTTACCGGAAACCACCGTCAAGGAAGCCAGAGATCGGGTTCGCAGCGCCATCATCAACTGCGGGTTTACCTTTCCGGCCAAACGCATCACCGTCAATCTTGCACCTGCTGATTTACCCAAAGAAGGCGGCCGGTATGATTTGTCCATCGCGCTGGCGATTCTGGTGGCCTCAGAGCAGCTTCAGGACGATAAGCTTGAGGAGTACGAGTTTCTGGGTGAGCTGGGCCTTTCCGGTGCGCTGCGCAGCGTAAATGGCGCGATTCCGGCGGCACTTGAGGCGCAAAAAGAAGGCCGGGTGTTGATCCTGCCGCAAAGTAATCAGACGGAAATGACGCTTCTTGATCCTGGTGTAGCGCAGGTGGCCGGGCACTTATTGCAGGTCTGCGCATTCCTTCAGGGCGAGGACAATTTGCCACCGATTGAATTTCCGGCGACGGCGCCTCCGCCCGGGTATCAACCTGACATTGCCGATATCATCGGACAGGAGCAATCAAAGCGCGCGCTCGAAGTGGCGGCAGCGGGAGGGCATAATTTATTGTTGATTGGGCCTCCTGGCACCGGAAAAACCATGCTGGCTAGCCGGTTGCCCGGTTTACTGCCGCCCATGAGTAACGAGGAAAAGCTGGAAACGGCCGCCATTGCCAGCCTGGTGTATAACCCCGAAGATGACGGCGAGTTTTCACGCATCCGCCCCTTTCGTGCACCGCATCACAGCACATCCATGAGCGCGCTGGTGGGAGGCGGGTCGTTACCCAGACCGGGAGAAATATCACTGGCACATAACGGCGTATTGTTTCTCGACGAACTGCCAGAATTTCAGCGCCAGGTTCTTGATGCCTTGCGCCAGCCAATGGAATCCGGCGAAATCACCATTTCCCGTGCACGGGCGAAAGTCCGCTATCCGGCAAGAGCGCAACTGATTGCAGCGATGAATCCCAGCCCGACCGGACACTATCAGGGCATTCATAACCGCACACCGCCACAGCAGGTTTTACGCTACCTGAGCCGGCTTTCCGGGCCATTTCTCGACAGATTCGATCTGTCGATTGAAGTCCCGCTCCTGCCGCCCGGCATTTTGAGCCAGCAAAACCATACGCCTGCGCTCAGGGAAAATAGTGTACAAGTGCGGGAACGGGTACTGACCGCCAGAGAAATTCAGTTAAAACGCGCGGGAAAAATCAACGCGCATCTGAGCAGTAGCGAAGTGGAGACGTACTGTGTGTTAACCAAAGCAGATGCTGAATTTTTGGAAGAAGTCCTGCATAAACTGGGATTATCGGTCAGAGCCTGGCATCGCATTCTGAAAGTCGCGAGAACATTGGCTGATTTGGGTGGCGAGGAATCGATTGAACGAAGACATATTGCTGAAGCACTGAGCTATCGCAGCATGGATAGGCTATTGTTAACTCTACATAAGAGTCTGGCATAAAAAAACGGGGCATCGCCCCGTTTCATTAGTCATCGCTTTCCGTGTAGTCTTCTACAGCGTCAGCCTGCGGTTTACCGCCAGACAACGTGTGGAATTTCTTCGGACGACGAGTGCGGACAATGTATTTGTTCCACACTTTTTCTGCATCCGTTACAGGTTCGCGCGTACCACGGCAAACCTCCAGGAACAGTTTTTCTTCGTCGGTAACGGGCTCACGTTTTCCCAGATCCAGCTCGTTAAAAGCAAAGCCGTAACGTTCTAGCATTTGCGCTTCTTTAATGGTGAAATCGCCATGCCGGGAGAACCCGCGAGGGTAATGTTTATTATCAAAAAAACGACTTGTCGTGGTGAAGCTTTCCGCCATCTGACACGCTCCTAATTCTCTCATGGTCGTGCTGTTATGGCGCGGAGTATTAGTTAGGCTTGACATTGTGTAAAACAAAACATTTAAATCTTAACGACAAAAAATATTGGAGATAGTTTTGGACACGGAATTACTGAAAACCTTTTTGGAGGTCAGTAGAACTCGCCACTTTGGTCGGGCGGCGGAATCCCTTTACCTGACGCAATCCGCTGTCAGCTTTCGTATCCGGCAACTGGAAACCCAACTTGGCGCCAATTTATTCACACGGCATCGCAATAACATCCGCTTAACGCCCGCAGGAGAACGTCTGCTGCCTTATGCAGAGAATCTTATGTCAACGTGGCAAATGGCGAAAAAAGAGGTTGTACGCTCGTTACAGCACACAGAATTGTCGATTGGTGCGACGGCGTCGCTCTGGGAAGCCTATCTGACCCCGTGGCTGCAGTCTCTTTACACCCAGCGTGGCACGCTTAGGCTTGAGGCGCGCATTGCACTGCGTCAGTCGCTGGTCAAACAATTGCATGAAAGACAACTGGATTTGCTGATCACCACCGAGCCACCAAAGATGGACGAGCTCTCAAGTCAGTTACTAGGTAATTTCTCGTTACGACTATTCTCATCGCAGAAAACGGTCAGAAGCGAACAATCACCGTATGTGAAGCTGGAATGGGGCGCTGATTTTCCTCAGCAGGAAAAACTGCAAAACAGCGATCAGGAACCGGTGTTAACCACAACCTCTGCACATCTGACGCGTCAGTTGCTGGAAAATACCGGCGGTTGTGCGTTCCTGCCTGCGCACTGGGCCAAAGAATATCCGCAACTGGCCGCACATGAAGATATTCCGCCGGTGATCCGCCCGCTTTACGCCGTCTGGCTGCAAACCAGCGACCAGCAAGTGTTGATCCGTCAGTTACTCAAAACACCGCTGATCACTAATTTCTGATACCGTCCTGTTTCAGGACGGTTCTGGTCGCGGATGGCGCGCTCTTCTGGCTGTCCAGAAGCTGCCCATCCCTTTTTGCAATCCGATGAAGATAAACAACAAAACGCCCATCACGATTTTGGTCCACCACGAACTAAGCGTACCATCGAAAGTGATGTAGGTTTGGATCAGCCCCTGAATAAGCACGCCAAACAAGCTGCCTAAAACTGTGCCTACGCCGCCACTCAGTAACGTCCCCCCAATCACAACAGAGGCGATAGCATCCAGTTCTACACCACTCGCCGCGAGTGCATAACCCGCAGAGGTGTAGAGCGAGAAAATGATGCCCGATAAGACCGCCAGCGTACTGGACAGCATGTAGATATAAATCGTGGTACGCCTTACCGGCACCCCCATCAGCGCAGCCGACACATTGCTACCGCCAACGGCATAGACGTTGTTACCGAATCGCGTACGGTGAGCCAGAATAATCCCGCCAAGCACCACCAGCAACATAACCAGAGCCAGCAATGTGAAACGACCACCACCGGGCATTTTCCAGGCATAATTGGCGAGGAATTCATAAACCGGATGGTTAATCGGCAACGATTCTTCCGAAACAATAAAACTCATACCGCGCACAAAAAACATGCCCGCCAGCGTGATGATGAAAGCCGGCAGTTTCAACGTATCAATGATCCATCCCATCAGCGCACCAAACGTGGTGCCCATCAACAGCACGATGACAAAAGCATAGCCAGGCGCGATGCCATAAGCACCGATGAGTTTCGCCAGCAAAACACCGGTGAAAGCGATAACAGAACCCACTGACAGATCGATGCCGCCAGATAAGATGACAAATGTCATCCCGACGGCCACGATGCCGAGAAACGCGTTATCCGTCAGCAAATCAAAAAACACGCGTGTGGATGCAAAACCGGGGAACTGAGTGAAGCAATAGGCGTATCCGGCCAGGAAAACCACGATAGTAATCAGCAGGGGCAGATTTCTTTTGAGCATTATCCTTTCCTCCGGAACAGATTACTGAAAGAGACGCGGGGCGACTGAACTACCAGTACAGCTAGCACCACCAGAGCTTTCAGCACCAGGTTGAATTCCGGTTTGAAGCCGGAGAGCAGAATGCCGGTATTCATTCCCTGAATGATCAGTGCACCGACAACCGAAAGAAGCAGGTTAAAACGTCCACCCAGTAACGAGCCGCCGCCGATGACGACGGCAAGAATGGCATCAAGTTCCAGCCATAGTCCGGCATTATTGGCGTCCGCTCCGCGAATATCGGCCGTTATGATAACGCCCGCAACGGCCGCGCAAATCCCACAGATGACGTAAGTGGAGATCAGCACTAAACGGGCATTTACGCCGGCGTTATAAGCAGAACGGATATTGATGCCGACTGATTCGATGAACAGGCCAAGCGCTGTTTTCCGCGTCAGTGCCCAGACAAGAACCAGCATAGCGACGGCAATGATCACCGGCATTGGCAGATAGAACAAAGAACCACTGCCAAACTGCGATAGGCCATTGTGTTCAAACGTGACGATTTGCCCTTCCGTAATTAGCTGTGCGATGCCACGTCCGGCGACCATCAGCATCAGCGTGGCAACAATCGGCTGAATTTGCAGAACAGCGACCAAAAAGCCATTCCACAAACCGCATATTGCCCCCACCCCGACCGAGGCCAGCAGCACGATCATCAGCGGATATCCTTGCACCGTCATGGTCGCGGCTGTTGCACCGGCAATCGCCATGACCGCACCGACGGAAAGGTCGATGCCGCCGGTCGCGATAACCAGCGTCATCCCGAGAGCCAGCAAAGCGACAGGGGCACCACGGTTGAAAATATCCACCAGGCTGCCAAACAAGCGGCCATCCTGAATATGGATAGAGAAAAAGCCCGGGGCGACCAGGCTGTCTATGATTAATATTGCGACGAAAGCACCGATTTGCGTGGTGCCTTTTGGAAATACCCATCTTACTTTGCGCGGTTTTCCCGTCATTGGCAGGCTCCTGTTATTCATCACTATCTCCCCTCATTGCGCCGCAATGGCTTTCATAATGGCTGGCACGGAGATATCAGCCTGCTCAATTTCGGCAATATGACGACGGTCTCGTAAGACAACAATACGATCGGCATAACCCGCCAGTTCTTCCAGCTCAGAGGAAATGACCAGTAACGCCAGGCCTTCGTCACAAAGTTTTTCAATCAGACGGATGATTTCTGCATGGGCACCGACGTCAATCCCACGGGTAGGTTCATCGAGAATGAGGAAACGAGGATTGGTTGCAAGCCAGCGAGACAGCAATACTTTTTGCTGGTTACCACCGGAAAGATACTGAATTTCCTGCTCAGTGCCGGGTGTACGGATGCCAAGGAGTTTGATAAATTTTTCGGCGATCTGATGCTGCTCTTTCATGGGTAAAGGACGCAACCAGCCGCGCTGCGCCTGTAAGGCAAGGATGATATTTTCACGCACTGTAGCCGCGCCGATAATGCCATCGGTTTTACGATCTTCCGGGCAGTAACCAAATCCCAGTTTAGCCGCTTTTCTGGGCGTGCTGATGGCGACTTCTTTGCCATCGACACGTGCATTGCCGCTGTCATGCCCTTTAATGCCAAAAATCAGCTGAGCGGTTTCCGTCCGTCCTGATCCCAGTAAACCCGCCAGTCCGACGATTTCCCCCCGACGTACTTTCAGGTCAAAATGTTCGACCACACCTCGACGCCCATAGCCTTTGAAATCCACTAATGGCTCGCCCGTTACATTTCTATGTTCGGTGCGTTTGAGCAGGTTTTCATCAAAACTGTGTCCTAGCATCATCGGCACGAGATCGATACGCGGTAAATCCACCGTTCGTTCAGACCCCACACGCTTACCGTTTCGCAAAACGGTAATCCGGTCGCTGATCCGATAAACCTGATCGAGGAAATGGGTGACGAAAATCATCCCCACCCCTTTATTACGCAGTTGAACCAGAATATCGAGCAACATACTGACTTCTTTGGCATCAAGGCTGGCAGTGGGTTCATCAAGAATTAAAACCTGTGCAGACAGGTCAACAGCGCGGGCAATTGCCACGATTTGCTGAATCGCAATGGAGTAGGTTGAGAGTGGCTGGCTGACATCCAGATGCAGCCCATAGCCTTCCAGAAGGGCGTCGGCCTGTTGTTCCATCTTGCGCTGATTAACCAGCCCGAAACGGGTTGGCTCGCGCCCAATGAACAAGTTGGCAGCAACAGAGATATTTGGCAGGAGATTTACTTCCTGATATACCGTACCAATCCCCAGCGACTGGGCATCAGCAGTACTGATTGGCTCGATCGGTTTTCCGTTAAGAAAGACCTGGCCAGCAGAACGTTTATAGACACCGGTGAGGGCCTTAATCATTGTGGACTTACCGGCGCCGTTCTCACCTAAAAGGGCAACAATTTCACCGCGTTCGAGGGTAAAGTCGACATTTTCCAGCGCTTTTACGCCGGGGAATTCAACTGATAAGCCGCGTACTTCAAGCAGCGTTTCTGAACCAGGATTATCCGTCACGTCACTACTCCTGCTGCATTCGCTATAAGCGAAAAGGGAATAATTGTTACCGGCTTGCCCGTGAGACAAGCCGGTAAACCGGCTCAGTAACCCATGTTTTTCTTCATGTCATACTCTTTCTGAGCCATGTCCGGCAGGATCAACGCGGATTGAGTCTGAATGAATTTCTTCGGTTGCGTACCATCCTTTTTCATCGCAATCAGCGCATCAAATGCCGGGCCAGCCATGTTTGGTGTCAGCTCAACAGAAGCATTCGCTTCACCCGCCAGCATAGCTTTGTAGATATCAGGAACACCGTCGATAGAGACGATTTTGATCTGCGAACCCGGTTTCAGGCCAGCTTCTTTGATAGCCTGAATTGCACCGATCGCCATATCGTCGTTATGGGCGTAAACAGCACAAATGTTCTTACCGTTTTGCTCAGCCTTGATGAAGCTTTCCATGACTTCTTTGCCTTTACTGCGGGTGAAATCGCCGGACTGTGAGCGGATAATTTTGACGTTTGGTGCAGCTTTCAACGCATCTGCAAAGCCTTGTTTACGATTTAACGCCACACTGGCACCGACCGTACCCTGCAATTCGACAACATTACATGGTTTGCCAGCAGCGTCCTTCACCAGCCAGTCACCCGCCACTTTGCCCTCATATACGCTGTCAGAAGCGACTGCAGCAGTGTAAAGAGACGGATCACTGACCTCGATCGTACGGTCTAACAGGAACACAGGGATCTTAGCTTCTTTAGCTTCGGTCAGAACCGGAGCCCAGCCAGTAGCAACAACAGGAGCGATGAAAATGGCATCAACACCCTGTGCGATGAATGAACGTATTGCTTTGATTTGGTTCTCTTGTTTTTGCTGAGCATCAGATATTTTCAGTGTAATACCACGTTTTTCCGCTTCTGATTTAGAGACTTTGGTTTCCGCAGAACGCCACCCAGACTCAGAGCCGATCTGCGAAAAACCAACAACCAGCGGAGCCGCCTGAACTGCGCCACAAAATGCTGTTGCTACTGCTGCTGCCACAAATAAGCGTTTGTACATGTTTCTTTCCTCGCGTGTAGTCTGAGCTACTTTTTGTTATGACTCGTAGGGTACGGCCAGGACGTTTACCCGACATACGCATTCAGCCGCTACGACAGTTTTGTCGGAAAAAGGATAAAAGAATGCTGTCAGGGTCTGATAGTCGTCATAAGACGATGATTAGGTTTAGTACATAGGGAAAATGGGAGCATGAGCGAGGTCACATACGGGGAGAACAATCAATTCGTGCATGTATTCAGCCAAAACATGACAAAAAACAACTGGCAAAAGCGAAGATTTTGAGCCCATTGGTGCAAATAATCCCCAGAATAATGGGGCTAAGGGGAAGAGGTTAAAAAATAGAGAGGAGTTTCAGGAAATTGAGACGAAAAAAAACCCCTCGCTTTCGCGAAGGGTTTAAATATGGCAGGGGCGGAGAGACTCGAACTCGCGACACCCGGTTTTGGAGACCGGTGCTCTACCAACTGAGCTACGCCCCTAAATTACGCTTACTATTATGCCTGCTAATTTAGCAGGCATAATTTTTAATAATTGGCGGAACGGACGGGGCTCGAACCCGCGACCCCCTGCGTGACAGGCAGGTATTCTAACCAACTGAACTACCGCTCCACCGGTTCTTTCACACGTATCAGCAATCGTCTGATACCTGTTTGTTCCTGTTATTTTCCTTGTCAGGGGAAAAGGAACTAATTTGATGCCTGGCAGTTCCCTACTCTCGCATGGGGAGACCCCACACTACCATCGGCGCTACGGCGTTTCACTTCTGAGTTCGGCATGGGGTCAGGTGGGACCACCGCGCTAGTGCCGCCAGGCAAATTCTGTTTCATCCATACCGCTCACCTTAAATCAGGCTTGCACTACGAACCAATCTCGGAACTTCAGCTGAAAATCTACTTCAAGTCTCTAAAAACACCTTTGGTGTTGTAAGGTTAAGCCTCTCGGGTCATTAGTACTGGTTAGCTCAATGCATCGCTGCACTTACACACCCAGCCTATCAACGTCTTAGTCTTAAACGTCCC
>NZ_JQJR01000016.1:0-86576 GCF_000745615.1 Rahnella sp. WP5 | reverse complement strand
TGCAGGCTGCTGATGGTCAGGTCGCCGCCGATATCCGCCACCACGCTGTTGCCGCTGACCTGCGCACCGGCAATCGTTGTGTCGTCGCCACTGTTAATGCTGATGCGGTTGCCCGCGTCGATGGTGGTTTCGTTATGCTGCGTGCCGTTGCCCGACTCGCTGCCCCTGGAGGCGTTGCCGCTGGCGGAGATGTTGATACCGGCACCGCTCTCGCCCATGCCGATGCCAATCCCTATTGCGCCGCCGCTGCTGCTGTTTTCTCCTTCCAGCCACTGGGTGTTCTGCGAGGAAATCAGGTTGATGTCGTCTGCCGCGTTCAGCGCCACGTCCAGCCCGGCTTTAATCTGGCTGCCGATGGCCGTGATATCGCCGCCCGTCGCGGTTATTGACAGGTTATCACCCGCCGTCAGCGTGCTGCCCGTGGCGGTGTTCTGTCCGCTGTGGCTCTCGGATTTGGACGACTGCGTCCCCAGCGAGGCGCTGATACCAAACGCCGTGGAAGCATCGCCGGTGGTGGCCTGCGCCAGCTCCATCGCCTGACCGGTCGATACGCCGCTCATCACGCCTTGTGCAATTTTCAGCGCCGCCAGCCGGTCGTCACTTTCATCACTCACCGACTGCGCCGTCGACACCGCGCTGTTTACCACACTGCCTGCCGCACCCGATAACGCTATCGTCAGCCCGCTCTGTTTCTGCTCGAACGATTCATCGTGGGTGCGCGCATCGCGGCCCGGTTCAATCAGCACGCTGTCGCCTTTAATGCTTAAATCCTTCCCGGCGATAATATCTGCGCCACCGATATGAGCCTGGGCACCGGCGTTAATGCTGACGTTGCCGCCCGTCGAGCCGACGGTGCTGAAGCTTTCGCTCTGGGTGGTGCCTTCATCGTTCATTTCATAGCGTGATTTACTGGTGCCAATGGTGACGCCAATGCCGCCGCCGCTGAACATGCCGCTCTTTTTCTTCTCTTTGAGACGGTATGTCGAGTCGGTGTTGGTCGCCGCCACGATGTCGATATTGTTGCCCGCATTCAGGCTGACATTGCCGTCGCCGACCACCGCTGAGCCTTTCACCAGCAGATCATTTCCGGCGATGAGGGTTACGTTATCGCCGCTGAGCAGGGTGCCTGCTTCACGGGTTGCGCTGTCTTCCTCCACCGTGTGCGTGGTGGTTTTTTTCATGAACCCTTTTTTAGTTTTGGTTTCTTCTTTGAAGTGGTAATCACTTTCAGTCGCGGTTTTGAGGTTAATGTCACGGCCTGCGCCAATACCGATATCGCCGCTGGCAATTACCTGTGCCGCTTCGCTGTTGACGTCACGTCCGGCAACGATTGTGGTGTTGCCGCCGCTGACGATTTCAGTGCTGTCCTGGCGTACCGATTCGTTGATTTCGACCTTTTTCTTCGCTTTGTAGCTGCTGCCGTCGGTGGTTTCTATCGCCATCAGATTCACATCGCGACCGGCCTGCATCGCCACGTCACCTTCTGCGGCCTGGCTGTTGATATCCTGCCCGGCAAGCAGCGTCAGATCGCCGCCTGCGGTTATCGTCGTGCGGGCGTTTTCAGTGCTGTGGGTTTCACTTTTGCCACGACTGGCACTCTGACTGGTTTCTATGGCATTCAGGTTCAGATCATTGCCTGCCAGCATCAGCAGATCGTCGCCTGCTGCCACAAGTGCGCCGGTAATATTGATATCTTGTCCGGCTCTCAGGATCATGTCGTCCTGAGCCATGATCCCCGCCATCGGGCCGCTTTGTGTCTCGCTGAAACTGACAGACTCGCCGCGCCTGCCCGTTCCGCCTGCCTGCCATTGTTCGGTTTGCGTGATGTTATTAATGCTGCCGCCTGTGCTCTCAAGCTGGACGGTTTTGCCAGATATCGCGGATCCAATGTTGTTGATATCGCCCAGCGCGCCCAGTTGTAGTGCACTGCCTGCCTGCATCAGGCCAGCATTCAGGTTGCTGATGCTGCTCTGACTACCGATAAACAGGTTATTGTTTGCGGCGAGGGTGCTGCCGCTATTGGTGACACTTCCGCCTGAAAGTCCGACATTATTGCCAGCAATCACGCTGCCGTTATTCACCGTCACGTCTTTTGGTGACAGATACACTTTCGGCACCATTACCGTCTGGCCGTTGATGCTGGCGGATTCCCACCACAAGATACTGCTGTCGAGCGCGGCGATTTGCGTGGCCGTCAGCGCTACACCAAAGGCCAACCCAAGCGACTGCTGTGCACCTGCCGCGTTATCCATCAGGTATTGCATCTGCTCGAGATCAGAACCGAGGCCGCTGATATAGCGGCTGCCGGTCTGGTTGAGCATAAAGTTGCTGACGTAGCGCGTATCGAATGCCGCATCACCGAGGAAGCGATAATCGTATTCCGGCTGCAGGTTAAGTTTGTCGAGGAAGTACGCCGAACCGAGGAATTTATTCTGGTCGGTGTACTGGCTGTTAGTTTCACGCGGAGCCGTACCGGGTTGGATCCCCATTAATGCGTACAGGTCGCCAAACAGGCTTTGATCCAGTTGCCCCAGCCCGTCGAGTTTCGGGTTCGTGGTGATCAGATACGGGCTGTTCGCATCGGTTGAAGGGACAAAATAGCCGTTATTATCCGACGGCAGAGGATACAAGCTGTTGCCCCCGGCGATGTGAGCAAGCGCATTGGTGAGGCTGTCGTACCATTGCGGCGAGGTGATGTCCGCGCTATCTGCGTTGGCGAGATCTTGCTGCTGAACGCCATCAGGCTGGCTGAGTGTATTTAGCGTCGGGGCAGTGATGATGTTGCTGGTGCCCCCGGCATTCGCCGTGGTGGTGGTGTTGCTGATGTCCTGGGTAAAATTGGCAATGACGTTGCCGCCAGCCTGGATGACGGAGCGGAATATATCACCGTCAGTACTCTCTGTTCGGATATCCCCTGTAGTGACAAAATAGATTGAATTCATGCCCCCAGTGCCGTTCTGAGAGGTTATGCTGGACTCCGTTGCGTACTCACTTCCACCATAAGCATATGACAAATAATGAGTTTCAATGCTTTCTATCCATGACTGGTTATTAAGCGTATTACCACTAAGAATGGCATTGTTAGTCGCTAAAATATGACTGGCATTATTCTCCAGTACATCCGCATGGAGCAGAAGATCGCGGCCAGAAGAGATATGCGCAACGGGTGAACCATTGCTCTCGACAATGACCTGTGAACGGGAAACGGCAAACTGTAATTCAGCGCTGTTGCTATAAGGGGCAGGACGAGACCAATATGCCCCGGCACAACCATTACCACAGCCAGTATCTGCGCGGTAGTAGCCATAATCGTAATTGATACTATCCAGATAGCTTAGCGGGACATCTGCATCAATCGACGTAAGCCATGAGTATTGTCCGGCTAAATCTGTTTCTTCGGTGACATGAGCAACTAATCCTTCCCGCTCATTCACTAAATGCCCGGTATTTATCGTAATGTCCCCATTTACCGTCTCGATATTCCCGGAAGTATTCACCACTTCGGCGTTCGCATTGCCCGCCATATCGCGCTGCATCCACAGGCTGTTACCGGCCAGAATATCGCCGTGGTTATTGCGGATGGTATTGGCCAGCAGATACATATTGTTGCCCGCATACAGCAGGGCGGTATTGAGGATACTGCTGGCGGCATTGAGGGTCAGTGAGCCCGCAGTGCCGATAAAACCGGCCACCGTAATATTCTCACGGCTGTTCAGTGCCACGTCGCCACCGGCCTGTAATGTGCCTGTGGTGTTCATCGAAATACTGCCTGCGGAGAGGGTGCTTTCACCGCTGCCGGTGGTGATTTGTCCGTTATTAGTGAGCGTCGTTCCGGCAGTCAGATTCACCGCCTGGCCTTGCATCACGCCCTGATTGTTTATCGCGCCATTGCTGGTGATATCCAGCACGTTGCCTGCCGCCAGCACGTTTTTACCCGTAAAAGCACCGGTTAATTTCAGGGTTAAATTACCCAGCGCAACCACCTGACCCAACTGTTCGAAAACGCCGCTGGTCAGCAGTAAGTTACCGCCGCTGTAAAGTTTACCTGTGGCCCTGTGTTCAATCCGGTCGGCATGAACCGCCAGATTCGAGGTGCTAAACACCGTTCCTGAATTATCGATTGCAGCGGCATTCAGCAATACAGATGTGGCCTGTAGCCAGTTGTAGTTGGTCAGGCTCGCCGTGTTAAACGTGAGTTCGCCGCCGGAGAGGATTTTACCGTCGTTACGTGCGGACGCTGAGGCATCAATACGTGTCGTGCCGCCGCCCTGAATCAGGCCGTAGTTCACGAGATTTGGCGTGGTGAGGTTCAGGGTGTTCTGGCTCAGGACAATACCGGCAGCGCGGTTGGTCAGATTACCGGTGAATGCGAGGTCATTGTTCCCCTGAATACGCCCGCTGTTGTCGACAGAATCGCTGATCAGCGCAATATCCGTACCCTGAATTTGCCCGGCATTATTGACTGTCGCCGCACTCAGCCCCAGGGTTCCGTCTGTTAACAGCGTTTTGTCCTGTTGCTGAATAAATGCTCCGGTCAGCGCCACTACCAGTCCGTTGACGCCGATAATGTCGCCATTGTTATTTAGCGACGCGCCGTTTATCACCAGATTATTGCCCTGCAATGCGCCACGGTTATCAAGCGACTCTCCCGTCAGGGTGAGATCTGCGGCACTCAGCAGAGAGCCATGATTAGTGATGCTTTGCACGGCAAGGCTGGCGTTGCCCTGGCTTAAGATGTCACCGTCGTTACTCAGTGTGCCGGTAAGCGAAACATCCAGTTTATCCGTCCCAAGCAGGGAACCTGTGTTCGTCCAGTCATGGGCGGTGATAACAACATTTTGCCCCTGCAGGGTGCCTGCGGTATTGAGTAAACCCGCATCCAGGGTCAGTGAGCCTGCGGTCAGCGTGCGGCTGGCGCTGCCTGTGCGCAGTTCATCTGCCGTCATGTGCAGCGCAGAAGTTCCTTGCCACAGGCCATCATTACTGAACGTAGCGGACGTCAGTGACAGGCTGTTCCCCATTACCTGTCCGGCATTGAGAACGGTATTCCCGCTGATATCCAGATGCCCCTGACTTAAAAACAAACCCTCACTCAGGTTATTAAAGTGCCCGCTGTTTACAGTGAGATTCGCCGCAGTGGTTACGCCGCCATGAATCAGATTCTGTGCCGTAAGCGTGAGTGCACCCTGTGCCACCTGAGTGCCATAAAGCGTGGCATCCGTGGCTGCCAGCGTGAGCGTACCATCAGACTGGAGCTGCGCGTCACGCTGGCTGGTCAGTTTATTCGCCTGCACCCTAAGATCGCCGTGGGCGATAACATCCCCGCCCAGACTTGCTTCACCGGTTTTCAGTGAAACATTGCCCAGACTGGTCGACAGTGAACCCTTTGCGGTTGTCAGTGACTGGCCATCTATTGCCAGTGATTTTTTGCCTGATAAGGTCCCGTTTTGCCGGATATCTTCCGCAGACACAACCAGCGCTTCATCAGAAAGAATTTCTCCACCCGCTGCGTTGCTCAGTGTTTTTACGGTACTTATCGAGGTAGTGCCTTTGGCAGCAATTTTTCCGCTGTTGGACAGGGAAGCGCTGCTTATGGCGGCATTATTACCGGCTATCAGCTGGCCCTGATTTGTTATCGTTCCCGCCACCTGTGCTGAAATATCACGCGCCGTATTGACGCTGCTGCGGCCATCCTGTGTTAAATCTTGTGCGTTGAGATTGAGGTCGTTTCCGGCAGTCAAACGGCTGTTGCTTAACGTCAGTTTGCCATCGCTGTTCAGGACGATATTGTTGTCGCTGGCAAAGGTGCCGTTGTTAAGTGCAATGTCCTGCCCGCTGACATTCATACTGCCACTGGCTTTATGTTCACCGCTCAGCGTAACGCTTTCCCCTTTGGCATTCAGGCTGCCGCTGGCAAGGCTGTTTTGCACGGTGAGTTTGCCGTTGGCATCCAGCGTGATATCCCCCTGACGGGCGTTCAGGTTGCCGAGGTTAACTCCCACGCCTTTATCGCTGGAAATCAGGCGGATACGACTGGCGTACATGCCGCCGAGCGCGCCGGTATCCACCGCCACCACGGGTGCTGCGCCTTCACCGGCCATCGCGGTTACGCGGCCATTTTTATCCACGCGATTGGCGCCGGCGATAACGTTCAGCGCGTTGGCATGAATTTGTGCATTCACTTCGGTGGCCCGCGAGATGATTGACAACGCATCCGACTGGCTGGCATTCAACCCCTGGCCTTCAACGGTGATGGAACCTTTTTTGACATCAAGGGATTGTAAGTTGCCACTCGCATCGAACACCGGTTTACCCGTGGTGAGCGTGGCGTTCGGTGTATTGATAAACCCGCAGCCGTTACAGGTGATGCCATACGGGTTAGCAACCATCACGTTGGCCGCTTTTCCTGCGACTTCTGTGTAACCGTTCAGTTGTGAACGGTTCGCGCCCGTCACTTCGTTAATAATGCCGCGCGCTTCCTGGCCTGCTTTCAGGTTGGGGTTGTTCTGAATCAGCCCGCCTAACTGCGTCTGGTTTAACTGGCCGGTGGCATTATTGAGGATCAGCCCCTCTTTACCGACGTTGTAATTTTGAAACTGGTTATGGGAAATCCCCGCTCCGTTAGGTGTGGCGATATTCACTACCGGCACACCGTTTCCGGCCTTATCGATACCTGTAGCACTATTTGCAGGCGCCGGTGCGGCAAACACCGGCAAAACAGGTTGTCCTGCCAGCAAGCCACAGATCAAATAACTCAGTATGCGTTGAGCAAAACACATTGGTTGTTGATGATTATCCATAATCGTTTTCCCTTAAATCACAAACGCGATGCGGTAATAAATGCTGAGGTGGTCAGGCGCTAACCAGTCCGGATATTGCAACGGTGTACCCACGGTAAACTGGCTGGAGTAGTGACGATTTGTGGTAGAAAGCCCGACAGCGGCTCCCCACAACGTGCCGGACGCCCACGGGTCTTTGTTATCTTTTTGCAGCCAGCCACCGTCTAGTGCGACCACGCTGCTGACCTGGCCGATAAGCGGCAATGTGAACAGTCTGTAGTTCAGCTCGTTACGCCAGTAGCCGCCGTTATCGCCGGAAAGATATTGCTCTTTAAAGCCGCGTACCGAGCTTTCGCCACCGATGGTCAGCCGCTCGCTGCCATACAGCCTGTCCGGCGACCACTGACCGTAGACGCTGGTCAGCCACCATAAATCTTCAGCCACCGGCAACTGAAAGCTGCCGTTCAGGCTCCATTTTTTAAATCCGGCTTTCGGTAAATCATCATTTTTGCCGTTGTCGTCTTCCGCACCCAGCCAGGACACGCCATGGCTGAAAGTGGGGTTGAAAGTTGCGACGCCACCGAAGATTTTTTGCGTGTGGTTGAGGCCAAACAGCAGGCTGGTCAGCTTGCGACTGCTGCTGTCGAGCAACACATCATTGAGATAGTTATTGCTGATCTGATGTGTCAGTCCGATGGAGGCACCGGTTTTGATATCGCCATCGCGGAATAACACCCGCGAGGTGGTAAAACGGTGGCTGATGCTGTCGCCGGTCGATGCCCAGCCAAAGCCATTGTTGTCAATGGTGCTGAGGTAGTTGCTCCAGCTATAGCTGTAATCAAACAGGTTATAACCGTAGGGAATGCTCAGCCCGGCCTGAACATTTTGTGCGTCATGCGTGGATGAAAAATCGCTGCTGCGCCCGCCGCTGACGAACCATTTATCCGCAATACCCAGCACATTATTGGCCGTCAGTGAGCCGCCAGATTGCCCTGTACCGGTACTTTTCTGCCCGCTGTTATCAAAGTTAAGTGAGAAACTGAGCGGGAATTCCGGCGAGGCGGTGAGATTGACAATGGAATAGCCTGATTTCTTGCCCGGAAGGATCTCTATTTGCACCGGATCGTTGCGCAACCGGTTGATTTGCTCCATACCCTGTTCGATGTCACGCAGGTTAAGAATGCCGCCTTCCAGTCCCGGGAAAGCCATTCTTAATTGTGTCGCTGACATGCCTTCGAGGGTAATTTTCTCAAGACGTCCTTCCAGTACCGAAATATGTAATTCGCCCTGAGATAAATCCTGTTCGGTGATAAAAGCCCGGCTGGTTATATATCCCTGGTGAATATACCAGTCAGAGATTTGACGGGTTATCTCCGCAATCCCGTTCATCCCAATACATTGGTTAAGATGAGGTTTATTAATCTCGCGTTGTTTTTTATCAGAAAGAAGTGTTACGTTATTTATATATATTTTATGAATGTAAAAGCAGGGGCCATTATTTTCTTCTATGTGCGATTCGGTGGGTGAAACGGGAGAAAAACTGCGTTGTAGATCATCACGTTGTTGCTGGCTTTGCCTTAATAATTCCTGTTGTTCCTGACGGATCAGGTCTCGGTCTGCCGGATTCAGGGGGGCCGCAACGCCGGATGTAATGATGCCAGTCATTAAAATGGGCAGAATATATTTAAGGAATGAATATTTACACAAAACAAATTTATCCCATGGATACTTAATGAAGTAATATTTTGATACAGATTTTAATATGATGTTTCGTGTCGACAAATAAATCAAATTTTTTAATGGTATTGAGGGCGGGTGAATTTATTTCGGAGTCGTGCTGATAAGTGATTTAGTGAAATTCACCCGTAAATTATCTTATTCCGTTATAGGAAAGGATTATTAATTCCAATCCATTGCGCTTCACAGTCACTGGTTCCGCAATATAACCGGGGCACGGATGACTCAGTAATGCAAAGGCCGCCGGGGAAAATAACGTCTTCAAGATCAGCACGTTTGGCGGCTCCGGGTTTGAACTGGTTGCGTTCAGCGATGATTTTCAGCGCTGTCCGGTGATACGTCTGGTAGTTGAAAATGAACGAGCAGGCGTAATAGTTCCGGTGCCCCTGCGCATCGAAACGGGCGACATGTCCCAGCACACCGATCTGGTGGCCATCCAGAACATAAGCTGCGTTCACGCCGCACCATTCTTCGGCGGCGACCTGTCCCTGCAACAATGTCGCCTGAGCTATCTTGCCCAGGGTCAGGTCCTCCAGTGAATCCAGCAGAATATAGCCGATGGTACCCCGTCCGCCGGTTTCACCCTGCGGACGGGTAAACAGTAATACTTTTCCGTCCGGTAAACCCACCGGACGGATGTCTTTCATGCCCTCAGGCCCGATAAAAAATGGGCGCAGGGAATACAAATCGGTCCCCCGGTACAGCACGGTTTTCCAGCGCAGTCTCCCGCTGGTGTCATCCGCCGGTTCAACACTCACCCCGCCAAAAATAAACTCCCCGCCGATCCGGGTAAAAAACGGATCCTGTAGAGCGAAGACCGGCGCGTCGGGCAGTAATTCGCACTGGCGGACGCCATCAAATGCAAAAAATTTTACCTGTGATAACTCGGAGTTTCTGGGCTCGACACGGGCCGCAATGACCGAAGTATCACCGCACTGAAACGGAGCGGTCAGGTTATAAACATCGTCGTCTCCTGCGCCGGAGAACTGGATTTTTTCTCCGGCGGGTACCGGCAATTTCAGAGTACGAAATTGCCGGAGTAATGTTTCAACCCTGCTCACAGCGGCAATCCGAGATGCGCCCATAAGGCATCGAGCGGCATTGTCGCCAGCCCGATACATTCATCGGCTGCGCCGTAGTAAATTTTCAGCAAATCCTGTTCCAGCAGTGCGCCGCAGGTGAACACCACGTTGCCAAAGAATCCTTCTTTCTCATATATCGCTTCAGGCTGTAGCAGCGGCACTGGAGACCTGGCGAGGATATTGAACGGATTATTCAGATCAAGCAGCATCGCGCCGAGGCAATAACGCTGGTCTTTATCCACGCCGTGATAAATCTGCAACCAGCCGCGCGTCGTTTTCATCAGCGGTGCGCCGCCACCCAGCTTCAGCGCATCCCAGTCGCCGGAAGCACTGCCGAGTAAATGGCGATGATTGCCCCAGTGCAGCATGTCCGGTGATTCACACATCCAGATCTCCGGCTTACCAAAATGTTTGGGTGAAGGACGGGTCAGCGCCTGATATTTGCCGTTAATTTTTTCCGGGAAGAAGCAGACATCGCGGTTATCGGGGCAGAAAATCACGCCTTGTTTTTCCACCGTGACAAAATCGGTGGTCGTCGCCAGCGCGGTGGAAATGCCATACGGCGAAATGGCCGAATAGTTGATGTAGTAAACGCCCTCGATCAGCGTAATTCGCGGATCTTCACAGCCAAATTGTTCGTATTGCGTATCAGCGGTCAAAAAGGGCTGTGCATCAACACTAAAATCTTCGCCATTATGACTACGCGCTAACCGCAGATGCGACATGGAGGTCAGCCAGATCACTGAAGGGTCAGCTTTCAGCGCAATCATTCTCGGGTCGCTGAAATCATAGGCCGGGTCGTCACGTCGAAAACGTTTCGTGCCCGCCCGCCAGACGTTTTGCTGGTTCACCAGAAGCGGTACTTCCAGACAATTAGCATCCGTTGAGATCACGCTTTCCGCGACACGAAGCAACAGCAGGGTTTCACCCTGATACGAACATACGCCTGCGTTAAAAACACAATCGACCTTCCAGCCGGGCTGGGAAGGTGCAACGTCAGCAGGTGTTAACAGCGGATTTTTTTCACTTCTGAGCATTTTCATGGTTTACCTTTTTGATAAGAATTTGGTTTTTTTCCAGCAGCGGTTCATCCGTGCCAAACAAGACTGAATTGCCGTCGGCATAGCCCACGTTGACGACAGGCGGACCGAAATTGATCATCACTTCCAGACATTCCGCGCCCAGCTGGCGGCGGAAAATCAGGCATTGCTTAAACAGCGTGAGGTACTGATAGTGGCCACGCTGAAGAGAAGGGTGTGTATTTCTTATGTGGATCAGGTGCTTATAACGGGTCAAAATTGATTGTGAGCACTTACTCTCATTTTCGACGTTAATCTGGCTTTCACGGGCATCGGCTGGCGTCCACGGGACAGGTAAACGGGAGGCATCGCGGCAGAAAGGTAATGCGTAAGTAAGCGCTTGCTCCTCATTCATGCCCTGTGAAATAGCGGTGTGATAGTGCGTGATTCCCTGAATATCCCGCATCTGTTGCAAATTCTGCGGGACAAAATCGGTCATGCCGATTTCTTCTCCCTGGAAGATAAAAGGCAAACCCCGGGCGGTCATTTGCAGGGCAAAAACGGCTACAGCGCGGGGAATATCGCGGGGTGATTCACCGAAACGGCTGATCATGCGTGACATATCATGGCTGGAGAAAAACAGTGTCGGTAAACCGGAGAGTGTGTTTTCCATTGCCTGTATTTCGGCGAAGATCGCTGCAATATCGAAGCGTTTTTGGCTGCCAAGGTTGAAATTGAACACCACGTCCAGCAACTCTGTGCCCTGATAAGGTGCCATTACCGGCAATTCATCACTGCCCACTTCGCCAATCAGCAGGAATTCACCTTGCGCACGGATATGGCGACACAGGCGATTCACCACGCTGAGCACACCGGGCTGATTGATATCTTTATCATGAGGGGGCTCTGCGCCTGCCTCAACGGGTGGATGATCTTCCCCGATACCGTCAGTGGTCAGAAAATTAATCACGTCAAACCGGAAGCCGTCGACGCCGCGCGCTATCCAGAAATCGAAGATTTTTTTGATCTCATGCTCAACGGCGGGATTGGACCAGTTCAGGCATACCTGTTGAGGCGAGAATTTATGGTAGTAACTGGCCGTCCCGCCGGGTTCCTGCGTCCAGGCTGAACCGCCAAAGAAAGAGGTCCAGTTGTTGGTTTGTTCACGAAAGAAAAAGAAGTCACGGAACGGACTGTCCGGCTGACGGAGCGCCGCCTGAAACCACGGATGCTGGTCCGAAACGTGGTTAATCACCACGTCGATGACCAGCAAGATATCGCGCTGATGACAGGCCGCAATCAGTTCATCGAAAAGGTCTACTGTGCCAAAGCGCGGGTCAACGGCGCAGTGATCACTAATGTCGTAGCCATTATCCACCAGCGGAGAGGGATAAAAGGGGGTGATCCAGATGCCGCCAATGCCCAGCTCAGCCAGATAATCCAGTTTAGAAACTAGCCCCAGGAAATCGCCTAATCCGTCAGCATTACCGTCGCAGAACGAGGGTAAATACACCTGATAAAATACCCGGTCCTGCCATGTTTTCAGGTTGTCCATCATTCAGGCCTGTTATTTAAGTGAAAGCGACATCCCTTCCAGGAAATGCTTCCTGAAGAGGATAAACAAAACGACGATTGGTAAGGTTTGCACTACCGAACCCGCCAGTACCGGGCCGACATAAATGCCATAGGATTTACTGAACGTTGCCAGCAGCACTGAAAGCGGCATTTTGTTGGCATCCTGCATCACAATCAGCGGCCAGAGGAAATTGTCCCAGGCGCTGGTAAAAGTAAAAATCGCGACGATAGCCAGAATCGATTTGTTGAGGGGCAGCATGACATGGAGCAATATTTTTATAAGACCGGCATGATCTAACCTTGCGGCATGAATATAGTCATTTGGCGTGCCTTTAAAACTCTGCGAGATCATAAAAATCCCCCAGCCATTCATCACAAACGGTAAAATAAGGGCGCCATAGGAATTAATCATGCCGAGTTCACGCATCAGCACGAAATGCGGAATAATAAACATGAAAGCCGGAAAAACCATTTGCAGGATGAGCAGGTTTTTGAAAATATCCCGGCCTTTAAATTCCATTTTTGCCAGCGCATAACCAATTAAACAGGAACTCAGCGTGACGCATACCGTTATGGTTGATGTAATGAATATGGAGTTAAACAATGTGCGCAGAAAGGGTTTTTCCGCTTTACCGGTACCATCAAACAGGAAAATATAATTATCGAATGACAGCGGGCCGGAAAAAAGAGATGTCGTATAAATATCGGCTGTATTTTTAAACGAACCGATTAACATCCACAAATACGGATATAACCAGGTGATGGCCAGCGCAAACATCAGCAGGTGGATCGCCACGGAGCTGATTGTTTGTTTCAGTAAAAATTTTTGTACAGGAGCGGCGGCTCCCGTCTCCACAGATTGTGTCTTCATCATACGATCTCGATTTTCTTTTCCAGACACCGGCGCAATATCCAGATCAATGTGAAACTGAACAGCGCGACAATAATTGACATGGTAGCGGCCCAGCTTGGCTGCATCTGCCGGAAGGCGGCTTCATACATCACCACCATTGGCGTGGTGGTGCTTTTCAGCGGACCGCCGCCGGTGATGAGATAGGGTTCGGTGAAAATACTGAACGCTACTGTGATCGCGAGAACCAGCACCATGACTATCTGGGCATTCATAAGGGGCAATGTGATATGCCATATTTTTCCGAGGCCCGTGGTTTTATCGAGATCGGCGGCATCGTAAATATCTTTGGGAATAGTAATCAGCCCGGAATAAAAAATCAGGCCGTAATAGCCGACAAATTTCCAGGTGATAATAAGGGCAATCGATAACATGGCGAAATCCGGATGGGTGAACCACGGGACGTTAACGCCAAACATGTCCATCAGGAACGTATTTATCGGTCCTGTTTCACTGAACAGTTTGGAAAATACAATGGAATACGCCACGCCGGATGAAACATTGGCGAGCAGGAAGCTCAGGGCAACAAACGCTTTGCCATATTTTATTTTTCTTAATCCGAACGCGAATAATAATGAAGACACCAGGACAATGGGCAGATAGTAAGCCAGAAATTTAAATACGTTATACATCGCCGTCCAGAATAAAGGATTCTGCATGACGGCGATAATATTCTTCACGCCGTTAAAAGACGGTGCGCCAATAAATTTCCAGTCAGTAAAGCTCAGCACCGCCAGCCAGAGAAAAGGATAAAGCCAGAATACCAGCGAATATCCGAGGTAAGTGGAGGCCAGAAGGCCTCCGAGTGATGACTCTTTCATTTTTATCATCACTTACTGCTCCAGCGTTTTGTCGATCTCTTGTGAGGACGCCTGAATCACCTCGGGTATCGGGCTATTTTTAAACACCAGTTTTTCAATCATTTGCGTCATCGTCCGCTGGACTTCAACGGTTTTAGTGACTGGTGCTGGCGGAACTGCTTTCGACACGTAGGAGGCGATCGCATTAACCAATGCGTGCTGTTGCAGATACTCTTCAAAAATCGGATTACTTTGCAGATCTTCCCGGGCAGGCGGCATGCCGGTGAGTTCCAGCCAGCGTCGGTCATGTTTAGGATCGCTGTATACCCATTGAATAAACTTCCAGGCGTCGGCCTGCACTTTTGACGTACTGAACATCACGATCCCTTTGCTGTCGGCCATCGTGGCAACGCCGGGTTCGCCGGTTTGTGTCGGCATCGGGCCGATACGGATGGTTTTTAACACTTCGGGAAATTGTTTCTGATAGCGGTCGATATCCCATGGACCACGTACCGCGCCCAGCACGGTTCCCGCTGCCAGCGGATCGTCTGCGGCGGTGAAGTCGTAGCTGGTCCATTTGTTCGCAAACATTTTGTTGAGGAAGGTGAGGGTCTGTTGTCCGGCTTCGTTATCAAAGCTGGATTTGTGAACCTGAATATACGGGCTGCCCTGAGAGGCGGCGTAATACAGCGGAATAAAGTCAAACCAGCGATCCCACCAGTTTTTGCCGCTGGTGATTTGCAGACTGTAACCTTTCTGGTTTTGCGTTATCCGTTCTGACAGCGTGTAAATCTCATCATAGGTGGTCGGCACATGATCAAAACCTTGCTCAGCCAGCAGATCGCTGCGCCACCAGTACACGACCGGGCTGATATAAATCGGGATAACATTTTGCTGCCCTTCGAACTGCCATGATGCCATGGCTTTCCCCATATGTCGGGTTTCAACCAGTTCCTGAAAACCGGGCATTTTGGCGTAGTCATTGAGTTGTTTAAGTTCAGATAACTGTTTCGCGAAGCCGATAAAAATATTGGTGGATATATCGGGCTCAGTGCCTGATGCCAGCGCGTTCATAATGGCTTCTTCAGAACTCCCCGCAGCCGGTATTGGCGTGAATTCCACTTTTCTGTTGGCCGGATTACTGTTCCATTCTTTTACCACCTCGCCCCAATACACTTCCTGAGTAACATTAGGTGCTATCCACATTTTAATGCTGGTTTGATCTTTCTCCTCAGGCCCGCAGCCCGAAAGAAATAACGTGATACCTGCAAGTGCAGCCAGTTTCATTATTTTCATGCTGTATCCTATTTCCATTAGGTTGTTATTAATAATTCATCATTATATTTAATGGTTATTTATATTATATTTTTATGAGTGGACTTCTATTTTAAACGCTAGCATGGACATACAATCAGTAAACGTTATTACGGTCACAGAAATGATTTTGTTTAACGTTAAACTTTATTTTATATATTCATTGCAATAGCCTATTTTCTGTGAGTATATATTGGCGAATTAAGGGTTTTTCAGACGGGGGATTTCATTTATTCAAAGCATTCAGGAGTGTGTAAACTGAGTAAGATAACCTTAAAGTCAATTGCCCGTGAATTAGGGGTGACGCATACGACGGTGTCGAATGCATTTAATAATCCGGGAAAGTTATCTGAATCCTTAAGAAAGCGAATAATTGATTATGCGCATTCCGTTAATTTCTACGGCCCTGATAATATCGGGCGCGCATTACGTACCGGCAGGTCGGATGCGATTGGCATTATCTTCAATGACACGCTGAGTTATGTTTTTACTGACAGCCATGACGTGCAGCTCATGCAGGGCATCGCCGGTGAATGTGACCGGAAAGGTGTCAGCATCATCCTGATCCCGTTGCATAACGGACAGGGCGCGCGGGCCAGTGTGATTAACACTGCGGTAGATGGCTATATCCTTAATGCGACACACAATAATGACCAGATTATCGCTAAGGCATTGTCAAAAAATCTGCCTGTGGTGACCACGGATTTTAAAATTCCCCCGCACAGCAGTGTCTCCATTGATAACTACCGGGCGATGAGGGAAATTTGCCTGCACCTGCTGGAAAAAGGACACCGTGAATTCGGCATTATTTCATTTCCTTCACTGCAGGGGCGTAAGGGTGTCGTGCCATTGAGTCAGGATATTTCAGGCGATAATGACGTTATGATCACCCGGGTGAAATCTTGTGTGGAGACTTTCCGCGAATGGAATATCGAACTCGATAATTGCTTTCTTTGTGAAACAAGCCATCACGAGATGTTTGGCGAAATAGCAGCGCAGGAATTACTTAAAATAAATCCGGGAATAACCGCGTTTATTTGCCTGTCTGACCGCTTTGCGCAAGGTGCGATTAATTATTGCCGGCAGGCCGGGTTACGTGTTCCGCAAAATATCGCGATTACCGGATTTGATAATATTCCCCGGCCAGAGAATGAAATCGGGCTCACTACCATTGCCCAGGATCCGGTCAGAAAAGGTGAGATAGCCGCGGCCTTGCTGCTGGAGGGGAAAAATAATATTCACTTAGACCTTGAGTTTACGTTAATTATACGTGGTTCTACCTGATTCCCGGTGGGGCCATAAAGACGCAAGTACTTATGTCTATTTTCAGGATGAAATATGGCCTTATTAACGTGTTTTAAAGCTTACGATATACGCGGTGTTTTGGGCAGCGAATTAAATGAGGATATTGCTTACCGTATCGGTTGTGCATTTGCGCATTTTTATCGCCCAAAACGGGTGGTGCTGGGCAGTGATATTCGCCTGACATCACCGGCTCTCAAGCAGGCCGTTGCGCGCGGGCTGATGGATCAGGGCTGCGGCGTGATTGATATTGGTATGACTGGCAGCGAAGAGGTGTATTTTGCCACCCGTTCCCTGCAGGCTGATGGCGGAATTCAGATCACCGCCAGCCATAATCCGGACAATTATAACGGTATGAAGCTGGTAGGACGGGATGCAAGACCTGTCAGCAGCGAAAACGGTTTACACGATATTCAGGCGCTGGCCGAAAATCATCTGTTTTCGGCGGTGGCGCAGCCCGGTGGGTATCAGCAGCTTTCAAACCGCCGCGCTTATCTGGATCATCTGCTTAGCTATTTAACGTTACCGTTCGGACGGCCTCTGCGGGTGGTGGTTAACGCAGGAAACGGTGCGGCTGGCCCGACGCTGGATGCGCTGGAACACGCCTTTCTGGCACGCGGTATTCCCCTTACGCTAATAAAAATTCACCATGAGCCGGACGGCACTTTCCCCCACGGTATTCCCAACCCGATGTTGCCGGAAAACCGACTGGCGACATGCGATGCGGTGCGTGAACATCAGGCGGATTTGGGCATTGCCTGGGACGGTGATTTTGACCGTTGCTTCATCTTTGATGAACAGGGTGAATACGTTGAGGCGTATTACATTGTGGGATTGCTGGCTGAACTGTTTTTGCAACGCTCGCCCGGCGAAAAAATCCTTCATGATCCGCGTCTGGTCTGGAATACCCGCGACATTGTCAGCGCCAGACACGGTATCGCCATCGAAACCAAAACCGGCCATGCCTTCATCAAAGAAAGAATGCGCAGTGAAAACGCTATTTACGGCGGTGAAATGAGCGCCCATCACTACTTCCGCGATTTTGGTTACTGCGACAGCGGGATGATCCCGGCCTTGCTGGTACTACAACATCTCAGCCAGTGCAGCCGGAAAATGTCCGGACTGATTGCTGCCCGTAAAGCCCTTTTCCCGGTATCCGGCGAAATCAATATCTCCGTCAGTCAGCCCGCTGAGGCCATCAGCCGTGTCCGCGACCATTACCAACATCTGGCGCTAAGTATCCGCCAGACTGACGGGCTGAGTATGGAATTCGATAACTGGCGGTTTAATTTGCGCGCTTCCAATACTGAGCTGCTCCTGCGCCTCAACGTCGAAACCCGACAATCCACCGCGCTGTTAGCTGAAATCACCGGAAAACTGCTCGCCCTTGCCGGGGCGTAACCGCTCATCTTTTTGTTTTAAAGGACAACGTTATGTCAGGCTTAACACTCAAAAATATCAAAAAATACTATGACAAAACTGTCGTGATCCCCGATTTGTCTCTGGAGATCCATTCCGGTGAGTTTCTGGTACTGGTCGGTCCGTCGGGATGCGGGAAATCAACGTTACTGCGCATGATTGCCGGGCTGGATGCGCTGAGCGACGGGACTATTCACATTGAAGAAACTGATGTGACGGATTTACCCGCCGGGAAGCGCGGTCTGTCGATGGTATTTCAGTCCTACGCGCTTTATCCGCACATGACCGTCAGACAGAATCTGGCATTTGGTCTGAAAAATATCCGCACGCCGCCGGAAGAAATTGCCCGACGCATAAGCGAAGCGGCCCTGATCCTGCGGCTGGACGACATGCTCGACCGGTTACCGCAAAATCTTTCCGGCGGACAGCGTCAGCGCGTCGCTATCGGGCGTTCCATTGTTCAGCAGCCGAAAGTTTTTTTGTTTGATGAACCGCTGTCGAACCTTGATGCCGCGCTGCGTGTGCAGATGCGTCAGGAAATCAGTCAGCTACATGCCCGTCTGAAAAACACCATGATTTACGTGACCCACGATCAGGTCGAGGCCATGACACTGGCGGACCGGATAGTGGTGCTTAACAAAGGTCACATTGAGCAAATTGGCACGCCGGTTGAGCTGTATAATTGCCCGGCCAGCCTGTTCGTCGCCGGTTTTATCGGTACGCCGAAAATCAATGTGATCCCGGCACAAGTCGTCGGCCGCCAGCTGAGTATTGACGGCCAGCCGATGTACCCGCTGGAGGATAAATTCCCGGCGGCGCAGGATGGACAAATGGTGTCGCTGGCCATCCGCCCTGAGCTGTTGCGCCTGAATGAAGTGACGGATCATGCATTTGAAGTTTTGGTTGATTTCACTGAATTGCAGGGTGATTCCACGCTGGTATATGCGCGCGTTGGTGAGCACATCCTGAAAATGAAATCGTCGAAACAGCTCTCCTTTGCTAAAAACACACCGCTCAGGTTCGGGTTTAATGCTGCCAGTGTTTTACTGTTTGATGAAGCAGGCAGGCGTATCCTCCCCGACGCCGCGTAAAAACAAAAAAGGCACCTTCCGGTGCCTTCCCAACGAAGATAAATCAAAGTCAGATGTTTTTAGCCAGCTGCGCTTTGTGTTTGTTTTCACTCAGCATGGTCAGTAACAGCAACAGAACAGCCAGCACACAACCGGCGATCATCACGATAAAGCCACCGTCCCAGCCAAAATAATCCACGGTATAACCGACAATGGCGCTGGCCGCGACCGAGCCGCCCAGATAACCAAACAGTCCGGTAAAGCCCGCGGCGGTACCGGCTGCTTTCTTCGGTGCCAGTTCCAGCGCATGTAACCCAATCAGCATCACCGGCCCGTAAATCAGGAAACCGATGGTGATCATACAGGCCATATCAATACCCGGATTGCCGACCGGATTCAGCCAGTAAACGACGGTAGCGATAGTCACCAGCACCATGAAGAACACGCCGGTGGCACCACGATTGCCTTTGAAAACTTTATCCGACATCCAGCCACACAGCAGCGTGCCGGGAATGCCAGCGTATTCATAAAGGAAATACGCCCACGAGGATTTATCCAGCGCGAAATGCTTCACTTCTTTCAGATACGTTGGTGACCAGTCGAGAATGCCGTAACGCAGCAGATAGACAAAGACGTTAGCCAGTGCGATATACCACAGCAATTTGTTCGGCAAAATGTACTGCATGAAAATCTGTTTCGCCGTCAGTTCCTGCTCGGCGGACTCTTTCACATAGTCCGGCGGATAATCGTTTTTGTATTCTTCAATGGGCGGCAGACCACAGGATTGCGGTGTATCGCGCATGGTCATGAAGGCAAACACCGCCAGCAGAATCGCGCCGAAGGCAGGCATATACAGCGCTGCATGCCAGTCGTTAAACCACGCCATACCGAGCAGGAACAGCAGCGGAGGAATACCGCCGCCGACGTTATGCGCACAGTTCCACACCGACACCACGCCGCCGCGTTCTTTCTGCGACCACCAGTGCACCATCGTACGTCCGCACGGCGGCCAGCCCATGCCCTGGAACCAGCCGCACAGGAACAGCAACACAAACATGATGGCAATGCTTGAGGTTGCCCACGGCACGAAGCCCATAAACAACATCACGGCCGCCGCCAGAATCAAACCGGCGGGCAGAAATACGCGCGGATTCGAACGGTCAGACACCGAACCCATGATGAATTTTGAGATGCCATAAGCAATGGAAATCCCGGACAGTGCGAACCCTAAGTCTCCACGGGAGAAGCCCTGATCAATCAGATAAGGCATGGCCAGCGCGAAGTTTTTGCGCACCAGATAGTAGGCCGCATAACCGAAGAAAATCCCCATGAAGATTTGCCAGCGGAGACGGCGGTACAGCGGATCGACGTGAGCCTCATCAACAGGAGCTTTGTGGGGCGCGGGTTTAAAGATACTGAGCATAAATGCCTCCGATGGCATAAATCAGGGCGGACTCATCATGAGCCACGGACGAAATGGCGGAGCCAATGTGTTCCAAAACGAACATCATTTTAGCCATTCGCGCACAAACGAACTGTGATTTATGACGAAAATGTTACATTTTTATTACATAGGGAGGCGATTTTGTGAGCGAGGGTGACAATAAGAAACAAAAAAAGCGGAGCCTGAGCTCCGCCTGATATTTTCACACGGTCTGAAATTATTGAATTTTCAGTGTGCTGATAATGGCTTCCGCATCGGTCTGCGCCTGCTGCTGATTATCAGCAGGCAGAGTAATTTGCAGGGTCAGCAGATGGCTGTCGACCTTGCCCAAAACGATAGACGAATAGGCTTTCTGACCAGCAGAAGTGATCACGCTGTCGTACTGCTGCAATGTCTGGCCGTTGACCTGAATAGATTTATTGGTGACGACTTGCAGATTGGTATCGCGCGCTTTTTGCTGATCCTGTAAACGACCCGCCAGAACGTCCAGTGATTCCGGGGTGTTATCACCCAAAATGACAATCACCGCTTTCTGTCCGGTGCTGTCTGCATACACGTGCATATTATTTGCCTGTGTGCCCAGTTTACCGCTCTGGTCGCTCATTCCCTGCGGCAGGGAGAAGGTGACTTTGCCGTCCAGCAGGCTGACCGGCGTGGTGGCTGCCGTGGCTGCGGCCGCTGGTGCGCCTTTATCTGCGGCAGGTGCATCGGTCGACTTACCGTCACACGCAGCCAGACCGGCGATCAGTACTGCCATTCCCATCATTTTCGCGATATTACGCATCGGGCTTCCTTAAGTGGCCTGTTCACCAGGCTTACATGTTGACTTAACAGCCTTTATGGCAACCTATTCAGGCCACAAATGCAAGTCAGATTATGGCGCCATTTGTGTCTTCCCGGCGACCCGGTTTAGTGCGCACTGATGGCGGAATGCGGGTTGTTTCCTTGTGCTGATAAACGCTTAAGCAGCATATTCAGCAGCATGCCGTACATCGGCAGGAAGAACACCAGGCAGATCAGCACCTTGAAGGTGTAATCCACCATCGCTATTTCTACCCAGTGCTGTGCCATAAAGGCATCGCTGCTTTTGTAGAAAGCGCTAAAGAAGAAGGACAGGGTATCGCTGATATTGCCGAGGAACATTGAGGCGACCGGTGCTATCCACCAGCGGCGGTTCTGGCGCAGGCGGTTAAACACATGAACGTCAAGAATTTGCCCCAGCACATACGCCATAAAACTGGCGGTGGCGATACGGGCGACCATGATATTCAGGCTGCTGAGCGCTTCCACGCCTTGCCATTGCGCTTCAAAGAATAACGCCGAGATGACATAGGAAATGGCCAGTGCAGGCACCATCACGGACAGAATAATCCGTCGTGCCAGCGGCGCGCCAAATATACGGACGGTCAGATCGGTAGCCAGAAAAATAAACGGGAAAGTGAACGCGCCCCAGGTGGTATGGAAACCAAAAATGGAAACGGGTAACTGAACCAGATAGTTACTGGAGGTGATGATGGCGATGTGGAATAGCGAAAGCCATATCAGCGCGGAAAACCGCTGCTGAGCAGTAAAAGAGTACATATATGTGACCTTTTTTTATGAATAAATTGGGGTGAGGGAACCCAAGAAAATTTTTACTTTCGCACCCGTAATGGCGTGCGGCGCGCATAGTACCTGTTTGCGCACCGTTTGCGCAACAGATCTACCGGTTAATTTTAGCGCAATCAGCCGTGTTTGTTGCGCCAGAAAACCAGCGGGTTAAACTATCCGCCTTTGCCAAACAACCGCCCATTCACGTATGTAGATGTTGAGACACGAAATGACCGACCCCTTTATCAATCCTGACCATCAGCTTGATGCGTTGGGTCTGCGTTGCCCGGAGCCAGTGATGATGGTTCGTAAAGCGGTACGCACCATGCAAGACGGCGAAACGTTATTGATCATCGCTGATGATCCGGCAACGACCCGCGATATCCCCGGTTTCTGCCGTTTTATGGAACATACGCTGCTGGCCTCGGATACCGAAACTCAGCCTTATCGCTATTTGATTTGCAAAGGTCTGTTGGAAAAACAGGGCTGATGGCTCAGCCCGTGTTGTTTATTTCGATTTATTGCGCAACAGCCTTAACGCATTGGCGGTCACCAGCGCCGTTGCGCCGGAATCCGCCAGCACCGCCAGCCACAATCCGGTCAATCCCATCAGCGTGGTGACCAGGAAAATCGCTTTCAGCCCCAGCGCAATCGTGATGTTCTGACGGATATTCGCCCGTGTAGCACGCGAAAGGCTGATCATCTGCGCCAGCCCGCTCAGGCGGTTATGCGTCAGTGCCGCATCCGCCGTTTCCAGTGCGACGTCCGTTCCGCTTCCCATCGCAATACCGATAGTCGCGGCTTTCATGGCGGGCGCATCGTTAATGCCGTCACCGACCATGGCCACCGGTTTCAGTGCATTCAGCGCGGTGACTGCTGAGACTTTATCCGCAGGCAGTAAGCCCGCACGGAAATCAATGCCGAGCCGGTCAGCGATAGTTTTCGCCGCCCGCGGATTGTCGCCGGTCAGCATGACCGCCGACACGCCGAGCGCTTTCAGTTTCTGCAATGCCTCGGCCGCGTCATCCCGCAGACGATCCTGCATGGCAATCAGCCCGATCGCGTTTTCTTCCTGCAACACCACCACCACGGTTTTTCCGGTGGATTCCCAGTCAGTAATTTGCGCGAGGGTTTCTGCCGTCAGGCTGTTTTCAGCCACACTTTTCGGTGCCAGCACCTGAATTTTGCGGCCTGAAACGAGGCCTTCCACGCCGGAACCGGCCAGCGCGCGGCGATCCTGCGCCGTGAGCGGTAGCGGATTACTGGTTTTTGCACGGGCCAAAATCGCCTGCGCCAGCGGGTGATGCGAACCTTCTTCCACCGCTGATGCCAGACTTAATACTTCGCCTTCGCTTGCGCCGTTCAGCAGTAAAACGTCGGTAACTTCAGGTTTGCCTTCGGTCAGCGTACCGGTTTTATCCAGGGCAACGGTTTGAATCAGCGCCAGCTGTTCCAGCGCTGCACCGCCTTTAATCAATGCACCCTGACGCGTGGCTGCTGCCAGCCCGGACGTAATCGCTGCTGGCGTCGAAATCACCAGCGCACACGGACAGCCAATCAGCAGCAGCGTCAGCCCGCGGTAAATCCAGGTTTCCCACGATAGCCCCATCGCCAGTGGCGGCACGATAATCACCAGCAACGACATCAGCATAATGACCGGCGTGTAATAGCGGCTGAAAGTATCGAGGAAACGCTCGATCGGCGCACGGCGTTCATCGGCTTCTTCAATCAGTTGCAAAATGCGGTCAATGGCGCTGTTGCCCGGCGCGGAAGCCACTTCGAGGCGTGCCAGCCGGTCAACGCACAGGCTGCCTGCGGGGACTTTTTCACCGGGCAGATGATCCACCGGAACTGATTCGCCGGTCAGCGCGCTTTCGTCGAAACTGGCGGCGATTTGTAAAACAGCGTCGGCAGGCAGGCGTGCACCTGCCGCGATTTCAATGATATCGCCGGGGCGCAAGCTGCTGACCGGCACGGTTTCAGATTTGCCATTCACAATGCGGACAGCGGTATCCGGGATCAGCGCCATCAGCGCTTTTACGCCGCTGCGTGCCCGGCTGGAGGCAAAAGCCTCAAGGCGTTCGCCCACCATAAACAGCAACAGAACCATGGCGGCTTCGGCTGTCGCACCGATAAAGAGTGCGCCGATCGCGGCGATACTCATCAGCGTTTCGATGGCGAATGGCGAACCGGCGCGGGTCTGGCGAATCGCCTGACGCAGTACCGGCCAGAGCCCGACCAGTGTCGTGGCGATAAACGCGATTTTACCCAGTTGCGGGTTGAAATGATCGAGCACCCAGCTCAGCAGCATCAGAACCGAAAGAGCGATCAGCGGCAGCGCTTCCTGCAAACGGGAAGGTTCGGCGGTGGGTTTTTCCTGCGGTTTGTCGAGCGATTGCAGGGTAAAACCTGCGGCGGTAACGGCATTTTGCACGGGTTGGGTGATATCAAAACCTGCATCAATCACCAGCTTTTCAGTAGCGAACAGCACTTTAGCGTGGCTGATACCATCAATACCGGAAACGGCTTTTTCAATTTTTCGGGCACAGGCAGGGCAGTCCATACCTTGTACTTTCCAGCTGTATTGCTGACTGCCGGAAAGCGGTGAGGCGGGTTCGTCTTCGCCCGGCGAACCTTCGGCGTTGCCATCGTCCGATGTATGTGAGTGCTCACCTGTTTTTGGCGCACAGCAGCTGTCAGTGGTGGAGCAGGCGGAAACCGCCAGCGGGGTTTTTTCGCTACAGCAGCCAGCCGGATGTGTGCCGGGCTGCGCAATAGCGCCAATTTTGTTGATACGCAGTGCAGGCGCATGTTTGCCCTGACATCCGCAGCGACAGGTGTTGTTTTTTTGCAGTGGGATCATAAAGCCTCCGGTTCGAAACCGAGTGGAATTACCCCCAGTGTAAACGTTGGAGTCGGCTCTAAGGTCAACAAGTATTTTATCAGCGGAACCAGAACGGTTCCGCTGTGGGATATTACAGGTATAACGACCGGACGATCAGGAAGTGCCCGCCGAAATAACAGGCGGCAACCAGCGCGTCGGCGGCGCGGAAGGTGAAGCGGTATCGGCTGAGCAGCCAGAAAATATTCCCCAGCAGTAACAGCGCTGCGCCGCAGAACAGCGAAAATGCCATGTCGGTACTGCGGGCAAAATACTGTTCGCCAGCCAGCCAGACCATCAGCAGGGTCATGGCGATGTAAGTGGTCACTGGCCATCGCAGCTCCGCCAGCCGTGCCCAGATCACCGCAAGAAGTATCGCGCCGATGATCAGTAACGTCAGCGGCAGCGGCCAGAAGAAGGTGATGGTCATCTGGCTGGCGAAACTCAGCGTATACAGCAGATGCGACAGGAAGAAGGCACCGATGGCGTACATGAAGCGTTCTTCAGGCAGCAGTAACAGGCTGTCTGCCACCAGTGTCGCCGCCAGACCCAGTAAAATCAGATAGCTGTAAACGTTGAGTGTCGGCGCCTGCCAGGCCAGCAACAGCAGTAATAGTAAGGTGACGGGTTTAAAGACCCAGCGCTGCCAGCGCGGGCCACGATAGCTGGCGTCAACGAACAACCAGCCAGAGAAAAATACAGCGAGGAATGGCCAACTCATTGTTTATCCTTTTATATTTCAGAACAGAACATAAAACCGATGTCAGGGTCTGCTTGCGGGAAAACACATCCTGTTTTCCTGAACTTGCTTTCAGTGTAGGAGAGAGAGCATGGCGGCGACAATCAGAAATCCCCGTAACGGCGGGTCTGATGAATGTTGGTTTAGGATAGGGGGAATTTACGGCGCAGGGCGCGCCGTAAAAGCGGGGATTACTTTTTGGCTGGCAACGGAGGCTGTTTTTTCTGCCACGCCATCAGTTCGAAGACGCCGAACAGGAAGATGCGGGTTTGCAGCCACGGCCCGATGGTGTCCTTTTCCTTGCCCTGCGTGGCTTTAAGCAGCATCACCTGCAGGCCATGCATAAAGAACATGAAGACAATTGCCACGTCTAAAAAGTATTTGATCGGCTTCGGGAACGGGTGGATCAGGTTAAACGCCAGAAACGCCCAAATACATAACATCAACAACCGACCAATATTGATCAACATCTTACTACTCCTGTTCTGGTGAGCCGGTTTCAGGCGTCACATCGCGATGATAAAGACGATAAGCAACTTGTCCGGCGACTTTCTCACGGTGTAAGCGCCAGCGGGCAGGCACATCCAGCGTGTCATGTTCGGCTTCTGTTTCGACATAAATCCAGGCTTCATCGGCCAGCCACTGGTTTTGCTCCAGCAGGTTCAGGGTGTCTTGCAGAATGCCTTTGCGGAAAGGCGGATCGAGGAAAACCACATCAAAGGCGCTTCCGGCTTTTGCCAGCCAGTTCAGGGCATTGACGTTAAATACTTTCGCATCACTGGCGTTTAGCAGCGCCAGGTTTTTCTCTAACTGTTGCGCAACCGGGCGCTCAAACTCCAGCAATGTCGCGCTGGCCGCATAGCGGGACAAGGCTTCCAGACCGAGTGCGCCGCTGCCTGCAAAACAGTCCAGACAATGTGCGCCCTGTAAAACTGGCGCAAGCCAGTTAAACAGCGTTTCGCGCACGCGATCGGTGGTCGGACGCAGCCCCGGGCTGTGAGGGACCGGAAGTTTGCGTCCGCGCCATTGTCCGCCAATAATTCGGATCTGGCCTGCGGCGGGCGTGTTGGGTTTCTTTGCCATAGTTCGCTTGTGTCATCCAAAGCCGTCGGGCTTCGTTGCCTATCGTTTGGAGGGCTATTCTACCGGTGTGCGGGCAATGGGCAAATGTTTAACATTGTCGATTGAAAAACCAGCGGAATTCAATACGCGGGCGTGTTGCCCGCAGGGGAAAGTGATAGACTGCCTGACCATAACCCTATTAATAATCCGTTCGCCAGTCATTAACGGCGAGGAGTGAAGTTGTAAAATGGCAAAAGATAAAAAACGCGGTTTCTTCTCCTGGTTCGGTCGTGGCCGTCAGGAAGAAGAGCAGCAGAAGGAAGAAACACGCGAAGAACAGCCGGTTGTCGAAGAACAACTGACGGAAGAACCGGCAGTCCCGGTAGCTCGCGAGGCTGTTGCAGAACCTGAAGTTGAAGCAGAACCTGAAACTGAACCGGCCGCACACGTTCAACCTGAGCCTGAAATTGAACCCGAGCCATTTGTTGAGCCGGAACCGGAAATTGTACCCGAACCGCTGACAGAGCCTGAGCCGGAAGACAAACCTGAACCGGTTCGCGAGCAGGCCGCCGCTGAACTGGCAGAAGAAATTGTTCACATCACTGAGCAGGTTGCCGCGCAGCCTGCCGTTGTTGAAGATATCGCTGAAGACGAATTTGTTGAATCGGCAGAAGAAATTGCCGAAGATCTGCGTCAGGACGCCATTGATTCGATTGATGATTCTGTCGCTGTGGACGAACCCTTACCTGTGGTGCTGGATCCGATTGTGGTGTTGCCCGCCGGTGAAACCGAGCAGGAACGCCCGACCAAAGAAGGGTTCTTCGCCCGTCTGAAACGCAGCCTGGTCAAAACCAAGCAGAATCTCGGCTCCGGTTTCGTTGGTCTGTTCCGTGGTAAGAAAATCGACGACGATCTGTTTGAGGAGCTGGAAGAACAGCTGCTGATCGCCGACGTTGGCGTCGAGACCACCCGAAAAATCATCACTTCACTGACTGAACATGCCTCACGTAAGCAACTGAAAGACGCAGATGCGCTGTACGGCAAGCTGAAGGAAGAAATGTCCGAAATACTGGCGAAAGTTGACGAGCCACTGGATGTCAGCGGGAAAACCCCGTATGTCATTCTGATGGTCGGCGTGAACGGTGTCGGTAAAACCACCACCATCGGTAAAATGGCGCGCCAGTTTGAAGCACAGAGTAAATCCGTGATGCTGGCAGCAGGCGACACCTTCCGTGCCGCAGCCGTTGAACAGTTGCAAGTCTGGGGTCAGCGTAACAAGATCCCGGTGATTGCGCAGCACACCGGTGCCGATTCCGCGTCGGTTATCTTCGATGCCATTCAGGCGGCGAAAGCCCGCAATATCGACGTGCTGATTGCTGATACCGCCGGGCGTTTGCAAAACAAAGCGCACCTGATGGAAGAGCTGAAGAAAATCGTCCGCGTGATGAAGAAGCTCGACGAAGATGCGCCGCATGAAGTGATGCTGACGCTCGATGCCAGCACCGGCCAGAACGCAGTGAGTCAGGCGAAATTATTCAACGAAGCCGTCGGGCTGACCGGGATAACGCTGACTAAACTGGATGGCACCGCGAAAGGCGGCGTGATCTTTGCCATCGCCGATCAGTTCAGCATTCCGATCCGCTACATTGGTGTCGGTGAAGGTATCGAAGATTTAAGGCCGTTTAAGGCAGACGATTTTATTGAGGCACTTTTTGCCCGAGAGGATTAATACGGATGATTCGCTTTGAACAGGTCAGTAAAGCTTATCTGGGCGGACGACAGGCGCTTCAGGGCGTCAATTTTCATATCCAGCAAGCAGAAATGGCATTTCTGACCGGACACTCTGGCGCGGGTAAAAGTACCCTGCTGAAGCTGATTTGCGGCATAGAGCGTCCGAGTGCCGGACACATTTTGTTTGGCGGTCATGATATCAGCCGCCTGAAATCCAGCGAAGTGCCGTTCCTGCGTCGTCAGATCGGCATGATCTTTCAGGATCACCACCTGCTGATGGATCGTACCGTGTATGACAACGTGGCGATGCCGCTGATCATTTCAGGTGCAAGCAGTGAAGATATCCGCCGCCGCGTGTCGGCTGCGCTGGATAAAGTCGGATTACTGGATAAAGCGAAGAACTTGCCAATCCAGCTTTCCGGCGGTGAACAACAGCGTGTGGGCATTGCCCGTGCGGTGGTGAACAAGCCCGCGGTGCTGCTGGCGGATGAACCGACCGGTAACCTCGATGGCGAATTGTCGGAAGGCATTTTGCGTCTGTTCGAAGAATTTAACCGCGTCGGCGTTACCGTTCTGATGGCGACGCATGATGTGGGTCTGATTGCCCGTCGTAATTACCGCACGCTGACGCTGAGTCAGGGGCGTATGTCGGGAGGGGTGTACTAATGGCGAACAGTCCGAATCCGGCTAAAACTGCAAAAAGCGCCCGTGCCGCGAAAAGTAAAGCGTTGCAGGGCGGCTGGCGCGAACAGTGGCGCTATGCCTGGATGAACGCGCTGGCTGACATGCTGCGTCAGCCACTGGCAACGCTGCTGACGGTGATGGTAATCGCCATTTCCCTGACGCTGCCGAGCGTGTGTTATCTGGTGTGGAAAAACGTCAGTACGGCGGCGGAGCAGTGGTATCCGACGCCACAACTGACCGTTTATCTCGATAAAGCGCTGGATGATGACGCCGCAGAAAACGTGGTCAAAACCCTGAAAACCGAAGCGGGCGTGGATAAAGTTAATTATCTGTCCCGTGAAGAGGCGATGGGTGAATTCCGCAACTGGTCAGGCTTTGGCGGCGCAATGGATATGCTGGAGCAAAACCCGTTGCCAGCGGTGGCGATCATCACGCCTAAAATGAATTTCCAGGACTCTGCGACACTCAGCACGTTGCGTGACCGCGTGGCGGCTGTACATGGCGTTGATGAAGTGCGGATGGACGACAGTTGGTTTGCCCGTCTTGCGGCGCTGACCGGTCTGGTCGGGCAGATTGCGGCGATGATCGGCATTCTGATGGTGATCGCCGTCTTCCTCGTTATTGGTAACAGTGTGCGACTGAGCATCTTCAGCCGCCGCGATACCATTAACGTGATGAAGCTAATTGGCGCGACCGATGGCTTTATTTTGCGGCCGTTCCTCAACGGTGGCGCGATGCTCGGTTTCACCGGTGCATTGTTATCACTCATCCTCTCGGAAGTGCTGGTGTTGCGGCTTGAGAGCGTGGTGACGCAGGTTGCGCAAGTCTTCGGCACCACCTTTGACCTGCACGGTCTGGGCTGGGACGAAAGCCTGTTACTGCTGATCGTTTCCGCGATGATTGGCTGGATTGCCGCCTGGCTGGCGACGGTTCAACATTTACGGCGATTTACACCACAGTAGTGAGAATTTGCTATAATGTCCCCCTGCGGCTCAGTAATTGTGTCTCAGGGGGAAGCTGTTTCAGGTCAGCCCGCCACATCATTTTCCTGCTTTCCCCGTAATGGCACAAATTCACTATCCAATAGTCAGTCTGTCACTTACAGTCTTCAGACTGTTGATTCTTTCCGTGAACTTTATGTAAAATTCGTGGTCGTAGAGCAGCGAATATGAAGGGCTCGGCGTTGCTTTGTTGTCGCCTTTAAGGCCAGCAATGTCGCGGTATCATCCCGCAGCAACGTGGTATAAAACCTGCATTACGTCATACATGAGAGGCTTTAATGACCAAAGAAATGCGCACTTTAGCATTAGTACCCCAAGGTAGCCTGGAAGCCTATGTTCGGGCGGCCAATGCCTATCCTATGCTCACCGCAGAGGAAGAACGGGCGCTGGCTGAACGGCTGCATTACAACGGTGATCTGGAAGCAGCGAAAGAGCTGATCCTGTCTCACCTGCGCTTTGTTGCTCACATTGCCCGCAACTATTCAGGCTACGGTTTGCCTCAGGCAGACCTTATCCAGGAAGGGAATATCGGCCTGATGAAAGCGGTTCGCCGTTTTAATCCGGAAGTCGGTGTCCGTCTGGTATCCTTTGCTGTGCATTGGATCAAAGCGGAAATTCACGAATATGTGCTGCGTAACTGGCGCATCGTGAAAGTCGCTACCACCAAAGCGCAGCGTAAGCTGTTCTTCAACCTGCGTAAGAACAAACAGCGTCTGGGCTGGTTCAGCCACGACGAAGTCGAGCACGTCGCCCGCGAACTGGGTGTGACGAGCAAAGATGTGCTGGAAATGGAATCACGCATGGCCGCACAGGACATGACGTTTGATCCGACGCCGGATGATGAACCACGCGACGGCGCAGCGATGGCACCGATGCTGTATCTGCAAGACAAGAGTTCTGACTTTGCAGAAACTATCGAAGAAGATAACTGGGATCAGGATGCCACCGACAAACTTTCCTCTGCAATGGAAGGTCTGGACGAACGCAGTCAGGATATCATTCGTGCCCGCTGGTTAGACGACGAAAACAAATCGACCCTGCAGGAGCTTGCCGATAAATACGGTGTGTCTGCAGAACGTGTTCGTCAGCTGGAAAAGAACGCGATGAAAAAACTGCGTATGGCGATCGAAGCCTGATCCCCGCAACGCAAAACGAAAAAGCGACCTTCGGGTCGCTTTTTTTATGACTGAAAATCCGCGCGGGCAGGCTGTGCTCAGGATTTTTTCCAGACATTGCCTTCACGTACAAAACCGCACGCCAGCATAAATGCATCCAGCACGGGCTCCGGATCCGCTTTCATCGTCCAGCTTTCCACCTGCGGCAGTTGCGCCTGTACATCTTCCATCAGATACAATCCGACACCGCGACGGCGCGTGACTTCGCGCACCAGCAAATCACTCAGTTCAGCCTGATTACCGTCGAGCCTGATTTTCACTGCGCCCAGAATGCGTTCATTAAACACCGCAGCGAACAGCGCACGGTTATTTTGCAGGCTGGCTTGCCAGTCACTTTCAGTTTGCTCCGGCCAGATTTTTGCCAGGTCGATCAGGTCCTGCACGCTGAGCGACGTCAGTTTTTGGATAGTTAATTTCATGATGCGCAAGGTCAGAAAAAGGGAGCGTCAGTGTAGCGGAATCCACTAGAAATCGGGCGTAACTTTTTTTGTACAGTAACAGGTCGAAAAGTTTTTTAGTGATCTCTGCATAAGCGATAAATGTTGGCTTTAATCAATAAAGCCAGTGTTAACGACTGATTGTTTAAATCTACACCGCCTTTTCAGCCAAATAAAATTCTGTTTACACCTCATATTTCTGATTGTGCTATTTGATTTGCAGAAGAAAATTCCTGTTTAATGATATGAATTATAAAGTCTTATTCGAAAATAAGACGAAATAAGCCGGTAACTCGTTATTACTTATACTAAATTTCCAAAGTGATGATGTTTTGAACAGGCAACAAAGAGCAAACCACAACACACACATGAACGGGGTAATCGGATGAAAGTAACAAAGGGTAAGATCTGGCTGGCAGGGTGTATTGCATTAGCAATGAGTCAGGCGGCGTTCGCAAAAGACATCAAAGTCGCCATTGTCGGTGCTATGTCAGGTCCGGTCGCCCAGTACGGTGACATGGAGTTTACGGGGGCAAAACAAGCGATCGCTGATATCAATGCCAAAGGCGGCGTGAAGGGCGATAAACTGGTTGGCGTGGAATATGACGATGCCTGTGATCCGAAACAAGCCGTTGCGGTTGCCAACAAAGTGATCAACGACGGTATTCGTTACGTGATCGGCCACCTGTGTTCTTCTTCTACTCAGCCTGCTTCCGACATCTATGAAGATGAAGGCGTGCTGATGATCACCCCGGCGGCGACTAACGCTGACCTGACCACCCGTGGTTATAAAATGGTGATGCGCACTACTGGCCTGGATTCTGATCAAGGCCCGACCGCAGCGAAATACATCCTCGACACTATCAAACCAAAACGTATCGCCGTGGTGCATGATAAACAGCAATACGGTGAAGGCCTGGCCCGTTCTGTACAGGATGCACTGAAAAAAGGCGGCGGCAACGTTGTCCTGTTTGAAGGCGTGACCGCAGGCGACAAAGACTTCTCCACACTGGTGGCGCGTCTGAAGAAAGAAAACGTCGATTTCGTTTATTTCGGCGGCTATTACCCGGAAATGGGGCAGATCCTGCGTCAGTCAAAACAAGCCGGTCTGGCAGCTAAATTCATGGGCCCGGAAGGTGTGGGCAACTCCTCACTGTCTAACATTGCCGGTGATGCTTCTGAAGGCATGCTGGTGACCCTGCCAAAACGTTATGATCAGGTGCCGGCTAACCAGCCAATTGTGGATGCCCTGAAAGCCAAGAAACTGGATCCAACCGGTCCGTTCGTCTGGACGACTTACGCCGCATTGCAGGCGCTGACTACCGGTATGGAACGCAGCGGCAGCATGGAACCGGCAGATATCGCCAAAAACCTGAAATCAGCGCCAGTGGATACCGTGATGGGCCCGCTGAGCTGGGATGCAAAAGGTGACCTGAAAGGATTCGAATTCGGTATTTTCGAGTGGCATAAAGACGGCACGTCTACCCCAATCAAATAAAACCGCACCAAAGTGGTTCTCCGCTCCCTCCCCTGCGAAGGGGAGGGCTGGGGTGGGGTATTAATGGCAACGGCGTTGTTTGCAAAACCCCCTCCCAACCTCCCCTTCGCAGGGGGGGGAGTAGCACAAGTTATCAAACCCTTGATTAATAAGGATAGGGTATGTCAGAGCAGCTCCTCTATTTCATTCAGCAAATGTTCAACGGTGTCACGTTGGGCAGCACTTATGCGCTGATCGCCATTGGTTACACCATGGTTTACGGCATTATCGGCATGATCAACTTCGCCCACGGCGAGGTGTATATGATCGGCAGTTATGTCTCCTTTATCGTTATCGCCGCCCTGATGATGATGGGTATCGACGCCAGCTGGTTGCTGATCGGTGCCGGTTTTATCGCCGCGATTGTAATTTCCAGTGCCTATGGCTGGAGTATTGAACGCGTGGCGTATAAGCCGGTGCGTAACTCCAAGCGTCTGATTGCACTGATTTCTGCCATCGGGATGTCAATTTTTCTGCAAAACTACGTCAGCCTCACGCAGGGCTCACGCGATCTCGCCTTACCGAGTCTGGTGACCGGCCAGTGGAAACTGGGTGAAACCAACGGCTTTGCGGCGACCATCAGCACCATGCAGCTGATTATCTGGGTCGTCACGTTTGTCGCGATGCTGGCGCTGACGCTGTTCATCCGTTATTCGCGTATGGGTCGCGCCTGTCGTGCCTGCGCCGAAGACCTCAAAATGGCCAGCCTGCTGGGGATCAGCACTGACCGCGTGATTTCGCTAACCTTCGTCATTGGCGCGTTAATGGCGGCCGTAGCGGGTGTTCTGCTCGGTCAGTTCTACGGCGTAATCAATCCGTATATCGGCTTCATGGCCGGTATGAAAGCTTTCACCGCCGCGGTTCTTGGTGGGATCGGCAGTATTCCGGGGGCGATGATCGGTGGCCTGATTCTGGGCGTGGCTGAAGCGCTGACCTCAGCGTATCTGAGCACCGAATACAAAGACGTGGTTTCCTTTGCACTGCTGATCGTCGTGTTGCTGGTGCTGCCGACCGGTATTCTGGGTCGTCCGGAGGTTGAGAAAGTATGAAGCGCCTGAATCTGTTAAATGCGCTGGTCTCCGCTTTCGTCCTGCTGGTGCTGGCAGCATTCATCATGGGATTGCAACTGAGCCTCGACGGCACAAAACTGGTGGTCAACGGCGCCGGTGAAGTGCGCTGGACGTGGATTGCCATCGGCTGCGCCATCGTGTTCGTATTCCAGCTATTCCGCCCGATGGTCAGCAGCGGCCTGAAAAAGGTCTCGGGTCCGGGCTGGGTTTTGCCGAGCTTTGATGGCTCGACGCCGAAACAAAAACTGCTGGCGCTGGTGCTGATTATCGCCGCTATCGCCTGGCCGTTTATCGTCTCGCGCGGCACGGTGGATATCGCCACGCTGACGCTCATCTACATCATGCTCGGTCTGGGGCTGAACGTGGTAGTCGGATTGTCCGGCCTGCTGGTGCTGGGTTACGGCGGCTTTTATGCCATCGGCGCTTACACCTACGCGCTGCTCAATCACTATTACGGCATCGGATTCTGGGAAGCCTTACCGCTGGCTGGTCTGGTATCGGCGGCGTTTGGTTTCCTGCTTGGCTTCCCGGTTCTGCGGCTGCGTGGTGACTATCTGGCGATTGTGACGCTGGGCTTTGGGGAAATCGTCCGCATCCTGCTGCTCAATAATACCGAACTGACCGGCGGACCGAACGGCATCAGCCAGATCCCGAAACCGACGCTGTTCGGGCTGGAATTCAGCCGTACACCGCGCGACGGCGGCTGGGATACCTTCAGCAACTTCTTTAATGTTACGTATGATCCCAGCGACCGCATTATCTTCCTGTACATGGTGGCACTGCTGCTGGTGATCGCCACATTGTTCATCATCAACCGTTTGCTGCGTATGCCGCTCGGCCGTGCATGGGAAGCCTTGCGTGAAGATGAAATTGCCTGCCGTTCACTGGGCCTGAACCCGACCCGCATCAAACTGACCGCGTTCACCATCAGCGCTGCGTTTGCCGGTTTCGCCGGTACGCTGTTTGCGGCGCGTCAGGGCTTTGTCAGCCCGGAATCCTTCACCTTTGCGGAATCCGCCTTCGTGCTGGCTATCGTCGTGCTCGGCGGGATGGGCTCGCAGTTTGCAGTCATTCTGGCGGCTATTTTGCTGGTGGTGTCCCGCGAACTGATGCGTGATCTCAACGAGTACAGCATGTTGCTGCTCGGCGCATTAATGGTGCTGATGATGATCTGGCGTCCGCAGGGATTACTGCCGATGAAGCGCCCGCAACTGAAACTGAAGCTGTCTAAGCAACAAATCGCGGATCAGGGGGAAAAGGCATGAGTACGCAACCTCTGTTAGCGGTTGAAGGGTTGATGATGCGTTTTGGCGGCCTGCTGGCGGTCAACAACGTGGCACTGAATCTCAATCAGGGCGAAATTGTTTCGCTGATCGGCCCGAACGGTGCCGGTAAAACCACGGTATTTAACTGCCTGACCGGTTTCTACAAACCGAGCGGCGGCACCATTAAACTGCGTGATCAGCATCTGGAAGGTTTACCGGGGCAGAAAATTGCCCGCATGGGCGTGGTACGTACTTTCCAGCACGTGCGTCTGTTCCGTGAAATGACGGTGATCGAAAACCTGCTGGTCGCGCAGCATCAGCACCTGAAAAGCGGCGTGCTGGCTGGGCTGTTCAAAACGCCGGGCTTTCGTCGCGCTGAAGCCGATGCTTTGGATCGCGCTGCTGACTGGCTGGAACGTGTCGGATTGCTCGAGCTGGCAAACCGTCAGGCGGGTAATCTGGCTTACGGCCAGCAACGCCGGCTGGAAATTGTCCGCTGCATGGTGACGCGTCCTGAAATCCTGATGCTCGACGAACCGGCGGCCGGTCTTAATCCGCGTGAAACCGAAGAGCTTAACCAGCTGATTGCCGAATTGCGTAACCAGCACAACGTGTCTGTTCTGCTGATTGAGCACGACATGAAACTGGTAATGGGTATTTCCGACCGCATCTACGTGGTGAATCAGGGCACGCCGCTGGCACAAGGCACACCGGCTGAAATTCGTAATAATCCTGACGTGATCCGCGCCTATTTAGGCGAAGGTTAATGGGCGAAGGCTAAGGGACAGAACAAGATGTTGTCATTTAATCAGGTATCCGCCCATTACGGCAAAATTCAGGCGCTGCATGAAGTCAGCCTGAGTATTAATAAAGGGGAAATCGTCACGCTGATCGGCGCGAACGGCGCGGGTAAAACCACACTACTTGGCAGTTTATGTGGCGAACCACGTGCGACGAATGGCTCGATTATTTTCGAAGGAAAAGACATCACGCAGTGGCAGACCGCCAAAATCATGCGTGGCGATATCGCGATTGTGCCGGAAGGCCGCCGCGTGTTCTCACGCATGACGGTGGAAGAGAATCTGGCGATGGGCGGTTTCTTTGCCACACGCGATCAGTATCAGGAACGGCTGGAGCGCGTGTTTACGTTGTTCCCGCGCCTGAAAGAGCGTCGTGTGCAGCGGTCAGGCACCATGTCCGGCGGTGAGCAACAGATGCTGGCGATTGGCCGTGCGCTGATGAGCCAGCCACGTTTGCTGCTGCTCGATGAGCCGTCGCTGGGGCTGGCGCCCATCATCATCCAGCAGATTTTCGATACTATCCAGCAATTGCGCGAAGAAGGAATGACCATCTTCCTGGTCGAGCAAAACGCCAATCAGGCGCTGAAACTCGCTGATCGTGGTTACGTTCTGGAGAATGGTCATGTGGTGCTGGAAGATACCGGTGCGGCATTGCTGGCGAACGAAGCGGTGCGTGCGGCCTATCTCGGCGCATAAATTGGCTTCGTATTTTAAAAATCTGTGTTAAATCTAACAAACCGCACGGCAAGCGCTTTGCGGTTTTTATTTTGTCTATAAATTAACATCTCTTACATTCGTATAACTTTGCACATCATCAGGAACATGTCATGAACACAGAAGGTTTACTCGCCGCCCGTATGGTCAGGCTTAAAAGTTCAGCCATCCGGGAATTGCTGAAACATAGCAAGATGGAAGGCGTTATTTCGCTGGCGGGTGGTATTCCTTCTTCGGCGCTTTTTGATTTCGACGGCCTGCGTGAAGCCACACAGCTGGCCATTACTGAACAGCCGGAACATGCGTTCCAGTATGGTCTGACCGAAGGCAGTTATACGCTGCGTGAGCGTATTGCTGAGCTTTGTCAGGAGCGTGGTGTGGTTGCGCAGCCTGAAGATATCGTGGTCACTGCAGGCTCCCAGCAGGCGCTGGATTTGGTGATGCGCGCCGTGGTGAACCCCGATGATGTTTTCGTGGTGGAGCGCCCGACCTATCTGGCGGCGTTACAAACCCTGGAACTGGCCGAAGCTAAACTGCTGTCCGTCGGTTCTGACGGCGACGGCATGATTGTTGATGAGCTGGCGGAACGGCTAAAAACGCAGAAGATTAAAGGCGTGTATCTGGTGCCAACGTTCGGAAACCCGAGCGGCGTAACCCTGAGCCGTGCCCGTCGTGAGCAACTGGTGAAACTGGCAGCACAGCACGAATTCCTGATTGTAGAAGATGACCCGTACGGCGAACTGCGTTTCACCGACGAACGCCAGCCGACGCTGTTTGAGCTGTCGAAAGCGATGTTTGGTCACGCGGATAACATCATCTATACCTCAACGTTTTCCAAAATTCTGGCACCGGGCCTGCGTCTGGGCTGGGTGATTATGCCTGACTGGCTGCTGCACAAAGTTGCCATCATCAAACAGGCCGCCGATCTGCACGCCAGCGCGCTGTCGCAGAGCATTGCGGAATACTATCTCGGCCTGGGTCGTCTGCCGAAGCAGATCGAAACCATCCGTGCGGCGTATAAAAATAAATGCGAGATCATGGCCGGACTACTGGAACGCGAGCTGGGCGATGTGCTGACGTTTGAATATCCGAAAGGCGGCATGTTCCTGTGGGCGCGTTTCCGCGAGCCGCGTAACTGCGCTGACTGGATGAAAAAGACGCTGGAGCAGGGCGTGGTGTTTGTCCCGGGTGAATTCTTCTATGCAGATAATCCGGATCACTCGACCTTCCGTCTGTCATTCGCCACCGCGACCGAGGAGCAAATGCACGAGGCAGTCGCCCGCCTGAAACGCGCCCTGTAATTTTCCCGTATTTCTCATCTAAGGCGCTTTGTTTATACAAGGCGCTTTATTTTTGCTCCGTCGCTCTGGCGCCAGAAAAAGTGGGGTCGTTTAAGGGTAAACCTCTATCTGCCAGACAGCCAGGGTCAGTTGCTGGCAAGTACAGTACCTCATTCATATTGCTCCCTGATATTCCGCGGTATACCCCACATTTAATAGAAAAATTGAATTTATAACACTTGTTCATTTAACCCTTAATGTATTAAGGTCATATCAACACGAAATCAGGGAGGTTTATCGTGGCAGATATCGATAACATTTCAAGTGATATAGATGATGTTGCAAATAGAATTTCAGATATCATAATGTCCCCAGCCACAATTACCGGATTAATAAATGGTGCGCTTACCGTTCCTTTAGATATGGGTTACCTGGCCATAGGATATTTTGATACAGATTCCCGTTTTGCACATCAGACACAGCGTTTTCGTATGGCTGAAGCAATACATAATGACATACTCAATTACAAGCATATAACAAATGCGGTAGAGATCATATTTAAAGAATTCGATAAATATGCTTCAGTGACCAAACAAAATAATGTCTATCGTGGCGTGGTATCCTCGATTGCCGGGCGTTTACTTACCGCGAAACTTATTGCGGTGATTGGTGCTGCTGTGCTGGCGAGAGTGTCATTTATCGGTGCACAAAGTGCCAAAAACTGGATTGGCAGGGTGACGATGATTTTGCTTATAGGGGGAATGAGTGAGCGCTCAATAAGAAAATCAGAAAGCCTTGCCATCGAAGCACCGGAGATTTACTGGCTCCTTCGACCCCATGATTATGACCTTACCTACTTTCTTTTTGAACCCGCTGTTAAGCCGTTCATTGATGCGGTGCACATAGGTGCTACGCGCGGACAGCCTGCGTTTGACAGGATAATCGATGCTGTAGGGCGAAAACTGCATGTCACACAATAAACCGCTTCTTGTTGTCGCAAAAGGCGCAGCGAAATGGGTGATATTTGCCGTCGTCAACGTATGGGATTTTTTTGAATCTGTGCTTTTTGTTGGCGGGTTAATCGGAAGCCTTATGCTGCCAGTTGTGTGGCCTATGAAATTCGTTTATGCCGCAGGATGGCTGGTTTGTTTCTTCTGTGTATCAAAGTGCATCGGAAAAATAGAAGGCTATAGGAAAAAAAGCCGAAACATTAAATTAAGGAAATAAAAATGTCTAATCCTGCTTATTTGTGGTTAACGGATGAAAATGGTTCTCCTGTTATCGGAAGTTGTAATGTTCACGGGCGTGTGGGTTCTATTGAAGTGAAATCACTTTCACACCACCTGACAGTTCCGACGGATAGAAATACTGGGAAATTGACAGGTACGCGTATTCATACACCGATATTATTTCAAAAGGAATTTGATCGCACGACGCCAATACTTTACCGTACGATTAGTCAGGGAATTACGCTTAAATCCGCTGAGTTTAAGATGTATCACATATTAGACGCGGGTGTAGAAGCAGAGTATTTCAACATTCGCATGGAAAATGTGAAGATCACCGGAATTACTCCTAGCCTTCATCCCGGTTCGGGAACAGGAACGCATCTGGAAAATATTGAAATGCGCTATGAGTCAATTCAATGGAAATATGTCGATGGGAACATAATATTTAAAGACAGTTGGAATGAACGCACCGTAGCATAAATCTAATAAGATAAGCCGTCCTGCGGACGGTTTTTCCTAACGTTTAACCGGCATGAACCTAATTTTTTGCCATCTGCCTGTCATCCCCGCTTAACTTTCCCGTAACCTTATTGTCATTTTTCCGTGTCATTTTACCTCCCGACTCTACCCGGCATACTTCAGGCTGCACTTGCAGCACACCAGCAGAATTCAGGAGACAGGCATGTTCATCAACCTCAAAAAAACGGTCATTGGCACCGCGCTGACGCTGGCTTTCAGCGCCAATGCCTTCGCTGTGACAGAAATCCCTTTCTGGCACTCTATGGACGGCGAGTTAGGCAAAGAAGTGAACTCGCTGGCCGACCGTTTTAACCAGACGCACCCTGATGTCAAAATCATGCCTGTCTACAAAGGCAAATACGATGAAAGCCTGGCGGCCGGTATTGCCGCGTACCGCACCGGTAATGCGCCTGCGATTTTGCAGGTTTACGAAGTTGGCACCGCGACCATGATGGCCAGCAAAGCCATCAAACCGGTTTACGAAGTGTTCAGCGATGCGGGCATTAAAGAAGACGTTTCCCAGTTCGTGCCGACCGTTTCCGGTTATTACTCCGATTCCAAAGGCCGTCTGCTGTCCCAGCCTTTCAACAGCTCCACGCCGGTGCTGTATTACAACAAAGATGCCTTTAAGAAAGCCGGTCTGAACCCGGATCAGCCGCCGAAAACCTGGCAGGATATGGCTGCGTACACCGAGAAATTGCGTGAAGCGGGCATGAAATGTGGTTACGCCAGCGGCTGGCAGGGTTGGATCCAGATTGAGAACTTCAGCGCCTGGCACGGTCTGCCAATCGCCACCAAAAACAACGGCTTCGATGGCACCGATGCGGTTCTGGAATTCAACAAACCCGAGCAAATCAAACACATCCAGATGCTTGAAGATATGAACAAGAAAGGTGATTTCACCTATTTTGGTCGTAAAGACGAATCCACCGCCAAGTTCTATAACGGCGATTGCGCGATGACTACCGCGTCTTCCGGTTCACTGGCTGACATCCGTCAGTATTCTAAATTCAACTACGGCGTAGGCATGATGCCTTACGACGCAGACATCAAAGGCGCACCGCAAAACGCCATCATCGGCGGTGCAAGCCTGTGGGTGATGAACGGCAAAGACAAAGACACCTACAAAGGCGTTGCCGAATTCCTGCAATTCCTGACCACGCCGGAAATCGCAGCCGAATGGCATCAGAAAACCGGTTATCTGCCGGTGACGACTGCCGCGTATGAGCTGACCAGGAAAGAAGGCTTCTACGAGAAGAACCCGGGTTCTGACGTCGCCACCCGCCAGATGCTGAACAAGCCACCGTTGCCGTTCACCAAAGGTCTGCGTCTGGGCAACATGCCTCAGATCCGTACCATCCTGGATGAAGAGCTGGAAAGCGTATGGAGCGGCAAGAAAACGGCCAAAGAAGCGTTAGACACTGCAGTACAGCGCGGGAACTTACTGTTACGTCGCTTCGAAGCTTCTACTAAGTAATCCAGTTTTGCTCCCTCCCCTGCGAAGGGGAGGGCTGGGGTGGGGTATTAAAGACAACTCAGTCGCTTGCCAAACCCCCTCCCAACCTCCCCCTTCGCAGGGGGGGGGGGCAAAAGCCAAATTCAAAACCAACCTGGTTTGCTCCCTTTCGGGGAGTCTTTTATATCAACGAGTAAACCATCATGAGTTCACACCGTCCCGGTTTTGGTTGCAGCTGGTTGCCCTACGCGCTGGTTTTGCCGCAGCTGTTAATCACCGCGATATTCTTCCTGTGGCCTGCCGGTCAGGCGCTGTGGTATTCGGTGCAGACGCTGGATCCGTTCGGCTTATCCAGTACCTTTGCCGGTCTGACTAACTTCGTGCAGCTTTTTCAGGACTCGTACTATCTCGATTCTTTCTACACCACGCTGAAATTCAGTTTTATGGTGGCGTTTATCGGGCTGGCCGTTTCGCTGTTTTTCGCGGCACTGGTCGATCACGTTGTGCGCGGCAGCCGGATTTATCAGACGCTGATGATCCTGCCATACGCCGTTGCGCCTGCGGTGGCCGCCGTCTTGTGGATGTTCTTGTTCAGCCCCGGTCTGGGCCTGATTACTCATTTCCTCGGCTCGATAGGCTACAACTGGAACCACGCGCAAAACAGCGGTCAGGCGATGTTCCTGGTGGTACTGGCATCGGTCTGGAAGCAAGTCAGCTACAACTTCCTGTTCTTCCTGGCGGCGTTGCAGTCGATTCCTAAATCGCTGGTGGAAGCAGCGGCTATCGATGGCGCAGGCCCGGTTCGCCGTTTCTTCAATCTGGTATTGCCGCTGATTTCGCCGGTCAGTTTCTTCCTGCTGGTGGTCAATCTGGTGTACGCCTTCTTCGATACTTTCCCGGTGATTGATGCTGCGACGGCCGGTGGCCCGATGCAGGCGACCACTACCCTGATTTACAAAGTGTATCGCGAAGGTTTCTCCGGTCTGGACTTGTCCAGTTCTGCCGCCCAGTCCGTGATTCTGATGCTGCTGGTTTGCGGCCTGACGTTCATTCAGTTCCGCTTTGTCGAGCGTAAGGTGCGTTATCAATGATTGAAAACCGCAGAGGGCTGGATATCTTCAGCCACATCATGCTGCTGCTCGGCGTGCTGGTGATTCTCTTTCCGCTGTACGTCGCGTTTGTGGCAGCGTCGCTGGACAATAAACAGATTTTTGACGTGCCGATGACGCTGATCCCGGGCACGCACTTGTGGGAAAACATCACCACGATCTGGACGCAGGGGGCGGGTAACAGCAGTCCGGCATTCGGACGGATGCTGATCAACAGTTTCATCATGGCGATGGTCATCACCGTCGGTAAAATTTCGGTGTCGATGCTCTCGGCTTACGCCATTGTCTACTTCCGATTTCCGCTGCGTAACCTGTTCTTCTGGCTGATTTTCATGACGCTGATGCTGCCGGTGGAAGTGCGTATTTTCCCGACCGTCCAGGTGATCGCCAATCTGCATATGCTCGACAGTTACACCGGCCTGACGTTGCCGCTGATGGCCTCGGCGACCGCCACCTTCCTGTTCCGCCAGTTCTTTATGACCTTACCGGATGAGCTGCTGGAGGCGGCGCGTATCGACGGCGCGGGCGCGATGCGCTTCTTCTGGGACATTGTGCTGCCGCTGTCGAAAACCAATCTTGCGGCACTGTTCGTCATTACCTTCATCTATGGCTGGAACCAATATTTGTGGCCGATCCTGATCACCAGCGATGTCTCGATGGGCACGGCGGTGGCGGGGATTAAAAGCATGATTTCCTCCGGCGACGGCTCGACCCAATGGAATCAGGTGATGGCGGCCATGATCCTGACCTTATTGCCACCGCTGGCGGTGGTGCTCCTGATGCAGCGCTGGTTTGTGCGCGGTCTGGTAGACAGTGAGAAGTAAACTGAAATGGCAAATTTGAAATTACAGGCAGTGACCAAATCCTACGACGGCAAAAACCAGATTATCCAGAGTATTGATCTGGATGTCGCCGACGGCGAATTCATCGTGATGGTCGGGCCGTCGGGCTGCGGAAAATCCACCCTGCTGCGTATGGTGGCCGGGCTGGAGCGCACTACCTCCGGTGATATCTATATCAACGACCAGCGCGTCACCGAACTGGAACCGAAAGATCGCGGTATTGCGATGGTGTTCCAGAACTATGCGCTGTATCCGCATATGAGCGTGTTCGACAACATGGCATATGGCCTGAAAATTCGCGGCTTCGGTAAAGCGCAGATCCTCGCCCGCGTCGAGGAAGCGGCCCGCATTCTTGAACTCGGCCCGTTGCTGAAACGCAAACCGCGTGAGCTTTCCGGCGGGCAGCGTCAGCGTGTAGCGATGGGACGCGCTATCGTGCGTGAACCGGCGGTATTCCTGTTTGATGAACCGCTGTCCAATCTCGACGCTAAACTGCGTGTGCAGATGCGCCTTGAACTGCAACAGCTTCACCGCCGTTTGCGTACCACCAGTTTGTACGTCACGCACGATCAGGTCGAAGCTATGACGCTGGCGGAGCGCGTGATCGTGATGAACAAAGGCATTGCCGAACAAATCGGTACGCCGTCTGAAGTTTACCGCCGTCCGGCAAGTCTGTTTGTCGCCAGCTTTATCGGCTCTCCGGCCATGAATTTATTGCCGGGCCAACTGACCACTGACGGTACATCGCTGGTAATGGAAGGCGGATTCGAACTGCCGCTGCCGGTTCCACGCCCGGAATGGGGAGGACGCGAACTGACAGTGGGCATCCGTCCTGAACATATTCATCTGACTGATGATTCGCAGAAGGGGATCCCGATGGTGTTGAATACGCTGGAACTGCTGGGCGCGGATAATCTGGCGCACGGCAAACTGGCGGACAGCGGTGTCGTGGTGCGTTTGTCGCATGAAGTGTTCCCGACAGCAGGCTCGTTGTTGCGCTTGGATTTCCCGGCGAAAGCGTTACACTTTTTCGATACTCACAGCGGATTACGGATGGAATAAACATGAAAGCCTGGCCATATCCTCGCATTGTGGCACACCGTGGTGGCGGCGCACTGGCACCGGAAAATACACTGGTAGCCATCGACACGGGCGCCAGATACGGTCACACCATGATCGAATTTGACGCCAAACTGGCGCAAGGCGGGGAAATCTTCCTGTTGCATGACGATACCCTGAACCGCACCAGCAACGGCTGGGGCGTGGCCGGTGAATTGCCGTGGGAAAAACTCGAAAAGCTCGATGCCGGTAACTGGTACAGCGCCGCTTTTAAAGGCGAGAAATTACCGCTGCTGGCGCAGGTAGCCGAACGCTGTGCGCGCCATCACATGATGGTGAATATTGAGATCAAACCCACCACCGGAACCGATGAGAAAACCGGCACCGATATCGCGCTGGCCGCCCGGGAGTTGTGGAAAGATCAGGCCGTTCCGCCGTTGCTTTCCTCGTTTGAATTCGACGCGCTGGTTGCCGCCAAAAAAGCCGCACCGGAATTACCGCGTGGCTTGCTGATCGACGAATGGCACGAAAACTGGAAAGCGCTGACTGACGAACTGGAATGCGTTTCCCTGCATCTTAATCACAAATTGCTCAACGAAGAACGCGTTAAAGCCATCAAAGACGCCGGGCTGCATATTCTGGTGTACACGGTGAATAATCCGGCGCGTGCCCGCGAATTGCTGGGCTGGGGCGTGGACTGTATTTGTACCGATAAGATTGATGTGATCGGGCCGGATTTTATCTGACAGGAATAAGGCGCGGATCCCGCGCCTTAATTATTTTACCGCTGAGAATACTCAGTGTTTGAGCAGGCGCGGGAGTTGGTTATCCAGTTCCAGCAGGCAGGAATCCATATATTTCTCTGTGGTTTTGGTGACCAGCGCATAGTTATTTGCCTGCCAGTCAGCAAGCGGGGCGGTCACGACAGTTGGCGTACATTCTGCAATAACCCATGCGGAGAACATATTCGCATCTTCAGGCTTTTTATAGAATTTAATGGTGTAACGCAACTCGTAGTCCGAGTTGGCGCTGGAGAGGTCTTTATAAACCAGTAACCACTGTGCAGCCACAATATTCAGATTGTTTTTATACTGATAGCCGTTGCCATTTTTTTGCAGCCAGTTTGTGATGAGCGGCCTGGCCCGGGGTGTCAGATAGTTTTTCGTCGGTTCAGGCAGGGTTTTGATTTCAGACCCTTTCAGGTTTTCCTTACTGAAAGTATTCACGGCAATACCGCCGGCAAGCACAGAAGTCAGGACATTAAGTCCAACGCCCGCAGCGGTGTAAGAGGGCGTGACTTCACGCAAATACACATCAGGCGAGCGGTTATTATTCATATCTGCGGAGGCAAAACCTGAGTACAGGCCAATAGTGCTGCCATTAGCGGCAGAGATCTTTTCAGATTGGGTCGTCGCACAGGCGGATAATAATAAACTGGCAGCCACTACGGTAATCCCTGTTGAAACTTTCATGCAATAATTTCCCTTTTAATTTTATAAAACACTATTAATGCGTCTTCAGGTGCGGATCCTGTTTTATTAGCCGCGCTGATTCAGGGGCAGAAAGACTTTATTCTTATCGGTCGGGAATAATAAAAGCATTAATAATAAATGCAAGGGGAGGGATATTTTTATTGTTTCTGGTGGTGATATTACCGGAGGTAAATAGTCAGTGCAGCATTACGGCGATGAGGAATTTAAGAGGCACTGAGTGCCTCCCGGAATATTAAGGTGTCTGATTCAGCTTCTGCCCCAGCGTCTGGTTATTCTGCTGGATCTGCAATCGTTGCTGATTGCTCTGGATTTGCGACTTCAGCTTGAGCTGCTGTTGCTGCTGGCTGTTGCGTAAATCCTGCTCCTGCTGACGTTTCTGCATTTGCTGATTGTTTTGCTGTTGTTGTTGCATGCGCTGTTGCGACGGATTGGTCAGCAACGGATCGTTAGGGTTCGGCACCTTTTCGACTGCACTGGCGGTCTGAACGGCAAACAGCAGCGGCAGCGCGGCGAGCATTCCATATAAACATTTCATCAGTTCATCCTCCGTTTCCAGTCATACGTTAAGTGTATGCCATCATGCCCCCGGACGGGGTATTTGAGCGCACGTTTCCCTCAAAGCGTGGCATTGCTCTCGTTTGCTCTATAATTGAACAAATGTAAACCACCTTCACACTTCGTGGTTTTCCCCATTCCGTTACAATCGTGCATCTTTCACACTTATCACTGACAACAGGGCTCAATTGCCGTGCCTTTACTCATAATCACCACTATTTTGTGGGCTTTTTCCTTCAGCCTGATTGGCGTGTATCTGGCCGGACAGGTCGACAGCGTATTTTCTGTGTTAGTCCGTTTAGGGCTGGCGGCGCTGGTTTTCCTGCCGTTTCTGCGCTGGAAAGGCCATCAGCTTACGACCATTCTGTTGTATATGGCGGTGGGGGCAATGCAGCTCGGGATCATGTATCTCATCAGCTTCGAGGCGTACCTGTATCTGTCGGTGCCGGAATTCCTGCTGTTTACGGTCATGACGCCGCTGTACGTCACGCTGATTTATGACCTGATCAGTGGCCGCAAAATCCGTATCGGTTATGCGCTCAGTGCGTTACTGGCGGTGGCGGGTGCAGCGATTATCCGTTACGACCACATCAGCGAACATTTCATTATTGGCTTATTACTGGTGCAGGCGGCGAATATCTGTTTTGCCATCGGACAGGTGGGCTATAAACGCCTGATGGAAACCCGGCCGATGCCACAGCACACGGCGTTTTCCTGGTTCTATATCGGCGCGTTGCTTTGCGCGGTGGTGGCGTGGTTCCTGTGGGGCAATCCGCAAAAACTGCCGACCACTGACCTGCAATGGGGCATTCTGGTGTGGCTGGGGATCGGCGCTTCAGGGCTGGGATATTTCATGTGGAACTACGGTGCGACGCAGGTCGATGCGGGAACGCTGGGGATTATGAACAACTTTCACGTCCCGGCCGGGCTGCTGGTTAACCTGGCCATCTGGCAACAGCAGCCGCACTGGCCGAGCTTTATTATCGGTGCCGCTGTGATTATGTCCTCACTGTGGGTACACCGGCGTTGGGTCGTGCCGCGTCGCGCACAAACGGCAGATGATCGCACGCGTGCTGCCGCGCCGAACGAATAAAGGCTTCCGTCACCGGCTGGCGCTGTTCACCGTCACGTACGGCGGCGTACAGGCGGCTCCATAAGCCATCGCCCAGGGTTTTGGTTACCACCAGACCCTGGCGCTCAAAACTCTCTACTACCCAGTGCGGTAACGCCGCAATTCCCATTCTCGCCGACACCATCTGAATTAATAACAACGTGTTATCGACACTTTTCAGTGACGGGCTGACGCCTGCCGGTTGCAGGAAATGACGCCAGATATCCAGACGCTGGCGTTGCACCGGATAAATCATCAGCGTTTCAGTGCTGAGATCTTCCGGCGTGATCACCGTTTTGGTCGCCAGCGGATGATCCGGTGCCAGCACCAGACGCACTTCAAAATCGAACATCGGGGAATAGTGCAAACCGCTGCGCGGCAGGATGTCAGAGGTTAATACGATGTCCAGCTCGCCCTGTTGCAGGGAGGGCTGCGGGTCGAACGTCACGCCGGATTTGAAATCCATTAACACCTGCGGCCAGTTCTGATGGAAGTTATCCAGTGCAGGCGTCAGCCACTGAATACAACTGTGGCATTCAATCGCGATACGCAGTGAAGTCTGGTGCGGCTCATTGCATGCCTGCAATGCCTGTTGAATTTGCGGCAGCACCTGTTCTGCCAGATTCAGCATGATTTCGCCCTGCGGGGTAAAACGCAGAGGCTGACTTTTTCGCACGAACAACCTGAAACCGAGGCGTTGCTCAAGGTCACTGAACTGGTGCGACAGGGCCGATTGGGTCTGATGAAGCTGCGAGGCGGCTGCGGCCAGTGACCCGGTGTTGCGCAGTGCTTGCAACGTTCGCAGGTGTTTCAGTTCGATCATGAGAGTCCTTCACTGTGTCATGAATAATTTGCGCTTGTGGAATATACACTACCTGCGGATTATGGATGTGTAAACATCTGGATGGCTAAACAGGAATTTAAAAGATGACGATACTGAATCACACTCTGGGTTTTCCACGCGTTGGTCTGCGTCGTGAACTTAAAAAAGCACAAGAAAGCTACTGGGCAGGCAATTCCACTCAGGAAGAACTGCTGGCAACCGGACGTGAACTTCGCGCCCGTCACTGGAAGCAACAAGCTGAAGCAGGCGTGGATTTGGTGCCGGTGGGCGATTTCGCCTGGTACGATCACGTACTGACCACCAGCCTGTTGCTGGGCAACGTACCGGCCCGTCATCAGAATGCCGACGGCTCTGTTGATCTCGATACTTTATTCCGCCTTGGCCGTGGCCGTGCACCGACCGGTAAACCGGCTGCCGCGGCGGAAATGACCAAATGGTTTAACACCAACTATCACTACATGGTACCGGAGTTCGTGAAAGGTCAGAAATTCAAACTGGCCTGGACACAACTGCTGGAAGAAGTGGACGAAGCGCTGGCGCTCGGCCACAAAGTGAAACCTGTTCTGCTGGGGCCGCTGACCTATATGTGGCTCGGCAAAGTGAAGGGCGAACAGTTTGACCGTCTTTCCCTGCTCAACGATATTCTGCCTGTATATCAGCAGGTTCTGGCTGAACTGGCAAAACGCGACATCGAATGGGTGCAGATTGACGAACCGGCTCTGGTTCTGGAACTGCCGCAGGAATGGCTGGATGCGTACAAACCGGCTTACACCGCGCTGGAACAGAGCAAAACTAAACTGCTGCTGACCACTTATTTCGACAGCGTCGGGCACAACCTCGACACCCTTCGCCAGTTACCGGTTCAGGGGCTGCATATTGATGCTGTTGCCGGTCGTGACGATCTGCAAACCGTCATCAACGCGCTGCCAAAAGACTGGCTGATTTCTCTGGGGGTCATCAATGGCCGTAACGTCTGGCGCGCGGATCTCAGTACCTGGTTTGACCGTCTGAAGCCACTGGTTGAAGACCGTAAAATCTGGATTGGCAGTTCCTGTTCACTGCTGCACAGCCCGATCGACTTAAGCGTCGAAAGCCGTCTGGATGAAGAAGTGAAAAGCTGGTTCGCCTTCGCCCTGCAAAAATGTGCCGAACTGGCGTTGCTGACCGCTGCCCTGAACAATCCCACCGCCGAAGCGCAGCAAAAACTGGCGGAATACAGCGCGCCAATCCGCGCCCGTCGTGAATCCACCCGAGTAAACAATGCGGCCGTCGGTAAACGTGTTGCCGCGATTACTGCTGCGGATATTGAGCGTCAGCATGTTTACACCGAACGCGCCAAAGCGCAGCGTGCCCGTTTCAACCTGCCGGCATGGCCGACCACAACCATCGGTTCATTCCCGCAAACCACGGAAATCCGCGGCCTGCGTCTGGACTTTAAACAAGGCCGTCTGGATAACACTAAATACCGTACCGGTATCAGTGAGCATATTAAGCAAGCCATCAAAGAACAGGAACGTCTGGGTATCGACGTGCTGGTTCACGGCGAAGCTGAACGTAACGACATGGTGGAATACTTCGGTGAACATCTGGACGGTTTTGTATTCACGCAAAACGGCTGGGTACAGAGCTACGGTTCACGTTGTGTGAAACCTCCGGTCATTATCGGCGACGTCAGCCGCCCGGAAGCGATCACCGTAGAGTGGGCGAAGTACGCGCAGTCTCTGACCGAAAAACCGGTGAAAGGCATGCTGACCGGCCCGCTTACGATCCTGTGCTGGTCCTTCCCGCGTGAAGATGTCAGCCGCGAAACGATCGCCAAACAAATCGCGCTGGCACTGCGTGATGAAGTCGAAGATCTGGAAAAAGCCGGTATCGGCATCATCCAGATTGACGAACCGGCACTGCGTGAGGGCCTGCCACTGCGTCGGTCTGAATGGAATGCGTACCTGCGCTGGGCAGTGGATGCGTTCAAACTCAATGCCGCAATTGCCCGTGACGACACGCAGATCCATACCCACATGTGTTACTGCGAGTTCAACGACATCATGGATTCCATCGCCGCGCTGGATGCTGACGTGATCACCATCGAAACCTCGCGTTCCGATATGGACTTGCTGGAGTCGTTTAAAGATTTCGAATATCCGAACGAAATCGGGCCGGGCGTTTACGACATTCACTCGCCAAATGTGCCCAGTGTGGAATGGATTGAAGACCTGCTGCGTAAAGCTGCAGATCGTATTCCGGCAGAACGCCTGTGGGTCAACCCGGACTGCGGCCTGAAAACCCGTGGCTGGCCGGAAACCCGCGAGTCGCTGGAAAACATGGTGAAAGCCGCCAGGCGTCTGCGTGCTGAGAAAGCCTGAGTGAACGCTCTCTAGATTTACGTTGTGTTGTTGCTGAAACGTTTGGGGCACTCCGGTGCCCCCTTTTTATTTCAGTTTTTTGCGTCCCCGGATGATCTGCCAAAAATAATGCGTCGCTACCAGGGTGATGCCGATATCTTTCAACCCCCGGAAAAACAGCTGATGGGTATCCATGACGGTGCCATTGCTCAGGTAATATAGACCCGAGGCGCTTTGTGCGGCAAAGCCCAGTGCAGCGGCGATCAAACCCGCCCGATACCACACCGGCATCAGCAGCATCCGCTTATTGAAAGCACAGATAAAAATGACGCTGACGGTGAGCATATCCATCACGGTCAGCGCCAGCAGGCCGATCCATTCCACCGTCATGGTTTATCTCCTGTGTCGGGTTTCATGCGGGTCCGGGAACGAGGCTTTTTCAGTGGCGTGTGCTGATGCTTTTTATTGAAGCCAAAAGCAGCACGTTGAAGTTCCTCGGCAATCTCCAGAATGTCGTCGTCTTCCCGGCGGTTGAAGAAATTCGCCAGCCAGGCAATCATGCCGACGCTGACGACGCCAAGCCCGTACCCCAGCCCCATCGCATTCACCGCCTGATTAAAATTCATCCCCAGCCAGCCGGAAACCAGCCCGCCCAGTGCAAATGCTGCACCTACGCTGATACTGCTGATGATGACACCAGCCGACACCGGGCCATGCTGATGCAGCCTTTTAGGTTGCCAGAAAAAAGAGAGACTTAGTCCGCCGAACAGACCGGCGAAAGAGGCCAGGATCTGGCTGAGCAGAAAGCTTTCTGTGGTTTCAAATACGATGGGTGTCATGTTGATACCCCCTTAAACCAGTTCCAGAGCTTGCAGATGATGCCTGTCGCTGGCGAGTCCGAATCCATGAACAGATCACGTTCCGCTTCGCGACGGACCAGCAATCCATGATCCGGGAGATCGCCCACTTTGTCCCAGTTCAGAAACTCACCAGCGGCCTGCTGAAACTGACCTTCGTTGAGATATTTCAGCAGGTGAGAGCTTTCCAGCGAGCCGACGCCAAGGTTGTAGGTAAACGACACCAGCGCATCAAATTGATTTTGTGTCAGTTCAACGGTCACCAGGTTATTCACGCCTTTTTCACTGATCCCAACATCGTTACGCAACAGCGCTATGGCTTTCGCCTGCGTGATGCCATGAGGAAATGCTTCATTCGGGAGGATCAGGTGCCCGTAACCAATGGTCAGCCTGTTTGCCTGATCCCGATATTCGTTTAAACGTAGCCCTTCGAACTTTTCAATCAGCCCGAGTTCGTTCTGACTTACCGACATTGATTCACGCATTGGTTGTGCCCTCAGTGGATACCTGCAGGTTCTGACCCGGCGTCCCCGTGCCATTGCCGCATCAGTCCGTCCTCTGAAAGTGACACATGCCCGTGACGCTTTACAGGTGGAACCCTTCCGCCTGAAGGCTGCACCGGATGTGCAACGCCTGGCGGGGCGGAATTTCCATCTTCTTCCGCAAATTTTGGTCTTGTTTTTCTTTCTCCGGCGCAGATTCGCTATCATGGTGTGATTCTGCTGAAAGGTAGCCTGACCATGACCCATCTGCTTTTTCCCCTTTTAACGCCAGTACTTGAACATCCGCACGGTATCCGCCAGGTGTATTTTGCCGGTGCTCAGCATTCCGTGCCTGAACTGTCCTATCAGGTCGATTTCCCCCGGCTGGAACTGATTCTGGAAGGGGAGCAGATGATGAAATGCGAGGACGAACAGGGGAACAATCAGGATGTCCGCATGCTGGCGGGCGATGTGTTGTTCATTCCCGCTAAAGGCTGGAACAGCCCGCAATGGCAAGAACCGGTACGCACGCTGACTCTGTTATTTGGCAAGCAGCAACTGGGCTTTAGTCTGCTGAACTGGGATGGCGCGCAGTTTACGTCCGGCGAAAAAGGCAATGTGGGCAGACGCGGGCCGCGCGTGGGGGCGTTTATGTTGCAGGCATTAAACGAACTGGCCTGGCACCGCAGCGATCAGACTACGGCGCAGTTTCTGGTGAAAGGGTTGTTGAGCCACGCGCTGGACTTGTTCAGTTCCTTTGTGAAAACTGCCTCGCGCAGTCAGGCGCTTTTTGAGGCCGTTCGCCAGTATATCGAAGAACATTACCGCGAGCCGCTGACCCGCGATTCTGTCGCTAAGGCTTTCTATATTTCGCCAAATTACCTGTCGCATTTATTCCAGAAAAGCGGCGGTATCGGGCTGAACGAATACCTGAATTATGTCCGCCTTGAACAGGCGAAGAACTTGTTGAAAGGCTACGACATGAAAGTGAGGGAAGTGGCGCACGCCTGTGGCTTTGTCGACAGTAACTATTTTTGCCGCCAGTTCAGGAAAAGCACTGAGCGTTCTCCGTCAGAATACCGGCGGCAATACCGTAGCCAGTTGGAAAATAGGACGTCGTAATCGTCAGGGCAGAACGATTTTCGTTCCCTGAGGCGAGGTGGCGAGTTTCTTTACGGCAGCCATCACTTTCTCCGGCGTGCGTAAAAAGGTGTGGATGCCGGTCTGGACGCAACGGCTGTGCGCAAATCGCTCACCGTTTTCCAGTTGAATTTCAGTGACTAAAAGCACAACATCGGCCTGAGCAATGTCGGTTTCTGACAGTGCATTTTCGAGGCCCAGCGCACCCTGAGTTTCAACTTTTACCGGCCATTTTTCGTGCTGACACAGTTTTTCCAGCTTTTCTGCCGCCATATAAGTATGCGCCACACCGCTGATACAGGCGGTTACTGCGACCAGTTTGAGCGACATAGTGTTTCCCCTGATTAAGAAAATTTATCCACCGAGCGTCACGGTATAACCGTATTTTTCGGCCATCGCATAAAACGGCGCAATAGCTGCGGCATCCGGTGCCGTCGTCTTATACATTGAATACGCTTTATCCAGTAACGGATACTTCGCTTCGCCGTATTTGTGAAAGGGCAGCAGATGGATTTCAGTTAAATTGAAGGGCTGCAGGAAATCCAGAATTTGTTGCATATTTTCAAGAGTTAACGTGAAACCGGGGATCAACGGCAGGCGGGGCAGCAGCTTAACGCCGCGTCGTGCCAGCGCCGTGAAATTCTGCAACACACGCGGCTGATCCATATTGAGCACTGCTCGTGCCTGAGCGGGATCCATTATCTTGAAGTCATACAATACCTGATCGCAGTGATCGGCGAGCGCCAACAGGTGGCCCAGCGGTGCATCGCCCGCCGTTTCGATCGCTGTCGGAATGCCTAAGGCCTGCAATTCCCTGAGCAACTCACCGGCAAATGTGTATTGCATCAGCACTTCGCCGCCGGAAAGCGTGACACCACCGCCCGACGAGCGGAAAAAAATCTCATCCTTGAGCAGGCGCGTCATTAAGTCCGGCAGCGTAATATCTTCGCCGACATACTCCATTGCACCACTCGGACATTCGTTCGGATCCTGCAAACAGGTGCGGCAGTTCAGGCATTTTGCCTGCCTTTTGATGACCTGAATGCGTGGTGACATCGATTCAGGGTTGGCGCACCACGGACAGCGGTGGGGGCAACCTTTGAAGAAAACCAGGGTACGGATACCCTGGCCATCATTGAGTGAAAAACGCTGAATGTTGAAGATGCGCCCGCGTCTTTCCGTTGCTTCCATAACAGGGATCCGCAGGTCAGAGCTGGTGCGCGGTGCGGCCGATAATGTCATCCTGGATCTCCTTTGACAGCTCAACAAAGAACGCGCTGTATCCCGCCACCCTGACGACCAGCCCCGCAAAATCCTGTGGACGTTTTTGCGCTTCGCGAAGCTGCTCAGCATTCACCACGTTGAACTGAACATGCTGCAACTTCAGACGGGTGAACGCACCGAGGAAATCGGCCAGTTTATTCAGCCCCTGCGGGCCTTCAAGCGTTGATGGCGTGAACTTCACATTCAGCAGCGTACCGTTGGAGAGCAGTGTATTGTCGAGTTTACTGACGGATTTCAGTACCGCCGTTGGCCCCTGATGATCCTGGCCCAACATTGGCGAAAGTCCGCCATCTGCCAGTTGTTCACCGGCAAAACGGCCATCCGGCGTTGCACCGACTACCGCACCTAAAGGTACGTGTGCGGAAACAGTATAAGAACCCGGCGTAAACTGACCACCGCGTGGATTGCGATACTGCTCGACTTCCTTACAGTAAAAACGCAGCAAATCTGCACTGATCAAATCGACTTCATCAATGTCGTTGCCATACTTCTCAAAGCGGTTGATCAGACGGGCACGAATGGCGCGGCCTTCCTCGCTGGCAAAATTCTCTTTCAGCGAAGCCAGTAATTCATCAAAGGTCAGGCGTTGCTGATCAAACACCATGCCTTTCAGCGCATGCAGGGAATCGCTGAGGTTGGCGATGCCGATGCCCTGAACACCGGAAAAATTATAACGTGCGCCGCCAGCGGTAATGTCTTTGCCGCTGTCCAGACAACCTGTAATAAAGGAGGACAGCAGCGGAACCGGTGCCCAGTCGCGGTGGCCGATATCGCAGATATTGCTGCCCTGCGCCATCAGCCTGACGTAATGGCTGATTTTCCGGCGGATCTGTTCCACCAGCTCAGGATAAGTAATCGCGGTGTTTCCTTCATTTTCATGCAGCGTCAGTTCCATGACTTTCAACAGGTTAAACATGGCAATATCGTGCAGCCCGTAGGTTTTGCCAGGGATGGATAATTCCACGCAGCCTACTACCGCATAATCCCGCGCATCCTCGAGGCGCACGCCACGATTGAGAAATGCCGGAACCACCACTTCATCATTAAAAATTTGTGGAATGCCGGTGCCGAGGCGGATTGTTTCGGCGGTTTTCAGCAGGAACGGGCGGTCGATCAGTTCATTGACTCTCACGCCAAGGTTGGGCTGTGGCAGACAAATACTCTGATAGGCATCCAGGCACAGGAACGACAGCACATTGACGGCGCTGCGTCCGGTGTCGGTCAGACCGCCGAGTAAAATGGTGTAACCCGTCGGGAATCCGGCGAAGTAACGTGCGCTGGACGACGAGCGCAGCAGCACGATGTCGTTGCATTTAACCCACAGGCTTTCCAGCAGTTCTTTAAGAAACGCCGGGGATTCGCCGTGGGACAGCGAGTGCTGATAGAACGGCAGCATGTACTGATCGAAGCGCCCGAGGGACAGCGAACTGGCATTGGATTCGTATTGCAAAATGATATTCATATACCAGAACAGCTGGCAGGCCTGATAGAAATCCTGCGGCTTATGGCCGGAAATATGTCGCGAAATGCGGGCAATACGCGCCAGTTCTTGTTTTCTTGAGTCGTTCTGACAGACTTCTGCTAACTCTTCTGCCAGCGCGGCGTAGCGCAAAATATGCCGCTGTGCTGCCTGCAGTGTAATCAGCGCTGCCTGATAAAAGGCATTATCCGGTGCGCCGGCAACGTGTTGCTGAAGTTCTGAAACTAAGTTATCCAGGCCCGAATTCAGCAGACGGGGATAATCGATAATGATGTGCCCCTGACCTTTGTCAGTCTGGTTGATACTGAAAATCTGCGTCTGAGTGGCCGCTTTCACTTCTTCCGGCATCTGGCTGTTAATGAAATCCTTCATCGAATGCGATTCCCAGTAAGGGAAAAGCTGCCTGCGGTAAATCTGTTTATCCTGCTCAGAAATGTTGAAACGGTCCTGCGGACGGGTGGGAAACGTGTCCAGCTCTTTCAGCAGCCAGCAGGGGTCCATTTCAGGGGAGATGATCCCCGCACGTGGTTTGACCGTACGGTTACCGACAATCAGCTCGTCTTCACGCAAGGCAATCTCAATGTTATCCAGAATGTATGCCGTGGCTTTCGCGCGGCGCAAAAGCGTGGGTTCGCCTTCTGTGCTGCGGTGACTTTCGGTATACAGCAGGGCACGTTCCAGCGAGATTTCACGCGGGCTGGCGAAAAGTGCGGCTTTAAGACGTTCTGTGCGGGAAGTCATCTCGTTCTCCTTGGGATCAATCCGTGACAGCAGCTTTGGCGAGATGCGCTGCGATTTTTTCCATGATGGCATCTGCGCGTTTTACAGCATCGCTGATGGCCACGCGCACCGTCACTTTGCCTTTGAAACGCTCTTCCTGTTTGATACCGATGTCTTTGGTCAGGATCACGATGTCGGCGGCCGCCACATCTTCCGGCGTCAGTTCGTTTTCCAGACCGATTGAACCCTGCGTTTCAACTTTGCATTCCCAGCCTTTAGCTTTTGCCGCACGTTCAATCGCTTCAGCCGCCATATAAGTATGAGCAACACCGGACGGGCACGCGGTGACAGCAATAATGTGAGTCATGATGTTTTCCTTTGGGTTCAGTTAATTTCGAAGTCCAGATCAAGGTCAGATTCCTGACGCGTTTTTGCCGACTGCTTTTTGGCGGCCAGATATTTCAGCGTGTTGACGCACAGTGCAGTGACAACCATGCCGACCAGCAGCGCGCCGATATACCCCAGTTTTTCCTGCACGACCGGCAGTACAATCAGCCCGCCCCAGCCGGCATAGCATTGCGCGCCAACCAGGGCGGCAGTCACCGCCGCACAAGCAGAACCGAACATGATGGAAGGAATGACACGCAACGGATCAGCGGCGGCAAAAGGTATGGCGCCTTCGGTGATACCGACACAGCCCATCAGCATGGCGGCTTTGCCCGCTTCGCGCTCTTCGGTGGAATAGTATTTACGGCCAATCAGCGTGGCAAAGCCCAGCCCCAGCGGCGGTGTTGCGATAGCCACGGCGGCAATCGCCACCACGGTATACACGCCCTGTGCCACGCAAATCAGCATGAAAGCGTAGGCCACTTTATTAACAGGCCCGCCCATGTCGAAGGCCAGCATCAGCCCCATGATGATGGCGAGCACAATAATGCTGCCCTGCTGCATGCCTTGTAGCCAGTGAGTCAGGGAGGTGGTCAACAAACCAACCGGTTCGCCCAGTCCCCACATCATGACTCCCGCAGTCAGCAGGGTGCCGATAATCGGGATCACGAAGATCGGCATCACCGAGCGCAGGATCTTCGGTACGCGGATCTTCTTAAGATAGAAAACGATAATGCCGCCCAGCAAACCGGCGATGATCGCGCCAAAAAATCCTGCGCCGAATGAGGCGCCGACCCAGGCGCCGATTGCCGAAGGGGCGAGCGCGGAACGGTCAGAGATGGAATAACCGATATAAGCCGCCAGAAAAGGCACCATCAGGGTTAAACCGGCGACGCCGATATCAAATAACTTTTTCAGGTTCGGATCGGTTGCCGCGTCCGGTACGGCACCTTTGCCATACAGCATCACCGAGACCGCCAGCAAAATGCCACCCGCGACCACAAAGGGGATCATATGAGACACGCCAGTCATCAGATGCTGGCGGGTATTTTTTAGAATATTGAGTAAGTCTTTCATGATGAACTCCACGAAAACCGGTGTCGGGCTGAAAATCGCAAATATCAGGGTTTCATTTCAAAAACCGCAGATACAGAAAGGCTATCGACCTCAACAATAGGCTGCTGGCTGTGGCGCTCATAGTGGACAAATTTGTGTTTTACTGGACTTTTGTAATGTCCTCACAAAAATGCGAGCCGGTTCAAATAACCCGAGACAATACGCGGTTTAGTGACGGTAGTGGCGCGTGAGCTGGCTCGCAAAAAACGATACACATTACATTTATCCAGTGTTTGTCATTTTTGTCTGGTAGCTATCGAATCCGCCTGACTCTTATGCTGCAAGGAGCCGGTGCATTACACCGGAATTTGGGATGAGGATTCAGAAATGGCCAAGAAGTTGAGCTTCACCTGCATGTTGGTAAATGGTGTTCACGCCCGCCCGGCCAGCCATATTGAAACGCTGTGCAACAGTTTCGGGTCTGGATTTAAGTGGCACAATGGGCGTACTGACCGCATTGCAGATGGTAAAAGTGTCCTTTCACTGATTGGTGCCGATATTCTGTTTAACGATGAATGTCACGTGACCATTGAAGGGAATGACGAAGATGCCGCACATGCTGCGCTGGCACATTTCATTAAACATCAGTTGCCTCATTGCGATGAAGCCCTGCCTGAGCCTGATGAAAACGCTGAATTTGAGCCGCTTCCTGAATCCCTGATGCATCTTTCTCCGCTGGTTTTCCGCGCCCGTTCAGTCAGTGAAGGCTGTGCGCTGGGGAAACTGGTCAGCCTGTCGAATGTGAATCTGGCGACACTCAGGGATCTACCGGAATCTCAGGGTAAAGATAAAGAACAAAGTCTGCTTTCCACCGGAATGGCACAGCTTGAAAAATCACTCGAATTACAGCTGATGGCGGACAACGGGACGATCACGGCAGTGCTGGAAGCGCACCGTTCTTTGCTGCGTGATAACAGCCTGCGGGAAGCCTTGCTGAGCCGCGTGGCGCAAGGCCGGAGCTGTGCGCAAAGCATTGTCGACACCGCCGCGCATTTCAGCTTGCAGCTCGCACAATCCTCCAGCGCCTATTTGCGTGAACGCGAGCTGGATATTCGTGATGTCAGCTTCCAGCTTTTGCAGCAAATCTATGGCGAGGAGCGTTTTCCTTCCCAGCAGGCACTGAGCGAAGCCAGTATTTGTCTGGCAGATGAACTGACGCCAAGTCAATTTCTCGAACTGGATAAAGCACACCTGAAGGGGCTGTTGCTCGGCAGCGGAGGCAGTACGTCGCATACCGTGATCCTTGCCCGATCGTTCAATATTCCTGCACTCGTTGGCGTTGATCCACAGCCACTTCAGGCTTATTTGCAGCAGAATGTGCAGATCGACGGCGATCTCGGGCTGATTGTCTGTGCGCTCAGCGAACCGGTGCGCCGTTATTATCGTCAGGAACAGGCGGTGCATCAGGCGCTGCGTGAACAGCAAAGTGAGTATCTCAATAAACCGGGGTATACCGCTGACGGTGTGCGCCTTGAAGTGGCGGCCAATATTGCCCACTCGGTCGAAGCCAGCGCGGCGTTTGGCAATGGGGCAGAAGCTGTCGGACTGTTCCGTACAGAAATGCTGTATATGGATCGCGCCAGCGCTCCTTCCGAAGATGAGTTGTACAACATTTATTGTCAGGCTACGGATGCGGCCAACGGCAAAACCATCATTATCCGCACCATGGATATCGGTGGCGATAAACCAGTTCATTATCTGAACATTCCTGCCGAAAACAACCCGTTCCTCGGTTATCGCGCCGTGCGTATTTATCAGGAATACCTGCCGTTATTCCATACGCAGTTGCGCGCGATCCTGCGCGCCTCGGCGCACGGATCGCTGAAAATCATGATCCCGATGATCTCCTCTATGGAAGAGATCTTATGGGTGAAAGATCAACTGGCTGAAGTCAGGCAGTCGTTGCGCAGTGAGCAAGTGCCTTTTGATGAAAAAATTCAGCTTGGGATCATGCTGGAAGTGCCGTCGGTGATGTTCATCATCGATCAGTGTTGCGAAGAGATTGATTTCTTTAGCATCGGCAGTAATGACCTGACGCAGTATCTGCTGGCGGTCGACCGTGATAACGCGAAAGTGACACGCCATTACAACAGCCTGAATCCGGCCTTCCTGCGCGGCCTCGACCACGTTGTGCGCGAAGTGCATCGCCACGGTAAATGGATTGGTTTATGCGGTGAACTGGGCGCGAAAGGCTCGGTATTGCCGCTGCTGGTCGGGCTGGGGCTTGATGAAATCAGCATGAGTGCACCGTCGGTTCCTGTGACCAAAGCACGGCTGGCCAAACTCGACAGCCGCGAATGTCGGCTGCTGCTGAACCGCGCCATGCAGTGTCGCACGTCGCTGGAAGTCGAACACCTGCTGGCGCAGTTCAGGATGGCGGTCAACGATGCCCCGTTGATTACGGCGGAATGTGTGGCGCTTAATGCTGACTGGCGCAGTAAAGAAGAAGTGATTAAAGGCATGGTGGATAACCTGATGCTGGCAGGGCGTTGCCGTTATCCGCGCAAACTCGCCGCCGATGTCTGGGCGCGCGAAGCCGTATTTTCCACCGGCCTCGGGTTTGGCTTTGCGATACCGCACACCAAATCAGAACACATTGAGCAATCGACTATCAGCGTCGCGAAACTCCCGCAACCGGTGCGGTGGGGCGATGAAGAAGCGCAGTTTGTCATCATGCTGACTCTCAATAAACACGCTGCAGGCGATCAGCATATGCGGATTTTCTCAAAGCTGGCGCGACGGATTATGCATGACAGTTTCCGTGATGCGCTGATGCATTCCACCACCGCAGCACAGATTGAAGCGCTGCTTAAACAAGAACTGGAACTCTGACAGGAGAGAATATGGAACTTTATCTGGATACGGCTGATATCAGTGCAGTAAAACGTTTATCGCGGATTTTACCGTTACAGGGTGTGACCACCAATCCGAGCATTGTGGCTAAATCGCAGACTTCCCTGTGGGAGGTTTTGCCCGCGCTTCGTGATGCATTAGGTGGTGAAGGGAAACTGTTTGCACAAGTGCTGGCGAATCAGACCGAACAGATAGTGGAAGAAGCTGAACTGCTGCATTCCCGCGTGCCGGGGCTGGTGGTCAAAGTGCCCGTCACCGCCGCCGGGCTGGCAGCGATTAAGATCTTACGTACCCGCAAAATTCCAACGCTGGGAACCGCGGTGTATGGTGCCGGGCAGGGACTCCTGTCGGCGCTGGCCGGGGCAGAATATGTCGCGCCGTATGTTAACCGGCTGGATGCCCAGGGGGGAGATGGCATTGCGATGGTGACGGAGTTGCAGCAATTGCTGTCCCTGCATGCGCCGCATGCCAAAGTGCTGGCCGCCAGTTTTAAAACGCCGCGTCAGGTTCTGGCCTGTCTGCTGGCAGGTTGTCAGTCGGTCACTATCCCGGTGGACGTAGCGGAGCAATTTATCAGTGCGCCTGCGGTACAGGCGGCTGTCGATAAATTTGAACAAGACTGGCAGGGTGCCTTTGGGCAGTTGTCGCTGTAACGGGTTAACTTCCCGTAAAAAGCCCGGCAGGAAAAACCTGTCGGGCTTTTGTCATTCTGGTCCGTGTCCTTTTACTGCACGCCATACTTTTTATTGCTTAACCCCATACTGCGCAAAGAAATCCAGCATCCGTTGCCAGCCGTCGGCGGCGGCTTCAGCGTGGTAACTCGGGCGATAATCGGCGTTAAACGCGTGGCCCGCTTCCGGATATACCACGATTTCCGCCGTAGCATTGGCTGCGCGAATGGCCTGACGCATGGTTTCAATGGTATCCAGAGGAATGCTGGAATCTTCTGCGCCGTATAAACCCAGAACCGGTGCATCCAGCGCGGCGGCGCGGTCAACCGGATTTGACGGGCTGGTCAGCGTTTTATCGCCGACCAGTTTGCCGTACCACGCCACGCCCGCTTTCAGCTGCGGATTGTGCGCCGCGTACAGCCAGGTGATGCGCCCGCCCCAGCAGAAACCTGTGATGCCTAATTTAGAAATGTCCCCGCCATGTTGTGATGCCCAGTGTGCAGTGTGATCGAGATCTGCAAGCACCTGCTGATCCGGCACTTTACTGACCAGTTTAGCGAAAAGCTCACTGATTTCAGTGTAGTCACGCGGGTCACCCTGCCGGAAGTACAACTCCGGCGCGATGGCCATATAACCCTGTTTCGCCAGACGGCGGCAGATATCCTGAATGTGTTCGTGTACACCAAAAATCTCCTGCACCACCAGCACGATCGGCAATTTACCTGTGAACTGCTCCGGACGGGCGAGGTAGGCGGGCATATCTTCGCCCTGCGAGGGTATGGTGGTCTGGCCTGCGTGCAGCCCGTCGGTATCGGTATGGATAGTGGTGCTGGCGACGGGAGTGACGGCAGGGGCAAAGCTGGTCGGAGCCTGTTTCAGGGTAAGCAATTCTTCTTTTTTCATTGGGGTCTCCAGGCAAGTGTCCATACGAAAATCTGTGGCTATGGATTAAAACTATAGCCGGAAAGCATGAACAGCAAGGCGCAAGAGATGTTCTATAGTTAAAAGTTAATCAGGAAAGTCATCATGGAAGATTTACAGAACGTCTACAGAACACCCGAAACCTTTGTCGAGGAGCTATGTTCAATGTCAAAATCACCCTCTAAAGTGACCAAGAAAAGCGAGTCAAAATCGGTAAGCCGCGCCCCCGCCACGGGCATTGAATCTTCACAGCCAGGCCTGGGGGATCTTGCGCCCGGCGATCGTATTTATCAGCCTTCACCACAACCGACACCGCCAGGAAAAGAACCGACAGCGTCCGGCAGTGCGAAGAGTCCGGAAAATACCAATGCCAAACTCGATGCATTAGAACGCCACCGCAAAAATGGTGAAAAACAGCCGCTGACCACCAATCAGGGCACCAAAATCTCTGATGATCAGAACTCGCTGAAAGCCGGAAACCGTGGCCCGACACTGCTTGAAGATTTCATTCTCCGTGAAAAAATTACTCACTTCGACCATGAGCGGATTCCCGAACGTATCGTTCATGCGCGGGGCGCTGCGGCGCACGGTTATTTCCAGCCCTATCGCAGTATGAAGGCAGTGACCAAAGCCAGCTTCCTCTCTGATCCTAAAAAGAAAACGCCGGTATTTGTGCGTTTCTCTACCGTTCAGGGTTCCCGCGGTTCGGCAGATACCGTGCGTGATATCCGCGGCTGGGCGACCAAGTTTTATACCGATGAAGGCATTTACGACCTGGTCGGTAACAATACACCGGTGTTCTTCATTCAGGATGCCCATAAATTCCCTGATTTTGTGCATGCGGTAAAACCCGAACCGCATAACGAAATCCCGCAGGGGGCGAGTGCGCACGATTCCTTCTGGGATTACGTGTCCCTGCAACCGGAAACCCTGCATAACGTGTTCTGGGCGATGTCTGACCGGGGCATTCCGCGCAGTTACCGCACGATGGAAGGTTTTGGCATCCATACTTTTCGTTTCGTGAATGCGAAAGGCAAAGCCACTTTTGTGCGTTTCCACTGGAAACCGCTGGCCGGAAAAGCCTCTTTGTTATGGGATGAAGCGCAGAAACTGGCCGGGAAAGATGCCGATTTCCACCGCCGTGATTTGTGGGAAGCCATCGAAGCCGGAGATTATCCGGAATACGAACTGGGTGTGCAGTTGATCCCGGAAGAAGATGAATTCAAATTTGATTTCGACCTGCTCGACCCGACCAAACTCATCCCTGAAAAACTGGTGCCGGTAGAACTGATCGGCAAAATGGTGCTCAACCGTAACCCCGATAATTTCTTTGCTGAAACCGAGCAAGCCGCGTTCCACCCGGGGCACATTGTGCCGGGCATAGATTTCACCAATGATCCGCTGTTGCAGGGGCGACTGTTCTCTTACACCGACACGCAAATCAGTCGTCTGGGCGGGCCTAATTTCCATGAAATTCCGATTAACCGGCCGACGTGCCCTTTCCATAACTTCCAGCGTGACGGCATGCACCGTCAGGACATTGATACGAATCCGGCGAACTACGAGCCGAATTCCATCAACAATAACTGGCCGAGGGAAACACCTCCGGCAGCGTCCGGCGGTGGCTTTGAAAGTTATCCTGAACGGGTTGATGCAGAAAAAATCCGTCAGCGCAGCCCGTCATTTGCCGAATATTATGCCCATCCTCGCCTGTTCTGGCTGAGCCAGACAACAGCGGAGCAGGATCATATTATCGGCGCTTTCTCATTTGAATTATCGAAGGTGGCGCGGCCGTATATCCGCGAGCGGGTCGTGGATCTGTTAGCGCATGTTGATCAGACGCTGGCGCAGAAAGTGGCGAAAAATCTGGGTATTACCCTTTCCGCTGACACCCTGAAGATCAAACCGCCGAAGCCCGTGAATGGGCTGAAAAATGATCCGTCGCTGAGTTTGTATGCCAGCGGTAAAGGCACGATCAAAGGGCGGCAGGTGGCGATATTGCTGGGTGAAGGTGTGAATGCGGCGGATGTTCTGGAAACCTTACAGGCACTTCAGGCCGCTGGCGTTCACCCTAAGCTGCTGGCCAGTCATTTAGGGAGTGTGACTGCCGATGATGGTTCTACGTTGCCGGTTGATGCGACGTTTGCCGGATCGCCTTCCATCACCGTTGATGCAGTGATTGTTCCGCATGGGCATATCGACGCACTGCTGATGAATGGCGATGCACGGCATTATGTGCTCGAAGCCTACAAACACCTGAAAGTGGTGGGGCTAAGTGGCGATGCACGCCGCTTCAAATCGCTGCTGGGGCTGACGGACGATGTGCCGGAAGAGGGCGTTGTGGAAGGTGAAAAAGCAGAAGGAGCGTTGCTGAAGGCGTTTCTGAAAGACATGCTCAAACACCGGATCTGGTCGCGCAGTGCGGCGGCAGATGCCGTTCCTGCCTGATTAACTGTAACTGATAAACAGGCAATCCCCGGCAGCGGAGATTGCCTGTTTAAAATTCCCTCACCCCTCCTTATTTTGTGACTTGAATCACAAAATAAATGTATGTGAAATTCCCGTTGTTACATCATAGTGACGACCGTCACGAAATAACGTCACAATGTTCAGTACAGTTGCCGGGTGTTCCTCCTGCCAATAAATGACCTTACACACAGAGGAGTTTGTTATGTCTCAGCCTGAAGTTTTCCATCTTGGCCTGGCCAAAAAAGATTTAAACGGCGCGACGCTGGCGATTGTTCCCGGCGACCCTGAGCGCGTGGAAAAAATTGCCAAATTGATGGAGAACCCGGTTCGTCTGGCTTCCCACCGCGAATTTACCTCATGGCGTGCTGAGCTTGATGGCAAATCTGTGATTGTTTGCTCAACCGGTATTGGTGGCCCTTCGACCTCTATTGCGGTTGAAGAACTGGCGCAACTGGGGATCCGTACTTTCCTGCGAGTCGGCACAACTGGCGCTATCCAGCCACACATCAATGTCGGTGACGTTCTGGTCACGACCGCTGCCGTTCGCCTTGATGGCGCGAGCCTGCACTTTGCGCCGATGGAATTCCCTGCAGTAGCCGATTTTGCCTGCACCACCGCGCTGGTTGCGGCGGCAGAAGCCGTGGGTGCCGCGACGCACATTGGCGTTACCGCCTCTTCTGACACCTTCTATCCGGGTCAGGAACGTTATGACACTTACTCTGGCCGTGTTGTCCGTCGCTTCAAAGAATCGATGAAAGAGTGGCAGGAAATGGGCGTCATGAACTACGAAATGGAATCCGCGACTCTGCTGACCATGTGTGCAAGCCAGGGCCTGCGCGCGGGGATGGTGGCGGGTGTTATCGTGAACCGCACGCAGCAGGAAATCCCTAATGCGGAAACCATGAAAAAGACTGAAAGTCATGCGGTGAAGATTGTTGTAGAAGCAGCCCGCAGGCTTATTTAGTCCCTATAAAACTAAAACAACCACATCACATCATCACATCAATGGGCTGCCTCTGGCGGCCCATTTTTTTGCCCTGCTAAGCAGATCTGTTAAGGTCATGTTAGTAATCCATCTGGAATAATTGATGAATCTCCTCCCGGAACTCTGACAAAAGGAACTGCATTTTTGACTGTTCACGACCTTCTTGAGTACACCACTACCTTCATCCGTGCCCATCAGGTGTGGGCTGCACCGATCGTTTTCTTTCTGGCTTTTGGTGAGTCTCTGGCATTCCTTTCCCTGCTGCTCCCGGCGACGTTTATCTTGCTGGGACTCGGCGCGCTGATTGGCGAAACCGGTATTCCGTTCTGGCCCATCTGGGCTGCTGCCGCCGCAGGCGCTTTCCTGGGAGACTGGCTTTCTTACTGGATTGGTGCCCGTTATCAGGATCGGGTTGGCAATTTCTGGCCTTTCTCCCGCCATCCGCAAATGCTGGTTCGTGGACATGCTTTCTTTGAAAAATGGGGCATGCCCGGGGCTTTCATTGGCCGCTTCTTTGGCCCGCTTCGTGCCGTTGTGCCACTGGTTGCCGGTATCTGCGGTATGCCGCAAAAATATTTCCAGATTGCGAATGTGACGTCTGCACTCATCTGGGCTTTCGGCATCCTGGCGCCAGGTGCTTTCGGCATTCAGTGGCTGAGCCGCTGGTTTTGAATGCTGCTCTCTGTGGCTGGCTATCGCAAGGGGGCAAATACAGAGAAATTCCTTTTTGGAAGACGTCTCGCAAAGGCTCAATGCAACAGAAAATAGACTGGACATCCATACAGCCTGACATTACCTTGGCCGCAAGAGACTTTAAGAGGGAAATCGCGTGGATATCAGCATCCTGACAGCCCTGGGGGCGGGGTTAATGGGCTTACTCGTAGGTTGGCTTATCGCCAGCCTGCGCCAACAGCAACAGCAGACGGAGTATGAAACGCAGCGCCGTTTGCTGGAACAATCGCTGGAACAGGCTAAAGCGGAAAATGATACGCACAAAAGCGAGCGGCAATCAGGGCAGCAGCAACTGCGCGAGGCTGAACTTGAGCTGCGCAAACTGCATAGCCTGCAGGCGGCCAGTCAGGAAAAATTACAACTGCTTGCCCACTGGCAAAACGAGTGTGAGCAACTGAATCAGGAACTGCGTGCGCAGCGGGAAATCAACAGCGCGCAGGAAGCAGAGTTGCGTGAGGTTTCAACCCGTCTGGATGAAACCCGCATGGCGGCTGAAGAAAAGCAGCGTCTGCTGATTAACAGCGAACAGCGCCTGAGCAGCCAGTTTGAAAATCTGGCTAACCGGATTTTCGAACAAAATGGCCGTCGTGCCGACGAACAGAACAAGCAAAGTCTCGACAAGTTACTGTTGCCGTTGCGCGAGCAACTGGATGGTTTCCGTCGTCAGGTGCAGGACAGCTTTGGGCAGGAAGCCCGTGAACGCCATACGCTGGCGCATGAGATCCGCAATCTGCAGCAACTGAATGTGGAGATGGCCCGTGAAGCCGTCAACCTGACCAAGGCACTGAAAGGTGACAACAAAACGCAGGGCAACTGGGGGGAAGTGGTGCTGAGCCGCGTGCTCGAGGCTTCCGGTTTACGCGAAGGGCATGAGTACCAGACTCAGGTCAGCGTGCAGGTTGACAGCAACAGCCGGATGCAACCTGATGTGGTCGTCAGGTTACCGCAGAATAAAGACGTAGTGATTGATGCCAAAATGACCCTGGTCGCGTATGAGCGCTATTTCAACAGCGAGGATGACAGCGAGCGGGAAGCGGCACTCAATGAACATATTGCCTCGGTGCGCGGACATATCCGCCTGCTCGGGCGCAAAGATTACCAGCAACTTCCCGGTCTGCGCAGCCTCGACTATGTGCTGATGTTTATCCCTGTTGAGCCCGCTTTTCTGCTGGCTATCGACCGTGAGCCAGAATTGATTAGCGAAGCGCTCCGGCACAATATTATGCTGGTCAGCCCGACGACCCTGCTGGTGGCGCTGCGAACGATCAGTAACTTGTGGCGCTATGAGCATCAGAGTCAGAACGCCAAACGTATCGCCGACCGCGCGGCACGTCTTTACGACAAACTGCGGCTGTTTGTGGATGACATGGAGTCGATGGGACAAAGTCTCGACAAAGCGCAGGGAAGTTATCGATCCGCGATGAATAAACTCTCGCAAGGCCGTGGTAATCTTATCGGACAGGTGGAAAGTTTCCGCGCGCTGGGTGTTGAAGTTAAACGGCCTATCAGTCCGTCTCTGGCTGAAATAGCGAAAGCGGAAAATGAACCTGAAGACACCGCATCTCTGCCCGATACCTCTGATGCGGAAGAAGAACAGACGCTGAACCCGGGTGAGTTAACTCCCCACCAGCAGGCATAGCGGTTGAGAGGGCCTGCACTGTATTTGTGATTCAATGCATGAATTTTTGCAATATGTTGAATCACCATCGGTGATGGGGCTTTCGAACGGGTTCTGATACACTTCTCCCCAAGAGTTCGACTGAAAAAGCAGGCATAAATAATGGAAAAGCAGACGCCGGAAACCACCCATTTTGGTTTTCGTACAGTAGCCAAAGATGAAAAACAGGAAATGGTGGCAGAAGTCTTCCATTCCGTTGCGGCAAAATATGATTTGATGAATGATCTGATGTCTTTCGGTATTCATCGCATCTGGAAACGCTTCACTATTGATTGCAGCGGTGTCCGTCAGGGACAACGTGTGCTGGATCTGGCCGGGGGTACGGGCGATCTGACCGCAAAATTCTCCCGTCTGGTGGGTGAGAAAGGCGAAGTCGTGCTGGCGGATATCAATGATTCCATGCTGAAGATGGGCCGCGAAAAGCTGCGCAATCTTGGCATCGTCGGCAACGTCAGCTACGTTCAGGCGAATGCCGAGGCTCTGCCGTTCCCGGACAACTATTTTGACTGTATCACCATCTCTTTCGGTCTGCGTAACGTGACTGAAAAAGAGAAGGCGCTGCGTTCCATGTTCCGCGTACTCAAGCCGGGCGGGCGTCTGTTGGTACTGGAATTCTCCAAACCGGTGCTGAAGCCGCTGAGCAAAGCTTACGACACCTATTCCTTCCATATTTTACCGCGTATTGGCGAGCTGGTTGCACACGATGCCGAAAGCTACCGGTATCTGGCTGAATCAATCCGTATGCATCCGGATCAGGAAACACTGAAAGGAATGATGGCGGACGCAGGTTTTGAAAATGTGACTTATCACAACCTGACTGGCGGCATTGTGGCGTTACATCGGGGTTTCAAATTCTGATATGAGTATGCCGATGTTGTTAACGCCGTTACTGACTGCCGCTATCGAGACGCCGCTTAATTACCTGCTTTTCAGAGATCGCAGCATGAAGGCGGCGCGGACACGTCTGGCCGGTAAAGTTCTGCGTGTGGAATTGCAGGAACTGAGTACACCACTGACGTTTGTGTTCAGTGAACAGAAAATTGATGTGCTCGGGCAATGGGACGGCGCGGCAGATTGCACCGTCACCTCGAAACTGTCAGTGCTGCATAAGTTACGTGATCGCCAGCAGTTGTCGCCCATGATGCGCAGTGGCGAGCTGGTAGTTGATGGCGATATCGCCCTGGTTCAGCAGTTCTCTGCATTGCTGGATATGGCGGAAATTGAGCCTGCGGAATTTCTGGCACCCTATATCGGTGACATTGCGGCACAGGGGCTGAGTCAGACCGTGCAGGGCGTTTTCAGCTTTTTGCAAAAAGGGTTGAAACACCAGCAGAGCTATGTGGCGCAAACGCTGACTGAAGAGTGGAAAATGGCACCCGGTCCGCTGGAAGTTGTCTGGTTTAGTGATGAGGTTTCCGCACTGGTGTGTGAGCTGGATGCGCTGGATAAACGTATCAAAAAACTGGAGGACAAACCGTGACGCCTAGGGAAATGCGACGTTTATATCTGATTATCCGCATGTTTCTGATCTACGGCCTTGACGAACTGATCCCTAAAATCCGCTTAACGTTACCACTGAGAATTGGTCGTTATCTTTTTTTCTGGTTACCAAATCGTCATAAAGAAAAGCCGTTAGGTGAGCGCATGCGCCTGGCACTGGAACAGCTTGGGCCGGTTTGGATCAAGTTCGGTCAGATGATGTCTACACGCCGCGATCTTTTCCCCCCGCACATAGCCGATCAGCTGGCTTTGCTTCAGGACCATGTTCCGCCGTTTGATGGTGCGAAAGCCCGTCAGCAAATTGATGCCGCGCTGGGTGGCCCGCTGGAAACCTGGTTTGATGAGTTCGATCAGACGCCGCTGGCGTCTGCGTCTATTGCTCAGGTGCACACGGCGATCCTGAAAGAAAACGGCAAACCGGTGGTGCTCAAAGTTATCCGTCCGGATATTTTACCGACCATTGTTGCTGATATCCGTTTGATGTCGCGTCTTGCTGGCTGGCTACCGATTTTGTTACCGGATGGTCGCCGTTTGCGTCCGCGTGAAGTGGTACGTGAGTATGAGAAAACGCTGCTTGATGAACTGAATCTGTTACGTGAAGCCGCGAATGCCATTCAGCTTCGCCGTAACTTTGAAGGCAGCCCGATGCTGTATGTGCCGGAAGTGTACCCGGACTATTGCAGCGAACAATTGATGGTGATGGAACGTATTTACGGGATCCCTGTTTCTGATATTGAGGCGCTGAAAAAACAGGGCACCAATATGAAATTGCTGGCGGAGCGCGGTGTACAGGTCTTCTTCACTCAGGTTTTTCGCGACAGTTTCTTCCATGCGGATATGCATCCGGGCAATATTTTTGTGAGCTACGAAACGCCTGAAGATCCTTGCTACATAGGCATTGATTGCGGCATAGTTGGTTCGCTCAATAAGGAAGACAAGCGCTATCTGGCGGAGAATTTCATCGCGTTCTTTAACCGTGATTACCGCAAAGTAGCTGAATTGCATGTCGATTCCGGCTGGGTCCCGCGAGATACCAACGTTGAAGAATTCGAATTTGCAATTCGGACAGTGTGTGAACCGATTTTTGAGAAACCGCTGGCGGATATTTCCTTCGGTAACGTATTGTTAAATCTGTTTAATACGGCTCGCCGTTTTAATATGGAAGTCCAGCCTCAGTTGGTGTTGCTGCAAAAGACACTGTTGTATGTAGAAGGCCTCGGGCGTCAGCTTTATCCTCAACTGGATTTGTGGACAACGGCGAAACCTTTCCTCGAAAGCTGGGTTCGTGATCAGGTGGGTCTGCCGGCGATGATCCGCGCACTGAAAGAGCGTGCGCCGTTCTGGATTGAGAAAATGCCTGAACTGCCAGATTTGGTTTATCAGAGCCTGCATCAGCACAAGCTGTTGCAATACAACATTGAGAAGCTTTCCTCCCAGATCCATAACCAGAGTTCCCGTCAGGGGCAGTCTCGTTATTTGTTGGGAATGGGTGCGACGCTGTTGTTGAGCGGAACCCTCTTACTGTTGGGTGGCGTTAAGGTTTACCCCGCCTGCCTGATGGCAGCCGGTGTTGTTTCCTGGTTAATCGGATGGAAGCGCGCCAGCTGAACAAATTGTTTTAAATCGAATGCCGTTTGCGGACGGCAATAAATGTCGTTCCTTCCTGTTTGAGGTGAAAATAATGGGTGGTATTAGTATTACAAAAATCCTGATCCTCGTTGTTCTTGTGGTACTGCTGTTCGGTACGAAGAAACTGCGTGGTCTGGGGTCTGATCTGGGTGCTTCCATCAAAGGCTTCAAAAAAGCCATGAGTGACGACGACAGCCAGTCAAAAACTAAAGACGCTGACGTTTCTCCCACTGATGCTGATTTCGTAGCAAAGTCTGTTGAAAGCAAGCCAGAAGCGAAAGCAGAAGACACCAAGAGCCAAAACAAAGAGCAGGTATAAGCCGTGTTCGATATTGGATTTAGTGAACTGCTGCTGGTATTGGTGATTGGCCTGGTTGTCCTCGGGCCCGAGCGTTTACCTGTAGCAGTCAGAACAGTAGCAGGCTGGATCCGTACGCTTCGTGCCATGGCTGCTTCAGTTCAAAGCGAATTGTCGCAGGAACTGAAACTCCAGGAATTGCAGGATAGCCTGAAGAAAGCGGAAGAAGCCGGTCTGAAGAATCTCACGCCAGAAATCAAAGCGTCTATGGACGAGTTGAAAGAAGCCGCAGAATCTATGAAGCAGTCGATCAATTCAGGATTGAATCCTGCAGAGAAAGCTGTGGAAGAAGCCAAAGCGGAAGGCAACACCATCCACAACCCTGTTCTGGATGAAGCTGAAGCGCACCATGATGCGGGTGTCTCTCCTGCTGCTGCCGACAATGTGGTTTCTGCACCGGCAACGGCACCGCAAAGTGCTGTTGATGCCGCTCTGGCCTCAAATAAAACGGCGCATGTTGCGGCTGAAAAGCTGACGGCCTCGGCGGAACACGCGGCTGACGCTTCTGTTGACGTTTCACCGGTTGTGAAAACTGCTGCTGAAGCCCCTGTGGCTGAACCCGCAGCACCGGCTAAACCGGCTTCATCAACTCAAACGACAGGCGAGCGTTAAACATGGCAGTTGAAGATACACAACCCCTTATCAGTCATCTGATTGAGCTGCGTAAGCGCCTGCTAAATGCCATTATCTGCATTATTGTGGTGTTTTTAGCGCTGGTTTATTTCGCAAATGACATCTATCAGTTGGTGGCTTCACCGCTGATCAAACAAATGCCGCTGGGCGCGAGCATGATTGCGACTGACGTCGCGTCGCCGTTCTTTACGCCTATCAAACTGACCATGATTGTCTCGGTGTTTGTCTCTGCACCGTTCATTTTGTATCAGGTCTGGGCATTTGTGGCTCCGGCGCTCTACAAACACGAACGCCGTCTCATGATGCCGCTGCTGTTTTCAAGCTCCGCGTTATTTTATCTCGGTGTGGCTTTTGCTTATTTCGTCGTGTTTCCGCTGGCGTTTGCTTTCTTTGCGAAAACTGCACCGGCTGGCGTGCAGATAGCCACCGACATTAACAACTATCTCGATTTCGTGATGGCGTTGTTTATGGCGTTTGGCGTCTCCTTCGAAGTGCCTATCGCGATTGTGTTGCTTTGCTGGAGTGGTGTAACGACACCCGAAGACTTGAAAAAGAAACGTCCGTATGTGCTGGTCGGGGCTTTTGTGGTCGGGATGTTGTTAACACCGCCGGATGTGTTCTCGCAAACATTGCTGGCCATTCCAATGTACCTGTTGTTTGAAATCGGCGTGTTCTTTGCCCGTTTCTATGTCGGAGGCCGTCGCCGGTCGGACGTCGACAACGAGACCGATCCGGATCAGCCTGCTTAAAGTTTCTTTCGTTATACATAGAAACCGCCCTGTTGGGCGGTTTCTGTTTCAGGACTCCCCATGTTTGAAATCGGTATAAATCTCACCAGCAGTCAGTTTGATAAAGATCGGCTGCAGGTTGTGGAAAGAGCCAGAACTGCCGGTCTGAGCGGCATGTTGATCACCGGAACGTCAGCGCAGGAAAGTGTCGAAGCGCAGAAAATGGCGGATGAGCATCCTGATTTTTGCTGGTCGACGGCGGGCGTGCATCCGCATCAGGCAAGTCACTGGAATGCGCAGGTTGAAGCCGGTATCCGTGAGCTTGCAGTGTTACCCAATGTTGTGGCTATCGGTGAGTGCGGGCTGGATTTCAATCGCAACTTTTCTCCGGCAGATCGACAGGAAGCGGCTTTCACGGCACAGCTGGCGCTGGCGAAAGAATTACAGTTGCCGGTGTTTCTGCATTGTCGCGATGCAGGTGAGCGCTTCGCCGCGTTGCTGAAACCCTGGCTATCCGATTTGCCGGGCGGCGTGGTTCATTGTTTCACCGGCACCCGTCAGGAGCTTGAGTTGTATTTATCTCTCGGACTGTCGATTGGTATCACCGGTTGGGTGTGCGATGAGCGTCGTGGGCTGGAATTACGTGACATGCTGCCGTTGATCCCTGCGGACAGGTTAATGCTTGAAACCGATGCACCGTATTTACTGCCGCGTGATATGGAAAACAAGCCGAAAAACCGCCGCAATGAACCGGCTTTCCTGCCGCATATTGTTAAACAGGTCGCGCTGTGGCGCGGGGAAGATCCTCAGTGGCTGGCAGATATCACGGATGACAATGCACGTAAACTTTTTGCATTGTCCGCGCGCCGCTGAACCCAATGATAAAGGCACCTTTAACGGTGCCTTTATCATTTGTACTGGGCGGAGATGCCGGTCAGATTTTTTGGAAGTGGGTATTTTCGATACTCTGACGAACCGGCTGGTTGATGAGGTTAAGCATCAGCAGTGAACGTGCTTCGCCGTCCGGTTCAGTATAAATCGCTTCGATACCGGCAAAAATCCCGTCGGTAATCACCACCTGATCGCCTTCATACGGCGTATCAGGATCACGAATTTCAATTGTTGGTGGCTCCATCAACTGTTTGATGACATCAGGCTGGACGGTGGCCAGTTTCGCACCAAAGCGGATGAAGTGGCTGACGCCACGCGTTGCGTTGATCGTCGTGGTATGGATCCGCTCAGGGTCGAACTCGATGAACATGTAATTTGGAAACAGTGGCTCGCTGACCGCAGTGCGGCGTCCGCGCACCAGTTTTTCCAGTGTGATCATCGGCGTCAGGCAGTTAACGTTCTGGCGTTCAAGATGTTCTTTTGCGCGAAGAAGCTGACCACGTTTGCAATAGAGTAAATACCAGGATTCCATAGTTTCCCACATAAAAGCGTTGAGCGGGGCAGCATACCAAAAGCCGCTCATGAGATACAGACAGTGCAAGTCTATGCAGACGTTTGCTGATTGTCGGCCCGTTATCTTTTATTATCGGAGAAAAGCGCGTTCTTATCCCCTCTATTAATCCTATTTTATCAGGAGAAATCTCATGGAGCTGTTTTTACTGAGTAACGGCAAGCTTTCAGGTGAATCTGAGTTACTGGGTTACGCTAAAACGCGCATCCAGACTATGTTTGAGGCACACAATATCACCTCTGCCGTGCTGGTCCCCTACGCCCTGATCCGCAGTGATTACGATGCCCGCGCCTTGGAACTTTCTGATACGTTGGGCATTCGCGTCAGTAGTATTCATCATGCAAAAAATCCTGCTGAAGCTATTGCCGGCGCACAATGCATTTTGATCAGCGGCGGGAATACCTGGATGCTTAATCAGATGCTGCATGAACATAGCCTGATCGTACCGATTCAGCGGGCAGTGCGTGAGCGCAATGTGCCTTATGTTGGCTGGAGTGCGGGTTGTAATGTCGCCACGCCAAGCATCCGCACCACCAATGATATGCCTGTTCGCAACTCTGTGGTTCTGCCTGCTCTCGGCCTGTTCCCGGTGCAAATCAATCCGCATTACATCGATGCCCATTTAAGCGGTCATATGGGCGAAACCCGTGATGAGCGCATTGCGGAATTCTGCGCGGTTAACCCGTCTGAATCAGTGATTGCGTTGCGTGAAGGCAGCCTGTTGCAGGTGTCCGGCAATGATCTGAGTTACTTCAGTGCTAAAAATCAGGGGTTTAAGGTTTTCCGCCACGAGCAAGACACACAGGAATATCAGGATACTCAGGCGCTCCAGCCTCTGGTGTCTTTTAACTGCGTGTGATTGTCGTCGCGATATAACTTCCGCACCGTCAGACCAAAAATACCCGGGCTGACGGTTATACTGCTTTTTCGTTATCAGACTTTACTTACCAATAAGAAATTTACTGATAACAAACTTGCTGATAACAAAAAAGCAGCAACAACCCCGGAGAGGCTCTATAATGCTCTCCTTCAACCCGGCGACTCAGAATCAGCATGAAATACCGTGATTTACGTGACTTCCTCTCGTTACTCGAAAAGAGAGGCCAACTGAAACGCATTAGCCAGTCAGTTGACCCTTATCTGGAAATGACCGAAATTGCCGATCGTACCCTGCGTGCAGGCGGTCCGGCGCTTTTGTTCGAAAATCCTAAAGGCTACGACATGCCGGTTTTGTGCAATTTATTCGGCACACCTCAGCGTGTGGCGATGGGCATGGGCAAAGAAGATGTCAGTGCGTTGCGGGAAGTCGGTGAATTACTGGCGTTTCTGAAAGAACCCGAGCCGCCGCGCGGTTTTCGTGATTTATACGACAAAGCGCCGAAGTTTAAACAAGTGCTGAACATGCCGACCAAAGTGCTGCATTCGGCACCTTGTCAGCAGCAGATTTGGGAAGGCGATGCGGTCGATATCACCAAAATTCCGGTGATGCAGTGCTGGCCGGAAGATGCCGCGCCGCTCATCACCTGGGGCCTGACTGTGACTCGTGGCCCGAACAAGCCGCGTCAAAATCTGGGCATTTATCGTCAGCAGGTGTTGGGTAAAAATAAAGTGATCATGCGCTGGTTGTCCCATCGGGGCGGCGCGCTCGATTTCCAGGAATGGTGCCAGCAGAATCCGGGCCAGCGTTTTCCGGTTTCCGTGGCGCTGGGTGCCGATCCGGCAACGATTCTTGGCGCTGTGACGCCGGTGCCCGATACGCTTTCTGAATATGCCTTTGCCGGGCTGTTGCGTGGTAACAAAACGGAAGTAGTGAAATGTATTTCCAACGATCTGGAAGTGCCTGCCAGCGCCGAGATTGTGCTTGAAGGGTATATCGAGCCGGGTGAAATGGCACCGGAAGGCCCTTATGGCGACCACACCGGCTACTATAATGAAGTGGATAGCTTCCCGGTGTTCACCATTACGCACATGACGCAGCGTAAAGATGCCATCTATCATTCGACTTACACCGGCCGTCCGCCAGATGAGCCCGCAGTACTGGGTGTGGCGTTGAATGAAGTGTTTGTGCCGATTCTGAAAAAGCAGTTTCCGGAAATTGTTGATTTCTATCTGCCGCCTGAGGGTTGCTCCTACCGTCTGGCTGTCGTTACCATGAAGAAGCAATACGCCGGTCATGCTAAACGCGTGATGATGGGGGTCTGGTCATTCCTGCGTCAGTTTATGTACACCAAGTTTGTGATTGTGTGCGACGACGATGTGAATGCCCGCGACTGGAACGACGTGATTTGGGCGATCACCACCCGGATGGATCCCGCGCGGGATACGGTTCTGGTGGAAAATACCCCGATTGATTATCTCGATTTTGCCTCCCCGGTGTCGGGCCTTGGCTCGAAAATGGGGATGGACGCGACCAACAAATGGCCGGGTGAAACGCAGCGTGAATGGGGACGTCCGATTGTGAAAGACCCGGAAGTCACCGCGCGTATTGACGCTATTTGGGATGAACTCGCTATTCTTAATGATAAAGACGATGTGAAAAAATAATCGAATCTTTGTCCTACGCTTTGCTTTGACGACCCACAGAGGGAACGCATGACAACATTGAGCTGTAAAGTGACCTCGGTTGAGGCGATAACCGATACGGTGTATCGCGTCCGGCTGGTTCCGGAAGCGCCTTTCTCGTTCCGCGCGGGTCAGTATCTTATGGTGGTAATGGATGAGCGTGACAAGCGCCCGTTCTCGCTGGCCTCGACGCCGGCTCAACACAATGTGATTGAGCTGCACATCGGCGCGTCTGAACTGAATTTGTACGCGATGGCCGTGATGGATCGCATTTTGAAAGAACAGGCAATCACCGTTGATATTCCGCACGGCGATGCCTGGTTACGCGAAGATGGCGAGCGTCCGCTGGTATTGATTGCCGGCGGAACGGGCTTCTCTTACGTGCGTTCCATTCTGATCACAGCACTCGAGCAGCAACCGCATCGTGATATCTCGATTTACTGGGGGGGCCGTGAGCTGAAGCATCTGTATGATCTCGGTGAACTGGAAGCGATGAGCATCAATCATCCGAACCTGAAAGTTATCCCGGTGGTTGAACAGCCGGAAGAGGGCTGGCAGGGCAGAAGTGGCACTGTTCTGAGCGCGGTTTTACAAGATTTCTCTTCACTGGCTGAGTACGACATTTATATCGCCGGTCGTTTTGAGATGGCTAAAATCGCCCGTGAACGTTTTGTCGCCGAGCGCGGTGCGCAGGAAGACCGTCTGTTTGGTGATGCTTTCTCTTTCATCTGATTGAACAATGAAAAAGCCCGCCCCTGACAGGCGGGAAAACGGCAACTAAAACGGGTAAGACACATTGATGAAAGCGGGCTGAATGCCCGCTTTTTTGTTTTTGCAGAAAGGGATTGTCAGATGCGTTCGAAAACGGTCGCGATGCCCTGACCTAAACCGATACACATGGTCGCAACGCCAAACTGGACGTCGCGACGCTCCATCAGGTTCAGCAGCGTGGTGGAAATACGAGAGCCGGAACAGCCGAGCGGGTGACCGAGCGCAATGGCACCGCCGTTCAGGTTGACGCGATCCTCCATAGTTTCCAGCAGTCCCAAATCTTTCACACACGGCAAGGCTTGTGCGGCGAAGGCTTCGTTCAGTTCGAACAGACCGATGTCCTGCACGCTCAGTCCGGCGCGTTTCAGAGCCAGACGCGTTGCCGGCACCGGGCCATAACCCATAATGGACGGGTCGCAGCCCACCACCGCCATGGCGCGGATGCGGGCACGGGCTTTCAGACCTAAAGATTTGGCACGGGATTCACTCATCAGCAACATCGCCGATGCGCCGTCGGAGAGGGCAGAAGAAGTTCCCGCCGTGACAGTGCCATTCACCGGATCGAACGCCGGGCGTAAAGCTGCCAGTGTGGCGACCGTCGTTTCCGGGCGGATCACTTCGTCGAAATCATAACGGGTCAGAACGCCATCGGCGTTATGGCCTTCGGTCGGCACAATTTCGTTAGCGAAATGCCCGTCTACGGTGGCTGCATGAGCACGCTGATGTGAACGTGCGGCAAATTCATCCTGCATTTCACGGCTGATCTGGTGCATTTTTGCCAGCATTTCCGCCGTCAGTCCCATCATCCCTGCGGCTTTCGCTACGGTTTTGCTCAGCCCCGGATGGAAATCCACACCATGATTCATCGGCACATGACCCATATGTTCCACACCGCCGATCAGGCTGACCTGTGCGTCACCGACCATAATGGCGCGGGCGGCGTCATGCAGCGCCTGCATGGAAGAACCGCACAGCCGGTTGACCGTAGTCGCGGGAACACTGTGCGGTATTTCCGCCAGCAGCGCCGCGTTACGGGCAATGTTGAAGCCTTGTTCCAGCGTCTGCTGGACGCAGCCCCAGTAAATATCATCAATATCTTTGGCGTTCAGCGCCGGATTACGGGCCAGTACGGCACGCATCAGATGCGCGGAGAGATCTTCAGCCCTGACATGGCGGAATGCGCCGCCTTTTGAACGGCCCATTGGCGTGCGGACTGCGTCAACAATGACTACGTTTTCCATGATTTCGGTCCTTATGCCTGATTACCGGTGCTGAAGTTTTCCAGCGGAGCGGCAACCGGATAGTAACTTTCATTGGTTTGCGCTTTAGCGCGTAGCCCTTCCGGTGCCTGATACATCGGCCCCAGATGTGCGTACTGTTCGGTCATTTTCAGATACTCAGTGGTGCCGAGGGTATCAAGATAACGGAACGGGCCGCCGTGGAAAGGAGGGAATCCGATGCCGTAGACCAGCGCCATGTCGGCTTCGGCCGGGCTGGCAATAATGCCTTCCTCAAAGCAGCGCACCACTTCGTTAATCATCGGAATCATCATGCGGGCGATGATGTCCTGCGGTGAGAAGTCAGTGTGTGCTGGTTTCAGGTTGTCGGCCAGCAGACTGATCGCCTGTTCGTCAACTTCCTTGCGCGGCTTGCCTTTGCTGTCTTCGCTGTAACGGTAGAAACCGAGTTGATTTTTCTGCCCAAAACGACGGTTATCAAACAGCACATCAACAGCGTCACGGTAATCCCGTGCCATGCGCTCAGGGAAACCGGCGGCCATCACGGCCTGGGCGTGATGCGCGGTGTCGATGCCGACCACATCCAGCAGATAAGCCGGACCCATCGGCCAGCCGAACTGTTTTTCCATCACTTTGTCGATCTGGCGGAAATCAGCGCCATCACGCAGTAACAGACTGAAACCGGAGAAATACGGGAACAGTACGCGGTTGACGAAGAATCCCGGGCAGTCGTTGACCACGATAGGCGTTTTACCCATCGCCAGTGCGTAAGAAACGATGCGCGAAATCGTTTTGTCTGAGGTTTTCTCACCACGCACGATTTCGACCAGCGGCATACGATGCACCGGGTTGAAGAAGTGCATACCACAGAAGTTTTCCGGGCGTTTGAGCGAAGACGCTAACAGATTGATAGGAATGGTCGAGGTATTCGAGGCCAGAACGGTATCGGTGCCGAGCAGAGATTCCGCTTCCGCCAGCACCGCGGCCTTCACTTTAGGATTCTCGACCACGGCTTCAACGACCACGGAGGCACGTTCGATGCCGCTGTAATCCAGCGTCGGATGAATGGTCGACAGCACTTTAGCCATTTTCAGACCGTCGAGTTTACCGCGCTCCAGTTGCTTGTTGAGCAACTTGGCAGCCTCGTTCATGCCGAGCGTCAGGGACTGGTCGTTGATATCTTTCATCACAACCGGTACGCCTTTCAGCGCAGACTGGTAGGCGATCCCGCCGCCCATAATGCCCGCGCCCAATACGGCGGCCTGTTTCGGTTTTTCGCTGTCTTGCGCCAGTTTTTTGGCTTTGCTTTTCACAAACTGATCGTTAAGGAAAATACTGACCAGTGCGCGGGCTTCTTTTGATTGTGCGAGCGGCACAAAGCTGGCGGTTTCCAGCTGCAACGCTTCATCGCGACCCAGACGGGCCGCGGCTTCTATGGTTTTCACCGCGCTCATGGGCGCCGGATAGTGTTTACCGGCATTTTGCATGACCATACTTTTGGCGACGCTGAAGCTCATCGCCGCTTCAATCTGGCTGAGTTTCAACGGCAGACGTTTAGGATCACGACGGTTATGCCATTCCAGTTTGCCGTCAACGGCGTTTTTCAGCATGCTGATGCCGGCGTCGCGCAGTTTATCGGCTTCAACCACCGCATCGACCAGCCCGACTTTCAGGGCCTCTTTTCCACTGATATTTTTACCGGCGGCGATAATTTCCAGCGCACTGTCAGTACCAATCAGACGTGGCAGACGTACGGAACCGCCGAAGCCCGGCATAATTCCTAAACTGGTTTCCGGCAGGCCAATCCGGGCATCGGCAGTGCTGATACGAAAATCTGTCGCCAGCACGCATTCGCAACCGCCGCCCAGCGCATAACCGCTGATGGCAGAAAGTGTCGGTACCGGCAGGTCTTCCAGCCGGTTAAAAATGCTGTTGGCGAAATCCAGCCATTCATGCAGTTTTTCGGCTGGCGCGTTGAACAGGGATAAAAATTCGGTGATATCCGCGCCCACGATAAACGCTGGTTTGGCCGAACTGAGCAGCAGACCTTTCAGGTCAGACTGTTTTTCAAGTACTGCAATGGCTTCGCCCAGGCTGGCGACAGTTTGAGTGTCGAGTTTGTTAACCGAGCCTGGGGCATCAAACACCAGCTCCGCGATACCGCCGTCGAGCCAGTGCAGGTGTAGTGTTTCGCCTTGGTAGAGCATGTGTCTCTCCTGAATCATCTGGGATGATCTGGTATGACCAGATGTTTTGGAGTGTGGTTTTTATGTTAATAATTTGCAAATGAGATGTGTTTTATTTGCAGGCAAGATCACAAACCTTCCGGGACTATGGTCGCGGTGAGGCTGTGGTAAGATGCTGCATCGTCATTCAGGTGAAAAAAGGACAGTTGGATGGAATCGCTTACTACGCTTTATAAAGAACATATCGCCACGCTGCAGACGCGTGCCCGTGAAATTCTGCAACGTTCTCAGCTTGATGCGTTACTGATTCACTCCGGTGAGTTGCTGACGACCTTCCTTGATGACCACAGTTATCCCTTTAAAGTCAATCCGCAGTTCAAAGCCTGGGTGCCGGTCACCAAAGTGCCGAACTGCTGGTTGTGGGTGGATGGCGTGAATGCGCCGAAGCTGTGGTTCTATTCTCCGGTGGATTACTGGCACAGCCATGAGCCGCTGCCGGAGTCCTTCTGGACGAAAGAGATTTCCCTGACGCCGCTGGCCAACGCTGACGATATCAAAGGCCAGTTGCCCGTTGATCTCAAACGTGTGGGTTACATCGGTTACAGTCAGGAACGTGCGATCAGCATGGGTATCCCTGCGGCGAACGTGAATCCGAAAGTGGTACTGGATTTCCTGCATTATCATCGCGCTTATAAAACAGACTATGAACTGGCCTGTATGCGTGAAGCGCAGAAAGTCGCGGTCAGTGGCCATCGCGCGGCGAAAGAAGCGTTCCTTTCCGGCATGAGCGAATTTGATATCAATCTGGCGTATCTCACTGCTACCGGTCATCGTGATACCGATGTGCCTTACAGCAACATTGTCGCGCTCAATGAACACGCTTCCGTACTGCATTACACTACGCTCGATAATCAGCCGCCTGCCGAAATGCACAGCTTCCTGCTTGATGCCGGTGCAGAATATAACGGTTATGCCGCCGATCTGACGCGTACCTATGCCGCAAAACCTGACAGTGATTTCGCAGCACTCGTGAAAGATCTCAATACGGAAGAACTTGCGTTAATTGATACGATTAAAGCCGGTGTGCGCTATACCGACTATCATGTTCAGATGCATCACCGTATCGCCAAATTGTTGAAAGCGCATAAGCTGGTGGTGGATATCAGTGAAGACGCCATGGTGGAACAGAACCTGACCGGGCCTTTCCTGCCGCATGGTCTGGGGCATCCGCTGGGGTTACAGGTTCACGATGTTGCCGGGTTTATGCAGGATGATACCGGCACGCATCTGGCCGCGCCTTCGCAATATCCCTACCTGCGTTGTACCCGTGTGATTGAGCCAGGCATGGTGCTGACTATCGAGCCGGGTTTGTATTTCATCGATTCGTTGCTGTTACCGTGGCGCGAAGGGCAGTTTAGCAAACACTTTGCCTGGGATCGCATCAATGCCATGAAGTCATTTGGCGGCATTCGTATCGAAGACAACATTGTCATCCACGATAATCGTATCGAAAATATGACACGTGATCTGAAGCTGGCCTGATGCAGCCTTATCCCGTCCCCGCTGAGCCTGTCAGTTTCAGCGAAGAAATAAAGAAGAGTCGCTTCATCACCCTGCTGGCGAGAACTGAGGGAGTTGAAATGGCAAAGGCTTTTATTCAGGAGGTCAGAAACCAGCATCCGGCAGCGCGTCATCACTGCTGGGCGTTTGTAGCTGGCGCGCCTGCTGATTCTCAGCAACTGGGCTTTTCTGATGATGGCGAACCGGCGGGCACAGCCGGTAAACCGATCTTAAGTCAGCTGATGGGAAGCGGAGTCGGGGAGATCACCGCCGTCGTGGTGCGTTATTACGGTGGCATAATGCTGGGTACTGGCGGGTTAGTGAAAGCCTACGGCGGCGGTGTTCAGCAGGCATTGAAACAACTTATCGTGCAGCAAAAGGTTCCGCTGGCGGAGTTCGCGGTGCAGTGTGATTACAGCCAGTTACAGCTGGTGGAAACGCTGCTTTTGCAGGTTGGCGGCCATATTTTACGCAGTGAATACGGCGCGGCGGTGGATCTCGTTCTGGCGTTGCCTGCCGCAGATGCACCGGCAACCGTCAGCCATTTGTTCGATATCAGCCGTGGCACGCTAATCCTGCGTCCGGTTTCTTAAATTTTTCTATGGTTAATTCGCTGAGGAACGCACCAGCATGCATTTTCGTGCCATAACACGCATTGTGGGGGTGCTCGTCATCCTTTTCTCGGGAACGATGATTATTCCCGGTCTGGTCGCTTTAATTTACCGCGATGGTGCGGGGCGTGCGTTCAGTCAGACCTTCTTTGTCGCCCTGGCGATTGGGTTATTTCTCTGGCTGCCAAACCGGAAGCAGAAAAGTGAGCTGAAGCCACGGGAAGGTTTCCTGATTGTGGTGCTGTTCTGGACGGTGCTGGGCAGCGTCGGGGCATTGCCTTTTCTGTTCTCCGAGCGGCCGAATCTTTCCCTTACCGATGCTTTCTTTGAATCTTTCTCCGGCCTGACGACGACGGGCGCGACCACGCTGGTCGGGCTGGATTCTTTGCCGAAAGCGATTCTCTTCTACCGGCAGATGCTGCAATGGTTTGGTGGTATGGGGATCATTGTGCTTGCGGTGGCCATTCTGCCGATATTGGGGGTCGGCGGAATGCAGTTGTATCGCGCCGAAATGCCGGGGCCGCTGAAAGATAACAAGATGCGCCCGCGTATCGCCGAAACAGCAAAAACGCTGTGGCTTATCTATGTGCTGCTGACCATCGCTTGTGCGCTGTCATTATGGGGCGCGGGGATGCCGGTCTTTGATGCGATCAGCCATAGTTTCTCGACTATCGCCATCGGTGGCTTCTCGACGCATGATGCCAGCATCGGCTATTTCCATAGCGGAACGATTAATACCATTGTGGCGGTATTCCTGTTGATCTCCGGCTGTAACTACGGCCTGCACTTTGCGGTGCTGAGCGGGCGAAACCTCAAGGTATACTGGCGTGATCCGGAATTTCGCATGTTTATCGGCGTGCAGTTCACGCTGGTCGTCATCTGCACGGTGATTCTGTGGATCCACAATACCTACGGCTCGCCGCTGGAAACGCTCAATCAGGCATTCTTCCAGGTGGTATCAATGGCCACCACAGCAGGCTATACCACTGACAGTATTTCCAAATGGCCGCTGTTCCTGCCGCTTCTATTATTGTGCTCCGCTTTTATCGGTGGTTGTGCCGGTTCAACGGGCGGCGGTCTTAAAGTGATCCGTATTCTTCTGCTTTATTTACAGGGTTCACGCGAGCTGAAAAGGCTGGTTCACCCGAATGCGGTTTACACCATCAAATTGGGTAACCGCGCGTTGCCTGAACGTATCATAGAAGCGGTATGGGGTTTCTTCTCCGCTTACGCACTGGTGTTTATTGTCAGCATGCTGGCGATTGTTGCCACCGGTGTGGATAACTTCTCTGCCTTTGCTGCGGTTACCGCCACACTCAATAACCTTGGCCCGGGGCTGGGGGTGGTGGCTGATAACTTTGCTTCGATGAATTCCGTGGCGAAATGGATCCTGATCGTCACCATGTTGTTTGGTCGTCTGGAAGTCTTCACATTATTAGTGCTGTTCACGCCGACGTTCTGGCGGGAATGAGTTTTAAGAAAGGGAAACAAGTATGAAAGCGTTGATACTCTATTCAAGTCGTGACGGGCAGACACATGCTATCGCTTCTTATATAGCAAGTGAGCTGAAAGAAAAGTGCAACTGCGATGTTGTTGATCTGGTACATGCGGAACATGTCGATTTGAAAAGCTATGACCAGGTGATGATCGGCGCTTCTATACGTTACGGCCACTTTAACCCGGTACTGGATAAGTTCGTTAAAAAACACGCCGAAACCTTGAATCACATGCCGTCGGCTTTTTTCGGCGTCAACCTGACAGCGCGCAAACCCGAAAAACGTACACCACAGACTAATGCCTATGTACGTAAATTCCTGCTGGCATCCCCGTGGGAACCGGCAATATGCGGTGTCTTTGCTGGCGCATTACGTTATCCGCGATATCGCTGGTTCGATAAGGTCATGATCCAACTGATTATGCGGATGACAGGTGGTGAAACAGATACCCGTAAAGAAGTGGAATATACCGACTGGCAGCAGGTGGCCAAATTCGCTGAAGATTTTGGGCAAATATCGTATAAAAAATCGCACTAATGCGGGCTTAATAGACGTTCAGGCCAAAAAGAAAGCATTCAGAAAGTTTTTTGAAATTAGGGGTTGCGGCCTTCTGAGAACTCCCTATAATGCGCCTCCACTGACCGGGAACAACGACTCCTCTAACAAGAACCAAGTCGCCCAGTCAGGAAGAATCAACCCGGTGAAAACACCGCATCTTGTAAAAGAAAATGGTTGACTCTTCAGGGAGAAAGAGTATTATCTGCCTCCCACGTTGCTGAGTTAATTCTCGCGGCGTACGCTCTTTAACAATTTATCAGACAATCTGTGTGGGCACTCACAAGACGATATCAGCCACCTCGGTGGCAAAAAATATCAAGTCTTAGAGTGACCAAGCAGTAATTCATTTAGTTGAATTATTACGAAGTAATCTCTGAGCACCGCTTCACTTGTTGAAGCAAATCGAACTTTTAATTGAAGAGTTTGATCATGGCTCAGATTGAACGCTGGCGGCAGGCCTAACACATGCAAGTCGAGCGGCAGCGGGAAGTAGCTTGCTACTTTGCCGGCGAGCGGCGGACGGGTGAGTAATG
>NZ_JQJR01000015.1:0-89288 GCF_000745615.1 Rahnella sp. WP5 | reverse complement strand
TGTAGTGGTCAACAAAAACTGGCCACGGCTTTAGAGTTTTTCCAAAACAATCTTTCTGATTCATTCGGCGTCAAACCACCATTATATTGATGAGGTCTGAGCTGGCTGTAATATCCTGTGATGTAATTCGTTATTGCCGTGCTGGCTTGGCTAAAATTAGCGTAGCCATTATCCGGTACCCACTCTGTTTTCAGACTTCTGAAGAACCGTTCCATTGGGCTGTTATCCCAGCAATTTCCCCGGCGACTCAGACTTTGCTTTATCTGATATCTCCACAGTAACTGCCTGAAATTCCTGCTGGTATAGTGACTGCCTTGATCCGAGTGATACAGTAAATTAGCCGGTTTTCCCCGTGCTTCCCAGGCCATCGACAGGGCTTTACCTGTCAGTGCTGAATCAGGGAAAAATGACATCGCCCAGCCAACCGGTTTACGGGAAAACAAATCGAGTACTATAGCCAGATAAGCCCAGCGTTTTCCCGTCCAGATATAAGTCACATCACCGCACCAGGTCTGATTAGGCTCGGTAACAGCAAACTGGCGATCCAGATAATTAGGGATCTCAATGTGTTCCTTAGACGCCTTCTTATAACGATGGCCAGGTTGCTGACAGCTGATAATATTGAGCGCTTTCATTAGCTTTGTTGCCCGCCAGCGGCTCAGTTTTATACCTTTGGTGGTGACCATCGCGGCAATGCTTCGCGCTCCTGCTGAGCCGTTACTTTCGCGATAAACTTCACGCACAAGGCTCAGTAATGCCACTCTCGTGGCGTCAGGCTTCCTGGGCTGCCGCCAGTATTTATAACTGCTGCGATGAACCCCAAACACGTTGCACACAACGGCAACAGGAAACCGCGCCCTGAGTTTCTCAACTAATGAGAATTGTTCAGGGAGTCTGACATCAAGAGCGCGGTAGCCTTTTTTAATATATCCCTTTCCATTTCAACGCGTTGAAGTCTTTTCTTTAGCTCGCGTATTTCAATCTGCTCAGGTGTCATGGGTGAAGCAGTGGGTGATTTTCCCGCTCGCTCTTCTTTCAGTTGTCGAACCCATTTGTCCATTGTGGATTTGCCGACGTTCATTGCCGTAGCAGCGGCGGCAACGGTGTAATGCTGATCGAGTACAAGCTGGGCAGCTTCGAGGCGAAACTCGGGGCTAAAATTGCGTCTGTTACGTCCGGTCATAATGCCACCTGTTTTTACTGTGAGGTGATGATATCACCTCTATTCAGGTGGCCAAATTCAGTGTGCCACTACATATGCTGGCTAAAGGATGCCATAGCAGATAAGGAGATGGAAGAGTATTAGGATGTGTCCCGTCACTGTTTTTTTGTACAACTCAGTCTCGGTGAAGCGAAAGAAAAGCCACTGGGAATATGTCGATCGCCTAAAAAAATCAAAGAGGATCGGTTTCAGATTTAAGAGTACTTTTCTCCGTCTCCCTTAGCCGCACAGTAAGGTTAAGGTACACAGTCTAGAGTTTTCCCAAGATTAAGATGAGTGCAATTAGGTGATACATGATTTTTTAAATGGTTAGTTAGGGAAAATATTCTCAACCTAATAAATATCGGCCATGAAAAGCAGGTCTTTATTATAGAGTGTTTTTAAATTTAATTTGCGTTTATATTCATTAGTGTTATGTATAATTAATTTGATTTTCAATTATATATGGCAGCATGACGTTTTATTTCTCTGATATTATTTTCAAGTGTGTCTATTCACTTTCGATAAAAAATAGTATAATTGATTTTAAAAGAAGTGAGGAAGATTGCTAATGATTAAGTTAAGTAATGAAATTAATAATGTAGGGGGGAAGTTAGGGTTGTCTTTCTCTGAGGATTTATTGGATTCTAGTTTGATAGGTTTATATCCAAAGTTGGATTTTGATAATATTTCCAGCAGTACACTTATTGCCGGGGATAATATTTATAGCTTGGCTAAGCTAGCATCTAGTATAAATGATGTTGTCGATGTTTGTTACATTGACCCACCTTATAATACTGGTAATAAATTTTTATATCATGACAATAGAAAATCAAACTCGTCTAATTTTTTTGGGACCCATAGTGCGTGGATGATGTTTATGCTTCCTCGATTAGTCGCTGCCAGAGAAATTATGAAGCCAACAGGTGTGATAGCCATTAGTATAGATGACTATGAGTTTGCATATTTAAAAATATTGATGGACAATATTTTCGGTGAGAATAACTTCATTGGTAATATTGTAGTTTGCCGTTCAAAAAATGGCAAAGGTAGTAATAAAAACATTGCATCAACTCACGAATATCTAATGCTTTATGGAAAATCTTCATTGGCCAAATTAAATGGGTGCTTAGATGATACTAGCATTTACGATAAAAAGGATGAGCATGGTGAGTATAAAGTGGATGGGTTGTTTAGAAAAAAAGGCGAAGCCAGCTTAAGAACAGATCGTCCGAATATGTTTTACCCTTTATTTTTCAATCCATCTACTGGGGAAGTTTTTGTCGAGCCGGGTATGGGTCTGCAACCGGCTTTCCCGATTGATTCTAAAGGAATAGAGCGTCGTTGGTTATGGGGTAAGGAGACAGCGCGTGAACGCTCTTGGCAGTTATATGCAAGTAAAAAGGGGGTCGTTTATGTTAAAAATTACTCATCAACTGACAAAAGAAGGAAAGTGAGATCTTTTTGGGATAATACTGCCTTTTACACTGAAAGAGCTACTAATGAAATAACAAAGCTATTTGGTGATAAAATTTTTGATACACCGAAACCCTTAAGTTATATAATGGCAATCCTTGATGTTATTGGACAATCTGATGCCGTTATCCTAGATTTTTTTGCTGGATCTGCTACAACGGCACACGCATCAGCTATCCTAAATAGTAACGATAACGGGACAAGGAAAACTATTTTAATGGAGAATAATAGTCAAATCCCAGAAACACATATCGCCAGAAAATATGGCTGCAATGTTATCTCTGATATAAGTTGCGCTAGGTTACAGAAAATAAAGTTAGAGTTCCCAGAATTTGAATACAAGGTATATTAAAAAATAAATGCTGGTGATTGAGAATGGCACCAGCATTTTGATGAGTTTATAAAATAGATACCATTTCTCGGCACTAAGTTTTACATCATGTATGCCAATGCTGGGCCTTATTTAAGTCGGTACGATCTCCAGCTGGATTAATAATAGTATAACTATGCTTAGTTTTTATAGTAACAGCTTTTAGATGCCTCTATTCTGAAATTAAGGCCATGCAAGCCTTTAAGAAGTTCGAGGGCTTCAATGATTCTTTCATTGTGACCGGCAGCCAAGAATGTTACTTTTTTAATAATTTTAGGATTGATTGGAAACTCAACGAATGGTACTGGATATGCACCTGCATCATACCACTTTATAATTTTTTCCTTTCCTTTTACATACTCCCTTAGTTTTGTTTCTGGATTAACTGATTTAGACTCAGATAGCACAATTCTGTATTCTGACTCATGCGACCACTCTTTTTTCTTTGTTGTCGGGAATGCAAATAATGCTTTATTAATCATTCCTAACGTAAACTCCTCTATTTTTTTTACTGATCCAGTATCGTTAGATTTTTTGGAGACTTTTGTGAGTTCAATAAATTCTGAATAATTAATTATATTAATGATCTGGGAAGGGTCATATGAAACTGACATAATGCGAGGTTTAAAATGTTTAAGTAGATATCCACCAGGTATTCCTTCATCATTTTCTCTTGGGCCTCCTAAATATTCATGTAATTCAGAAGAATATTCTATTCTACCTGACATATTAATTGCCTTTTCCAACTCTGTAACATCAAATTCAATTGCATAACTGACTTGTTTGTTACCATAAGCTTGCCAGTGATTTGTGTCGTCTGGCTTTGTAGTAAAGCATGCTACATATGTATCACGAATATTTTTAATTACAAAATCTGATGTGGCTTTAAAAAATTGAACCCAAATGTCAGCTTCTGCTAGACCCGATTTCATATTTTCGTTTAATTTTTGTATTATATCCTCATGATGATTTTTTAGTGTATCGACTGCATAATTATATTCCATTCGGTCATTTAGGAATTTATGATTCGTACAGCGTATAGTTTTTCCTTCAATTATTCCTAATAATCCTGCTTGCCCCGTATAATGATAAATAGCTTTCAAAATGTTCTCCTCTAATTATAGTTTATTAATGTTAATATGCTTTTGATGATAAATTTTTTATTCTAATTGCACGCTAATTTTCGGCCTTTCATACATTTATATGTTTTCTCAGCGGCGTCACGTTATAGTCCTCTCCCTTTTCTAAGGAAACAAGCAAGCCAGCCCACAGCTCTAGTGCTTGCTTCCTCTCATCGAAATACTGATATCGATTGTAAATCCCCTCAACGCCTTTGATTCTGTGGTTCAGGCAGCGCTCTGCAACTACCGGATCAACGCCCAACGCCGCCAGATGTGAACGCGCGGTGCGTCGAAAATCATGAATAGTAAAATTTGGAATATCAGGGAGATTACTTTTGACCTTACTCAAGGCCACAGGCAATGTGCTTTCCTGAATGTGGGGGATCATCCGGTGCTGCATCTTTCTGGCTGGAAGCACCCACTGGCTATTACATGACATTTGGTGCAGTTCTTTTAGCCATGCAAGCGCTGGTGCAGGGATAGGGATATCGATCGCATCACCATTTTTAACCCGCTCTGCTGGTAAGTGCCAGACAGCGTCATCAAGGTTGAACTCTTCCCAGCGGGCACCGCAAAGCTCCATCTTACGGCAGCAGAACACTAACAGAAGCTTCATTGTAATCTCGTTCTGACGTGAGAAACCTTTTGTCATTGGCAATGCTTGTAAGAACTTCACAAGCTCTTCACGACTTAACCAGCGTTCTCTGCTTTTTTCCTGACCACCTGCATCATCAATTTCAAAAGCGCCAGTAGGGTTCGTTTCCAGCATATGGCGTCTTATTCCGTAATCAAATATACGGCGGGTCCATCTCAACACATCATTAGCGACTGTAGGTGCGCCACGCTGGACGATTTTTTGCAGCATGTCGTCAATATGTCTGGGGCGGACATCTTCGATTCTGAGGTGCCCTATTGTCGGATTGATATCCTTGTCGATACGACGACGCAGAATATCTGGATGCTTCCAGCGATTGAGGATTTGACGCTCGAAGTATTCAGCCGCCAACTCTGAAACACGCAGAGCATGTTTTTCTTCCTCCATCTTCTTCAGTGCTTCTGCTTTACGCTCTTGCTTCTCTCCTGATACGTCATAACCCAGTGCAACACGAGCTGAAAGCTCTTTTGCTGTGTCACGCGCTTTAGCGAGTGACAGATTAGAGTACGTTCCTATAACCATTGCTCGCTGTTTACCTGCAAAGCGATAGCGAAAACGCCAAAACGGTATTGCATAGTTCTTAGGGAAGCATAAATAGAGTCCACCTCCATCAGATCGCCCATCAAAATGTTCGCCTGATTTTATCCATGCTCTGATCTGTATGTCTGTCAGTTTCGCCATGCTTATCTTGTCTCATTGCTGTGTACATAAACTGCGTGTCATTAATGCCGGTATGTACACGTCTATGTACACACGAAACACGCGCTGTAGTGATACTTCATGAGACTATATAAAACAAAAAAGGCCATGATTTACAATGGCCTTTTTATCCTGACGAGACTTAGTGAGACAATGCGAGATCGCGTGAAACTTTACTCAATATTCTGAATCTGCTCGCGCATTTGTTCGATCAACACTTTCAGCTCGATGGCTGACGTCGTGACATCAGCATTGATAGATTTAGATGCCAGTGTGTTCGATTCGCGGTTAAATTCCTGCATCATAAAATCAAGACGACGGCCCACGGCTTCTTCTTTCTTCATGATTTTATGTGTTTCTTTGACGTGCGCTTCAAGTCGATCCAGCTCTTCAGCTACATCGACACGCTGCGCCATTAGAACCAGTTCCTGCTCCAGACGGGTATTTTCCAGCTGAACCTGCGCATCTTCCAGTTTGCTGACCAGGCGCTCGCGCTGCCATTGCAGAATATTTGGCATCTGGGCGCGGACTTTTACCACTTCTGCACTCACACCGTCGAGACGCTGTTCGATCATCGTTTTCAGTGCGGCACCTTCGCTTTCGCGTGCGCTGATGAAATCGTCCAGTGCTGTTTCCAGTGCCAGCAGCAACTCGGTGCTGATGGCATCCAGATCCTGTTCTTCAGCCAGCATCACGCCCGGCCAGCGCAGGACTTCCAGCGGATTAATTTCGCCTTCATCACTTTGCATTTTCACCCATTGCGCGGCTTCAACCAGCTGTTTCGCCAGTTTTTCATTGAGCTGCAACGTGCTTTGCGCGCCAGGATCGAGATCAAAACGCAGATTACATTCGACTTTACCGCGGGTAAGCCGGGCGCGAATGCGCTCACGGACAACCGGCTCCAGGCTGCGGAATTGCTCGGGCAGACGGATGTAGGTTTCGAGATAACGTTGGTTTACCGAGCGGAGTTCCCACGCTGCGCTGCCCCAGTCACCCTTAATTTCGCGTCGGGCATAAGCGGTCATACTTCTGATCATGTATGCGTACCTGTTAATGTAAAGATGCAGCAATTATAGCCGTGCCATGCCAGTCATGATAGGTATAACCTCCTGAAGTCCGTATCCCCGTCACCCTTCAGGTTGCCTCTGCGTTGGTGTCGTTTACTCATTCCGGTCGCTTACCTGAGTAAGCTCGCGGAGTTCATTCACTTGCCGCCTTGATGCAACCTGAATGTTTTTGGGTATAATGCGCAGCCAAACATGATTCGTGACCCGGAGAAGTATCCATGCGTCCAGCAGGCCGAAATGCACAACAAGTGCGCCCCGTAACACTGACCCGCCATTACACTAAACACGCTGAAGGTTCCGTGCTGGTGGAGTTTGGTGATACTAAAGTGCTATGTACCGCGACGGTGGAGGAAGGTGTTCCGCGTTTTCTGAAAGGTCAGGGACAAGGTTGGATAACCGCAGAGTACGGCATGTTGCCGCGTTCTACCCATACGCGTAATGCGCGTGAAGCCGCAAAAGGCAAGCAAGGCGGTCGTACTCTGGAAATTCAGCGTCTGATTGCCCGTTCCCTGCGTGCTGCGGTGGATCTGAAAAAGCTGGGTGAATTCACCATTACGCTCGACTGTGATGTGTTGCAGGCGGACGGCGGCACGCGCACTGCGTCCATTTCTGGTGCTTGCGTTGCTCTGGCGGATGCACTGAATGCGCTGGTAGCTGCAGGTAAACTGAAAGCTAATCCGATGAAAGGCATGGTTGCAGCGGTTTCCGTAGGCATCGTGAAAGGCGAAGCGCTGTGTGATCTCGAGTATGTCGAAGACTCAGCGGCAGAAACCGACATGAACGTGGTGATGATGGAAGATGGCCGCATGATTGAGGTGCAGGGCACCGCAGAAGGTGAGCCATTCAGCCACGAAGAGTTACTCGGTTTACTTGCTCTCGCCAGAGGGGGCATCGACACTATCTTCCAGGCGCAGAAAGCGGCGCTGGCGGAATAATTTTTTAAGGCGACTGAGAAGTCGCCTTTTTTATGGCCTGCGGGCTGACAATAAGAAATAAGACGTTATAGAGGAGACCATCAATGAAAGCCTATCAGCGCCAGTTTATTGAGTTCGCACTGAACAAACAGGTTTTGAAATTCGGTGAATTTACCCTGAAGTCCGGGCGCATCAGCCCTTACTTCTTCAATGCTGGTCTATTTAATACTGGCCGTGATCTGGCGTTACTGGGACGTTTTTATGCCGAAGCATTGGTGGATTCCAAAATTGATTTCGATTTAGTGTTTGGCCCGGCTTACAAAGGTATTCCAATCGCGACGACCACCGCGGTTGCACTGGCTGAGCATCATGAGCGCGATGTGCCATACTGCTTTAACCGCAAAGAAGCCAAAGACCATGGTGAAGGCGGCTTGCTGGTCGGCAGCCCTTTGCAGGGGCGTGTCATGCTGGTCGATGATGTGATCACCGCCGGTACCGCCATCCGTGAATCGATGGAAATCATCAACGCGAACAAAGCCACTCTGGCTGGCGTATTGATTTCTCTGGACCGTCAGGAACGTGGACGCGCAGATATCTCCGCTATTCAGGAGGTTGAGCGCGACTATCATTGCAAAGTGATTTCAATTATTACGCTGGCCGACCTGATTGAGTATCTGGAAGAAAAGGCGGAAATGGCTGACCATCTGGCTGCTGTGCGGGCTTACCGGCAGGAGTATGGTGTTTAATATCGGGTAAAATCTCAAAGGCAGGGATGTCATGACACAAAGTGAAGCCGGCAGCAAAGAATGGATGCCTTCGCGGGCGGCAGAGTTTCTCTGTCGCCAGACGGAGCGTCTGGTCAAAAGCGGTAGCCTGACGCCGGCCGCATGTCAGCGTATTTATGACTTTTGTGGCGTCCGGCCGGGTTATCCCGAATGGCGGAAATTTCTGGGTCCCTTACTCTCCCTGCTTGGTCTGTTATCACTGGTGGCCGGTGCCGTATTCTTTGTCGCCTGGAACTGGGCAGATATGCCAAAGATGGCAAAATTTGCGCTGGCCGAGTTACTGATCGTTGCGCTTGCCGTCGTCGTCTGGTGGCGCTGGTATGACGGGGTTGCACGCAGTGCCTTGCTGGCTGCGGGTCTCGGCTTTGGTGCTCTGTTTGCCCTTTATGGCCAGATTTATCAGACGGGGGCCGACAGCTGGGAGCTGTTCAGGGCCTGGCTGTTTGTTTTCCTGCCTTTAGCCTTAATCGCCCGACAGAACAGTCTGTGGTTCTGCTCCTGGTTACTTGCCAATCTGACGTTTCAGCTCTATTACGCCACGGTGTCTATGTCCCTGATGGACAGCGCCGTATTCGACGGTCTCGACTATTTCCCCACAACTGCGCTCTACAGCTATCTGATTGCGCAGACGTTGTGCCTGATCATTCGCGAAGTTCTGGCCATACGGGTCATTAAGCACAATCCCCACTCCTGGCTTGCCAGCCGCTGGTTTTCCCGGGTGATGGCTGGTTTCCTGCTATTAGTGCTGACTTGCATTGTTGCCGAAAATATATCCGGTTGGGGATACGATACCCCTCACCCCTTCGTCACCGCCTTATGGCTGGCAGTCTTAGTGGTGAGTTACTTCTTTTATCGTTATCGCTATCCTGATCTCTGCATGCTGACTCTGGGAACTGCCAGCGCAGCGGCAGTGGGATGTGTGCTGATCATGCAGATGTTCGACAGTTCTTACGATGTGGGTGGCCTGTTTATGCTGGGCTGTCTGATGGCTTTATGGCTGGCGGGATGTGGCGCCCTGATGCTCTACTGGCGGCGTAAACTCTATGAGAGCCAGCCGGTCGAGGTTTCTTCCACGGAAATGGCAGTGCTGACGGAACAACTACGCCGAAATGATTTGCTTAGTCAGGCGCAAATTGAAGAGATTCAGCAATACGATCACTCCTCTCATCTCCCCTGGTACCTGCGACTGACACTGGGTATCGGTGGCTGGGTTGCCGCGATGATTATTTTATTTCTGCTGATTCTGATGCTGTATGTTGTCGACCTGCTCAATGACCCCAATGCAGCCACGGTGATTATCCCTTCTCTGCTCCTTGCAATTGTTGCGGGTGGGCTTTTGCGTATGCAGGGCGTGAGTAAGCATCATATCGGGCTGGCGTGGGCGATAGCCGCAACTTGCGGCCTCTGTTTTGGTTTCTATCTTCTCTTTGAACCTGACTGGGAAATGTCTTTCCTGGTGGGCTCGCTCTGTTCATTACCGGTGCTTGCGTTGATGGCGCTGGCAATGCGCGATCGTACTTTCCGCTTTATGGCGATAACGGCGCTGACATTTTTGCTGATCCTTTCCGGCAATTTGCTGACAGGGATGTATTTACCGCCGGTCACCCGTTTTTGGGCGGTTTCCGCGCTGGTTGCTGTCATTGTGATTTTCTGGCTGTGGATTATCAGAGAACAAATTAACTTAAAAGCCACATCATGGGCTGAGGCTGTTTTTCCTCTCCTCTGGGGTATTCCTTCCGGCCTGATATTGCAGTGTTTTTCCGCCATTAACACCTCGCTTCTCTTCGATGTTTTCTGGCGGCCAGCGGGGTATTTTCCTCTTTCGGGAGGAACTGGCGCAGGCATTGCCGCAGGTTTAGTACTGGTGTGTTTGTATCAGACTGTGGTGAAAAAGACGCCATCAGCAATGCTGTATCTGGTGACGGCGGTTGTGTGTGGCGCCGCAGCCTTTTATGCGCCGGGCATTGGCCTGGGGCTGTGGCTATTCCTGATGGCGCGTTATCAGGGAAATCAGGGGATTTTAGCCGCGAGCGGCTGTTTCCTCGCGCTGTATGTTATCGACTGGTATTACTTCCTCGGCGTCAGCTTATTACAGAAATCCCTTCTGATGTTTGTCACCGGCGTGGTGTTGCTGGCGCTGGCCTTTGCAGCCAAAAAACTGATCCCCGTGTGTAAGGAGGAAGCTTATGCAAACCCGTAATCTGAGGAAATGGCTGTCAGGAGTAGTGATACTGCTGGCACTGATCGCAGTGAATGCGGGTATCTGGCAAAAAGAGCAGGTGCTTAAACAGGGCGCGGTAATGATATTGCAGCTTGCGCCGGTTGATCCGCGTTCTTTGATGCAGGGGGATTACATGGCTCTCAATTATGCCATCACGCGATCTTTGCAAGAGGAGTTATACCAGCAACGTCAGGGTTGTAATTCTCTTCCACAGACGCCTTGTTTTCCTGTTAGTGGCAAAATTATTGTGGCAGTTAATGAACACCGGCAGGTCACTCAGGCGCGGTTTGATAGCGGTGACCCGCTGAAGCCCGATGAATTACGGGTTAACTATCATATGAATGCCGGAACACTGATGGTGGGAACTAATGCGTATTTTTTCCAGGAAGGACAAGGTGAACGTTTCGCCCGTGCACGTTATGGTGCATTTCGGGTAGGTGATGACGGCACAGCGTTATTGACCGCGATGCTGGATGAAAATGGGAAAATGATTCAGCCATAATATGAAAAAAGGGCCTTTCGGCCCTTTTTAGATTTGACGTTTGTCCCTGCGCGTTTATTGCAGCTGAGCAGAGATAAGTGGCCAGCGGGTATCGAAGTCCTGAGTCGGTTTGTACTTGAATTCAGAGCGTACAAAACGTGACAGCATCCCTTCGCAAAATGCCAGTAACTGGCTGGCGAGTAGAGTTTCATCGCTGATGAATCCGCTGCCTTCACGCATTTTCTTTTCCCGCAGTACCTGACGCAGTTGCGCTTCAATCCGCTCGAAAAGTTGGTTGATGCGGCCCTGCAAACGGTCCTGTTCAAACATCAGGGCATGGCCGGTCATAATACGGGTCAATCCCGGATTACGCTCGGCAAACCCTAAAATCAGCAGTAAAATCAGACGTATTCTGTTTAGCGTATCCTTTTCATCCTGCAGGATGAGATTGATACGGGTGATCAGACTGTCTTCGATAAACTCAATTAAGCTGTCAAACATCCGCGTTTTACTGGGAAAATGACGATAAAGAGCTGCTTCTGAAACACCCACGCTGGCGGCGAGCTTTGCAGTCGTGATCCGCTGGCTGCCGTCGCTGGACTGAAGCATTTGCGCTAATGCCTGCAAAATCTCTTCGCGCCTGTTCCTTTTTGTCGTTTCTTTCTCTGCCATGTCTGAATAGACCCTTGCTAAAAAACGGCTAAAATCATGGAGAAACCGCACAACTGCCGCATGAATCGCTGTGATCCTGCGGCTTATTTCGTTCCCTTCGTGTTGTTACGGTCTGATAGTGATAAGGATCTGTTCAATATCGCGTCAAAATCAGCGGTGCTGAACAGGTTCTTATTGGCGACCTGAGTGGCCAAAGCCCCCTTCGCCGCGTTCACTGGCGTCAAAATCTTCCACCAGATTGAATTCTGCCTGAACGACAGGCACAAACACCATCTGAGCAATGCGCTCGCCCGGTTCGATAACAAATGTTGTCTGACCACGGTTCCAGACGGACACCATAAGTTGGCCCTGATAATCTGAATCGATAAGGCCGACCAGATTGCCCAGTACAACGCCGTGTTTATGACCCAGACCGGAGCGCGGCAAAATCACCGCCGCCAGATTAGCATCACCAATATGGATAGCCAGACCTGTTGGCAGCAGAGTGGTTTCACCCGGTTTCAGTTCTACAGAAGCATCCAGACAGGCGCGTAAATCCAGACCCGCAGACCCCGGTGTCGCGTAAGCCGGTAAAGGGAAAGTCGAACCGATGCGCGGGTCGAGAATTTTAATGTCGATTTTTTTCATCATAACGGCTGACAATCTCTTCTAATAAACGTTGGCCAAGCAGGGACTTATCGCTGAGTGGTAAGATTTTATCCCCGTCCTGCCAAAAAAGATGCAAGGCATTGGAATCGCTGTTGAAACCTTGCCCGGCAAGTGAAACATCGTTGGCGCAGATCAGATCCAGATTCTTACGGATCCTTTTTTGCCGCGCGTATTCTTCCACATTCTGGGTTTCAGCGGCAAACCCCACGACGTAAGGCCGGTTTTCTGTCATGGCCGCGACGCCAGCGACGATGTCAGGGTTTTTAATCATTTTTACAGTGATTTCATCGCCTTGCTTTTTGATCTTCTCATCAGCAATACGTTCTGCGCGATAATCTGCCACGGCAGCGCAGGAAATAAAAATATGCTGAGAAGCTGCCGAAAGCTGGACGGCTTGCTCCATCTCCAGCGCACTTTCCACATCAATACGGTGAACACGGGCAGGCGTTGGTTGCGTCACCGGCCCGGCTATCAGCGTCACTTTGGCACCACGTTCAGCGGCGGCTTTGGCAATGGCAAAACCCATTTTGCCGGAACTGTGATTACTGATGAAGCGGACAGGATCCAGCGGCTCACGGGTGGGGCCTGCGGTCACCATAATATTCAGATGCGCCAGATCCTTGCGCGAAGAGAAATGCGCATTGGCCATATCCACAATCACCAGCGGGTCCAGCATACGTCCCGGGCCAACATCGCCGCAGGCCTGACTGCCGCTGTCCGGCCCCCACAACAATGTGCCCCGTGCTGCCAGGCTTTGCAGGTTTTCTTGCGTGATGGCCGCACGATACATTTGCTGGTTCATCGCAGGAAGTACCGCGACCGGTGCCGCTGTCGCCAGACACACCGTCGTCAGCAGATCATTTGCCATGCCAGCATTCATGCGAGCCAGCAAATCCGCTGTGGCAGGCGCGATAATGACTAAATCTGCCCATTTCCCTAACTCGATATGTCCCATTGCCGCTTCGGCCGCCGGATCAAGCAGGTCGTCAGAAACCGGATAGCCAGAAACAGCCTGCAGGCTCAGCGGAGTCACGAAAGATTTCGCCGCTTCTGTCATGACGACGCGAACTTCAGCGCCTCTTTCACGTAAGCGACGTACCAGTTCTGGTGCTTTATAGGCAGCGATACCACCGCTGATACCGAGCACAATATGTTTGCCGGAAAGTCCCGTCATCATCATTGTCCGATTGGTTGAAAGCTGAAAGAAGCGACATTTTAGCATAACGGGGAATGATGACAGCTATTGGCGATGCGTCGAAAGTTGAGTAATAAAAATTCTGCGTAACATCTCGCAAGCCGACATACCGGACGTTATGACTGGGAGAATGCTGTGACACAATCGCCGCAAAAAAGGAGTCAGGATGACGAAACAGCAAAACCAGTGGCCGGGAGTGATGCCACCGCGCGAAAAATTATTGCAGCAAGGGGCGAAAGAGCTGACGGATCAGGAATTGCTGGCGATTTACCTGCGTACAGGATGCCGGGGATTGCATGTGATGGACCTCGCAAAGAATCTGCTGGAAGAGTTCGGTTCATTGCATCAGTTACTGATGGCGGATTTTGATGCCATGGCGCGCACGAAAGGAATGGGGGTTGCCAAGTTTTCGCAACTTGTGGCGGTGTCCGAATTATCCCGCCGCGCCTATCTGCGCCACCTGAGTGCCGAAAATGCGATGCTCAGCCCCAAGGTTATCCGTGAATATTTGCAGAATTTACTCGTTTTTCGGGAAAGAGAGGTGTTCCTGGTACTTTTTCTCGACAACCAGCATCGCGTTATTCGCCATGAGGAGATGTTTGCTGGTACTATTGGGCACGTAGAAGTGTATCCCCGCGAAATTGTTCGTGGTGCGATGAAGGTTAATGCGGCAGCCCTAATTCTGGCGCATAATCACCCATCCGGTCGGGCTGAGCCCAGTCTGATGGACAGAAAAGTGACTGAACAGATTATTCGAGCGTGCCAGTTGCTGGAAATTCGTGTCCTTGACCATTTGGTTGTAGGCCACGGAGAAACGGTATCTTTTGCCGAACGCGGCTGGATTTAGCCTTGTTTTTTGAAGATCCTTAGGGATCTTTAGCTGTTCGGGACTTGAGCACTTACGCTACAGAGCGTATACTACGCCACCTTTGAGAATCTTGGGTTTGGCGTTAAGAGCCTATCTCAGCAGGTTTCTGACCTGATGAATTGGTTTTTTACCCGACGACAGTGAGTCGGTTCTCAGTGGAGTTTGCTGAGATGGGCTCTAAAAGCCTGACGAGGCGGCCATACCCTATACGAAGCTCGAGCTGATTTGATTTTTGGAGAATAGACATGTCCCGAGTCTGCCAAGTTACTGGCAAGCGCCCGGTGAGCGGTAACAACCGTTCCCACGCAATGAACGCGACCAAACGCCGTTTTCTGCCGAACCTGCACTCCCACCGTTTTTGGGTTGAGGCTGAGAAGCGCTTTGTAACTCTGCGTGTATCTGCTAAAGGTATGCGTGTTATTGATAAGAAGGGTATTGAGACGGTCTTGGCCGATCTGCGTGCCCGCGGTGAGAAGTATTAAGGAACTGCATCATGGCTAAAGGTGTTCGCGAGAAGATCAAGCTGGTTTCTTCTGCTGGTACTGGTCACTTCTATACCACCACGAAGAACAAGCGTACTAAGCCGGAAAAATTGGAACTGAAGAAATTCGATCCAGTTGTCCGTCAACACGTGATCTATAAAGAAGCTAAAATTAAATAATTTTAGTGGATTGCTAAAACCCGGCTCCGGCCGGGTTTTTTATTGCCTGAATTTCGTGATTTCCATTTAGTGCGACTTTTATTTGCCTGATGTCGGTGTCTGCGACACACTCTGAACACGATTTTGCTCAAGGGGAAATTATGCCGGAATTACCTGAGGTTGAAACCAGCCGCAGAGGGATTGAACCCTATCTGAAAGGTCACACGATACTGCATGCCATTGTGCGTAATCCGCGCCTGCGCTGGCCTGTCTCGGCGGAGATCTTAGCGTTAAGCGATCAGCCGGTTCTGAGTGTGCAGCGTCGGGCAAAATATCTGCTGGTTGAGCTGCGAACCGGATGGATTATCATTCATCTGGGCATGTCCGGCAGTTTGCGGGTATTGCCGGAAGAAACTGAAGCAGGTAAGCATGACCACGTTGATCTGGTGATGGATACCGGCCATGTGCTGCGTTATACCGATCCGCGACGTTTTGGTGCCTGGTTATGGTCTTCTGATCTGGCGGCCAGTAATGTCTTAGCCCATCTGGGGCCGGAACCGCTGAGCGAGGATTTCAACGCAGATTATCTGTTTGAGAAATCCCGTACGAAGAAATCGCCAATCAAACCCTGGCTGATGGATAACAAACTGGTGGTCGGCGTCGGGAATATCTATGCCAGCGAATCCCTGTTTGTTGCCGGTATTTCACCTGACAGACCTGCACATTCGCTCAAACGTGATGAGACGGAATTGCTGGTGAGAACCATCAAAGCGGTATTGCTGCGCTCTATTGAACAGGGCGGGACGACGCTGAAAGACTTTCTACAGTCAGATGGGAAGCCAGGATATTTTGCACAGGAACTGCAGGTATACGGCAGAACGGGCGAGCCTTGCCGCGCATGTGGTACGCCCATTGAGAGTAAGAAACACGCTCAGCGCACCACGTTTTTCTGCCCGCGCTGTCAGCGCTAACGCATGATTCAGGCGCTGATTTTTTCCATCAGTGCCTGAGTAATGATTTGCGGCAGGAAAGGCGTGATATCCCCACCGTGGCGGGCGACTTCTTTGACCAGCGAAGAAGAAATAAACGACCATTCTTTTGAGGGCATCATGAACACGCTTTCCAGCGTTGGCAGCAAATGTCGGTTCATGTTTGCCAGTTGCATCTCATATTCAAAATCAGACACCGCACGTAATCCCCGTACCAGCACGTTTGCGCCCTGATTTTTGGCGAAATTCGCCATCAAATCGCTGAAACCAATGACTTCAACATTATCCAGATGGGATGTGACCTGGGTCGCCAGCGCCACGCGTTCATCCAGCGAAAACATCGGTTTTTTGCTCGGGCTGGCCGCAATCGCAAGAATGACCTGGTCGAACATCAGCGCCGCACGGGTGACGATATCGAGATGCCCGTTGGTCATCGGGTCGAACGTACCGGGATAAATTGCCTTAGTGCTCATGACGGCTCACTTTTGCAGTTGGTGGCTGAGTGCCCACAGGGCGGCATATTTATTGAACGTATATTGTGCATTGACGCCTGCCAGGATCAACCCCTGCTTTCCATCCATAAAACCGGCCCGCAGGATCCAGGTTTTGACGAATGCGCCCAGCGTATGCGAAAGAATTGAGGAAAAACTGCAACGGCGGCCTTGCTGATGGCGTTGCTCTGCCCACGCCTGCGCATAGCTGAGTTGTTTACGCTGGAAAGCGAAAAGGTCGCGACAGGTGAGATGCAGCAGGTCACCTTGCAAAGCAACGACAGTCGCATTGCCTGTGTTCAGTGATTCATGCACCAGATCGTCGTTGTAGCAGAATGTAGCAGGGTACAGGCGGTTGACCCGATCAGGATACCAGCCGCTGTGGCGCATGAATTTTCCGAGGAACAGATTACTGCGTCCGAGGCTATAAACGGTATTTTCCTGCGGGCAATTCAGCACGGTTTCAATCGACTGGCGTAATTCAGGGGTGACACGCTCGTCGGCATCGATCATCAAAATGTAGTCACCGGTGGCATGACTTTGCGCCAGCTGGCGCTGTTTGCCAAAACCCGGCCACTCTGTGTTCTGGAATACTTTAGCGCCGAAGTGGCGGGCAACATCCTGCGTCGCATCGTTGCTGCCGGAATCGAGCAGAATTATTTCATCTGCCCAGTCTACTGACTTAAGGCATTCCGGCAATAAATCCGCCTCATTACGGGCAATCAGCACGACGGATAAACGTTTTTTATCAGCCATTAATGACTCCGGATGGGCAGATAAGGCTCCAGTAAATGCAGCAGGCGCTGTAACGCCCCCTGATTTTGATGCAGAACTTCAACGGCGTGGCGACCGTAATACAAACGGTAGTCTTCATCGGTCAACAGTGTAGAAATTTCTTTCACCAGCGATGCAGTATCAGTGACCGTGATCAGACCGTCGTCCTGAGCGAGCTTGGCGCAGATGTCTTTGAAATTGAAGGTATGGGGTCCCATCAGCACCGGAATTGCGTGGGCTGCCGCTTCCAGGGGATTATGGCCTCCGCGATCGACCAGACTGCCGCCAACAAACGCCAGGTCAGCAATGCCATACAGCAACATTAATTCGCCCATCGTATCGCCGATCACGACCTGAGTGGCCGAAGAAGGGACTTCCCCTGAGCTGCGCTGAATGAAAGAGAGGCCAGCTTTGCGCGTCAGCTCACAAGCTACCGGGAAACGTTCAGGATGGCGCGGCACCAGAATCAGCAGCAAGTTCGGATGCGCTTTCAGCAGCTCTTTGTGCGCCTCCAGCAGTAAAGTTTCTTCGCCTTCATGCGTACTGGTAGCGATCCACACCTGACGGCGTGATGCCCACTGGCTGCGCAGTGCAATGGCTTTTGCCGCCAGTTCCGGCGTGACCGAGATATCGAATTTCAGGCTACCGGTCACCGCAAGCTGGTTGCGTTTGAGTCCTAAAGACAAGAAGCGTTCACCATCTTCCTGATTCTGTGCGGCGATCAGTGTAATGCGTTGCAAAATGGTGCGAATGAATTTGCCTAGCTTCTGGTATCCCTTCGCTGAACGGGCAGAAAGACGGGCATTGGCGATAACCAGTGGAATTTTGCGACGATGCAATGCACTGATAAGGTTCGGCCAAAGCTCGGTTTCCATAATGATGACCAGCTTGGGGTTAACCTCATCCAGGAAACGATTTACGGATCCGGCCAGATCATAAGGCAGATAGACGTGGTGCACACCCTTGCCAAAAGCGGACTGAACACGCTCTGAGCCTGTCGGTGTCATGGTGGTGACGGTAATTGGCAAGGAAGGATAACGATGACGTAATGCGCGGACTAAAGGGATCGCTGCCAGCGTTTCTCCAACGGAAACGGAATGCAGCATAATGCCGCCGGAGACAACCTTTCCTTTGCAGAAGCCATAACGTTCAGCCCAGCGTTTACGATAGGCGGGCGACTTGCGGCTGCGCAAAAGTAAACGGATCCAAATCAATGGCTGAATTAAATATATGATTATATTATAAAAAATATTCATCTTTTATCAGGCGTTGCATAAGGGAAAGTCAATTTCATAGAGCGAAAATAGTCCCGGCGGATAGATGGGCACATGTTATCAGATAAGTGTGATCGACTCATCATGTCAGCGCCTGCGTCCTCAGACCAGTAATGAGTGATAAAGTGTAACCAACTGTTTTGAAAGGTTTTTAGGGCTGTAAGGTAAAATCCGCTCTCTTGCCGCATTTCCCATCTGGTCATTTTCCTGACGGGAAGGAATTTTATTAACGTATTCGCTAAGTCTTATCACATCCAGCGCATCGCAAACGAAGCCTTCGCGCCCCTGCAGAATAAACTCTGCGCCACCACAGGTTTCGCTGGTGATAACGGGCAATCCGCAGGCCATGGCTTCAAGAATCACGTTCGGGAACGGGTCGTATAATGTCGGCAGAATCATGCCATCGGCCGCATGGTAATAAGGGAGTACATTGTTTTGTACCCCGACAAAGCGGACCCGGTCAGCGCACCCTGATTGCTTCGCCAGAGATTCATACTTCTTCTGGTCTTTATCTTGTCCGACGACAATGAGGTAGCGATCGCCACAAGCGATCGCTTCAATGGCAGGCTTCAGCCCTTTGCGTTCAAAACCTGAACCTACGTAAATCAGTGCCACGGCCTGCGCAGGAATTGAAAGCATTTCACGCGCAGCGAGGCGCTGTGCATCTGTCGCCGGTACGAATTTTTGGGAATCAATGGCGTTATAGATCACTTCAAAACGGCTCTCATCAACTCCGTAACAGCGGATGATGTCGCGTTTTACCATCTCAGAATTGCAGATGATTTTTTTCAATGCCGGGGAGTGGAACATCTCTTCTTCGGCTTGCAGGACATAGCGGTGGTAGGGGCTGATTTTTGTAAGAAAACGCTGAAGAGGGGAAATGACACGCGCCCGTTGTTCCAGCCAGACACGATGTGCACCATCGCCGGCCCGGAAAATGTCGCAACCCGGAATACGTTCGTGGCTTTGCACTATGTCGAAATGTTCCTGTTTCCAACATTGTTGCGCAGCAGCGGCAAAACCCTTCTCACGTGAAACACGGCCATACTTTGCCGGATTGCACAGGTGAATTTTCCATTGCGGATTTGGCTTGCCTTCCCACTGGCGGGTAATAATATTCAGATCAATATTTTGGTCATCCAGTGCCTCCAGGGCGCGGGAAATAAAACGTTCCGCGCCGCCATCCGGGCGATATTTTTGTCTGACAATCGCTAAACGGATGTTTTTCCCACTGGCGGCATTAGTCATGCAGATAACTCCTGGCTGCATCAATCACATCACTGACAGGGATTGCATGCAGATAACGTTGTTGAGTTTTCGTATCGATCGAATCGGGTGCGGGTAGCGGCGCGTAGTCCCCCGCCCAGAGAGTGGTATTATTTTTGCCCCATGGACGCCAGTGCTGCATTTTCGTCGGCCCGAATAAGGCGACGCAAGGCGTATTAAGCGCGGCGGCCATATGCATCGGCGCAGAATCCACCCCAATAAAGAGTTTTGCACCGTCAATCATTGCAGCCAGCTGGGTCAGTGATAACTGACCGGCGACAGAGATCACCTGCGGATTGTGCGTGAGATCCTGGATTTTGCTCACCATATCCAGCTCTTTCTTATCCGGGCCGGAGGTCATCACGATCGTCAGGCCGGTTTCAGCAAGTCCATCAATCACATTGGCGAATTTGTCATCATCCCAGCATTTGAACGTCCAGCGGGACGTTGGCTGAATCACAATATATTCGCCGGACACCTGATTTTTCAGAAGTAATTGCTGACAAAATGACTTGTCACTTTCTGAATAATGCATTGATGTCAGAGCGTTATCGGTGGAAATACCAAGCGGTGACAAAATCGACATATTCTGTTCAACAGTATGCAAAATGCTGTGATTTTCGGTCGTCACTAACTGCGTATGACCTGCCCGCCAGAAAGCAGAACGTCGTTTTTTATAGTCGAATCCTAAACGAACTTTCGCGCCACTAAATCGGGAAATCAAAGCACTGCGCCATTGATCGGCAAGATTAATCACCAGATCATAATGTCGGTCGCGGACAGCTTTGAGTAACTGATATTCCTGTTGTAACTGATAGCGGACACCTTGTTTTTTCCATGTTCTGTCAATGACATGGATATGAGATAGCGCTGGATGTTCACTGAGAATAGGGCGAGTTTCTTTATACAGAAGCACATCAATTTCAGCATCGGGGTAATGCTCGCGTAGCCTGTTTATCACCGGCGTGGTCAGCACCATATCTCCATGATGACGGAGTTTCACCAGAAGAATTCTTTGGGGTCTGAACGCTGCGTATTTGGCTTCTGAATTAGGCATTCTATTATCTGATAGTAGAATATAGTGAGTTGATTTTAGGTGAAGAATCGTATGCTGTGAAGTTATTTATCTTCCTGATATAGAAAGATAAATAACTTCATTTATGAAATAGTTAGATTCCACTTAAACGAATAAAGGAATCGTCTCTTTCTGAAACAACTTAACCGAGTTTTTTACGCAGGTTATGGAGACGATACAGCCACAGTAACAGTTGCCACCATTGTTTCGGTCCGCGTGCGTTACGCAGCATTATCCTGCGTGTGCCGGAGGTGTAAATATCGTCGATGATGGCTTTCTGAGCGGCCTGAACAGGCTCGCGGCGAACAGAATGACAAACCGTCAGGGCTTCCCGGGTGACCTGTCTCGGAAACTCTGCATAGATTTTTACCTGGCCTTTATATCGCTCATTTAATTCATCAAGCATTTTGGCAATTTTCAGGTAATGCCGTTGATATTCAACGTTTTTCATTCCGGTTCTTTTTTGATTACTGATTGACTGACCATGAATGTAATAGCGATAAAGCACCTCTTGGGTGTATTTCACGCGGCGTGCGTTGAACATGAATTCGGTTGTCCAGGGAATATCCTGATGATGCAGGCCGGGTTCAAAATACAGATGATGCTTTTTAATAAGTTCCAGACGATAGACACCTAACCACACTACGTGCAAATAACGGTTTGTTGCCAGCGCCATTTTAAGCCAGTGCGGGCCATCCAGCACGGCAGTCGACGTTAAACGATCGGTGGGGATGATGGGCTTAACTTTTTCTGAGCCGACAAAATAACGTTCACCATTGCATTGTGCGACATCCAGATCATCCTGTTCACACAGTTCAATCAGCGTTTGGTACATGTTCGGATAGAGTATGTCATCGGCATCCGGAAAAGTGACGTACTGACCTTTGGCGATATCCAGGCCAGCATTACGCGCACGCGATACGCCGCCGTTAGCCTGATGAATGACGCGAATATGCGGGTATTTCTCAGCATATTCTTGCGCAACGCACTCGGAACCGTCTGTCGAACCATCATTGACGATAATGATCTCGAAGTTTGTCAGCGTCTGGGCGACGAGCGAATCCATAAAGTTTCGGAACATTTCCCCTGCGTTATACAGAGGGATAATCGCGCTGAGCTTAATGTTGTCGGATGTCGTTGTAAGGGGCATATCACACAATTTCCACTGATAAGGAGGGCAATCAACCGGGCCGGTGTAAGTTTCACAGCCCGGAAAAAATCATTGTTTTTCTATCGGGGGATGTGGCCTCATCCTGAGCATCATCAGGTAGGCAAATACCAGCACAATAAAATACGGTGATTCGCGATTGTAAAACTGGGTATCACCCATGCTGAAGTAAATTACCGGGACCGACAGTAATAAAAATTCGTAACCTTTGGGCACCAGCCTGAAGGGATAGAGCAATAATACGGCGAAGAAAAGTACCATAATCAATGCGCCTAAAATTCCCTGTAATGACATTGTATCGATAATATCATTGTGCAAATGGAACTGAAGATTGCGTAACGCTTCCGGGTTTCCACCTTCATGCTCATCGATGAACGTGGTGGCAAGTGCATTGCGGCTGTCGGCGGACTGACCAAACGGGTGATGTTTGAAAGCATCCACTCCGGCTCGCCACATTGAGAAACGCGCACCGACTGAAGTATTACGCTCCCCGTCATTGTAAGAGGTAACCTCGTTTTGGAGATTATCGAAGCGGGTGAGGACTTTATTGTAATAAGGATGACCAGAAGTCACTGCGGCAATAATTAAGACCGCAATGGCAAAACCGTAGATAATTTTAGACGTATGCGAGCTTTTGGTAAAATCGTAAATAATGCTGCCTGCACTAATAAGTATAAAGAGTATTATTGCAGAGCGGGTTTCTGTGGCAGCGAGAACCGCAAAAGTCAGCGTCATCACAATCAGACAAATGAGCCTGTAATGCTTTAACGCATGATATTTAAGACTGTACATCACCAGCAAAGAAAAAATAGTAAATGTATAGGCGCCGGAAGTCGGGGCGTCAGAATTTATTTTCATTCTTTCGCCTGTCTTTAAATAAACAATGATTCGTATGACGGATATAACGATAAAAAGAATCGTCATAATAGCTATCCCCGTGCGCACTGTCAGTGCAGGGATTTTCCATTTGTGAATGTTATGCTCAATGGCATACAGAATAAATGAAGCTAATATGAGTCTCTTACCGCTAATTTGGTAATGATAGGCAATGAGCGGATATTGATGGTTTACGGTGAGCATAACCCAAAGCAACTTGCTGATACCCAGAAGTAGAATTGTGCAGGCAACCGGGTAGAATTTAATTTTCTTATCAACACGCAGGGTGACGTAGATGAAATACAGGACAGCAATATACGTTGCGATATAAAAGAAATTCCGGGTTATTTCACCAGAGTACATAAAGAAAGAAATGGAAATGGTAATCAATAAGAATAGTAAAGATGCAAGTTTATCGTCAAAAGACGATTTTTTTATCTGTGCCATCAGATTACTTTTCATAAAGAGCTTTTCCTGAAAATCTTATTATTCATATATTTGGTCATCCAGCGCAAACTGGTCAAATAGCGACCCTTATGCCAGAGTGCCTGGGCATAGCGTTTCATCTCTTTATAGGAAACCGGCACGTCATGTGGGACTGCGTGCCATGGGGATTGCGCATAATATTGATCATAAATATCGGCCAGTTCTCCCATTCCCCAAAGGTGCCAGGGTTTACATTTACCCGTATAATGAATCAGGATGGTATCTTTCGGGATATCAACTCTCTTTCCCACTTTATTTAAAATGATGTCACAGACAAAATTATATCTTTTAGGAAGCAGCAGGACTTCCTGTTCCAGGACAATATTAAGTGCGTCCTGGTCAGGGAATTTAAATTCTCCTTCCTGAAGGCTAAGTGTCCGGATGATCCGCTCAGTTGTATTTTTCTCAAGCCATTGAGGGATATTGATGTATAAGAATCCTGAGTTGAAATAATTTCCCTTTGTCAGACTTAACTGTGAGCAAAGTTTATTTCTTGCCCGTTGCGTATCATTGACGGCTGCCAGCGTATAAGGGCTGATATCCATCTCGCTCAGTTCTTTATAACTGCCTAAACATAATGTGTCCGCGTCAAGGTAGAGTAATTTTGATGTGACGCCAGAAAGGATGTAGGGAGTGAATAAACGATAATAAATAGCCTGAGGATAGCGCCCCATCAGCGGTAAATCAGTGAACGCAGATTCTTTAAAAACGTAACAGGTGATGGCCAGAGGATGTTTTGCCGCCAGCTCAAGCAGTCGGGATTTTGATATTTCATCGAGCGCACTGCCAAATATATGAATATGAAAAGCTAAGTCAGGGTTGTTTTTCAGAACAGAAAAGACAGTGACCCCCATACCACGGGCATAGGCATTATTTATTCCGAATGCGATATGGACCACCGGGAGTGATGAATCCCCTAAATTGTTCACGAGCTCTTCTTTATGCTCGAGATAGCTCATATATTCATGGTCAGACATAGTGTTGTACCTGACTTGTTTTGCTTATAACAAATGAACGTATTTTCTCCAGTTGAGCATCACTGAGTGAAAAAAGTTCTTCAGCACTGTGCCGGAATTGATAAGGTGCTGAGAAAATAAAAGATTCAGGCGCGAGTTTTTTATCTTCCGGCGTCAGGATGAGTGGCGCATAGGTTGGATGCTGCTCGGTTAAGTCACAGGGACCCGCTAAACATACCACTGGGATATTCACCGCATCTGCGATATACACGTTGCCAGAATCTGAGGCGATATACATATCCATCTGAGAAATGGCATGTGGGACTTCATGCAATTTTAGCTTACCGATCAGGTTAATGATGTTTTCGCGAGCACTGAGTTTTTCCAGCAACTGATCAAGGTATTTCTGCTCATTCTCCGGGCCAAAAACATAAAACTGACAAGGAAGGCCAGCCAGGGTATTAAGGATTTTAATCCATACCGCTGTCGGAATTGTTTTAGCTTTATTGCCTGCCGAAATGCTGATACCAATTTTGACCTGCTTGCTTGCCGCCAGCTCCGGCAAGGTTTTTTCAGGTATCCACAAGGGAAGGGTGGCATGTTTAGTATAGCTTTCTGCACTGAGGCTGGGGTCTGCCAGCTTAAGATAACTTTCCAGCGTAAAATCGGTTTTCTGATGCAAACGAACAACGTCGGCCGTCTGATAAAAAATCCCGTGATACCACTTACGGGTATAAGCGATCAGAAAGGCTTTATGCTTCGCATTACAGAAGGCGGCATAGAAACCGTTAACGCTGTTAGGTTGCAGCAGATAAATATTGTCGTAGCGGTTGAGCAGGCGAAAGGCGAGACCAATTTTACTGACTAAAGATTTTTTGTAATCTTCAATGAGATAAATAGAATCGATCGTCGAATCGTGTGCAGCCAAAGGCAAAACCGTTTTACTGATCAAGACATCTGATTTTTTTAAATGCTTCAGTAAAGGCGTGATATTGACGAAATCACCAATTTTGGCGGTTTGTATGACCAGATTTCGTCCTTTGCCCTGATGAAAAGGCTTCATCAGCATTTTGAACGGCCACAGCAAGATGAAAATAATCACGTAGCTCATGGTCAGTTCACTTCCTCTTTCGCAGCGGTCAGATCACTCAGACGCTCAAAGACGGTTTTGGCTGGTAAGTTTTCCAGTGAATTGTTCTCGGCTTTGAGGATAAACTGATTCTTTCCATACCCGCCAATCAATCCCGGATCGGTCGGTCCGTAAAGCGTGATATTTGGACGATCCAGCGCGGCAGTCAGATGGCTCAGCCCCGTATCAACAGAAATGACCGCTTTCGCACCGGCTAAAACCTCAGCAACTTTTTCCAGACTCAACTTGGGCAACACCTCGACATAAGGGAAACCTTCCGCCAGACGCAATGCGCGCTGATGTTCATGGTCTGCCCCCCACGGAAGTTTGATGCGGATATCTTGCCCGCCGAACATGCTGATCAGCTCACGCCAGTGTTCTTCCGGCCAATGTTTATCGGCGCGGGTGGTGGCATGAAGAAACACCAGATACCGGCCCGCGTCGGCAGGAAGATGGGAGAGGAAACGTGCTGCAATAGCATAATCTCCCTGGCCTGATGGCTTTTCATAGCCCAGGCTTTTCGCAAACAATTCCCGGGTACGCTCTACCGCGTGCTGCTTTTTATCGATTTCATGACGCTGATTGTAGAACCAGCTGGCGAATGGTTCACGGGCACTTTTACAATCCTGACCGTGTTTTTCACCTTTGGCGACACGGGTGATCAGTGCCGCGCTTTTAATCAGACCCTGAGCATCAATGATCGCATCATAGGTTTGAGACTGAACTTCGCGTTTGAAGTCGCAGCGTTGCTGACGGGTTTCAGAGCCGAACCAGTTTTTACGCCAGCGGCGGATGGCGACAGGTATCACGCGATCAACGGCAGGATGCCAGCCGGGGATCTGGCTAAATCCTTCTTCCACGACCCAGTCAAAGCGGATCCCGGCAATGGCCTGCATAGCATCCGTCAACGCCGGAAGGGTATGCAGAACGTCGCCCATGGACGACGTTTTGACGATGAGAACCCGCATTAAAGCTCCTTCCTTGCGCTCAGCAACTGGGTGAGTTCCTGATAAACTTGTCCGGGTTGAATATCAATTAAACTTTGGTGATAGCCTTCTTCAGCATCGCCTTTACGGACTTTATGGTAGCCAGTGATCAGACGTATAACTTTTGCCTGATGGCTGAGGGGCGGTGTGAAGTCCGGGCTGCTGGGCCCGTAAAGTGCTATCAGCGGTTTATCCAGCGCGGCGGCAACGTGCATCAGGCCTGAATCATTACTGACGACCGCATGACAGGCGGCAATCATCACCACCGCCTGATCCAATGAGGTTTTCCCCGCCAGATTGAGACAGAAAGGTTGCGCGCTTTCTGTCAGTGCCAGGCGGATTTGTTCACCTGCTGCGTTATCTTTTGCAGAGCCAAAGAGCACCACCTGATAGCCTTCGCTGATCAGTTTTTCAGCCAACACCGCGTAGTGATAATGAGGCCAGCGCTTTGCCGGACCAAACTCTGCGCCAGGGCAGAAACCAATCAGCGGCCGGGTGTTATCCACAGAGAATGAGGTTTTAACTGCGGTGACTTCAGCGTCGCCGACCTCTAATTTCGGCCAGAGAATGGGTTGTGGAAGATCAGCGGCAGTTTTGATTTGCCGGGCATCGTAGCCCAGAGCAGCATAACGCTGAACCATCAGTGGAAAAGCGGGTTTATCCAGCACCCGCAAATCATTGAGCAGACCATAGCGCATTTCGCCACGCCAGCCGGTGCGTTGCGGAATACGGGCAAAGAAAGGAACCAGCGCCGATTTAAACGAGTTAGGCAGAACGAATGCACGCTGATATTTCTCATTGCGCAATGAAATACCCAGACGACGACGTTCGCCCAATTCCAGCGCACCGTGGCCCAGCGGCATGGCCAGCGCCTGATGTACTTCCGGCATGCGATCAAGTAAAGGACGGCACCATGCAGGTGCCATCACGTCAATTTGAGCGTCGGGGTGCGCAGCTTTCAGGGTGCGATAAAGACTTTGTGACATCATCATGTCACCGACCCATGACGGCCCAATTACCAGTATTTTCATACCGTTAATCCATTCCTCAATGTGCAGGGCTTAAACTGTGCGGTTAAGCCAGCTCATGTATTCCGTAACACCTTCGGCAACCGTTTTGAACGGTTTGTCGTAACCGGCGTTACGCAGGGCCGTCATGTCGGCCTGTGTGAAGGACTGGTAACGGCCTTTGAGTTTTTCCGGGAATGGAATGTATTCGATATCGCCAGACTTGTGGTATGCCACGACAGCATCTGCCACGGCCTGGAAGGATTCCGAACGTCCGGTACCGCAGTTAAAAATGCCCGAAACACCGTTTTGCCAGAACCACAGGTTCACGGCTGCCACATCACCCACGTAGATAAAATCGCGTTTGAAGCCTTCGCTGCCCGAGAACAGTTTTGGGTTCTCCCCGGCCTTGATCTGATTATTCAGATGGAACGCTACGCTCGCCATGCTGCCTTTATGGCCTTCACGCGGTCCGTAAACGTTGAAATAACGGAAACCACAAATTTGAGATTCAGCGTGCGGCAGAATTTCGCGAACATACTGGTCAAACAGGAACTTAGAGTAACCATAGACGTTCAGCGGTTGCTCGTATTTACGCTCTTCAACAAAGCTGGTGCTCTGGCTACCATAAGTGGCTGCGGAAGACGCATAAAGGAAGGGAATGCTGCGATCTAAACAATAATGCAGGACATCTTTAGAGTACTGATAGTTGTTATCCATCATGTACTTGCCGTCCCACTCGGTAGTGGAAGAGCATGCGCCTTCGTGGAAAATGGCGTCGATATCACCCAGATCGTCGCCGGCCACGATACTGGCGATAAAATCTTCTTTGTCGCAATAATCCGCAATATCCAGATCCACCAGATTGACGAACTTGGTGCCATCTTTCAGATTATCCACCACCAGAATATCGCGGTATCCCATATCATTGAGCGATTTAATAATATTGCTGCCGATAAAACCAGCGCCGCCAGTGACGATTATCATGGGATTCACCTTTAATCATTTGAAGAACTGCGCACCATGCACAGCCTGTATATTGGGTAATATCATAACACTTCATTATGAAGCTCACATTGGGAAGGTGTCCGATAACAGGGATTCTTATGTTTCAGAGCGTAAGGCGTGAACTATGCTGCAAAACAAAGATATTGTGAGCACTTCCATCGTTATTTTATATGCAGATTAGTAAGGTATTCCGTGAATGAGTCATTTCAGGAGAATACTGTATGTCTGTTTCGTTTTATCGCCAGCTGGAAGATCAGCTGGAGCAGGCCCGGGTTGAAGGGCTGTTTAAAGAAGAACGCATTCTCACCACGCCCCAGCAGGCTGAAGTCTCCGTCGCTGGCGGCCGTCCGGTCATCAATTTTTGCGCCAACAACTACCTTGGCCTGGCGAATCATCCCGAACTGATCCGTGCTGCAAAAGCCGGTCTCGACAGCCACGGTTTCGGCATGGCTTCGGTCCGCTTTATCTGCGGCACACAAGATACGCACAAAGAACTTGAACATCGTCTGGCTGACTTTCTCGGTATGGACGATGCGATCCTCTATTCCTCCTGCTTTGATGCCAACGGTGGGTTATTTGAAACACTGCTGGGTGAAGAAGACGCCATCATTTCGGATGCGCTGAATCATGCCTCAATAATCGATGGTGTTCGCTTATGCAAAGCGAAACGCTATCGGTATGCCAACAACGATATGTCTGAACTGGAAACCCGTTTGCAGCAGGCAAAAGATGAGGGTGCCCGTCATATTCTGGTGGCAACTGACGGCGTATTTTCAATGGATGGCGTGATAGCCAACCTGAAGGGCGTGTGCGACCTGGCCGAACGGTTCGACGCGCTGGTGATGGTCGATGATTCCCATGCGGTAGGTTTTGTCGGTGCCGAAGGGCGGGGAACGCACGAATATTGCGATGTGATGGGGCGCGTGGACATCATCACTGGCACGCTTGGCAAAGCGCTGGGCGGGGCTTCCGGCGGTTATACCGCTGCGCGTCAGGAAGTGATCGACTGGTTGCGTCAGCGTTCGCGGCCCTATCTCTTCTCTAATTCCCTGGCACCGTCGATTGTTTCTGCCTCCCTGAAAGTGCTTTCCATGCTCGAAGAAGGCAGCGAACTGCGTGAGCGTTTGCTCAGCAATTCAAAATTGTTCCGCGAGAAAATGACCGCCGCGGGTTTCACGCTGGCGGGGGCTGATCACGCCATTATCCCGGTGATGCTTGGCGAGGCTCGTCTGGCTCAGGAGTTTGCGTCGCTTTTGCAGCAGGAAGGGATTTACGTCACCGGCTTCTTTTACCCGGTGGTGCCTCAGGGGCAGGCGCGCATCCGTACTCAAATGTCAGCAGCGCACAGCACGGAACAAATCGAAAAGGCCGTTGAAGCCTTCACCCGTATTGGCAAAAAACTTGGCGTGATCGCCTGAGGAATGTCGATGAAAGCTTTAGCAAAACTCAAACGTGAAGAAGGCATCTGGATGACGGATGTGGCCGTGCCGGAATTAGGGCACAACGATTTGCTGATCAAAATCCGTAAAACCGCCATTTGCGGAACCGATGTGCACATCTACAACTGGGACGAATGGTCACAAAAAACCATTCCCGTACCAATGGTGGTCGGACACGAATATGTCGGCGAAGTGGTGGGCATCGGGCAGGAAGTTAAAGGTTTCAGTATCGGTGACCGGGTGTCGGGCGAGGGGCATATTACCTGCGGACACTGCCGTAATTGCCGGGGAGGACGTACGCATTTGTGCCGCAACGCACAGGGCGTGGGGGTAAACCGTCCGGGCGCTTTTGCGGAGTATCTGGTATTACCTGCTTTTAATGCGTTTAAAATCCCAGACAATATTTCTGATGATCTGGCTGCCATTTTTGATCCCTTTGGTAATGCTGTGCATACCGCATTGTCGTTTGATCTGGTCGGCGAGGATGTTCTGATCAGCGGTGCCGGGCCGATTGGCATCATGGCGGCAGCCATCTGCAAACATGTTGGTGCCCGCCATGTGGTGATCACGGATATGAACGAATACCGTCTGGAACTCGCGCGCAAAATGGGTGTGACGCGGGCGGTGAATGTCAGCCAGCAAAGCTTGCAGAATGTGATGGATGAGCTGGGCATGACGGAAGGGTTTGACGTCGGGCTGGAAATGTCAGGTGCACCTGCGGCATTTCGCAGCATGCTTAACGCCATGAACCATGGCGGCCGGATTGCGATGCTGGGCATTCCATCGACCGAGATGGCAATCGACTGGAATCAGGTGATTTTCAAAGGACTGTTTATTAAAGGGATTTACGGAAGGGAAATGTTCGAAACCTGGTACAAAATGGCCGCCCTGATCCAGTCAGGATTAGATCTTACACCTCTGATTACGCACCATTTTCCGATTGATGAATTCCAGAAAGGGTTTGATGCGATGCGCTCCGGGCATTCCGGCAAAGTGATACTTAACTGGTAATCTGGCGCTCTGAAAATGCAAAAGCCCGCTGAAAATAGCGGGCTTTTGCTGATAGCGGGCGCAGTCTTTACGCCGCAGGACCGGCCATTTGTTTCTCGTCATCCGTCAGATAACGCACTTTACGGGTGTAATCCTGACCTTTGAATAACAGTTCATTATCCGGTGAAGCCAGATACTTTTGCCATTCTGTCAGCGGGAAGCCGCCATGAGCGCCGATCACTTCTTTAGGGATAACCGACGGTGTGCCGCCAATTTTTTTCGATACCGGCCAGTTCATCCAGTCGCCCAGATTGACGCTTTTGATGTCCAGCGTATCCAGCATGGCCGCCAGAGGCAGTTGATCTGTCGGGGGCTGGTTGTCTGGCAGAATGTTCCATGTATCGATGAAAAACATAATCCACAGCGGGCACAAACGCTCCCAGGTTTTACGCCTGGCGGCTAAGAAAGCGCCGTTCACGTGATCGACAATATAAGGACGCACGCTGTTTTTGTAATACGCCGGGATGATCTCAGGATCACAACCGTCCAGTTTGGCAATCATCTTGCCCTGACGGAAACTTGAATAAATATGATTTTCATGTAACTGAATTTCCGGCATTTTAAGCAAATTAAGATCGGAATCGATCATCAAAATACCGTCAGTTCTGGCCTGCAAAGGCGCCATCAGTTTGATCAGGCGGCTGAGATAAATTTGTTTATAACGATAATCACCGGATTTGGTTTCAGGGTGAAGCGTGACGATCCGGACTTTCTCCGGTAACGGGCGAAACTGGCTGGCAGCCTGATCGGTAACAATCACGATTTCCTGTAATGCGGTCGCAAATTTATCGGCAAACTCTGCACACAGACAAGCTTCTTCAATATAGTCAGCCCCCGCGGAAGGGATCACCACAGACGTCACGCTGTTCTTTGGTTTTCCTGCCATGACGGTCCCGTCATACGGCAAATTATGGCGTGAAAGAATGTGACGATATTTTGGATTTAGAAATTTGAACATATTCAGCCTTGTTTCTTTTTCACACTGCTTAAAACGGTTTCAACGCCTGAGACATATTTTTCAATTGCAAATTTTTCGCGAACAGTCAGATTTGCCTGCTCTGCAATTTCATTTCTCAGATGGGCATTGAGATACAGTGTTTTCATATGATTAAAGAGCATATCAATATCGCCATACTCAAATAACATGCCGGTTTCTGCATTTTTAATCAGTTCGGCTGTACCGGTGACATTCGAACCAATCACCGGCGTTTTCAGCAGCATGGATTCCAACACGACCCGCGGAAGCCCTTCACTTTTTGAGCCTAATATAAAGGCATCAAACGCGGACAGATATTCCAGCGCATTGCTCTGGAAGCCTGTAAATACCACTTTATCCATCATATTCAGAGCCGAAGTTTGCTGAATGAGACGGCGTAAATTCGGGCCTTCACCCACAAATACCATTTTCCATTTGGCTTCCGGAAATGCGCGATTAAATTTGTCTAGTGCCAGTAATGTGAAGTGATGAGCTTTGCGGTTAATCAGAGAACCTATACTGCCAAAGATGAACGTGTCGTTGTCGGCGGCTAATTCTTCCCGGATTTTTGTGCCTTCGGGCAATGGCTGATGAATATCAATGCCATTAAAAACGGTAAAACATAACTCTTTGCGTACACCACGTTTGAGCAGTTGTTCCTGAACGCCTTGAGAAACAGAGATAATGCTGTGGCAGAACCGGTTAACGATGCGCACAACCTCCCGGTTGAGCACCGGTTCAATTCGACAATGCTGTACGATTTCTGTGGGTAAACCGGCAGTAGAATAATAGCCTTCGACGTTAGAGCTGGGCTGATTATTCATATAGAGAATGTCAAACTGACCGAGTTCAAGCAGGGAGTGAATTTTGCGGATATTGGGATTAATACGCCAGATTTTGTCGATAGAGTAAATGGCTTTCTGACGCAAATTACTGCTAAAGAAAAACAGCGTTCTTAATACTTCTTTAGCTATTTTCGCCCAGGCAGGTTGCTTAACCTGCGGAATAAAAAATACCGGTACATTCAGTGAGTTTAAAATCTGACTGATAGTTTCGCCGTTGTCCCGGGCGTAATCGTTGTAAAAGCAGCAGCTGATTTCAAATTTTTCACGATCGATTCTTTTCAGCAGTTCTAACATGCTGTTAGTCCCGCCTCCCCATTCCTTGCCACTATCCAGTAGCAGAATTTTAGATCGATCTTGTCCCATCGGTTAGCGCCCTTGCTCAGTCCGGTCAAAAAAATATACAGCGCCCATTATATGAGGCAAAACCCAGAAGCTCTACTTTTTAGTTTGGCTATGAAATCAATTGATATCAATAAGTTAGTTGGTGATGCCAAATATATGCGTACCACCAATATAATCAGGAAACCGCCAATGAGTGCGATTTCTACTTTTTAGTAAAAGTTGTTATCACAGAATACTGCCGTTCAACAAATGCCGCAGCGGGTGAAGATTTCAGGCTTTCCCCGAGAATTTTAAACATGCTGTCGGCATAAATCTGCGGGAGAGGTTGCCTGAGGTGGCAGACGCTGATGCCTTTACGTGATGATTTTACGGGCGCAATCGTGACCTTACCGGCGGGTATGCTGCGCTGGGGTTCGTTCAGCAGATCACTTGGCCTGACCAGAACGATATCGGAAGGTAGATTCGGCAACATTTGCTGCAGCACTTTCACTGTCGTCGGATGCGGGTGTCCTATCGCGATGGCATATCCATTCTTGCGTGCGAGCTGAATTGCGCGTTCAAACTGACGGCGGATTTCCGCTTCATTCTGCACATCATCTAAAAAGACATTGCGCTTAATGACTTTCACCCGGGTGCCCTGAGCCGCTTTGACTGACTGAGTGTTACCAATGGTCATGCTGTCGAGGAAAAACAGGTTGTGGGCATTCATTGCCTGCATGACATTTTCCATCCCGGTCAGGCTGGAGGTCATAGCACTACCCATATGGTTATTGATGCCAATCGCGTAAGGGATATTGCTGATCGCCTGATCGACAATACGTTTCACTTCTGCGGCGCTCATGGAGGGTGTCAGCGTGTCTTTTTCCAGCGGTTGCTTACTAAGTGGCGCCATCGGCAGATGGATCAGAATTTCACGCCCCTGCTGGTGAGCCTTGTTCATCATCATCTGCGAATCGGGTGCGTTGGGAAAAATCGCGACCGATACCGCTTTTGGCATCTGAAGTACCTGGTTTTCCTCATGCTGGCGATAACCAAAGTCATCGATCAGGATGGATAATTTCGCTGCCTGAACCTGACAAGCAAAAAACGCAGTACCACAAAGGGCAGCTAAAACGGACTTGTTATATCGCAATGCTATCTTCCCAACCACGGCTGTGGATTAACGGCCTGGCCCTGACGACGAATTTCAAAATACAGCGATGGCTGGCCTTGTCCGCCGCTGTTCCCAACTTTAGCAATGGCCTGGCCCGTTCTGACCTGGTCGCCTACGCTGACCAGTGCATCCTGGTTGTAACCGTACAGACTCATATCGCCTTTGCCGTGATCGATAACCACAACCAAACCGTATCCCTGTAACCAGTCCGCCAGAATGACGCGTCCGTCAGCAATCGCCCGGACATCACTGCCTTCTCTTGCTGAGATAACAATCCCTTTCCAGCGTAGTTCACCCTGCAGCTGTTCGCCGAAGCGATGTATCAACGAACCATTAACAGGCCACATATTTTGACCTGATGGTCTGCCCAGACCGCCGGTACGGGCCATCAGAGATTGCTCGCTTTGGGTCGGTTTGTAGGTGGAACCGGATTTCTTCGCCTGCTGTTCTTTCGCTCTGACTGCCGCAGCTTCGCGGGCTTCTTTTTCTGCGCGTGCTTTGGCAGCACGTTCGGCAGCGGCAATTTTGTTTTGCAGGCTGGATTCGTTAGCGCGCAGTTCGGTCAGGCTCTGCTCATCTTTTTGCAATGAAGACTCCAGTGCCGTGAGCGTTTGCTTACGGGCGGCACGAGCCTGTTCGAGTTTCTGCTGCTGGGTTTGTTGTTCACTCAGCAGGCTTTTTTGCTGGGTTTGTTTCGATTGCAAAGAAACACGCTGTTCAGCCAGCGTGGCTCGGGTCTGTTTCAGGTCCTCAATGGTTTTCTGTCGCGCTTCATTCAGATAACCAAAATAAGCCAGGATCCTCTCGCTGCGTGCGCTCTCTTCGCTGCTCAGCAGTAATTGCAGGCCTTTATGCTGCCCGATCCGGAATGCGGCATCGAGCTGCTTTGCCAGAATAGCTTCCTGCGTCTTTTGCTGTTTTTGCAATTTATCAATGGACGCATTCAGCCCGGAAATGTCTTTTCCCAACGTGGCGAGGGTTGACTGAGTGCTGCGTAACTGACTGCTGGCTGAGGCGATGGTTTTTTCCTGCGCCTGCAATTGCTGCAATAACGTGCCGCGTTGCTGTTTCTGCTGTTTTACGCTTTTCTCTTTTTCCGCGATGTTTTGCTGAATGGTTTTGAGCTGATCTTTATTGTCGTCAGCATGCACACTCACAGAAAGAGACAGCAGGGAAACGCAAAGTAGTAAGGCTGGAGATGGGAAGGCAGATACGGCCTTGTCCTGAGCGGAAAGGCGGGTTCTCATCAGGCTGAAATGATTGAATTTGCTCAAACTTTTTTCCGCTTGTCGACCGTGGATGATAGACAATATGGCTGTCCCTTTTCGTATCGTAACACTAATCAACCCGCTGATGCACAAACAAAAAAGGCGTACCAACGGGTGTCAGTACGCCTTTTTTGACGGTTTTTAACAGAAATTAACGCGCGATAAACAGCGGCTTGCCGCTCATTTCCGGCGGAATTTCCATGCCCATCAGTGAAAGCATAGTTGGCGCGATATCAGATAATTTACCGCCTTCAACCGCTTGTGCATTTCCGCCGATATAAATCAGCGGAACCGGCAGGCTGGTGTGTGCAGTGTGTGCCTGACCGGTCGCCGGGTCACGCATTTGTTCTGCATTACCGTGGTCGGCGGTAATCAGCAACTGACCACCCACGGCTTTCACTGCGTCCACAACCTGAGCAACACATTTATCGAGTGCTTCAACGGCACTCACTGCTGCGTCGTAAACGCCGGTATGACCGACCATGTCGCCATTCGGATAGTTACAAATGATGGTGTCGTACTTACCACTGCTGATTGCGCCGAGCAGCTTTTCCGTCAGTTCAGCAGAGCTCATTTCCGGTTGCAGGTCATAAGTCGCCACGTTTGGTGATTTCACCAGAATACGGTCTTCGCCTTCAAACGAATCTTCCATGCCCCCGTTAAAGAAGAAGGTGACATGGGCATATTTCTCAGTTTCGGAAATACGCAACTGCGTTTTGCCGTGCGCCATCAGCCATTCACCCAGCGTATTTTTCAGTGATGCCGGTGGATAGGCGCAAGCTGCGTTGATGTCTGCAGCATATTCGGTCAGCATGATGAAATCGCCGAAGTTGATGACTTTTTCGCGGGCAAAACCATCGAAATCCGGACTGATAAAGGCGCGGGTGATTTCGCGGGCCCGGTCTGCGCGGAAGTTCATGAAGATCAGTGCATCGCCGTCATTGATGGCCGCGGATTCTTCACCTGCTGCCTGCAATACGGTTGGCTTCACGAATTCATCATTTTCATCACGGGCATAAGCGGCCTGCAGACCCGCCAGTGCATTATCGGCAGTAAATGCGCCTTTTGCCTGTGACATCAAATCATAGGCCAGTTGCACGCGATCCCAGCGGTTATCGCGATCCATGGCGTAATAACGGCCCACGATTGACGCAATACGACCCGTACCGATTTGTGCGAATTTCTCTGAGAAGCGTTTCAGCGCCGCTTCAGCGCTGCGTGGTGGTGTATCGCGACCATCCAGGAAGGCATGCAGATAAATGGCTTTCGCGCCACGGCGTTGTGCCAGTTCGACCATCGCCATGATGTGGTCTTCGTGGCTGTGAACGCCGCCCGCAGATAACAGACCCATAATGTGAACCGCTTTACCTGCGGCGATTGCGCGATCAACAGCGCCAGTCAGTACGCTATTATTAAAGAAGTCGCCTTCTTTAATTTCTTTGTCCAGACGGGTGAGATCCTGATACACGATGCGGCCGGCACCTAAATTGACATGGCCTACTTCGGAGTTTCCCATCTGACCATCAGGCAGACCGACGTCCAGCCCGGATGCGGCGATAAGGGTATGCGGGTGAGTGGCCCACAGATTATCCATGACGGGGGTTTTGGCATTCAGAATTGCGTTATCTTGTTGTTCTTCACGATGCCCGTAGCCATCCAGAATCACCAGAACCATCGGTTTTTTGTTGCTCGACATGTCAATTGACCTCAGTTTAAAAGATGAAATGCTCAATAGGCTCGCCAGTTGCAACGGCATGAACAGGCGCGGCTAAATGCACTCAGGCGGGCTGATTTTACCCCAGCGCCGTGTGTGAATAGCCCGAGGAGATCAAAGATGAGGCGGGGTGAGGGTTAACTTTCGGCATAAAGCCGTGTTAATTTTCCAGGATGTGCCGCAGATTGTGGCATTCACCCGCGCTTACTGGCTGTATTTGCTCCGACGCGCAGGTATACTCTGAAGCCTTGAATTTTCCCCCAACTGACGGGAGTTGCTACACCCCATGCAAGATATTATGCCATTCATCAGTGCGCATCCGGTTCTCAGCCTGGCGTGGGTTGCGTTACTGATTGCAGTAATTGTGACCACCTTTAAAACACGTTTTTCTAAAGTTAAAGAGATCACCCGTGGCGAAGCAACCCGCCTGATTAACAAAGAAGATGCCATCGTTGTCGATGTTCGCGCGCGTGAAGAATTCCGCAAAGGCCACATCGCTGAATCACAGAATGTTTTGTCTGCTGACATCAAGAACAACAACCTGGGTGAGCTGACCAAACATAAAGCACAGCCTGTTATCGTGGTTTGTGCCACAGGACAAACTTCCCGCACTGCGGCTGAAGGCCTTATTGCTGCTGGTTTTGAGCGCGTGTTTACACTCAAAGAAGGTATCAGCGGCTGGAGCAGTGAAAACCTGCCTTTAGTGCGCGGTAAATAAGACATTAAGCCAACTGCTACGGCACTCAATTTTACGACTCTGAGGTGGAACCCATGGCAAAAATTGAAATCTACACCAAGGCAACCTGCCCTTATTGCCATCGTGCGAAAGCTCTGCTTAATAGCAAAGGAGCTTCATTCGATGAAATCGCTATCGACGGCGATGCAGATAAACGTGAAAAAATGATCGCCCGCAGCGGTCGTTCAACCGTTCCTCAGATTTTTATCGATGGGCAGCATGTCGGCGGTTGTGATGATTTACATGCACTTGATGCACGCGGTGGCCTTGACCCAATGCTGGGTTAATAAAGGCGGCGGCTGTTTTTCATTAAGTGTTTAAAAGGACTATTAACCCGAGGGTACTACTCACATGTCAGAACAAAATAACACCGAGATGGCTTTCCAGATCCAACGTATCTACACCAAAGACATCTCTTTTGAAGCGCCAAATGCGCCTCAGGTTTTCCAGCAAGACTGGCAGCCAGAAGTTAAACTGGATCTTGATACCGCTTCCAGCCAGCTGGCTGAAGGCGTATATGAAGTCGTCTTGCGTGTGACGGTAACTTCTTCACTGGGCGACGAAACTGCGTTCCTGTGCGAAGTTCAGCAGGGTGGTATCTTCACTATCTCCGGTATTGATGGCAACCAGATGGCGCATTGCCTGGGTGCATATTGCCCGAACATTCTGTTCCCGTATGCCCGTGAGTGCATCACCAGCCTGGTTTCCCGCGGTACCTTCCCGCAACTGAACCTTGCACCTGTTAACTTTGACGCTCTGTTCATGAACTATCTGCAACAGCAAGCTGAAGGCGAAGGTGCTGAACCGCATCAGGATGCCTGATGAAAACCGTCAATGCGTCAATGACAGTGATCGGTGCCGGCTCGTACGGCACCGCTTTAGCGATTACTCTTGCCAGAAATGGCCATCCCGTTGTGCTGTGGGGACATAATCCCGACCACATCAACGCATTACAACGTGCCCGTTGTAATCAGGAATTCCTTCCTGATGTTCCGTTCCCCGATAATCTGTTGCTCGAAACCAATCTGTCTGTCGCGTTAGCGGCCAGCCGTAATGTGCTGGTTGTGGTACCCAGCCATGTATTTGGTGACGTTTTGCGTCAGCTGAAACCCCATTTGCGCCCTGATGCGCGCGTGGTATGGGCGACGAAAGGGCTGGAAGCAGAAACCGGCCGTCTGTTGCAGGATGTCGCGCGCGAAGAACTCGGTGATGCCATTCCGTTAGCGGTGGTTTCCGGGCCGACATTCGCCAAAGAACTGGCGGCAGGCATGCCAACAGCAATCTCACTGGCTGCCACTGATGCCAGTTTTGCCGAAGATCTGCAGCAATTGCTGCACTGTGGCAAAAGCTTCCGTGTTTACAGCAATCCCGATTTTATCGGGGTTCAGTTGGGCGGTGCGATTAAAAACGTTATCGCGATTGGTGCCGGCATGTCGGATGGTATCGGCTTTGGGGCCAATGCAAGAACCGCGCTGATTACCCGTGGTCTGGCTGAAATGACCCGCCTGGGTTCCGCTTTAGGCGCTGATCCGGCCACATTTATGGGCATGGCAGGCTTGGGTGATTTGGTGTTAACCTGCACAGATAACCAGTCCCGTAACCGTCGCTTTGGCATTATGCTGGGGCAAGGCAAGGATGTTCAGACTGCTCAGGACACCATCGGTCAGGTTGTTGAAGGCTATCGCAATACGAAAGAAGTACGGGCTCTGGCGCAGCGTAATAACGTTGAAATGCCAATCACTGAACAGATTTACCAGGTCTTGTACTGCGGTAAAGATGCGCGTGAAGCGGCGATCAGTTTGCTTGCCCGTGCGAGCAAGGATGAAAAACACAGCCACTGAAAGGCATCTGCAGAATAGCCACCTTGTTGGTATTCCCGACAGGGCGGCTTTTTATTACCCGAACTTGCAAAGTCGTAAGGAAAAGTGATGTCGCTAGAAGAATTAGAACTGGTCTGGAATAACATTAAATCAGAGGCGAGAGCGCTGGCTGAGTGTGAACCGATGCTGGCCAGTTTTTTCCATGCGACGTTGCTAAAACATGAAACGCTGGGCGGCGCGTTGAGCTACATTCTGGCCAACAAGTTGGGCAATCCGATTATGCCTGCGATGGCGATCCGTGAAGTTGTCGAAGAAGCCTATCGCAACGACGAACAAATGATCCTCTCTGCTGCCCGTGACATTCTGGCTGTGCATCAGCGTGATGCGGCAGTCGACAAATATTCCACCCCGTTACTCTATCTGAAAGGATTCCACGCGCTGCAGGCATACCGTATCGGTAACTGGCTGTGGAAGCAGGATCGTAAAGCGCTGGCGATTTATTTCCAAAATCAGATTTCAGTGTCATTCGGCGTAGATATTCACCCGGCGGCGCGTATTGGCTGCGGCATCATGTTTGACCACGCCACCGGGATTGTCATCGGTGAAACGGCCGTGGTTGAGAATGACGTATCGATTCTGCAATCTGTGACGCTTGGTGGTACAGGAAAAACCTGCGGTGACCGCCACCCTAAAATCCGTGAAGGCGTCATGATTGGTGCCGGTGCGAAAATCCTCGGCAATATTGAAGTGGGTGCTGGTGCGAAAATCGGTGCGGGCTCAGTCGTGTTGCAATCAGTTCCTCCGCACACCACGGCTGCAGGCGTTCCGGCGCGAATTGTCGGGCGTCCGGAAAGCGAGCGTCCTTCCATGGATATGGATCAGCATTTCAACGGTATTGCGCAGGGTTTTGAATTCGGCGACGGTATCTGACGGGCTTTCAGATGGCATGAATTTGCATGCCATCTTCTTCACTTCCATTCCGCTATTCTTTCAGCAATGCGCCCGGATATCCCAGTTGACGCCAGGCTTCATAAACCACCACAGAAACAGCATTCGACAAGTTCATGCTGCGACTTTCTGCGCGCATAGGAATGCGAATTTTCTGCTGTGCGGGCAGATTATCCAGAATAGACGCCGGTAAGCCGCGAGTTTCAGGGCCAAACAGCAGGAAATCATTATCCTGATAGCTCACGGCGCTGTGCGCTGGCGTGCCTTTGGTTGTCAGGGCAAAAAGACGTTGTGGATTTTCGCTGCTGAGGAAAGCGTCATAATTGGCGTGATGCTTTATATGGGCGAATTCATGGTAATCGAGCCCGGCACGGCGCAGACGTTTATCGTCCCAGCCAAAGCCCAAAGGTTCGATGAGGTGAAGCTGACATCCGGTGTTGGCACACAGGCGGATAATGTTGCCGGTGTTGGGCGGGATTTCTGGTTCAAATAAAACAATGTTAAGCATGCGTCCCCCTGATAGAGGGACGCAGAATAGCAGAATCTTAACGCTGGTGCAGCGGCAGCCAGATAATCAAACGAAGGCCGCCCAGCGGGCTGTCTTCGGCTTTTACCTTGCCTCTGTGCTGCTGAACCGCGGTATCCACGATCGCCAGCCCAAGGCCGGTGCCGCCGGATTCCCGATCACGCGCTTCATCAGTGCGGTAGAACGGACGGAAAATCTGTTCACGATCTTCTTCGCTCACACCAGGGCCATCGTCATCAACGGTGATAGTGATCCCTTCACTGTCGTGGGCGAAGTTCAGGACAATGTGATGATGCGAATAACGCAGGGCGTTACGGACGATGTTTTCCAGCGCACTGTCGAGAGCCGCAGCATTACCGATCAGTTTCCACGGGCCAGGTGGCGACGTGACCTCAAGGGTTTTACCCATCTGTTCGGCTTCAAACTGTGCATCGTCAATCACACCCGCCCACAATTCGCTGGCCTTCAGGGTTTCGCGCGATAATTCATTTTTATGCTGGCTGCGTGATAACACCAGCAGGTCATTGATCATGCCATCAAGGCGCTGAGCCTCATTTTCGATACGTTGCAGCTCTTTACCCTCACCATGACGACGTCTCATCAACGCGGTGGCCAGTTGCAGGCGCGTCAGTGGGGTACGTAGCTCGTGTGAGATATCCGAAATCAGCCGTTGCTGTGCTGTTACCATTCGTTCGAGTGCGCTGACCATCTGGTTGAAACTGGCACCTGTCGCAAGGAATTCCTGCGGTCCGGCTTCGAGTTCCGGATGCTGCTTGAGATTGCCGCGTGCAACGTCGTCTGCGGCGTTTTTCAGCTTACGTGCAGGTTTTGCCAGGCTCCACGCCAGCCAGAGCAACAGCGGGGCGCTGATCAGCATGGTGACGATTAGCAGCAATAGCGGACGGTCGAACATCAGGTTGATAAAATCAGACTGAGAACTGCTGGCGGGGCGCATCAGGTAAAGCTGGTAGTTGTCTTCGCCATCACGAACGGAGAAAGGCCCCACCATTTCGACGCGACCATATTTTTTCTTCTTTGGACGATCTGAGTTATCCGACTGGCCGATAAAGTTACGTACGATCTGCATTTCATTGCGCTGAGCGCCAATAACGCGCCCTTCGCTGGTCACCAGCAACAAGCGTTGACCCGGCGGTGCCCATTTGTCGATGGCACGGAACAACCGGCGCCACCACATCAGGTCATTGGCAGGATCGGTCGCCAGTTCAGCTTCAACGTGTTGTTCAATCATCAGGCCTTGCCGCTGCTCGTTATCAAGCAACGGCGTAATCTGGCGTGAATCGAGTTTCGGCACCATTAATACCAGCATCAGCACTAAGGCTAATGTGAACCAGAAAATGGCAAAAATACGTGCCGTAAGACTGTTTATCATGAAGCAGAAACCATCAGATAACCGCGTCCACGCAGGGTTTTAAACCATGGATGTCCGTCCTGACGATCGGGTAATTTACGGCGTAAATTGGAGATGTGCATATCAATAGCACGGTCAAACGGCGTCAGACGTTTACCCAGCACTTCCTGACTCAGATGTTCGCGGGAAACGACCTGTCCGAGATGTTTTGCCAGTAAGTACAACAGGGTGAATTCAGTGCCGGTTAAATCCAGCGCTTCACCGTTAAAGCTGGCTTCCTGACGGCCGGGGTTCAGTTGTAAGCCATCGACTTCAAGCGTCGGTGAACCGTTGTTCTCATTGGTTTGCTGCTGTTCGCTCCAGTTAGAACGACGCAACATGGCCCGGATACGTGCCACGAGCTCGCGGTCGTTAAACGGTTTTGGCAGATAGTCATCGGCACCCAGTTCGAGGCCGAGGACACGGTCTAATTCACTGCCACGAGCAGTTAACATAATCACTGGCGTCTGATGGCGCTGGCGTAATTCTTTAAGGGTTTCAATGCCGTTTTTCTTCGGCATCATCACGTCAAGTAACAGAAGATCGATGGTATTATCTATTTTCTCTAATGCCTGCTCACCGTCGTAAGCCACTACAACATTAAAGCCTTCCATTTCGAGCAATTCTTTCAAAAGTGAAGTCAGTTCACGGTCGTCATCAACTAACAAAATTTTATTCATTGTATTTACCTCTAGACGCAAAATACGTCATCAATTGCCGCTATTCCATGACTTTACGTACTTTTACAAGCACTGACGCTTGTTTGCAGCAGCAGGTTTAGACTGCTTTTCAATGATTCGCGATGAAGCGATAAAGACTTTAGGAGTATGTGATGTTTAAGGCAGCTTCATTCGGTTTGGCCACGCTTCTGACGCTGAGTTCAGGTGTCGTTTTAGCAGATGGTGCGAAACCAGTGTCGGCGATGCCAGCAGAACATGATAGCACGATGTTGGATAAGCCTCAGGAACGCAACACCATGTTTGATGGTGTAAATCTTACTGAGCAACAGCGCCAGCAAATGCGTGACCTGATGCACCAGGCTCGTAAAGATCTACCCCATGTAAATGTAGAACAGATAGAAACGATGCACAGGCTGGTTACCGCCGAAAAGTTTGATCAGGCCGCCGTGCGAGCACAAGCTGAATTAATGGCTCAGGAGCAGGTGGATCGTCAGGTCGAAATGGCCCGCATCCGCAACCAGATGTTTAATCTGCTGACCCCTGAGCAAAAAGATGTATTGAACCAGAAACATGAGCAGCGCATGAAACAGATGCAATTGCAGTTATCTGGATTACAGCCCTCTTCTGCCCAGAAGACGAGTAGTACCAGCACGACCGAGTAAGATCCCTGTTTTTCCTTGCCATAGACACCATCCCTGTCTTCCCCCATCGAAAGGTGGGGTTTTTTTTGTCCTCAATTTGGGTTGGATTTGCAGAACAGGAAATTAACAAGGTGGAAATGTGACCGTAACGAACTGGAAATATCTTGTAAAAGCCGTATGAATCAGTAAATTGCGATGTACCGAGCGGTGTATGCGTATTCTTGCTGACTTGAATCAATTCAGCACCGGTGTTTTGTTATACTATAGGCTCAAACGCTAATAAGCCCTTTTGGCTGCATAAAAAAATTCGCCCAACAGGCTGGCTCAAGATTCTTAAGAAATTGCATCTACAAGTTCAGAGGTAGTCATGATCAAAAAAATTGGTGTACTGACAAGTGGTGGCGATGCCCCAGGCATGAATGCTGCGATCCGTGGCGTTGTCCGCGCCGCTTTATCTGCAGATTTGGAAGTCTACGGTATTGAAGATGGCTACCTCGGCATGTATGAAAACCGCATGCGCAAACTGGATCGCTACAGCGTCTCCGATATGATCAACCGTGGCGGTACTTTCCTGGGTTCAGCACGTTTCCCGGAATTCCGTGATCCAGAAATGCGTAAAGTTGCGCTGCAGAATATGAAAGACCGTGGTATCGATGGCCTTGTGGTTATCGGCGGTGACGGTTCATATGCCGGTGCAGACCTGCTGACCAAAGAAGGTGGCATCCGTTGCATCGGCCTGCCAGGCACAATCGATAACGACGTTGCGGGCACTGACTACACTATCGGTTTCTTCACGGCGCTGGGTACAGTGGTTGAAGCCATTGACCGTTTACGTGATACCTCCTCTTCACACCAGCGTATCTCTATTGTTGAGGTGATGGGCCGTTATTGCGGTGATTTGACCTTAGCAGCAGCGATTGCCGGGGGTTGCGAATTTATCGCTATCCCTGAAGTTGAATTCAAACGTGATGATCTGGTTGCTGAAATCAAAGCCGGTATCGCGAAAGGCAAAAAACATGCCATCGTTGCCATCACCGAGAAGTTAGATGACATTGAAGAACTGGCTAAATACATCGAGAAAGAAACCTGTCGTGAAACGCGTGGCACGGTATTAGGTCATATCCAGCGTGGCGGCGCACCTGTCGCTTATGACCGTATCCTGGCTTCCCGCATGGGTGCGTATGCTGTTGACCTGTTGCTGGAAGAAGATCGTGACTATTCTCAGGGCGGTTTTTGCGTGGGTGTTGAAAACGAGAAAATGGTTCACGAACTCATCTCGATTTGTATCGCGCCAGAGAACAAGAAAAGCAAATTTAAAGAAGACTGGTACGACACGGCGAAAAAACTTTTCTGATTCAGCTTATTGCGTGTTTAAACGAACCTCCTTTGCGGGAGGTTTTTTTTCGCCACTCTTTTTGTTTATTCCATAAAGTAATAGAAAAAAACCTTTTATTCTTTATGTGTTTCGTTTTTATCTGGCACGCTCTCTTTAACGAACAAATAAATGAAATCCATAGAAACTATTTCGGGAGAGTACGATGCGTAAATGGGCTGCAGGTTTGGGATTGCTGTTGGTGGCAACCGGAGCAATTGCCAAAGATATTCAGATTCTGAACGTGTCATACGATCCAACCCGCGAATTCTATGAACAATATAACAAGGCATTCAGTAAATACTGGCAGGGCAAAACCGGTGATACCGTCACCGTACGCCAGTCGCATGGTGGCTCAGGCAAACAGGCTACGTCAGTAATTAATGGCATTGAAGCGGATGTGGTAACACTGGCGCTGGCTTATGACGTTGATGCTATTGCAGAACGCGGCCGTATCGATAAAAACTGGATCACCCGCCTGCCGGACAACTCTGCGCCTTACACGTCCACCATTGTGTTCCTGGTGCGCAAAGGCAACCCGAAACAAATTCATGACTGGAATGATTTGATCAAACCGGGTGTATCGGTAATTACGCCTAACCCTAAAACGTCTGGCGGCGCACGCTGGAACTATCTGGCAGCCTGGGGTTACGCGTTGCATCACAACAACAATGACAAAGCGAAGGCTCAGGATTTCGTGAAAGCATTGTATAAAAACGTCGAAGTGCTGGACTCCGGTGCACGTGGCGCAACTAATACTTTCGTTGAACGTGGTATCGGTGATGTGCTGATTGCCTGGGAAAACGAAGCGTTGCTGGCAACAAAAGAAGTCGGCAAAGATAAGTTCGAAATCGTCACGCCAAGCGAATCGATTCTGGCGGAGCCAACGGTTTCTGTGGTTGATAAAGTCGTGGATAAGCGTGATACCCGTACAGTGGCGGATGCTTACCTGAAATACCTGTACTCGCCGGAAGGCCAGACTATCGCGGCAGAAAATTATTACCGTCCGCGTGATCCGGAAGTGGAGAAGAAATTCGCGGCTGAATTCCCGAAACTGAAACTGTTCACCATTGATCAGGTTGCAGGTACCTGGGCTCAGGCGCAGAAAGACCATTTTGCGACAGACGGAATTTTCGACCAAATCTCCAGGCGTTAATCGCCATGTTACAGGCAATAAAAAACCCCGGCATGCCGGGGTTTTTTTATGCGCAGAAGAAACAGGCTTACGCTTGTTTAGCTTCAGCAGCGGCTTTCACGATCACAGCGAAAGCGTCTGCTTTCAGTGATGCGCCGCCAACCAGTGCGCCATCGATGTCTGGCTGGGTGAACAGTTCAGCAGCATTTGCAGCGTTAACAGAACCGCCGTACTGGATGATAACTTGTTCAGCAACCGCAGCATCTTGTTTCGCAATGTGGTCACGGATGAATTTGTGAACAGCCTGAGCCTGAGCCGGGGTGGCAGATTTGCCGGTACCGATCGCCCAAACAGGTTCGTAAGCGATGACTGCGCCTTCGAATGCTTTCGCACCCAGAGTGCTCAGAACCGCGTCCAGTTGTTTAGCGCAAACGGCTTCAGTTTTGCCTGCTTCGTTTTCTGCTTCGGTTTCACCGATGCACAGAACAGGAGTCAGGCCCGCTTCTTTCAGCACGCCGAATTTTTTCGCGATGAACTCGTCGCTTTCTTTGTGGTAAGTGCGGCGTTCTGAGTGACCGATGATGATGTATTGCGCACCGATGTCTTTCAGCATGTCGGCAGAGATTTCACCGGTGAATGCGCCAGACAGGTTAGCATCAACGTTCTGAGCACCCAGCGCAATACGGCTGCCAGCCAGAGCGTGTTTAGCCTGTGACAGGTAAACTTCTGGTGGAGCAATTGCAACGCCACAACCTACAACTGTGCTCAGTTCAGTACGCAGAGCAGCAATCAGTTCGTTAACCATGTGGGTGCTGCCGTTAAGCTTCCAGTTACCCATCACTAATGGATGTCGCATGTTTTTTCCTCCAAAAGGGGACGCGAGTGTCGATTAAAATTTCTGCCAAATAAGCAGATTACCTGTGCAACAGTATAGAGATCATTGGTCATAAAGGCTTTGCTTTTTGTCATTAAAAACCGTCATCTCACGGCTCAGCAAGCGCCAGCTTGACCGGCTCAACGGCGAATGTCAGTCCTTTTTCGCCATTGTCTGAAATGACAAAACGCACCGCGCCTACCTCCTGCTTATAAAACTGCTGACCTTTTCCTTTTTCGATCAGAGAAGCGACTCTTGCCACGCTTTGCTCGGTGGATAATGTGGCGTCGAACTGACGCATCAGGTTAGCCATATAGCTTATCGCCAGCGTGCGTGCGGCCTTTTCTTCAGCCCCCTGAATCGGCAGATAGGTGATTTGCAGCGTTTTGATTTTACCGGTGCCTTTTTCCAGTGCGGTCGAGGCATACAGGTTTTCATTAATCTTGCTGGCGGCTCGGGTCAGGGAACTGTTTGGAGATTTATCACTGATCGACCGGAACTCGCCAATCTGCTGGGTCGGATTGGCTTCATTGTATTTGGCGCGAAAATTGATCAACGTCGTTTCAAAGGTGGGTGCGCCAGCAAGCAGGTACGGGGCTTTTGGCATCTCCTCTGCGCCAGAGTGATCGACCGGCGGATCGGCGAGTGCACTATTCTGGCAAGCGAGCATAAGCAGCGCGGGCAGCGCCAGTCGTAATAAGGATTGAGCAACAGTCATAGGGCGTTTCTTATTTTGTTTCAACAGTCCGATTAAAGCGGGGAACGGGGGGTAATGTCAAAAGGAGTGCGTAAAGATTCTCGTCATCGCTGCCCGTGAGTTACACTCCGCCTGTTTTAATATTTTACTCCTCTTGTACTTTACGGAACGGACTGCCAATGACGTTACAGCATGCACTGTTTTCTTTTAACGGCCGCCTGGGCCGCCGCGATTTCTGGCTCTGGATGGTTAGCTGGTTGATTCTGATGGTGGTTGATTTCTTTTTTGCCGCACAGGAATGGATTACCTATCAGTCCGCCGGATTCGCGCTGGTGGTTTTACTGTGGCCGACTGCCGCAGTGTTGGTGAAAAGATTGCATGACCGCAATAAATCGGCCTGGTGGGCGCTGCTGTTTGTGCTGGCGTGGATGCTGGTGGCGGGTAACTGGGCAGCGGCGATGCCGCAGACGTGGAGCTGGGTTCTGGGCCGGCTCGCGCCATCGGTGATTTTCATTATGTTGCTGATCGACTGCGGCGCTTTTACCGGCACACCGGGCGCAAATCGCTTTGGCCCGGAACCGGACGACGTTAAATTCCGCTAGTTTTGCGGTAACAGATTTACCAGTAATGCTCGCTGGTCATATGGCCCGGCTTGCGTTTGAGATGTTTGCGCATACCCCGCGTGTCTTTCAGTACTTGCTGGGTATCGCGAACCATCTGTGGATTGCCGCACAACATCACGTGGCTGTCCTCTGCCAGCATCTTAAGGCCGACAGCCGCTTCCAGTGCGCCGCTTTCAATCAACGCAGGCACGCGACCGGTCAGCGAACCGGAAATCTCCTCGCGACTGACCACGGTCTGGATATGAAGTTTGCCCTCATAACGGCGTTGCAGTTGCTGCATTAATGGCAGATAGCTGAGATCCGCTGCAAAGCGTGCCGCGTGAACCAGAACAATATTTTTGAACCGCTCCAGCCCTTGCCCTTCCTGCAAAATCGACAGATACGGCCCGATAGCGGTACCGGTTGCCAGCATCCACAACGTGTCACACTCCGGCACTTCTTCAATGACGAAAAATCCGGCGGCTTCTTTGGTGATGTTGATTTCGTCACCGGGCTGCATCACGTGAAGCCGCGGGCTGAGTTTTCCTTCCGGCACATTCACCAGATAAAACTCCAGTTCGCCGCTGGAGGGTGGGTTTACATAGGAATACGCGCGCTGCACCCGCTCGCCGTCAATATCCAGCGAAAGTTTGGCGAACTGGCCAGCGGTAAAAGGATCGATGGGCGCATTGACCGTGATGCTGAACAAATTGTCTGTCCAGTGCTCAACTTTTTTGACTTTTCCTGTCACCCAATCAGCCATAAAAAACTCCCGTGGTTTCTGATTTCTTCATGTCGTGCGAAATATGAATTGCAAAATTATGTCCTGATTTTATTTCAAATTTTCCGAATCCCGTATCGGTTAAATGTTATCAGCCTGTTCATCACCCGTTAGCCAATATCGATTTTCGTACACCTTGCGTTACACATGTGGTTCCCGCTGCTGCCAGTGCAGGTTGAGAAGAGTTTCCTACAACACTCGCTTATTCATATTAATTTGTTAACTTATGCGCCGCTGTAGTCTGGCTGAATTTACTGGTTATTTGTTCTGCACTTTTCCAATCTTATTTGATAATGAACTGAAAAATGAAAAATCTGGAAAATATCCACCTGCTTATCATGCTCATTTTGCTGGTGGCTGTCGGGCAAATGGCACAAACCATTTATGTGCCGAATATCGCGGACATGGCTACCAGTCTGGCCGTGAAACCGGGCGCGGTACAGCGGGTGATGGCAGCCTATCTGCTGACATACGGCGGCTCACAGCTGGTTTACGGCCCGCTTTCCGATAATATTGGCCGTAAACCGGTGATCCTGACCGGCCTGATGATTTTCCTGATAGGTGCGGCGGGCGCCATGATGTCCACCAGTCTGACGATGCTGATTGCCTTTGCGGCCATTCAGGGACTGGGCACCGGTGTGGCGGGCGTAATGGCGCGAACCATGCCGCGTGATCTCTACAGTGGCGGTGCGTTACGCCATGCCAACAGCCTGCTGAACATGGGCATTCTGATCAGCCCGCTGCTGGCGCCGGTGATTGGTGGCGCACTGTCAGCGTGGTTAGGCTGGCGGGCCAGTTTTGGTTTCCTGCTGATTCTGTGCGCCGGTGTGGCGTTTTCGATGTACCGCTGGTTGCCGGAAACTCGTCCGGAATTCACTGCCGACCATCCGCCGCGCAACATGCTGGGTAGCCTGCGTTTATTACTGGCCGACGCCAATTTCAGCCGTTATCTGGTGATGCTGGTCGGTGCACTGGCCGGTGTGGCGGTGTTTGAAGCCAGTTGCGGTGTGCTGATGGGCGGCGTCCTCGGGCTGAGCGGTGTGATGGTCAGCGTACTGTTTATCCTGCCGATCCCTGCTGCCTTCTTTGGTGCCTGGTATGCCGGGCGGGCGGAGAAAAGTTTCCAGCAACTGATGTGGCATTCGGTCATCAGTTGTCTGCTGGCCGGTCTGGCGATGTGGATCCCGGGCTGGCTGGGTATCATGAATATCTGGACGCTGGTGGTGCCAGCTTCGCTGTTTTTCTTTGGCGCTGGCATGTTGTTCCCGCTGGCGACCACCGGTGCAATGGAGCCTTTCCCGTATCTGGCAGGCGCGGCCGGTGCGCTGGTTGGCGGATTGCAGAATATGGGGTCAGGGCTGGTGGCATGGATGTCGGCGATGTTGCCGCAAACTGGTCAGTTCAGCCTCGGGTTACTGATGTTTGCGATGGCATTGCTGATTTTACTGTGCTGGTGGCCGATGTCGAACCGTAGCCAGCATGAAGGACATACTGCCTGATGGTGCAAAAGCAGGGCGCTGATGGCCCTGCTTTTTGATGACCGGAAGGAAGTTGATCAGATAATAAATTCGTGCAGCGCAGCGTCTTTTCGGTCGAGGTAATGGGTCGAGCGGATACGGCGGATGGTGCGGGATTTTCCGCGGATCAGCAGCGTCTCGGTGGTCGCCATGTTTCCCTGACGGCTGATGCCTTCCAGCAGGTCGCCTTTGGTAATACCGGTCGCGGAGAAAATCACGTTATCGTTACGCGCCATATCATCCAGCAGCAGCACTTTACCGGCCTCGATCCCCATCGCTTTACAGCGCGCCAGCTCTTCTTCGCCGATACGACGGTTTTCCGGTGTATCGCCTTTCACATCATGACGCGCCAGCAAACGGCCCTGCATATCGCCATCCAGCGCACGGATCACCGCAGCGGAAATCACGCCTTCCGGCGCACCGCCGATGCCATACAGCACATCCACTTCACTTTCCGGCATGCAGGTCAGGATTGTCGCCGCCACATCGCCGTCCGGGAATGCGAACACACGCACGCCTGACGCCAGCATTTCGCGGATGGCGTCGTCGTGACGGGGTTTTGCCAGAACAGCTACAGTCAGTTCGGTCAGCGGTTTATCCAGCGCTTTAGCAATATTGGCCAGATTCTCTGCCAGCGTCAGTTCGAGATTAATCGCGCCTTTGGCACCCGGCCCGACGGCGATCTTTTCCATGTACATGTCGGGTGCATTGAGGAACGAACCTTTGTCGCCAACTGCCAGCACAGCCAGCGCATTGGACTGGCCCATGGCGGTCATGCGTGTACCTTCAATAGGATCGACCGCGATATCCACCGCGTCGCCGTTGCCGGTACCGACTTTTTCACCGATATACAGCATCGGCGCTTCATCAATTTCCCCTTCGCCAATCACGATAGTACCGTCGATATCGACTTTATTGAGCATAATGCGCATGGACTGAACGGCAGCGTTATCGGCAAGGTTTTTATCGCCACGACCCAGCCATTTGTAACCGGCGAGCGCGGCAGCTTCGGTCACGCGGGAGAACTCGATTGCTAATTCACGTTTCATTGGAAAGCCTGTAGAAAGAAAAAAAGAGGTCGGTGAGGCGAGGCTCATCTGTGGCGCAGATTTTAGCACAACGGGAAAGGTGCATAAAAAAACTCCCCGGATGGGGAGTTTCAGAAAGGGGTGTTGGCGATAATATCTGGCGATTACTCGTCGTGATCTTCCCACGAACGAACGCGTGCCACCGCTTTTTGCCAGCCTTTATAGCGGACATTACGTTCTGTCGTTTCAATGCTTGGGCGGAATTCACGTTCGATGGTCGCTTTGCTGCGCACTTCTTCCAGATCGTTCCAGAAGCCGACGGCCAGACCTGCCAGGAAAGCAGAACCCAGCGCGGTGACTTCCAGCACTTCAGGGCGCTCAACGCGGGTGCCAAGAATGTCTGACTGGAATTGCATCAGGAAGTTGTTGGCCACCGCACCGCCGTCCACACGCAGTGCCTGCAGACGAGCGCCCGAGTCGGCCTGCATGGCATCCAGTACGTCGCGGGTCTGGTAAGCGATAGATTCCAGCGTCGCGCGGATGATGTGGTTGCTGTTCGCACCACGGCTCAGACCGAAGATTGCGCCGCGGGCATACGGATCCCAGTAAGGGGCGCCGAGGCCGGTAAAGGCAGGCACTACGTAAACGCCGTTCGTGTCTTTCACTTTCATGGCGAAATATTCGGAGTCAGTTGCGTCGCTGATCAGCTTCAGTTCATCACGCAGCCACTGAATGGACGCACCGCCGACAAATACGGCCCCTTCCAGCGCGTAGTTCACTTCGCCGCGCGGGCCGCAGGCGATGGTGGTCAGCAGGCCATTTTTAGAGGCGACCGCTTCAGTACCGGTATTCATCAGCAGGAAGCAGCCAGTGCCGTAGGTGTTTTTCGCCATACCAGGTTGTACACACAGCTGACCATAGAGCGCCGCCTGCTGGTCACCTGCGATGCCAGCGATAGGAATACGCGTACCGCCTTTACCACCAATGTTGGTCTGGCCGTAAATCTCAGAAGAAGAGCGAACTTCCGGCAGCATTTCACGTGGAATATCCAGCACTTCCAGCATGCGGTCATCCCATTGCAGATCATGGATGTTGAACAGCATGGTACGCGAAGCGTTGGTGTAATCCGTCACGTGAACACGTCCCTGCGTCATTTTCCAGACCAACCAGGTGTCGACGGTGCCGAACAGCAGTTCGCCGCGTTTAGCGCGTTCGCGAGAGCCTTCAACGTTGTCGAGGATCCACTTCAGTTTGGTGCCGGAGAAGTAAGGGTCGATAACCAGGCCGGTGTTATGGCGAATGTATTCTTCCAGACCGTCTTTTTTCAGTTTTTCGCAGATGTCAGCAGTTCGGCGACATTGCCAGACAATCGCGTTATAGATTGGCTTGCCAGTTTCTTTTTCCCACACGATGGTGGTTTCGCGCTGGTTGGTGATACCGATACCGGCAATCTGATCGGAGTTAATGTCGGCTTTCGCCAGCACTTCCACCAGCACCGAGCTTTGCGAAGACCAGATTTCCATCGGGTCGTGCTCAACCCAGCCTGACTTAGGGTAGATCTGGGTGAATTCGCGTTGTGACACGCTGACGATATTGGCATCGTGATCCAGCACTACCGCGCGTGAACTGGTTGTACCCTGGTCGAGTGCAACAATGTATTTTTTTTCGTGAGTCGTATCTGCTGACATAATATTCATCCTGCGAATGAGTAAGCTGTGGAACAGTTTAGCCGATCAGGCCTTACGCTGTTTGGATGGCTGAGGTGCTTTTTCTTCTGCCGGCTCATTAATCTGATTTGGCAAATGGCGGCCGATCAGCGCTTTATACGCGATGGCACCCAGAGAAGCACCGAGCAGCGGGCCAAAAATCGGCACCAGGAAATAAGGAATATCGCGCGCGCCGGTGAAGGCAACCTTGCCCCAGCCAGCGAAGTAGGCGAAGACTTTCGGACCAAAGTCACGTGCCGGGTTCAGGGCGAATCCGGTCAGTGGCCCCATGGAGGCACCGATAACCGCGATCAGGATACCGATCAGCAATGGCGCCAGCGGACCACGTGGAATGCCGTTGCCGTCATCGGTCAGGCCGAGGATCAGCGCCATCAGAATGGCCGTAATCACCGTTTCTACCAGAAACGCCTGCAATACGCTGATGTGCGGGTTTGGATAGGTAGAGAAAATACCGGCCAGATCCAGACTTTCGACGCTGCCGCGCACCATGTTGTGGCTTTGCTCAAAATCGAAGAACAGGTTGTAGTAAAGGCCGTAGACCAGTGCGGCGGCGCAGAAAGCCCCCGCGACCTGCGCAATGATGTAAGGCAGAACTTTGCGTCCTTCAAAGTTTGCAAACAAACAAAGTGCGACGGTCACGGCCGGATTCAGGTGTGCGCCGGAGATGGCGGCAGTCAGGTAGATGGCCATTGCCACACCCAGACCCCAGATAATACTGATTTCCCACTGGCCAAAGGTTGCCCCGGCAAGTTTCATTGCTGCGACACAGCCCGCACCAAAGAAAATGATAAGCCCGGTACCCAGAAACTCAGCGATGCACTGACCTTTTAATGTGGAACTCATGGTTTGGCTCATAGTTTGATCCTGCTAAGGATGATGTTAATGGTTAGTTATAATTTTTCTGTTATGTCGTTTGTGAACGTAATCGGATTTGGGCGTTCATCATTAAATGAGAACGTAATGTGAATTTATCGTTAACGAGCATAAACGAGAAATAGCGAAATCAAATTTTGTGTGTCGCGTCATAAAAATGAGCGATTTCGCGTATTGCTGGAACTTGATGCAGCGCAAAAAGTCCATGATTTAACATTTTCAGCCGCCATTTGTGACAAACGAACATCAACATGCCTTCCCGCGCAGCGGCTAAGGTTATTCGGCATTAAACAGTATTTCTGGTGTGTGACGCTGCTTTTTAAGCATTTCCTGATACCCGGCGCTGTTAAATTGCAACAGACTGCGTGGATAAAGGGGTTGCGGGTAGACAGAACAAAGCTGGCTACATACAATCACCCGTTAAGACACACGCTGGTTTTGCGCAATTCTCTGATGAATTCGTTATAAAAATCGACGGAGTGCAGGAATCTTTGAGCCGTGTCCGGACGATGCGGCAGAACATAAGATGTGCGCCTTGCGAACATAAGGGGACCGAAAAATGTCATTTGAAGTATTTGAGAAATTAGAAGCTAAAGTTCAGCAAGCGATTGATACCATTACTCTGTTGCAGATGGAAATCGAAGAACTGAAAGAGCAGAACAACACCCTGTCTCAGGAAGTTCAGCAGGCCAGCGGCAACCATGAGTCTCTGGTGCGTGAAAATGCGCAGCTGAAAGAAGAACAACACGTATGGCAGGATCGTCTGCGTGCATTGTTGGGAAAAATGGAAGAAGTTTAATTACTTCATATTCCAAATAAAAAAGGACGCCAAGGCGTCCTTTTTTGTTGTGCTCAGAAGGAAATCACTCAATATCGAGCGGGTCTTCGGACAGCACGATACCGGTATTATCGGCATAAAGATGGTCGCCGGAGAAGAAGGTGACGCCGCCGAAATTGACACGAATGTCGCTTTCGCCAATCCCTTCACTGCCTGCGCCAGCCGGGATAGCCGCCATCGCCTGGATACCCAGATCCAGCTCTTCGAGATCATCAACCTGACGGACAGCACCGTAAATCACGATGCCTTCCCATTCGTTTTGCAATGCAAGGCGTGCCAGTCCGGCATCCAGCAGTGCGCGACGAACAGAACCGCCACCATCGATCACTAATACACGGCCACGGCCATTTTCTTCCAGCAGGTCATAAAGCAAGCCATTATCTTCGAAGCATTTCACGGTGGTGATTTGCCCGCCAAATGAAGTACGGCCGCCAAAGTTGGAGAACAAGGGTTCAACGACATTCACTTCTTCATGGTAGATGTCGCAAAGTTCGGAAGTATCGTATTTCATAGGATTTCATCTGGTTGCTGCATGAGTGTTCAGTATATCCCTTTCCGGCGGATGTTGGCAAAATCATCAATTGTTAAATGTGAAAAGTGACCTGATAAACGCACATCAGGCCAACTTTACTCAATTGAGCAACAGACCCACTGCAAACAAGACGTTAGTCAGCAACGCGGTTTTTACCATATGTTCCAGCAACGGGCGGACTTCAGTGGATGTTGTCGATTTCATCACCCGCATCAGATGTTTTGCCAGCATTGGGAGCGCCAGGATAAACAGCCAGCCGGTCCAGCGAGGCAGGTGCAGGGCGGAGAAAATCACCAGACACAGCACGGCGGCGGTCAGAATGATGGCGTGATAGCGGCGTGCGTTAACCGGCCCGAGGCGAACCGCCAGGGTATTCTTGCCGTTGGCGCTGTCGGTTTCGATATCGCGCAAATTATTGATATTGAGTACCGCGGTGGACAGCAAACCTGTCGCTGTCGCCGGAAGCATTACGATCCAGTCGAAATAGCCTGCCTGTAAATAAAACGTCCCTGCGACACTGATCCAGCCGAAGAAGATCAGCACGGAAATATCGCCAAGTCCCATGTAGCCATAAGGTCGTGTGCCGACGGTATAGGTAATGGCGGCGCCAATCGATAGCAAGCCGAGGATCAGAAACCCGACCACGTCACTGGGCTTATGGCAGGCCACGGCAATAAGCGCAGTACCGCAGATAATGGTCAGCGCGATGGTCAGGATAATCGCGCGCTTCATCTGCCCGGCGGTAATCAGGCCCTTTTGCATGCCGCGTAAGGGCCCGACGCGTTCCGGCGTGTCACTGCCTTTCTCTGCATCGCCATAGTCATTCGCCAGATTTGACAAAATTTGCAAACAGCCCGCAGTCAGCAGCGCCAGTAGCGCAATGAGCGGATGGAAAACGCCTTGCAGGCTGGCAATGGCAGAACCCATAACGATAGAAGCAAACGCCAGTGGCAAGGTTTTCGGGCGCAGGCTTTCGAGCCAGGCGCGGGCGGGTGTTGTCGGAGTGAAAGGCGTGATTGTGCTCATAGGTGATTTCTCAGGTGAAGAATCAGTCCGAAATCTAAAAAAATCAGGGAGGCAAACGCCTCCCTGAAGATCACTTTCGGAACGTATGAGCAAATTATAAGATAAAACGGCTCAGATCTTCATCAGCTACCAGCTGGTCAAGGTGGCTTCTAACATAATCTGCATCAATGTTTATGGAGATACCGTTGCTTTCGCTGGCATCGTAAGAGATATCTTCCATCAGACGCTCCAGAACGGTATGCAGACGACGCGCACCTATGTTCTCGGTGGTTTCGTTCACCTGCCATGCGGCTTCCGCAATACGGCGGATACCGTCAGCGGTGAAATCAATGGTTACGCCTTCGGTCGCCATCAATGCTTTGTACTGATGAGTCAGCGAAGCACTTGGCTCGGTCAGTATGCGTTCGAAGTCTTCAGTCGACAGCGCCTGCAGTTCCACACGAATAGGCAGACGACCCTGCAACTCAGGGATCAGGTCTGACGGGCTGGCCGTCTGGAATGCGCCGGAAGCGATAAACAGAATGTGATCGGTTTTCACCATGCCATGCTTGGTAGACACCGTACAGCCTTCCACCAGAGGCAGCAGGTCACGCTGAACACCTTCGCGGGAGACGTCCGGGCCTGAACTCTGGCCGCCACGTTTACAGATTTTGTCGATCTCATCGATAAACACGATGCCGTGTTGCTCAACGGCCTCGATCGCCTGTTCTTTCAGATCTTCCGGGTTCACCAGTTTCGCGGCTTCTTCTTCGATCAGCAGCTTCAGCGCTTCTTTGATTTTCAGTTTGCGCGGTTTCTGTTTCTGAGCACCCATGCTCTGGAACATCGACTGCAACTGATTGGTCATTTCTTCCATACCCGGAGGGGACATGATTTCCACGCCCATCGGGCCGGATGCCAGGCTGATTTCAATCTCTTTGTCGTCGAGCTGGCCTTCACGCAGTTTTTTGCGGAAGTTCTGGCGTGCAGCAGAAGGTTCCTGCGCTTCGTCAGGTTGTCCCCAGTTGTTTTTCGCTGGCGGGATCAGCACATCCAGAATACGTTCTTCGGCCAGTTCTTCAGCACGATAACGGTTTTTCTCAATAGATTGCAGGCGCACCATTTTTACGGCGGAATCGGTCAGGTCGCGGATAATGGAATCCACTTCTTTACCGACGTAACCGACTTCCGTGAATTTAGTCGCTTCTACTTTAATGAACGGTGCGTTAGCCAGCTTCGCCAGACGGCGGGCAATTTCGGTTTTACCGACACCGGTCGGACCGATCATCAGAATATTTTTCGGGGTGACTTCGTGGCGCAGCGCTTCATCAAGCTGCATCCGGCGCCAGCGGTTACGCAAAGCAATAGCCACGGCGCGTTTCGCTTTATCCTGGCCAATGATGTAACTGTCTAACTCGCTGACGATCTCGCGCGGGGTCATCTCAGACATAATTTCGATCCTTACGCTTTAGAAGATAATTCTTCGATAGTGTGGAATTGGTTGGTGTAGATGCAGATGTCACCGGCGATGCTCAGCGATTTTTCGACGATGTCGCGCGCTTCAAGCTCGGAGTTTTCCAGCAATGCGCGTGCAGCGGCCTGGGCATACGGGCCACCGGAACCAATGGCAATCAGATCGTTTTCAGGCTGGATAACGTCACCGTTACCGCTGATGATAAGCGAGGCATTTTCATCGGCCACGGCCAGAAGGGCTTCCAGACGGCGTAACATACGGTCGGTACGCCAGTCTTTTGCCAGTTCAACGGCGGCTTTCACCAGATGACCCTGGTGCATTTCCAGTTTGCGTTCGAACAGCTCAAACAGCGTGAAGGCATCAGCCGTGCCGCCAGCAAAGCCCGCGATCACTTTGTCGTTATACAGGCGACGTACTTTTTTGACGTTGCCCTTCATGACGGTATTTCCCAATGTGGCCTGGCCATCACCACCGATAACGACCTTGCCGTTGCGGCGTACACTTACAATTGTTGTCACGAGCGGTTCCTCGTTGCAGACGGAAAAGATCCCCGCAGGTTTGCGGGACACTGAACGTGTCTCACAAACTTACGGGGCATATTGAAAGTATAGATTGGGGAAGGATTACGGGTTTTCAACCCCCGGTTGCGACGGGAATGCAACCGGAGATGCCAGCGCCTTTGAGGCGCGATAGTGTGCTGTCAGCACCAGAACGGCTGTTGTACGGGCCGATGACGACGCGACTCCAGCCACCGCCGGTAGTGATCCGGCCTTCAAAACCTTCGAATGCCAGTTTGGCGCGCTGGGATTCCGCCTGCTCAGATCCTTTGAACGAACCGCACTGAACCACAAAGCGCTGGGTTTTTTCCTGTGCTTTCGGTTTTTCCGGCTCAGCCTGGGTAATGGTGGCTGGCTGTTGCGGTTTCGGTGCTTCTTTCACCGGCTCTTTCACTTGCGGCTTCGGTTTTGGCTGAACGGGTTGCGTTTGCACCTGGGCCTGAGGCGCACGTACCGGCTGCGTTTGCGGCGTATACGTTGGCTGTGGCTGAACCTGGCGCGGCTGAGTTACCGGTTGCTGCTGCGCGTACGTCGGCTGCTGTTGCTGAACCTGACGTTGAGTATGCGCCGGTGCCTGCGTGGCCTGATTCGGGTCGTTATACGGCACTTCAGACAACTGTGTTGGTGTCTGGCGCATATCGGCCTGCATCTGTTCGAGAAGCTGGCGCTGTTCAGGCGTCAGTTGTGTTTTGGATTCGACCTGTCCGCCCGCCGTCGGTTCTGTCGGCGTGGTGACGCCCATCTGGCGGTTTTCCAGTTCTTTAATGTAGCGCCAGCGTTCTTCTGGCTTAGGTGGCAATCCATTACCCGGACGGACAGCGTGCGTCGGCAACACTGTCGCTTCTTCATGTTTATTGTGCGCAATAAAATAGAGGCCACCGACAAACACCACCAGTACCGCAACGGCTAACACCACCATGGTTTTGGAGATCGTTGTGGAACTGCGTTTTTTACTCCGGCTGGTACTTTTCCGCCGCGCTCCTGAGCGCCCACGGCTTACATAGTCTCTTTGTGCCACTATCGTTTCGCTGTGTCGTGATGAATGAAGAAGTGCGTCATGTTACTCAACCCTGAACATTTACTGAAATTAAAACTGTTGAACAGCATAAAATCGGACTCACGCTTTTGGGGCCGCAGTGCTTTCCCGCACCACCAGCTCGCTATCAAGCAGCAGCGAACCGTTTTGTACCGGATTTCCCTGTAACTGCTCAAGTAATAATAACATGGCCTGACGGCCAAGCTGGAATCTCGGCTGTGCAACGGTCGTCAGCGGAGGATCGGTATACTGGCTGGCCTTGATGTCATCGAAGCCGACAACCGACAAATCCTGCGGAATGCGCAGACCCATTTTTTTGGCCTGAAACATGGCACCAATCGCCATCACATCGTTGTGGCAGAAAATCGCCGTCGGCGGCACGGGCAGAGCCATCAACTCGGTGACGGCTTGCGCCCCCGATTCATAGCTGAAATCACCATGAATGGTCAGCTTGCTCTCGACGCTCAGTCCGTTGCGGCGCAGCGCCTGCACATAACCTTGTGAACGGTACTGGCACAATGGCATATGCTTTGGCCCGGCGATGCAGGCAATACGCTGATGCCCCAGCTTGAGAAGGTAATGCACAGCTTCGAACGCGGCCGTCAGGTTATCAATGTGGACCGTCGGCAGTTCAAGTTCCGGCGCAAATTCATTAGCCATCACCATCGGCGGCAGATTGCGTTGTTCTTCTTTGCTGGCATCGAAAGGTAAATCAGAGCCGAGCAGCAGCATTCCGTCAATTTGCTTGGTAATGATCAGATTGATAAAGGTTTTCTCTTGCTGATTTTGCTGAGCACAATCACCGATCAACACCAGATAACCGCTTTCGGCGGCCGTGCGCTCGATCCCCTGGATCAGATCGGCGAAAAACGGATCGCAGATGTCGGGGACGATCACCAAAATAGTGCGTGATTCATTACGCTTCAGGTTGCGGGCCAGGGCATGAGGAGAATAACCGACGGCCATGACGGCCTGATCAACTTTCTGGCGAGTCGCGGCGGAGACTTTCTCCGGATTCATTAATGCACGGGATACGGTTGCTGTTGAAACGCCTGCCTGTTCAGCCACATCTTTCATTGTTGCGGCGGGTAATTCTTTCTTGTGCTCCAACGTCTCTCTCCTTGCAACAGCATCAAACTGAGACAACAACATCAACATTCCTCACCTGGCTACGCATGATGTGTAGCTCATCACATTCTAAACAGAATGTGAGTAGGATTTGTTACCTAATTTGCATTAAAAGTGTGACCCAGATGCTTTTTTCGATGCATCACGCAAAAAACCTGACTATTCACGCAAATTCGCTTTTGGAATCAGCTGTCAATCGGATCGACATCCAGTGTCCATTTCACTTTTTTGGCTTGCGGCAGACTTGAAATCAGCGGCTGAGAGCTTTTGATCAGATGCTGCAAAACGCGCCGTGAAGGATGCTGCAATAAAAGCTGCCAGCGGAAACGTCCGCTGCGTTTGGCTTGTAAGGCAGGAACCGGCCCCAGGATCCACAGCGAATCATCTTTCAGCGGACTGGATTCGAGCAGATTACGTAACTGCTGAAGGAACAGCGCAGATTGCTGATTATCGTGGTCTTCCGAGCGGATCATAATGTGGCTGGTATAAGGAGGAAGGAAGACGCTTTTGCGCTCCGCCAGGGTCTGTCTGGCGAACTCGTCGTAGCCCTGCTGCAACAGCACCTGTAATAGCGGATGTTCGGGATGGTGAGTTTGCAATACGACTTCACCCTGTTTGCCTGCACGTCCGGCGCGGCCTGAAACCTGCGTATAAAGCTGGGCAAAGCGCTCGGCAGAACGGAAATCTGCCGAGAACAGCGCGCCGTCGACATCCAGCAATGACACCAGCGTAACGTCAGGGAAGTGGTGCCCTTTTGCCAGCATTTGTGTGCCGATAAGAATACGTGCGCCGCCACGATGGACTTCATTCAGATGCTGTTCCAGCGAACCTTTCCGGCTGGTGGTATCGCGGTCAATGCGCGTGATTGGCGTATCCGGGAACAACGGCGCCAGTTCGTTTTCCAGCTGTTCTGTACCGACGCCGACCGAGACCAGTTGTGTTGAGCCGCAATGCGGACACTGATGCGGCACGGCGCGCTGACTGTCACAATGGTGGCAGCGTAACTGACGCTGATTCTGGTGCAGAGTGTAATAGTGGTCACAGCGCTGACATTCGGCTATCCAGCCACACTCATGGCAAAGCAGGGCAGGCGCATAGCCGCGGCGGTTGAGGAACAGCATGACCTGATTATCGGCTTTCAGATGTTCCTGCATTTTCTGGATCAGCGGTTGAGACAGCCCGACTTTCAGCTGCAACCCTTTTAAATCCAGCAAATTCTGACGGGCGAGTTTGGCATTTCCGGCACGTTTGGTCAGTTTGAGCTGACGATATTTCCCCAGTTCAACATTGTGCAGCGTTTCCAGCGCCGGGGTTGCCGAGCCCATAATAATCGGGATATTTTCAGCGTGAGCGCGGTACACCGCCAGATCGCGGGCGTGATAGCGCCAGCCTTCCTGCTGCTTATAAGAACTGTCGTGTTCTTCATCAATGATAATGACGCCGAGGCGCGCAAACGGTGTAAACAGCGATGAACGGGTGCCAATGACGATGCCCGCTTCGCCATTGCGCGCCCGCAGCCAGACGGCGAGGCGTTCGCTGTCGTTCAGGCCGGAGTGCAGCACATCCACCGGCGCACTGAAACGTTCGCGAAAACGTGCGATGGTTTGCGGCGTCAGGCCGATTTCCGGCACCATCACCAGCGCCTGCCGACCCTGCGCCAGAATGTTTTCCAGCACGCTCAGATACACTTCGGTTTTACCTGAGCCGGTTACACCGGCCAGCAACCAGGCGGAAAATTGCTGATCTTCACTGCGGATCGCGCCGACGGCGGTGGCCTGCTCGGTATTGAGTCGTAAACGTTCGCCGATCACCGAGAAATCCTGGCGCCAGTCGTGCGTGGCGGGCGCAATACTGCGTAAATCCGTCAGCCCTTTGGCTCGTAATGCCTGCAGGGCCGTATCGGTAAGATCAAGATCGGCAACCTGATGACGATACAACGGTTTTTGCATCAGTGCTGCCATCGCCTGCTGTTGTTTTGGCGCACGTTTGAGACTGTCGAGCGGCGTCGCGCGCCCCTCCTCGGTGGCGAACCATTGCCACAGCGGTGTAAGCTCAGCGGCTTTCCCCTGACGTAACAATACCGGCAGCGCATGGAACAGCACTTCGCCGATCGGGTAATGGTAATAGTCGGCGGCCCAAAACAAGATGCGCCACAGATCAGGGGTAAACAGGCTGGAACTGTCGAGGACTTCCCGCACCGGTTTCAGTTTCTCCAGGCCAAATTCGCTGAAGTCGCTGACCTGAGTGACGATGCCAATGGCGTCGCGTTTTCCGAAAGGCACACTGACCCGGCAACCCTTTGAAACCTGCATATCAGGCGGCAACAGATAGTCGAAAGTACGGGCGAGCGGGACGGGTAAAGCAACGTGGGCAACAGGCATTGGGGGTCCAGACTATAAAAAAATGACGAGATAGTGTACACTGTGTCTTTCGAAATGCATGAACATGATTGCGCGGTTGTCAGAGATTCTGTATGATTCGCCGCCTTTGGTGCATTTCGTACTCAAAGCCTATCATCCACTACGCGTGGTGTCTGACAGAACAGGGTTGGATAGCGACGCGGCCTTAAGAAGAGGTTTTCCATGAAACAAGGTATTCACCCTAAATATGTAGAAGTTACTGCAACTTGCTCATGCGGTAACGTTATCAAAACTCACTCAACTGTGGGTCACGATCTGAACCTGGACGTTTGTGGCGAATGCCACCCGTTCTACACTGGTAAGCAACGTGAAGTGGCTACCGGTGGTCGCGTTGACCGCTTCAACAAGCGTTTCAGCGTTCCAGGCAGCAAATAAGCTTCGCTTGAGAGCAAAAAAAGGCGCCTTTGGCGCCTTTTTTGTTACCTGTCGTTTGACGTCCCGCCAGATAAAATGCCCGTTCCCGCACTCTCTTTCTTCGCGCAGATACTGAAAAAACGCGCGACGGGAGCCGCACGGTCTTTCAGCACATCTTTGTTTGCGATGCTGCGATCAGTATTCCCAGGTATCAGGATCCACACCCAGTTCACGCATCAGGATCTTCGCCGCTTCCGGTATTTCGTCACTGCGTTCTTTACGCAGGTCTTCGTCATTCGGCAAAGGCTGACCGGTGAAGGCGTGCAGAAAAGCCTCACACAATAATTCACTGTTGGTCGCGTGACGCAGGTTGTTTACCTGGCGACGGGTGCGTTCATCGGTGAGAATTTTGAGGACTTTCAGCGGAATGGATACCGTGATTTTCTTAACTTGTTCGCTTTTCTTACCGTGTTCAGCGTAAGGGCTGACATATTCGCCGTTCCACTCAGCCATGGGACACCTTAAATTTATCAAAAAATAAAATTCTGAAAACCGCGTGATTATGCCCGATTTTCACTGTTCTCACTAAGTAAATGTCGGAATTTAACAGGGACATTTCACGTTTTTCCCTGCGGCACTGTTCATTTTGTTACCTTGAGCTTACGTCTCCCGGCACGACAGATCTGCCTGACATCTTCATTAACGCCATAATTTTAGCGGGTATTGCGCTGTTGCTCAATCTATACGCAAAGAAGTTTAGATGTCCAGATGTATTGACGTCTATAAATCCGGACGTTACTCTTTATATCCTCATCCTTCGCAATTCGTCAGGAAGAAACGATTATGACGCACAAGCAAGCCACCATTGCCGTGGGCAGTGGCCTGAACAATGATCAGCAATATGGTTGTGTAGTTCCGCCAATCTACCTTTCCAGTACCTATAACTTTGAAGATTTCAACCAGCCAAGAGCCCATGACTATTCACGTCGCGGCAATCCGTCACGGGATGTTGTCCAGCGTGCGCTGGCTGATCTGGAAGGCGGCGCCGGTGCGGTTCTGACCAGCAGCGGTATGTCAGCCATTCATCTGGTGTGTACGGTCTTTCTGAAACCTGGCGATTTACTGGTTGCGCCGCACGACTGCTACGGCGGCAGTTACCGTTTGTTCGACAGCCTGAGCAAACGTGGCGCGTATCGCGTGCTGTTTGTGGATCAGGGTGATCCACAGGCGCTGGCCGATGCGCTGAAAGAAAAACCGAAGCTGGTGCTGATTGAAACGCCGAGCAATCCTTTGCTGCGTGTGGTGGATATTCAGGCGATTTGCGACGCGTCCCGCGCCGCCGGTGCCCTGACAGTGGTGGACAACACCTTCCTGAGTCCGGCGTTGCAAAATCCATTGCAGCTTGGTGCGGATTTAGTCGTCCATTCATGTACTAAATATCTGAACGGGCATTCTGATGTGGTCGCCGGTACGGTAATATCTAAGACCGCAGAACATGCGACAGAACTCGCCTGGTGGGCGAACAACATTGGCGTTACCGCTGCGGCCTTTGACAGCTATCTGTTATTGCGCGGTTTGCGCACGTTAACGGTTCGCGTGAAACAGCAACAGGAAAATGCACTGGCAATTGTTGCTTATTTACAAAAACAATTGCAGGTCAAAAAGCTGTATCATCCGTCGCTGCCGGAAAACCAGGGACATGAAATTGCCTGCCGCCAGCAACGTGGCTTTGGTGCCATGATCAGTTTTGAATTTAACGGAGATGAAGCTCAGTTGCGCCATTTCCTGAAAGAATTGAAGTTATTTACCCTCGCAGAATCACTGGGAGGCGTCGAAAGCCTGATTTCTCATACCGCGACCATGACACATGCTGGCATGGCGCCGGAAGCGCGCAAAGCCGCCGGGATTTCTGACAGCTTGCTCCGTATTTCTGTAGGTCTTGAAGACAGCGAAGATTTGATTGCTGATCTGGAAAATGCATTCCAGTCAGTGGCAACGAGGTAAGTATGAATGCAATAGCGGTTGCAGCGCCGGCGGGAAGTCGTCAGTTGCACAAATTTGGTGGTAGCAGTCTGGCCGACGTGAAGTGTTATCTGCGTGTCGCTGGCATTATGGCCGAGTATGCGAAGCCGGGCGACATGATGGTGGTGTCGGCAGCAGGCAGCACAACCAACCAGCTGATCAGCTGGCTGAAGCTCAGCCAGACAGACAGAATTTCTGCGCATCAGGTTCAGCAGGCTTTGCGCCGTTATCAGAGTGATTTGATAACCGGTCTGTTGCCGCCGGAAATGGCCGAACCGCTTATTGCTTCTTTTATTCATGATCTCGAACGTCTGGCTGTTTTGCTTGACGGCAAAATGACCGATGCAATTTATGCTGAAGTCGTCGGGCACGGCGAAGTCTGGTCTGCACGTCTGATGTCTGCAGTGCTGTGTAAGCTGGAATTACCGGCCGCCTGGCTGGATGCCCGTGAATTCCTGCGGGCTGAACGCGCTGCGCAACCTCAGGTTGATGAAGGCCGTTCGTATCCGCTGCTGCAACAACTTCTCGCGCAGCATCCTCAGCAATATCTGGTGGTGACCGGCTTTATCGCCCGCAGTGACGCGGGTGAAACCGTACTGCTTGGCCGTAACGGCAGTGACTATTCCGCCACCCAGATTGGCGCACTGGCTAATGCCAGCCGTGTGACCATCTGGAGTGATGTGGCCGGTGTCTACAGCGCCGACCCGCGCAAAGTGAAAGATGCCTGCCTGCTGCCGTTATTGCGTCTCGATGAAGCCAGTGAACTGGCGCGTCTGGCGGCACCGGTTCTGCACACCCGTACCCTTCAGCCGGTTTCCGGCAGCGATATTGATTTGCAACTGCGTTGCAGTTACCAGCCGGAGCAGGGCTCAACGCGTATTGAACGCGTGCTGGCTTCCGGTACCGGCGCGAAAATTGTCACCAGCCATGATGATATTTGTCTGATCGAAATGGTCATTCCTTCCGGCCACGATTTTGGTCTGGCACAAAAAGATGTTGAGCTGCTGCTTAAACGTGCGCAGATCAAACCGCTGTGTACCGGCATTCATCCTGACCGTAATCTGCTGCAACTTTGCTACACCTCTGAAGTGGCGGGCAGCGCGTTGCAGATTCTCGAAGAGGCGGCCCTTCCGGCGCGTCTGACCCTGCGTGAAGGGCTGGCGCTGGTGGCGCTGGTCGGGGCGGGCGTGTGCAAGAATCCGCTGCACAGCCACCGTTTTTATCAGGAAATGAAAGATCAGCCAGTGGAGTTTATCTGGCAGGCCGAAGACGGTATCAGTCTGGTGGCTGTACTGCGTATCGGCCCGACCGCGCACCTGATTCAGGGGCTGCACAAAACGTTGTTCCGTGCTGAAAAGCAAATCGGTCTGATGCTGTTTGGTAAAGGCAATATCGGTTCACGCTGGCTGGAACTGTTCGCCCGTGAACAAAAGAATATTTCTGCCCGCAGCGGTTTCGAGTTTGTGCTGGCCGGTGTGGTCGACAGCAAGCGCAGTCTGCTTAATTATGAAGGGCTGGATGCCAGCCGTGCGCTGGCCTTCTTTGATGATGAATCGCAGGCGCATGACGAAGAATCGCTGTTCCTGTGGATGCGCGCGCATCCTTATGACGATTTAGTGGTTCTGGATGTCACCGCCAGCGCTGAACTGGCCGATCAGTATCTGGATTTCGCCAGCTACGGTTTCCATGTCATCAGTGCCAACAAACAGGCAGGCGCGTCGGACACGAATAAATACCGTCAGATCCGCGATGCATTTTCCAAAACTGACAGCCACTGGTTGTATAACGCCACTGTCGGCGCTGGTTTGCCGGTTAATCATACGGTGCGTGATTTACGCGACAGCGGCGACAGCATTCTGGCCATCAGCGGCATTTTCTCGGGAACATTGTCCTGGCTGTTCCTGCAATTTGACGGCACGCTGCCGTTCACCGAACTGGTGGATTTAGCCTGGCAGCAGGGGCTGACTGAGCCGGATCCGCGCGATGATTTATCCGGTCAGGACGTCATGCGCAAGCTGGTGATCCTGGCGCGCGAAGCGGGTTATGACATCGAACCGACGCAGGTTCGCGTGGAATCGCTGGTGCCGGAAAGTTGCGCGAACGGTTCCGTAGATCAGTTTTTTGAAGACGGTGAGGCGCTGAACCAGCAAATGCTGCAACGTCTGGAAGCTGCCCGTGAAATGGGCCTGGTGCTGCGCTACGTGGCCCGTTTCGATGCCAATGGCAAAGCCCGTGTTGGTGTTGAAGCGGTGCGTGACGACCATCCTCTGGCCGCATTACTGCCGTGCGATAACGTGTTCGCTATCGAAAGTCGCTGGTATCGTGATAATCCGCTGGTGATCCGCGGACCGGGTGCAGGGCGTGACGTGACCGCAGGTGCGTTGCAATCTGATCTTAATCGTCTGACGCAACTTCTGTAATTCCTTACGCCTTCCTCTCCCATGAGGGGAAGGCGTAAAAAACCTCTAACTTTCCTCAGCTTCCCCCCAGCCTCATTTTCGCAACGTGAAATTCTTTCAGTTTGCGTGAAGATTAATCATCCCCTGCCATCATTTTAACGTTGACACTTTGTTCTCTTTCCGTCATTTTCTATCTATACGTTTAGACGTCCAAACGTCCATTATAACGAACCATAATCAAAACGCAGTGATCCATGAGGTAGTGTTTATGAGCTTTTTCCACGCAAACCAGCGCGAAGCGCTGAATCAGAATCTGGCTGAATTACAGGGTCAGATTAACGTTTCTTTCGAATTTTTCCCGCCTCGTACCAGCGAGATGGAAGATACGTTGTGGAGCTCTATTGATCGTCTCAGCAGCCTCAAGCCTAAGTTTGTCTCAGTGACTTACGGCGCGAACTCCGGCGAGCGTGATCGTACGCACAGCATCATCAAAGGCATTAAAGAACGTACCGGTCTGGAAGCGGCACCTCACCTGACCTGTATCGATGCCAGCCGCGATGAACTGCGTCAGATCGCACGGGATTACTGGGACAGTGGCATCCGCCACATTGTGGCTCTGCGTGGCGATTTGCCGGCTGGCGGCGGCAAGCCGGAAATGTACGCCACCGATTTGGTGCATCTGCTGAAAGAAGTGGGCGACTTTGATATTTCCGTCGCGGCCTATCCGGAAGTGCATCCTGAGGCCAAAAGCGCGCAGTCAGATCTGATTAACCTGAAACGTAAAATCGATGCCGGTGCGAACCGCGCCATCACGCAGTTTTTCTTTGATGTGGAAAGTTACCTGCGTTTCCGCGACCGCTGCGCCGGTCAGGGGATTGACGTGGAAATCGTGCCTGGCATCCTGCCGGTGTCTAACTTCAAACAGCTGACCCGCTTTGCGACGATGACCAATGTGCGTGTACCGCACTGGATGAACAGCCAGTTTGAAGGGCTGGATGACGACGCCGAAACCCGCAAAATGGTCGGTGCCAATATCGCGATGGACATGGTGAAAATCCTCAGCCGCGAAGGCGTGAAGGACTTCCATTTCTACACCCTGAACCGTGCAGAAATGAGTTACGCGATTTGCCACACGCTGGGTGTGCGTCCAGACATCGCCGTGCCGGTTCGCGCTTAATCTTTTTGCCCGACACTGAATACAAAAAACCCGCGAATTCGCGGGTTTTTCTTGGGCTGATGTCAGCGAAAACTAGCCGGTATTACGCATACCCGCTGCCACACCGGCAATCGTCACCATCAGCGCCTGTTCGACGTTGGCATCCTGCTTGCCGTCTTTTTCCAGCTCGCGGGAACGGTGCAGCAATTCAGCCTGCAAGACGTTCAGCGGGTCAGTGTAGACGTTTCGCAGTGCGATGGATTCTGCAATCCACGGCAAATCTTCCATCAGATGATCGTCGTTAGAAATCGCCAGAATGACTTTGATGTCGCTTGCCAGCTGATCGCGCAACTGCTGACCGAGCGGCCACAATTCTTTCCCGACCAGACGATGATCGTAGTATTCCGCCAGCCACAGGTCAGCTTTCGCAAACACCATTTCCAGCATACCGATTCGCGTGGAGAAGAACGGCCAGTCGCGGCACATGGTTTCCAGCTCGTCGCGTTTTCCGTCATCAACCACAGCCTGCAAACCGGCACCGGCACCCAGCCAGGCTGGCAGCATCAGGCGGTTTTGCGTCCAGGCGAAAATCCACGGGATGGCACGAAGGCTTTCGACGCCACCACTGGCTTTACGTTTCGCCGGGCGTGAACCCAGAGGCAGTTTGGCCAGTTCCTGTTCCGGCGTTGCGGCGCGGAAGTAAGGCACGAAGTCTTTATTTTCGCGAACGTAGCCACGGTACATTTTGCAGGACACGTCAGACAGTTGTTCCATGATATCCACCCAGGCTTGTTTCGGCTCAGGCGGTGGCAGCAGGTTGGCTTCCAGAATTGCAGAGGTGTACAGCGCCAGACTGCTGATAGTGACTTCCGGCAGACCGAACTTGAAGCGGATCATCTCGCCTTGTTCGGTAACGCGCAGGCCACCTTTCAGGCTGCCCGGAGGCTGAGACAATAACGCTGCCTGTGCCGGTGCGCCGCCACGGCCGATAGAACCGCCACGTCCGTGGAACAGTGTCAGGGCAATTCCGGCTTTCTCGCAGGTTTTGATCAGAGCATCCTGCGCACGATATTGCGCCCACGATGCGGCCATCACGCCCGCGTCTTTTGCGGAGTCGGAATAGCCAATCATCACCATCTGTTTGCCCTGAATGAAACCGCGATACCAGTCGATGCTCAGCAATTGCTTCATGACATCGTCGGCATTGTTCAGGTCGTCGAGCGTTTCGAACAGCGGCGCAACGGGCATCGGGAACGGACAACCGGCTTCTTTGAGCAGCAGGTGTACGGCCAGCACATCAGACGGCGTGCGCGCCATCGAGATGACATACGCTGCAATCGAGCCTTCCGGCGCTTCGGCAATCACCTGACAGGTATCGAGCACTTCTTTGGTGTTGGCGCTCGGTTCCCAGTGACGTGGCACCAGCGGACGTTTTGAGTTCAGTTCGCGGATCAGGAAAGCCTGTTTGTCGGATTCTGACCAGCTTTCGTAATCGCCAAGCCCCAGATAACGGGTAATTTCGGCGATAGCGTCGGTGTGGCGGGTGCTTTCCTGACGCACGTCGATACGCACCAGCGGCACGCCGAAGCAGCGCACGCGGCGCAGTGTATCCAGCAACTGGCCGTTGGCAATAATGCCCATGTTGCAGGCCTGCAATGACTGGTAGCAGGCGTAAAGCGGCGCCCACAGCTGGTCATTTTTCACCAGCAAATCGTGAGGACGTGCAACACGCTCGCCTTTCAGACGGGCTTCCAGATACACCTGAGTATTGGTCAGCTGCGAACGGAGCTGTTTCATGATTTCGCGGTAAGGTTCGATGATGTCCGCACCGCCAGCCAGTTCACGCAGTTCCGGTGTGCATTCGGTCATCGACAGTTCTGACACCAGCACCGCGATATCACGCAGGAACAGATCAGTCGCTTTCCAGCGGCTCAGCAACAGCACGTGACGGGTGATATCGGCGGTTACGTTCGGGTTACCGTCGCGGTCGCCACCCATCCAGGAGGTGAAGCGAACCGGCACGGCTTCCACTGGCATTTTGTAATCCAGTGAGGTTTCCAGCTGTTCGTTCAGTTCGCGCAGAAAAGCCGGCACGCCTTCCCACAGGCTGTTTTCGACTACCGCAAAACCCCATTTGGCTTCATCCACCGGAGAAGGGCGGTTTTTGCGGATTTCATCGGTATGCCATGATTGCGCGATTAACTGACGCAGGCGGCGCATGATTTGTTTGCGCTCGTAATCGGCCAGATCGTTATGGTCGAGCTGCTTGAGGCAGTTATTCACTTCCACCAGTTTGTGGATCAACGTACGACGGGCGATTTCTGTCGGGTGCGCGGTCAGCACCAGTTCGATAGAAAGCTGGTCAACGGCATCCCGTAACTGCTGCTCAGAGAGGTTTTTGGATTTCAGACGATCGAACAATTGCGCCAGCGCTTCAGGATTGCTGGCCGCTTCGCCGTGCGGCGAAATGCTGTGATATTGTTCAGCCACGTTGGCTAAATTCAGAAACTGGCTAAAAGCACGGGCAACAGGCAACAGCTCATCGTTTGAGAGGTTTTGCAACGTTGACAGTAACTCCTGTCGATCCGCGTCATTTCCGGCACGGGAGGATTTCGACAGCTTACGGATTTTCTCAACACGATCCAGGATATGCTCTCCCAACGTATCTTTGATCGTGTCGCCCAGCAATTTACCTAAAGTACTGACATTACTTCGCATTGCGGAATATTGTTCGTTCATATTACCTCTGACCCGTTCTCTCGTTTAATTTTTATATTCTGTAAATAACTTTCACCCGTCAGGCATTCTTGCCCCGTTCACCCTGCCAACCTGGCCATACTTTTTAAATGCAGCACATGTTTTAACCCAAAAACCCCTGAACACTCACGTGAAAAATGGTCTTTTTGGCGATGTCGCTGAAATTTAATTACAACAGCGGCGATATCAGTTTGGCTAATCCACCTTTTGTACAGTATCAAAGGGCGCCCGTGAGCGCCCTGATTGTTTCTTCATCAATCCTTCATTCAGTATCAGTGATAACAGAAATGATGAACAACCTGAGAAATCAGCTCACGAGTCGGTTTAATGAACGCAGTATCAATATATTCATCTGGCTGATGCGCCTGATCGATAGAACCAGGTCCGAGCACCAGCGTCGGGCACAGTTCCTGAATAAACGGCGCTTCGGTGCAGTAGTTAACGATTTCCGTTTCCACGCCCAGTAATTTCTCGACCACCTGCACCAGCGGGTGATCCGGCGGACATTCATAGCCCGGGATCGGTGGATGCAGTTCTTCAATCACAATACGTCCCGGCCAGCGTTCGCTGACGGGGGCCAGTGCCTCGTTCAACAGACCATCAATGTCGGTCAGCGTCAGACCCGGCAGCGGGCGGATATCCATGTGCATTTCACAACAGGCACAAATACGGTTTGGTGCGTCGCCGCCGTTGATATAACCAAAGTTCATGGTCGGGTACGGGATCACGAAACCACTGTGGTTGTAACGGCTTTTCAGCGTATTGCGCAGCGTCATTAAATGGGTAATCGATTCGTGCATCAGTTCAATAGCGTTCACGCCGCGGGACGGATCACTGGAATGGCCGGACTGACCGGTGATGCGGATTGCATTCGACAGATGCCCCTTATGCGCACGAACCGGCTTGAGCGAAGTGGGTTCACCGATGATCGCGCAATCAGGGCGAATTTTGGCATTTTTAGAGAAATAGCTGGCACCGGCCATCGTGGTTTCTTCATCGGCGGTCGCCAAAATATACAGCGGTTTAGTCAGTTTGGTCAGATCGACATCACGCAATGAATCGAGGATGAACGCGAAGAAACCTTTCATGTCGGCAGTCCCTAAACCATAGAGCTTATTTTCATGCTCGGTCAGGGTGAAAGGATCACGTGTCCAGCGGCCGTCATCGAACGGAACGGTATCGGTATGACCCGCCAGCAGCAACCCGCCTGCACCGTCACCGCTACTGGCTAACATGTTGAATTTATGGCGTGTTCCTGGCACGGGTTGCACTTCGACTTTGAAGCCTAAATCACCGAACCAGCCTGCCAGTAGATTGATTAACGTCTCATTGCTCTGGTCCAGTGCAGCGTCTGTGGCGCTGATGGAAGGGGTGGCGATTAACGCCCGGTAGAGCTCAATAAAAGGAGGTAATTTCATCTTCACTGTTGACAGCCTTTAGTTAGGGTAGTATTCATATTCATGCAATAATTGTGAATAAAAATACAATAAGCCAGCGCGTAAGGAAACCGGAAAAAATTCATCCGGCCCCTACCCAAAAATTGAGAAGGTGAACAAGCCCTATGTTAAATACGCTGATTGTTGGTGCCACAGGTTATGCCGGAGCCGAACTCGCTGCTTACCTGAATCGCCACCCACATATGAACATAACCGGTTTAACGGTTTCAGCGCAAAGTGCAGATGCAGGAAAATTACTTTCTGATTTGCATCCTCAATTAAAAGGCATCGTCGATTTGCCTGTTTCGCCACTGACTGACGTGGCGGAAGCCGCGAAAGGTGTCGATGTGGTATTTCTGGCGACCGCGCATGAAGTCAGCCACGATTTAGCGCCACAGTTTCTGGCGGCGGGCTGCGTAGTGTTTGATCTATCCGGTGCTTTTCGCGTCAGCAAACCTGAGTTTTATACCGAATTCTACGGTTTTGAGCATCAGCATCTCGACCTGCTCGATAAAGCCGTGTACGGCCTGGCCGAATGGCAGGCTGACAAATTAAAAGATGCACAGCTGATCGCCGTTCCGGGCTGTTACCCGACCGCTTCGCAGCTGGCGCTTAAACCCCTTATCGAAAATGGTTTGCTCAATGACAGCCAGTGGCCGGTGATCAACGCCACCAGCGGTGTTAGTGGTGCAGGCCGTAAAGCCACGCTCGGCAACAGCTTCTGCGAAGTCAGCCTTCAGCCATACAAACTTTTCAGCCACCGTCATCAGCCAGAAATTGCCGAGCATCTTGGCGTGCCGGTGATTTTCACGCCGCATCTGGGCAACTTCCCGCGCGGTATCCTGGCGACTATCACCTGCCGTCTGAACGCGGGTGTCACGGAGCAGGACGTGGCGGAAGCCTTCCATAATGCCTATCACGATAAACCGCTGGTGCGTTTGTACACCAAAGGCGTTCCGGCGCTGAAAGACGTGGTTGGCCTGCCGTTTTGCGATATCGGTTTTGCGGTGAAAGGCGAACATCTGATTGTGGTGGCGACGGAGGATAATGTGCTTAAAGGCGCGTCCGCGCAGGCGGTTCAGTGCATGAATATCCGTTTCGGCTTCCCGGAAACACAATCACTGCTTTAACACTTCGTCAGATTGTCAGCAAACAAAAAACAACCGCCCCTGAGCGTTTATTCAGACGCGCAGGGGTGTTAGATTAAATTAAATATATTGTTATTAATTAACATTCTCAACCGGTCGGGGCGCGAACAGCTATGAATCCGTTAGTCATAAAATTAGGTGGTGTGTTGCTGGACAATGAAGAAGCGCTCGAGCGCCTGTTCATGGCGGTAGTGGCTTATCGTCAGGAATATCACCGCCCGCTGGTTATTGTTCACGGTGGCGGCTGCCTGGTTGACGAGCTGATGAAAAAGCTGAATCTGCCGGTGGTGAAAAAAGCCGGTCTGCGTGTGACTCCGGCTGATCAGATTGACATTATCACCGGCGCACTTGCTGGCAGCGCTAACAAAACCCTGCTGGCGTGGGCGGTTAAAAATCATATCAACGCCGTTGGCCTGTCTCTGGCAGACGGCGGTACTGTCAGCGTTACACAACTGGATGAATCACTGGGCTTCGTCGGTAAAGCCGAAGCGGGTAACCCGGCGCTGATTAACACGCTGCACGGCGCAGGCTACCTGCCGATTGTCAGTTCTATCGGCATCACCGCAAACGGCGAGCTGATGAACGTTAACGCTGATCAGGCTGCGACTGCACTGGCGGCCACGCTGGGCGCGGATCTGATCCTGCTGTCTGATGTCAGTGGCATTCTTGACGGCAAAGGTCAGCGTATTCCGGAAATGAGCGCAGAGAAAGCCGAGCAGCTTATCGCGCAGGGTATTATCACCGATGGCATGATCGTCAAAGTTCACGCTGCGCTGGACGCCGCCCGTTCTCTGGGACGTCCGGTTGATATTGCCAGCTGGCGTCATGCCGAACAATTACCGGCACTGTTTAACGGCGTCGCCATCGGCACACGTATTCTGGCGTAACGCACCGGCGGCGCATTCGGTATACCCTTTTCAAGGGCGCAGCATAGTGCGCCCTTTTGCATAAAAAATTCAGGAGCAGGAAAATGGCACTTTGGGGCGGACGTTTTACTCAGGCAGCGGATCAGCGGTTTAAAGAACTCAATGACTCACTGCGTTTCGATTACCGGCTGGCAGAGCAGGACATCGTGGGCTCAGTAGCCTGGTCCAAAGCGCTGGTGACCGTCAACGTATTAACCGCTGACGAGCAAATCCAGCTGGAAGAGGCGCTGACCGTGCTGCTGGAAGAAGTCCGTGCCAATCCCCGCGCTATTTTAGCCAGCGACGCCGAAGATATTCATAGCTGGGTCGAAGGTAAACTGATCGACAAAGTCGGTAATCTTGGCAAGAAACTGCATACCGGCCGCAGCCGTAACGATCAGGTCGCGACCGACATCAAACTGTGGTGTAAAGCGCAGGTGGTTGAACTGGGCGATGCATTGCATCATTTACAGCAGGCGCTGGTCGCCACCGCCGAAGCCAATCAGGACGCGGTGATGCCGGGTTACACCCATCTGCAGCGCGCTCAGCCGGTGACCTTTGCGCACTGGTGCATGGCGTATGTTGAAATGCTGGCGCGTGACGAAAGCCGTCTGAAAGATACCCTGACCCGTCTGGACGTCAGCCCGCTGGGCTGTGGCGCACTGGCCGGTACGGCATATCCGATGGATCGCGAACAGCTGGCGGGCTGGTTAGGTTTTGCTTCTGCGACCCGTAACAGCCTCGACAGCGTTTCTGACCGTGATCATGTTCTTGAACTGCTGTCCAACGCGGCCATCAGTATGGTTCACCTTTCCCGTTTTGCCGAAGACCTGATCTTCTTTAACACCGGCGAAGCGGCGTTTATTGATTTGTCCGATCGCGTGACGTCAGGTTCTTCCCTGATGCCGCAGAAAAAAAACCCGGATGCGCTGGAGCTGATCCGCGGCAAATGTGGCCGCGTACAAGGCGCACTGACTGGCATGATGATGACCATGAAGGGCCTGCCGCTGGCGTACAACAAAGACATGCAGGAAGACAAAGAAGGGCTGTTCGATGCGCTCGACACCTGGATGGATTGCCTGAATATGGCGTCGCTGGTGCTGGACGGCATTCAGGTGAAACGCCCGCGTGCGAAAGAAGCTGCACAGCAAGGCTACGCCAATTCCACCGAACTGGCAGACTATCTGGTTGCCAAAGGCGTGCCGTTCCGCGAAGCACACCATATTGTGGGTGAAGCGGTGGTCGAAGCGATTAATCAGGGGAAGGCGCTGGAAGAATTGCCGCTGGCTGATTTGCAGAAATTCAGCAATGTGATTGGCGATGACGTTTACGCGATCCTTGAACTGCAATCCTGTCTCGACAAACGTGCCGCCAAAGGTGGCGTTTCTCCGCAGCAGGTCGCGCAGGCGATTGCCGATGCGAAAGCGCGTTTAGCGTAAAATAAAAAAGGCGGACCGAAGTCCGCCTGATTTTACTGTTTGGTTTCCCGACGCTTATTGTGCGACTTCGCACAACGCTTCTGTTTCTGAATGGAGGTAAACCTCCAGGTCGTCACTTCCCCCAATGTGGCGTCCACCGATAAAGACTTGCGGCACTGTCGCCCGCCCTGTCACGGCGCGCAGACTGACGGTGGTCGCGTCTTTACCTAATACAATTTCTTCGTACTGAATGCCGCGTTCCTGCAACATTTGTTTGGCTTTCGCACAGAACGGACAGCCCGGTTTGGTGAATACGGACACGGATTCTTGTACTTTAAATTCTGGTGCCAGATATTTGAGCATGGTGTCTGCATCAGACACTTCAAACGGGTCACCCGGTTTGTTTGGCTCAACGAACATTTTTTCGACTACACCATTGCGCACCAGCATGGAATAACGCCATGAACGCGGGCCGAAGCCTAAATCCGCTTTCTCAACCAGCATGTCCATGCCTTTGGTGAATTCACCGTTACCGTCCGGAATGAAAGTGATGTTGGACGCGTTTTGTTCGGCTTTCCAGGCGTTCATCACGAAGGTGTCATTCACGGAAACGCACAGAATGCTGTCGACGCCGTGGTTTTTAAAGACCGGAGCCAGTTCGTTGTAACGTGGAAGATGGCTTGAAGAGCAGGTCGGGGTGAAGGCTCCCGGTAATGAAAACACAATCACTGTTTTATTTTTAAACAGCTGCTCGCTGCTGAGATCTACCCACTGGTCGCCCTGTCGGGTGTGAAAAGTAACGTGCGGTACGTGTTTCCCTTCCTGGCTTGCAAACATGAATAACCTCTTAATTAATCAATAAAATACAAAATATTTTCGGCATTGCCGTTTCGCTGGGAGGCATTATTCACAATAATGGTTGATAGATATAATCGTTGATTGCTATCTTATCTATCGTTAACAGCTATCTCATTGCCTTTTAGGGACTGGAGGAAAAATGAACATTCGCGATCTAGAGTATCTGGTAGCGCTGGCGGAGTTCCGTCACTTTCGCCGCGCAGCAGATTCATGCCATGTCAGTCAGCCGACGTTAAGCGGTCAGATTCGTAAACTGGAAGATGAACTTGGCGTTATGTTGCTTGAAAGAACCAGCCGCAAAGTGTTGTTTACACAAGCCGGTTTGTTGCTGGTGGATCAGGCGCGCACGGTGTTACGTGAAGTGAAAGTTCTGAAAGAGATGGCGAGCCAACAGGGTGAAGCGATGTCCGGGCCGATGCATATCGGGCTGATCCCGACCGTCGGGCCTTATTTGCTGCCCCAGATTATTCCTTCGCTGCACAAAACCTTCCCGAAGCTGGAAATGTATCTGCACGAAGCGCAAACCCATCAGTTACTGGCTCAGCTGGACAGCGGAAAACTCGACTGTGCCATTCTGGCGCTGGTGAAAGAGAGCGAAGCGTTTATTGAAGTGCCGCTGTTTGATGAGCCGATGAGGCTGGCGATCTACGACGATCATCCATGGGCATCTCGCGATCGTGTGGCGATGGCCGATCTGGCCGGTGAAAAACTGCTGATGCTGGAAGACGGGCACTGCCTGCGTGATCAGGCGCTCGGTTTCTGCTTCCAGGCAGGCGCGGATGAAGATACCCATTTCCGGGCAACCAGTCTGGAAACGCTGCGCAATATGGTGGCGGCGGGAAGCGGGATTACCTTGCTGCCATCACTGGCTGTGCCCAATGAGCGCAGCCGTGACGGCGTGACGTATCTGATGTGTGACAAACCGGAACCACGACGCACCATCGCGCTGGTATATCGTCCCGGTTCGCCACTGCGCGGGCGTTACGAGCAGTTGGCGGAAGCCATCAAAGAGCACATGCAGCCTTACATGGACCGAACCGCAGTCTTAAAACAGGCGGTTTAAGCCGTTCAGTGCCGCAACGCGATAGGCCTCTGCCATGGTCGGATAGTTGAAGGTGGTATTAACGAAATACTCGATAGTATTCCCTTCACCTTTCTGTTCCATGATGGCCTGACCGATGTGAATAATCTCGGCGGCGCGTTCACCAAAGCAGTGAATTCCCAGAATTTCTTTGGTATCACGGTGGAACAGGAGCTTCAGACTACCCACGTTCATGCCTGCAATTTGTGCGCGTGCCAGATGTTTAAACTGTGCGCGGCCCACTTCGTAGGGCACTTTCATCGCTGTCAGTTCCTGTTCGGTTTTACCCACGGAACTGATTTCAGGAATGGTGTAAATACCTGTCGGAATGTTTTCTATAAGGTGGACTTTCGCTTCGCCCTGAATCATGGCCTGCGCGGCGATACGTCCCTGATCGTAAGCCGCTGATGCCAGGCTTGGATAGCCAATGACGTCACCGACCGCATAAATATGTGACAGCGCAGTCTGATACATGCTGTTCACTTTCAGCAGCCCGCGGCTGTCAGCTTCCAGACCAATGTTCTCCAGACCCAGTTTATCGGTGTTACCTGTGCGCCCGTTGGCATACAGCAGTGCATCAGCTTTCACTTTTTTACCGGATTTAAGGTGCATGATCACACCGTCTTCCACGCCTTCGATCATCTCGAACTCTTCATTGTGGCGGATAACCACACCATTATTCCAGAAGTGATAGGACAGGGCGTCTGACATTTCCTGATCGAGGAAAGACAGCAAGCGGTCACGGGTGTTGATTAAGTCCACTTTGACGTTAAGACCGCGGAAGATCGACGCATATTCGCAGCCGATTACACCCGCTCCGTAGATAATCACGTGGCGTGGCTCATGGCTCAGTTCAAGAATGAGATCGCTGTCGTAAATGCGCGGATGACCAAAATCGACATTGGCAGGGCGGTAAGGACGCGAACCGCAGGCAATCACGATGTTATCAGCGGTAATTTGTTCGTGTGTGTTATCGGCATAGCGGATGCTGATGGTGTTGGCATCCACAAAACTGGCATCTCCGGAAAACAGCTGGCATTGGTTTCTCTCATAGAAACCCTGGCGCATACGTGTTTGCTGATTAATAACCGAATCGGCGTGACGCAGGATGTCCGGGAAACTCGAACTCATAGTGCGGGAGTTATCACTGTAGAGCGGGTTTTGGTTAAATTCGATGATTCTGCTGACGGCGTGGCGTAATGCTTTGGAAGGGATGGTTCCCCAGTGAGTACATCCGCCACCGACGTTGTTATAGCGTTCGATGACAGCAACCCGGGCGCCTTGTTTAACCAGTCCCATCGCGGCGCCTTCTCCGCCAGGGCCTGAGCCAATGATGATGGCATCAAAATGTGAGTGCTGTGGCATGGTTCGAAACCTATTTTTATACAAAATCACAACGAGAAAGTAACATATTACACCTATTTACCCCACATGCAGTTGTCATTTAATGGTAATGCAGCAACATTCTGACCCACTTTATGCTGTTGTATCTTTGGCTCCGACCGTTAAAATTTTTGGTATAGTGAAGCGATATCGGGCGAATAATCAAAAAGAAGAATACTATCCGGATGAAGGTTATGGGCGTAAGAGCACAACAAAAAGAGCGCACGCGCCGCTCACTGATTGAGGCGGCTTTTAGCCAGCTTAGTGCCGAGCGTAGCTTTGCCAGTCTGAGTCTGCGTGAGGTTTCCCGCGAGGCAGGCATTGCGCCAACCTCCTTTTACCGGCACTTTCGCGATGTGGATGAACTGGGTCTGACAATGGTTGATGAAAGTGGTCTGATGCTGCGTCAGCTGATGCGCCAGGCACGCCAGCGCATTGCGAAAGGGGGCAGCGTGATCCGCACATCCGTCTCCACGTTTATGGAATTCATCGGTAACAATCCCAACGCATTCCGCCTGTTGTTACGTGAACGCTCCGGTACGTCATCGGCGTTTCGTGCCGCCGTCGCCCGTGAAATTCAGCATTTTATTGCGGAACTTGCCGACTATCTGCAACTCGAAAACCATATGCCGCGCAGTTTTACTGAAGCGCAGGCTGAGGCCATGGTGATCATCGTTTTCAACGCCGGGGCGGAAGCGCTGGATGTGGATATTGCACAGCGACGCCAGCTGGAGGAACGCCTGGTGTTGCAGCTGCGGATGATTTCCAAAGGCGCATATTACTGGTATCGCCGTCAGCAGGAACGGACGGCTGTGACCCCCCTCACTAATATGACCCGAGGTAAAGAAGATGACCGAACAACCGAACCAGGATAATGGCACTCTGGTTTTGGCTTTGATTGCCGGGCTGTCAATTAATGGCACGTTTGATGCGTTATTCAGTTCTGTCGTAACGTTTTCGATCTTCCCGATCATTTCGCTGGTGTTAGCGGTGTATTGCCTGCACGTTCGTTACCACCGCGGTGAAATGCCGAAAGGGTTACCGGTTCTGGCCGCGGCCTGCTTCCTGCTGGGTCTGTTGCTGTACAGCACCATCGTGCGCGCGGAATACCCTGAACTGGGCTCAAACTTCCTGCCGTCGCTGATTTGTGTGGCACTGATCTTCTGGATAGGTCTGAAGCTGAAAAAACGTAAGTCTTCCGCTCAGTAGTCCTTCCTCATAAGCCAACGAGGCAATCTGCGGATTGCCTTTTTTTATATCCAGTCCGTTTAATGAACTGTCATTTCATTAATATCAAACCTATGTTCAATATTTAGATATTGATCGCCCACTTCTTCATTTCTTTGCCATAAAGTCCGTTTGAGTGGCAAAAACCAAAAGGTTTTCATTCCTGCTCCTCGTTAATTTGAATCATGGCCGGACGAAGTATTTTCGTTCGCATTCAGCCTACGCCTATAGGTGATTTAACAGAGGCAACACGGCAATGAAAACACGTAAAATCGGATTCTTTAATTACATCGCTTACGGGTCAGGCGATTTTCTCGGGGCGGGTACGACAGCTCTGACTGCGGCGTGGCTACTCTATTTTTACACCACGTTTTGCGGTCTTTCGCCCATTGAAGCGACCTTTATTTTTGCCACCGCGCGCGTAGCCGATGCGGTGCTGAGCCCGCTGATGGGGTATCTCACTGATAACTTCGGCAACACCTGGCTCGGCAAGCGTTTTGGCCGCCGCAAGTTCTTCATCCTGCTCGGTATTCCTTGTGTGTTCAGCTACAGTTTCATGTGGGTGGGAGACATGGGATATGTCTATTATCTGCTGACCTATCTGCTGTTCGATATCGTCTACACCATGATTCTGGTGCCGTATGAAACACTGGTGCCGGAAATGACCGATGATTTCAAACAGAAAACTAAATTTTCCGGCGCCCGTATCGCTCTGGCACAGTTGTCAGCGATTCTGGCGGCCTTCCTGCCGGGGATTCTGTTGCAGCATTTCGGCAAAGATAATGCCATTTCCTTCTTCTATTCGAGCCTGGTCTTTGCGGTAATTTGCGCATTCGTTCTGACACTGGTGTATTTCTTTACCTGGGAAAGACCGGAAGAGCTCAAATCTGAAGCCACGAAGAAAATTGAGCGCGAACGTCAGCAACTGACGCTGGCGCAAAGCCTGAAACGTCTGAAAGTGGAATTATCCTCGACGCTGCGCATCAAGATTTTCCGTCAACATCTGGGGTTATACCTTGGCGGGTATATCGCGCAGGACGTGTTTAATGCCGTCTTCACCTATTACGTCGTGTTCGTGCTGATGCAAAGTGCTGCAATTGCCTCCAACCTGATGGGCATGATGGCCATTCTGCAATTCGTGGCGGTAATTGGCATGATCCCGCTGTGTATCCGCTTTGGTCCTGCACCATCTTATCGTCTGGCTGTTTCCCTGTTCGGGCTGGCCGCTATCTCGTACGGCGTGCTGTATTACACCGGTATGAATGATTCGATGTCATTACTGCTGCTGATTTCCGCGCTGGCCGGTCTTGGCCGTGGCGGGATCAACTACGTGCCGTGGAATATCTACACCTATATCGCTGACGTTGATGAAACCATTACCGGTCAGCGCCGCGAAGGGATTTTCGCCGGCGTGATGACGCTGACCCGCAAAGCATCACAGGCCGGTGCGGTGATGCTGGTAGGGATTATCTTGCAACTTGCCGGGTTCGTTTCCGGGCAAAGTCAGCAGGTTCCGGCAGTCGGTCATACCATTCTTGGTGTACTGGTGATCGGGTCATTGCTGATGCTCAGTATCGGTTTCACCATCTCCCTGTTCTTCCGTCTTAATCAGAAAACGCACGGTGTGCTGACCCGCGAAACGCAGAAAATGCGTGATGCTAACCGTATCGTACCGGAGCAAATTACGCCGGAAGACCGGGCTACGGTCGAAATGCTGACAGGAATGAAATACGAATCTCTGTGGGGCAATAACAACATCGGTTATCTGCATCGCAATAACCCGCCTCCCGAAAAGCTGACCCGTGAAAATACCGCTGAAATGCCGGTCCAGGGACGTTTATAAATTTTGAATTCACAGGAGAACGCCATGAAAGTTTTTGAAGTTAAACACAGTGCCTTGCTGCGACAGCCGGAACATTTCATTTCTCGCGGGGAACTGAAATCGCTGATCCACAACGTGACCAACAATCTGGTGAATATCGAAGATAAAACCGGTGAATTCTTGTTACGCCTCGACGATGGCCGCGTGATTGATACCAAAGGCTGGGCAGGCTGGGAGTGGACGCACGGCATCGGGCTTTACGGTATCTATCAGTATTATCAGCAGACTGGTGACGAAAAAATGCGTGCGGTGATCGACGACTGGTTTACCGCGCGTCTGGCGGAAGGCACGCCGACCAAAAACGTCAATACCATGAGCCCGTTCCTGACGCTGGCGTATCGCTACGAGGAAACCGGCAATGCGGCATGGCGTCCCTATCTGGAGCGCTGGGCGGAATGGGTGATGTATGAAATGCCGCGCACCGATAAAGGCGCGATGCAGCACATCGTTTATAACAACGAAAATCACCAGCAAATGTGGGATGACACGCTGATGATGAGCGTGCTGCCGCTGGCGAAAATCGGCAAATTGCTGGATCGTCCGGAGTTTGTCGAAGAAGCGACGTATCAGTTCCTGATGCACGTGCAATATCTGATGGATCGCGAGACCGGTCTGTGGTTCCACGGCTGGACATTTGACGGGCATCATAACTTTGCCCAGGCCCGTTGGGCGCGCGGTAACAGCTGGCTGACGATTGCTATTCCGGAATTCCTCGAGCTGGTGGATTTGCCGGAAAACAACGCAACCCGCCGTTATTTATTGCAGGTGCTGGAAAGCCAGGTCAGTGCGCTGGCGAAATGTCAGGATGACAGCGGTCTATGGCATACGCTGCTTGATGACCCGCAATCTTATCTTGAAAGCTCAGCGACCGCCGGTTTCGCCTATGGCATTTTGAAAGCCGTGCGTAAACGCTATATCAATGCGTCTTATGCGCCGGTGGCGGAGAAAGCCATTCAGGGGGTGATCAAACACATCAACCCGGCAGGGGAGCTGACGCAAACGTCATTCGGAACGGCGATGGGGAATGATCTCGATTTCTATCGTGAAATCGCGCTGACCTCGATGCCTTACGGACAGGCAATGGCGATCCTGTGTCTGTCAGAATATCTCCGGGTCTATTTGTAGTATCGTGGATAACGGACTGAAATAAAAACGGGCACTCAAAAGGTGCCCGTTTTTTTTCATCCGCTGTCAGATTTTTTCCAGCAGTACGCCAGATTCCATATGGTGCGTATACGGGAACTGATCAAACAACGCCAGACGTGTCACGCGGTGCGTCTTGCTCAGTGTTTCCAGATTCGCGCACAGTGTTTCCGGATTGCAGGAGATATAAAGAATACGGTCATAGCCTGCCACCATTTTTACAGTTTCGTCATCCAGTCCGCTGCGCGGCGGGTCGACAAAAATGGTGTTGCATTCATACCCGCTTAAATCAATATCCTGCAAACGGCGGAATTCGCGTACGCCATTCAGCGCCTGTGTGAAATCTTCGGCCGCCATGCGGATAATCTGCACGTTATCAATATGGTTCGCCGCAATGTTGAATTGCGCGGCTATGACGGAAGGTTTGGCGATTTCTGTCGCCAGAACGCGGCGGAAGTTGCGTGCCAGAGCCAGCGAGAAGTTGCCGTTACCACAGTAAAGTTCCAGCAAATCGCCGGTCGAGTTTTCCGTGGCCTTCAGCGCCCATTCCAGCATCTGAATGTTCATCTCAGCGTTTGGCTGGGTGAAACTGTTTTCCACCTGACGGTAAATCATATCGCGGCCCGCCACCGGAAGGACTTCGTCGACATAATCCTGATCGAGCATGATTTTAGTTTTGGCTGCACGGCCAATCAGCTGGATGTCAAACCCGTCAGCGCGCAACTGGTCGCGCAAGGCGGTAGCAGCCTGCTGCCATTCGTCATCAAGCTTACGATGGTAAAGCAGCGAGGCAATGATTTTGCCACTGCGGGTCGACAGATAGTCGATCTGGAAGATCTTGCGGCGCAATGCCGGATCTTGTTTGATGGCCGCAATAAGCTTAGGCATCAGGCGGTTAATCAGTTCGCTGGCGGTCGGGAACTGGTCCACACGCACACGGGCTTTGGTCTGCTGATCAAACATGATGTGGTACAGGTCGCCTTCATCGTGCCAGACGCGGAATTCGGCGCGCATACGATAATGGCTGACAGGAGAACGGAAAACGTCAGGCTGCGGCGCATTATAAGGCGACATCATCGCCGTGAGACGTGCGGTCTTTTCCGCCAACTGGTCGTCATAGTGTTCAATGGGCAGGTTTTCAGGCGTCATCGGTTATCTCGTCTAACAGGAAGTAAATGAACAAACTTTGCGGGGATTGTAGGGAAAGTCACTCCTATGTCCACCTTTGTTGCATTTCTTCCGGTAAAACATACCTGACGTTACGGATGTCTGGATTTCCAAATGGGTTGATCGTAGGATTGCGCTTCGGCCTCATTGACTGAGTTAAAAGGGAATCCGGTGTGAATCCGGAACTGGCGCGCAGCGGTATGGGGAAATCACGGCGATAGCATTCTTTATTATGCAGACACTGTTTCTTCTTTCTCTTTCCCTCTTTATATAAAGACAAGAGAGAAGAGGAGATGGGAAGTCATCGCCCGGTGCGGGTATTTTTTAATTAATTACGACGTAATTAATTAGCCTGCAAATCCTAAGTCCGAAGACCTGCCGATGTTACGTCGCATTAATCATCGTCGTCGCGAAATACCGTCGGTGATCCTCTGCGGCATCCGCCAATTAAGTTTGGATGCTCGATTCATGACAATTAAAAAGCATGTGCTGCTGACGGCATTATCTGTCACGGCTTTTTCAGGGTGGGCGCAAGACAGCACTTCCACAAACAGTGGTGATGACCTGGTTGTTACCGCGAACCGTTTTCCACAGCCCGTTTCCTCAGTACTCGCGCCGACGGATATCGTCACGCGCGCAGATATCGACCGGTGGCAGTCAAAATCTGTGGCTGATGTTTTGCGTCGTTTACCGGGCGTGGATATTGCCCAGAACGGTGGAATGGGCCAGCAGACCTCATTATTTGTTCGCGGAACGAATGCCAGCCACACATTGGTGCTGATGGATGGTGTGCGTCTTAACCAGGCAGGTATTTCCGGCGCGGTGGATATCAGCCAGATTCCCATTTCTCTGGTTCAGCGTATTGAGTTTATTCGTGGCCCACGCTCGGCAGTTTATGGCTCCGATGCCATTGGGGGTGTGGTTAACATCATTACCACGCGTGATAAATTAGGCACGACATTGACAGCCGGTATTGGTTCAAACGGCTATCAGGCTTATGACGGCTCAACGCAGCAGAAACTCGGTGAGAATACTGTTCTGACGGTAGCGGGGAACTATACCTATACAAAAGGTACCGATGTGGTGGCGAATCTGCCGGATAATTACGGTGATCCGCGTCAACCTGATCGTGATGGCTTCATGAGTAAGACGCTCTGGGCAGGTCTTGAGCATCAGTTCAACGACCAGTTCAGCGGTTTTGCCCGCGCATACGGTTTTGATAACCGCACGGCCTATGACGGAACATACAGTTACGCAGATCCGGCACACAGTGATGCGCTGCCTGACACACGCCAGTTGTACAGCCGGACTTACGATACCGGGTTGCGCTTCCAGCAAGGGATCTATTCGACGCAAATCAGCGGAAGCTATAGCAATACTAAAGACTACAATTATGACCCGAAATATGGTCCTTATTCCGCTTCTGCAACGCTGGACGATTCAGATCAATACAACCTGCAATGGGGAAACACCTTCCAGGTAGGGCAGGGAACTCTCAGCGCTGGCGCTGACTGGCAGAAACTCAGTACTCAGCCAGGCACCAACTATATTACCGATGGCTATACCCAACGAAACACGGGTGTGTACGCGACAGCTCAGCAAAAAGTGAGCGATTTCACTTTTGAAGGCGCAGTGCGTAATGATGATAATTCACAGTTTGGTTCGCATGGCACCTGGCAAAGTAGTGCTGCCTGGGAGTTTATTGACGGCTACCGTTTGATTGCGTCTTACGGAACAGCGTTTAAAGCGCCTAATCTGGGACAGTTATATGGCAGTTTTGGCGGTAATGCCGATCTTAAGCCTGAAGAAAGTAAAGAATGGGAAGGTGGGCTGGAAGGCCTGACCGGACCATTGAACTGGCGTTTGTCTGCTTATCGTAATGACATCGATCAGATGATCAGTTACGACAATCAGCAATTCGGTTATTACAATATCGATAAGGCAACAATTAAGGGTGTTGAATGGACCGGGTCTTTCGATACGGGTCCGTTGAGGCATCAGGTCACATTGGAATATTTAGATCCCCGCAATGCTGAGACCAACGAGATTTTATTACGCCGTGCTAAACAACAGGCGAAATATCAGCTCGACTGGACTGTAGCTGATTTTGACTGGTCGCTCAATTATCAGTATTTGGGTGAACGATACGATAAGAATTACAACACCAATGAAAATGTACGCCTGGGTGGTGTGAGTCTTTGGGATCTTGCTGTGTCATATCCGGTAACGTCACATCTGACGGTTCGTGGTAGAATTGCCAACCTCTTTGATAAAGATTACGAGACGGTTTATGGCTACGAAACACCAGGACGTGAGTACAACCTTACTGGAAGCTATACCTTCTGATACAACACAAGTTCCTGACCGCCCGACGGTGCTGGTTTTCGATTCTGGCGTCGGCGGGTTGTCGGTTTATGATGAGGTCCGGCAGATGTTGCCGGACCTGCACTATATATATGCCTTCGACAATGTGGCTTTCCCCTACGGCGAGAAATCCGAAGAGTTTATCGTTGAGCGCGTGGTGGAGATTGTCACCGCTGTTGCGAAACGCCATCCCCTTTCTATTATTGTCATCGCCTGCAACACTGCGAGCACCGTTTCTCTCCCCGCATTACGCGCCAAATTCAGTTGTCCTGTTGTCGGGGTTGTCCCGGCAATCAAACCTGCAGCTAAATTAACGCGTAATGGTGTGGTCGGATTGCTGGCGACCCGTGCGACAGTTCAGCGTCCTTATACGCATGATCTGGTCGCACGCTTTGCGACGGATTGTCAGATTCTGATGCTGGGTTCGGCGGAACTGGTAGAACTTGCGGAAGCGAAGCTGCATGGTGAAGAGGTTTCGTTAGCGGCGTTGAAGAAAATCCTGCATCCTTGGTTGCGCTTACGTGAACCGCCAGACACGGTGGTCTTAGGTTGCACGCATTTCCCGTTGCTTTCGCAAGAGCTGTCACAGGTTTTGCCTGATGGTACGCGTATGATCGACTCGGGTTCTGCGATTGCGAGGCGCGCGCATTGGTTAATTGAAACTTCTCATGTGCCAATTCCTGAAAGAAAAGCCGATGTGGAAATCGAGTGTGTCGCCTACTGCATGGCGATGACTGCAGAGGCACAAAGTTTGCTGCCTGTTTTACAGGCATATGGCTTCAGAAGTATCCAGGAATTGTCGCTTTAAACATCATTTGATGAAAGATTCAGCGGTCGGTAAATTATTTGTATTTTAGGGGTTGCGGCCTTCTGAGAACTCCCTATAATGCGCCTCCACTGACCGGGAACAACGACTGACAAGTCGCCCGGACGGGAAGAGAAAAAGAA